>NZ_JACVPY010000002.1:1136524-1427576 GCF_018881635.1 Polynucleobacter sp. UB-Piko-W3
CTAAAGTTCTCATGGAGTTTACAAAACGCTTCCCAAAGGTACGCGTCAGTATTGCGCAAGGTAATCCTGGGCAAATTGCTGAACTCCTCACTCATGATCGGGCTGATATCGCGATTGCCACTGAAGGGATCGCCAATACACCTGGAGTCCTTGCTCTACCTGGGTATCAATGGCAACACGTGGTGATGGTGCCATTAAGTCACCCACTTCTAAATCAAGCCACGGTGACATTAGAAGAAATTGCAAAGTATCCGATCATTACATATGACAAAGCCTTTGCAGGCCGCAGCAAAATTGATGCCGCTTTTGCCCAAAGAAATATCACGCCAGATATTATTTTGGAAGCGATCGATGCCGACGTGATTAAAACTTATGTAGAAACTGGCATGGGTATTGGGATTGTTGCAGGTCATGCCTATGACCCTGATCGGGATCGCAACCTCAAGGTAATTTCAGCAAGTCATTTGTTTGGCAATAATGTTACCCATCTTGGCGTCAAACAAGGTGCTTATTTAAGGTCTTTTGTTTATACCTTTATTGAACTCTTCTCGCCGACATTAACCAAGAAAATCGTTGAGCAAGCAATGAATAACGAATCTGATTCGTATGAGATTTAGAATTTAGTGGAACTCAAAGACAAAATCGTCATTTGAGTGGTGCCTCGGGGCGGACTCGAACCGCCACGCCTTGCGGCACCGGATTTTGAGTCCGGCACGTCTACCAATTCCATCACCGAGGCAGGTGTTTGCAGTGGAAATTCTGCTAACTAGGATGCTTTATTACTGCTAAGACATGAGAGTGTAACAAAAAACGGCTCTCAATCGTCTATCTTTGGTCTAGAACCCTTTAAAATGAGGTCCTCTAGCCAAATTATTACAAGGAATTACCCGTATGGCCGGCCACTCGAAATGGGCCAATATTCAGCACCGCAAAGGTCGTCAAGACGAAAAGCGCGGCAAGATTTGGACAAAACTCATTAAAGAAATTACTGTTGCTGCCAAATTAGGTGGTGGCGATGTTGCCACTAATCCTCGCTTGCGCTTAGCGATTGATAAAGCCAAAGACTCCAATATGCCCAACGACAATGTGCAAAGAGCTATTGCCCGTGGTACCGGCTCACTGGAAGGTGTGAACTACGAAGAGATTCGTTATGAAGGCTATGGAATGAATGGTGCTGCCATCATTGTCGATTGCTTAACCGATAATCGCACTCGCACTGTTGCTGAAGTTCGCCATGCTTTCAATAAAAATGGTGGCAATATGGGCGCTGAAGGATCGGTTGCGTTTCTCTTCAAACATTGCGGCCAAATGTTATTTGCACCAGGCACTAGTGAAGACCATTTGATGGAAGTCGCCTTAGATGCTGGCGCAGAAGATGTGATTACGCATGAAGACGGCTCACTTGAAGTGCTCTCACCAGTTCCTGATTTCTCAAAAGTACAAGACGCTATGAGTAAAGCGGGTCTCAAGCCTGAATTAGCTACTGTAGCAATGCGTCCCGAAACCGAGATTACTCTCGAAGGTGATCAAGCAGAAAGTATGCAAAAACTATTAGACGCTCTTGAAAATCTGGATGATGTTCAAGAAGTATTTACAAACGCCGCTCTTTAAATAGAACTTTTACTCACTATGAAAATTCTTCTCATTGGATCTGGTGGACGCGAACATGCTCTAGCGTGGAAGCTTGCCCAATCGCCTCAAGTACAAACTGTCTATGTAGCGCCCGGAAATGGCGGCACTGCTACCGCTAAACAAACTGGCGCTGGTATTGAGAACTTACCAATTACAGACTTACAAGAACTGGCAGACTTTGCCAAGCGTGAGAAGATTCATCTCACTGTAGTTGGACCAGAAGCGCCCTTAGCCGCCGGTATTGTGGATGTCTTTCGCAGTAACGGTTTACGTATTTTTGGTCCAACGCAATTAGCAGCACAACTAGAATCCTCTAAGGATTTTTCTAAAGCATTTATGAAGCGTCACGGCATTCCGACGGCTGATTACCAAACATTTAGTAGCGCCCTTGAGGCACATGCCTATATTGATGCCAAAGGTGCACCGATTGTGATTAAGGCTGATGGGCTTGCCGCTGGTAAAGGTGTTGTTGTTGCCATGAACTTAGAGGAAGCACATGGAGCAGTAGATATGATGCTAGCTGATAACAAATTAGGTAATGCGGGTGCACGTGTTGTGATTGAAGAATTCCTGACTGGTGAAGAAGCCAGTTTTATTGTGCTCGTTGATGGCAAGAATGTTCTCGCACTAGCAACTAGCCAAGATCACAAACGCTTGCTTGATGCTGACCAGGGACCTAATACTGGCGGGATGGGTGCTTACTCCCCCGCTCCCGTTGTTACACCAGAAATCCATGCACGTGCTTTGCGTGAAGTCATCATGCCAACAGTCAAAGGCATGGAAGCAGATGGCATTCCCTATACGGGTTTCTTGTATGCTGGCTTAATGATTGCACCAAATGGCAAGATCAAAACCTTAGAGTTCAATTGCCGCATGGGCGACCCAGAAACACAGCCGATCATGGCTCGCCTGCGCAGTGATCTAGTAAATGCCTTAGATCATGCTGTTGATGGCAAGCTCAATGAGGTAGATCTAGAGTGGGATCGTCGGACGGCCTTAGGGGTGGTGCTAGCAGCTCATAACTATCCAGATACCCCACGCAATGGCGATGTCATTAGCGGCATTCCGGCTGATACTGAAGATCAGATTACTTTCCATGCAGGTACTAAATTGGAAGATGGCAAGATACTCACTTCAGGCGGTAGGGTAATGTGCGTAGTAGGCCTTGCGGATACTGTTCGTGGTGCGCAACAAAAAGCCTATGATGTCATTGATCAGATTCAGTTTGATGGCATGCAATATCGCAAAGATATTGGTTATCGCGCAATCAAGTAAATAGGTAGACTCACTTGACAACACAACACACCCAAATTGACATAACAGCGCTAAGAGATTATTTCTTAGGCTTGCAAGATCGCATTACGAGTGCAGTTAGTGCTCTTGATGGTAAAGCCTTTGTTGCTGATGAATGGCATAAACCTGAAGACAGCAAACTCAAGGGCTATGGTCGCACTTCCACTTTAGATGGCGGCAACATCTTAGAAAAAGGTGGCGTGGGTTTCTCGCATGTCCGTGGCGATCAAATGCCGCCTTCCGCTTCCCATCATCGCCCTGAAATGGCCGGCCGCAGCTTTGAAGCATTAGGCATGTCATTGGTATTTCATCCAAACAATCCTAAAGCCCCTACTACCCATATGAATGTACGTTGCTTTATTGCGCAAGCTGTGGATAAAGAACCGGTTTGGTGGTTTGGTGGCGGCTTTGATCTCACACCCTATTACGGTGTTGACGAAGACTGTAAACACTTTCATCAAACTGCTAAAGATGCTCTAGACCCATTTGGTGAAGAGCTCTACCCTCGCTTTAAAAAATGGTGTGACGAATATTTTTATTTAAAGCATCGTGATGAGCCCCGCGGTATTGGTGGAGTGTTCTTTGATGACTTTAATGAGCTAGGCTTTGAGCAGAGTTTTGCAATGACCCGCGCAGTGGGCGATGCTTTTATCAACGCCTATCTGCCGATCTTAAAACGCCGCTATCAAGATCCTTTCACACCAGAAGAAAAATCTTTCCAAGAATATCGTCGTGGTCGTTACGTGGAATACAACCTGATCTTTGACCGGGGCACTATCTTTGGACTGCACTCTGGCGGAAGAACAGAATCAATCCTCATGTCGATGCCCCCAGTGGTGCAGTGGTGGTACAACTGGCAGCCTAAGCTAGGCACGCCCGAGGCTAAGCTCTATGACTATTACCTCAAACCACGCGATTGGTTAGCTTGAGCAGCATTCAGAAAATTGGCATTCTGGGTGGAACTTTTGATCCGCCGCATATTGGCCACTTAAAGCTAGCAAGTCATTTTGCAAAGATATTGCAATTAGATCAATTACTTCTCATACCTAGCGGTGAGCCTTGGCAAAAAGGTGCCGATATCACTCCTGCAGAAATTCGGTTTCAGTTGACGGAAGGGGCAGGTATAGATTTAGCTAGAGCGTTCTTGTATCTAAAAATTCCAACCCAAATTGGAGTTGATCGAATTGAAATTGAACGAGCAGGTCCAAGCTATAGCATTGATACTGCCAAGTCCCTCAGAGAGCGCTTTGGCCCTAAGGCCAGTCTAACTTGGCTAACAGGTGCAGACTCCCTAATTCATCTTCCAAGCTGGAATTCTTGGCGTGATTTATTTAAATATATGAACTTTGCAGTTGCGAGTCGGCCGCACTACGATCTAGATACTGAGATGAGCCCTGAAATCAAGGAAATATTGAAAGTACGCCAAGTATTTGATCCAGCAGCGCTGATCAATGAGCCATCTGGACTCATCTATGTAGATGAAAGCTTGTCAGTCGATCTCTCCTCTACTGATCTGCGCAATCGCCTCAAAACACCTGCCCACGAACAGATTGCTTCAGAGCAAATCCCCACTCATACCTTAGAAATCATTACAAAGCTGGGCTTGTATCAGTAATCAAGCTAAGATCACCCTAAATACTAAAAAATATCATTGAGAAACCATGGACTTACGTAAATTACAACGCGTCATTATTGATGCCCTAGAAGATGTTAAAGCGCAAGATATACGCGTATACGACACCACTAAACTCAGTGAGCTATTTGATCGCGTGATCATTGCCACTGGTTCAAGCAACCGTCAAACACGATCACTAGCGATGTCAGTTAAAGAAGATGTCAATGCTAAGGGTGGTGAGGTGATCTCCATCGAAGGGCTAGAAACTGGTGAATGGGTATTGGTAGATTGCGGCGATATCGTTGTTCATATCCTACAACCGATGCTGCGTTCTTACTACCAACTAGAAGGCATGTGGGGTGCAAAACCTGTACGCGTTAAATTGGCTGGTAGTAAGGGACTTGTAAAAGCCAGTGATTTAGAAGACGACGAAGAATAAGTTCGTCTCGCTTTTTTCCCTGCCCCATTCTTTGCCTGATTATTCGTCTTACTCATGCGCTTAACCATCGTTTCTGTTGGTCACAAAATGCCCGATTGGGTTGCTACAGCAACCCAAGACTATGTCAAACGGATGCCAGCGGACTGCAGTATTGAAATTAAAGAAATCAAACCTGATCTTACGCCTGCCAAAGAAGCGATCAAGATTGCTGCTGCTATTCCAAAAGGCTCAAGAGTGATTGCCTTAGATGAACGCGGCAAAGATCAGACAACACAAAATCTAGCAACTCAACTGGCCTCATGGCGCCAAGAGGGCTTTGATATCACCTTTTTAATTGGTGGCGCTGATGGCCTAGACCCTAGTCTGAAATCCAATGCGCAAGCAATGTGGCGACTCTCTAGCTTAACCCTGCCACACGCTATGGCTAGAGTATTACTCGTTGAACAACTGTATCGCGCTTGGACTATCTTGCAGGGTCACCCCTACCATCGTGAGTAATCCTGTGTACTCTTTCATCTATCTCGCCTCACAAAGTCCACGACGCCAAGAGTTATTAAAACAAATGGGCATCCGCTATGAGATGTTAGCACCCAGCCCCGGTGAAGATAGTGAAAGCATTGAAACCCCCCTTCTTCATGAAAAAGCTCGCGCCTATGTTGAGCGTGTTACCTTAGCGAAAAGCACCACTGCCTTGGCACGCTGGCAAAAAAGTGGTCTTACGTGGGCGCCGATCTTATGCGCTGATACCACTGTGAGTCTGCCCGGTAATAGTGAAGGTGAGATTTTAGGAAAGCCTACGGATGAAACTGACGCTGCCCGCATCTTAAATATGCTCAGTGGTAACACTCACGAAGTTCTGACAGCTGTTGCCCTGACTATTGACCCAAGTCAGAGCCCGCTTTGCTTGGTGCAGACATCAAAGGTTCATTTTGCCAAGCTATCGCCAGAGCAGATAGCTGCTTATATTGCCGGCGGCGAGCCTTTCGGAAAAGCGGGTGCCTACGGTATTCAAGGGCTTGGGGGTGCTTTCATCCCTTCGATTGAGGGGAGTTATAGCGGTATCATGGGATTACCCATTTTTGAAACTGCACAACTTCTAGAGCGCGCTCAGGTGACATGCCTATGAACGAAGAAATCCTCATCAATATCACCCCGCAAGAAACGCGGGTGGCCTTGATTCAGCAAGGTGCCGTTCAAGAACTGCAAATTGAACGCACACGTCAACGCGGTATTGTTGGCAATATCTATCTTGCTAAAGTCGTTCGCGTACTGCCTGGTATGCAATCTGCTTTTATTGAAATTGGTCTTGAGCGCACGGCTTTTATGCACGTAGCTGACATTGTCCAAAATAATCCGCTAGCCCAAATTGAAAAGCTATTGTTCGAAGGTCAAACGATCTTGGTGCAAGTACTAAAAGATCCTCTTGGGACTAAGGGCGCTCGTTTGACAGCGCAACTGAGTATTGCTGGTCGCAACTTGGTATATCTGCCTCCAGCAGGCAGCGATCCTGCTACAGAAAAATATATCGGTGTATCTCAACGCATTGATCAAGCAGAAGAGCGTGAAGCAATTAAAGTCAGGCTAGCTGGCCTGATGGCTGCCGATGAAAAAGGCGGCATCATTGTACGCACTAGCGCTCAAGAGGCTTCCGATACCGAGCTTTTACATGACATGCATTACCTACGCACTACCTGGGAAAATATTCAGGAGGCAAAAAAACATCAAGCGGCACCAAGCCTGCTATATCAGGATCTGAGCCTAGCTGAACGCGTTTTGCGAGATATCGCCGGTGAAGAGACTACCCAGATTCGGGTGGACTCTGCTGAGAACTTTGAAAAGCTCAAAGTATTTTCGAATCTGTATATGCCCAATCTATTAGGTAAGCTAACGCTTCATCGTGGTGAGCGCGCCCTCTTCGACTTATTTGATGTCGATGCTGAAATCAATAAAGCTTTGGGTCGTAGAGTAGATCTGAAGTCTGGGGGCTACCTCATGATTGACCAGACAGAGTCCATGACAACAATTGACGTGAACACGGGCAGTTATGTCGGTGCCCGCAATCTAGATGACACTGTCTTTAAAACCAATTTAGAAGCAGCTCAAGCTATTGCTCGGCAATTACGTTTACGTAACCTCGGTGGCATCATCATTATTGACTTTATTGATATGCTCGGCAAAGATCATCAAGAATCTGTTCTCTATGAACTCAAGCGCAATCTTGAGCGCGATCATGCTCGCACATCAGTGAGTGAATTTTCTGCATTAGGCTTAGTAGAGATGACACGCAAACGAACTCGTGAGTCCTTAGCTCACATCACCTGCGAGCCATGCGCTACCTGCATGGGTAAGGGCGAAGTAAAAACCGCTCAAACCATTTGCTATGAAATCTTGCGTGAGATTGTGCGGGAGCATCGCCAGTTCAATCCACGCGAATTTAGAATCGTTGCAGCCCCTGATGTCATTGACTTATTTCTAGAAGAAGAAAATCAATTCCTGGCTCAACTGGGTGACTTTATTGCTAAGCCGATCACTCTTCAAGCTGAAGGCAGCTTTCGCCAAGAACAATACGATATTGTTCTGAGTTGATTTATTTAAGCGTTTGAAAACTGAATGCGGTGAAGGTTGGCATACAGGCCATCTTTTTTGATTAAGTCTTCGTGTGAGCCATTCTCAACAATTTGGCCATGTTCTAGAACCACAATACGGTCAGCATGCTCAATCGTCGATAAGCGATGGGCAATGACTAAGGTTGTTCTGCCAGCCATCAGGCGGTCTAGGGCATCTTGCACTTGTCGCTCCGACTCGGAATCTAAAGCAGAAGTAGCTTCGTCCAAAATTAAGATAGGGGCATCCTTATAGATTGCCCGAGCGATTGCCAGACGCTGACGTTGACCCCCAGATAGGCGATTGCCGTTATCACCAACCATTGAATCAATACCTTCTGGTAGTTCTTTAATGAGAGCGCCCAGGTTAGCCGCCTCTAAAGCCTCGATTACTCTTCCCCGATCTATCCCTTCTTGACCGCTAGCACCATAGGCTACGTTTGCAGCAATCGTATCGTTAAATAAGATGACATCTTGGCTCACAAAGGCAATTTGCTTTCTGATGTCAGCCAATACGATATCTTCTAAGCGAATATCATCCAAGAAAATATGTCCGCTTGTTGGTTTGAAGAAACGGGGCAGCAAATTAACTAGCGTAGATTTTCCGCCGCCAGATGGCCCAACAAAAGCGACTACCTCACCAGGCGCAATAGAAAGATTAATTCCGCGTAAGGCATCTTGTCGGCCCACCTCTTGTTCATACGAGAAACCAACATCCTCAAAGCGAATGCTACCTTTGGCTTTGTCCAAGGACTTCATATTGAGCCTGCGTTCCTCAGCCTCTTCCAAAGGTTGATCCATGAGCCCAAAAATCATCTCGGCTGCTGTAAGGCCTCGTTGCAAGGGTTGATTGATATCGGCTAGGTGCTTTAATGGAGAAATCACCAATAACATTGCCGTGATGAAGGCGGCAAAGCCGCCAACTGTCGTACCTTCTGTAGCAGACTGCAGTAAGGCGACTACTAGCACTACTGACAAGGCCATCGAGGCAATGAGCTGTGTTATTGGCTGGTTCAAGCCACCTGCTACAGCCGACTTCAATGCAAATTGGCGAAGGCGCTCAGCTTTTTCGAGAAAGCGATTCATCTCATATTGCTCAGCACCATGCACTTTAATAATCCGATAACCAGCAGCAGCCTCTTCAACGATATATGCAAGATCACTCGTCAGAGTTTGCTGCTCACGATTGAGAGATCGTAGGCGGCGGTTAATCTTACTCATGATGTAAGCAATGATTGGAAAAATAATTAGGACAATTAAAGTCAGTTTCCAGTTTAGATAAATTAAGTAGCCCATCAGACCAATCACCGTCAGGGAATCACGCACTAAACTAATTAACATCCCACCCATAATGGAAAGAACATTATTGACTTCAAATACAACCGCATTGATCACATGAGATGCTGAATTTTGTTGGAAAAAGATTGTTTTAGCGTGCAGCAGAGTTTGAAACATTTGCTCGCGTAACTTTAGAAGAACCGAATTAATCACACGCGACAACAAATAGTTGGATAAAAATTGAGCTAAGCTACGAACCATCGCTAAGCCAACCAAGAAAACAGGTACCTGCCAAAGCTGATTATTCATTTGACCTGTAAAGCCGCGATCAAGCAAAGGCTTCATCAAGGCAGGAATTGAAGTCTCTGAGGCGGCGACAAAGGCCATGGCCACCAAAGACCCAATAATCAAGCCAATATGGGGCTTAAGATAGGTAATTAAGCGATTTAGGGCAATTCGGTCTTGAGCATTCATATAATGAATTATGCCCACCTTATCAGTCATACTCATCACCCGCAATGAAGAGGCCAATTTGGACGATTGTCTAGCCTCTCTAGAGGGCATTGCCCAGCAGATCGTTGTGGTCGATACGGCCAGCACAGACCGTACCCTTGAAATAGCCCAAAAATATGGGGCGGTGATTGCCAGCCCACCCGATTGGCCCGGTTTTGGCCCCCAAAAGAATCGCGCTTTGGATCTGGCAACCGGGGATTGGGTGCTCTCTCTAGATGCAGATGAAAGACTAACCCCTGCCCTTAGAGCTGAAATTCAGGTAGCTATTCAACATAGCGCCCAGGTGAACTGTTTTGCTATCCCAAGACTATCTTGGTATTGCGGACGCTTTATTCGTCATTCTGGCTGGAGTCCGGACTATGTTGACCGCCTCTTTAAGCGGGGAACCGCCTGCTTCTCGAATGACCTAGTGCACGAGAGATTAATTCCAAATGGGCAAGTAGCTAAACTGGAAAATCCAATGTTGCATTACAGCTTCATGAACTACTCACAGGTTTTACAAAAGATCGATCGCTACTCCACCGCCTCTGCAGAGCAAGCCTTTGCCAAAGGTAAAACGAGTAGCCCTCTCAAAGCAGTACTTCATGGCTTCTGGGCGTTCTTTCGCACTTATATTATTCGCACAGGCTTCTTAGATGGTGCTCAAGGATTTGCTTTGGCAATCTCTAATGGCCAAGGCACTTACTATCGTTATATCAAGTTGTGGCATCTCAATCAGGATTCTAGAAAATGATTTCGATTTTGTTGGCCACCTACAACTGGCCACAAGCTCTCAAACTTTGCTTAGAGTCTCTTGAGACACAAACCGATCGCCATTTTGAAATCATCATTGCCGATGATGGCTCTACCGATAACACCAAGAAAGTCATTGAACAGTTCAAGACCTCTTCGTCCATTGCTATTAACCACTTATGGCAAGAGGACCAAGGCTTTCGGAAAACCATCATTCTGAATCGAGCCATCGCTGCTGCACACGGTGACTATTTAATATTTCTGGATGGGGATTGCATAGTTCAGCCTGATTTTGTTGCACGTCATCGCTCATTGGCACAAAAAGGATATTTAGTAACTGGTAGCCGAGTGCTCCTGAATGAAAAACTCACTCAAGAGCTACTGACTTGGTCTCATTGGAACTTTAAGCGCTTTAGCGCCAGTCTTTTGGGTGAAAGATTTAGTGGTGGCATTAATAAATATTGGCCTCTCAAGATGAAGTTTGGCAATGGCCCTTGGCGGGACTATCAAAAGTTTGTCTGGCGTCGTATTAAGGGTTGCAATATGGCTTGCTGGAAAGCAGATGCTGAGGCTATCAATGGCTTTGATGAAACCATGACTGGCTGGGGTCATGAGGATGCCGATTTTGTATTTCGCTTGCAACGGCACCAGATCATTCGTAAATCAGGATCATGGGCTACTGAAGTTTTACACCTCTTTCATAAAATCCATGATCAAAGTAATGCCGCTGAGAATGCCCGGCGCGTTCGAGAAAAAATTCTAGCGAAGGCCATGTAAGCAGATGAGTGCCTTCTCAGATCTAAAACCTAAAAAAGTATTATTCATCGCTACGCGACAAATTGGCGATGTGCTGGTGACGACTCCGCTCATTAGCAAGGCTAGAGAGTTGTGGCCAGATGCGCAGTTTCATTTTCTAGGCTATCGCGGCAAGCTCGATATGCTGTACGGCAACCCTGATATCGCGAAGATCATTGAGACCTCTGATCGCCCCGGCTTCGGCGAATACCTATCACTGTTCAGCACATTATTTCAGCGCTATGACTTAGCCATCGTTACTCAACCTAGCGATCGGGCCTATATTTATGGCTTAGTTGCTGCTTTTAGAAGGGTCGGAGTCCTAGGTGGTCATCCCCAAGGCAAAGAGGTGGAGGATAAATCTAAGAGAAGTAAAAGTGAAAAGCAAAACGCTTGGAAGAAATTCATCTGCATGCATACGGTAGATGTGGATTACTTTAATCAACACGTCATTGCAGAGAAACTGCGCTTACTCGAAGTCTTCTTCAGAAACCCAGCAGATCTGTTTAATAAACCGATTTCTGTAACACCACCCGTTGGTGAACCACTGACACCTGTGATTACAAATGCGCTCACCCAACCCTATGTCGTGATTCACCCAGGACCACTTACCGCATATAAGCGCTGGCCTCTAGCGCACTGGCAGCACCTGATTACTTGGATTGTTAGTAGAGGGTTTCAGGTGGTATTGAGCGCCTCGCCTGCGAAGCAAGATGTGCAACTCAATCACGACATCATCTCTCTTTTGGGTGATTCGACTGCTAGCAAAGTCATTAACACTGCAGGCAAACTCTCTATTCCACAAGCGGGCACGCTCTTACGAAGTGCCGTACTCTATATTGGTGTTGATACCTCCATTACTCATTTGGCAGCGGCTTGTAACACTCCGACGATCACCTTATTTGGGGCAACCCCCCCAACAAACTTTGGCCCATGGCCCAATGGTTTTATTGGTGAACAACCTTATCAACTTCGAGCTCGCTCACAAACTGTTGGTAATGTCACTATCTTGCAAGGTCCTGGCGAATGTGTGCCCTGCCGCAAAGCAGGCTGCCTTGATCGTGCTGATAGCAATAGTGAGTGCTTAGATTTATTAGAACCTGCTCAAGTCATCACAGCGATTGAGCAAGCGATCAAAAGTACTTAGTGGTACTGAACCTGAACTGGGTCTTTTTGTTTTGAGGCTAGCAATTGATTGAGGCTGTGTAGGCAAGCGTCATCGGGGTAAATGCGTAACTCTTCTGGGAATTGCATTAAGCAAGCCCCGCCACTCGTAGTCACAGCAGCGGTTAACATTAAACCCTTGACGCCATCATTAGAGCCGGGCATTACTGGTCGAGCAGGACTCAACTTGGGATCCCTGACACGATTGGTCATCAAATAAGGTCCGATTTGACTACGTAGCATCTTGAGATCAATTGCAGAATCAATGCAGACGTGTACATTGCGAGCAAAACGCATACGCGCGCCAGTAATATCCATCACTGCTTCTGAAACTACCCGCATACCACCCGAGAATTTATCTGGTGTGACGTTGACCTTAGCAACTAACATCTCATCTTCTTTGAGCCAGGAACGATTCGGTTCATACACTTCGCTATAAAGGGTCACCTCAATAGCGGCGCTACCATCATCAATCGTGGCAATCATCATGCGGCCGCGTTGACCTGTGAGCATCCGAGCTGAAGTAATAATGCCGGCAATCAATTGATCTTTACCTTCAGCTACCTTGGCTAAAGGTTGACGAATGAAGTGTGCAGTTTCATCACGATAGGCATCAAACATATGCCCTGTTAAACAAAGCCCTAAAGCAGTCTTTTCTTCTTGCAGGCGTTTTTTCTCAGACCAGACCGGCTCACGAACTAGTTCTGGAAGATGGCGATCTTCTTCTCCAGCAGCTTCAAACAAACTCACCTGATGAATCGAGGCTTCTGCTTGTTCTGCAGCTTCAATGGCTCTTGCTAGTGAAGCTAATAAGGTAGAGCGGATGTCATAGAGATTACCGCCCGCAGGAACTAAATCACGGTAGAGGCTATCGAATGCACCGGCACGCATGAGCGCTTCAATGGCACGGCGGTTCACTTGTCGGCGATCGACTCGGGCGCAGAAATCAAATAGGTCTTTAAATGGTCCGCCAGTCTCGCGCGCTTTGACAATCGCTTCAATCGCAGCTTCGCCTGTACCTCTGACAGCGCCTAAACCGTAGCGAATGTGGCTAACCGGTGAATCCATTGCTGCATCAGGTGCACGCAAGGGCGTGAACTCATAGACACCCGTATTGATATCGGGGGAGAACACACGAATCTGATTGGCCAAGCAATCGTCATACAAAATCTTCACCTTATCGGTGTCATCCATCGCGAGCGATAAGTTAGCCGCCATGAATTCAGCTGGGTAGTAGGCCTTGAGCCAAGCAGTTTGATAAGCTAAGAGTGCATAAGCAGCAGCATGGGATTTATTAAATCCATAGCCCGCAAAACGCTCCATCAAGTCATAGATCTCATTTGCTTTACCTTCACTAATGCCGCCTGCTTTTGCGCCATCACTGAAAATCTTGCGGTGCTGCGCCATCTCTTCTGGCTTTTTCTTGCCCATCGCACGACGCAACATATCAGCACCACCTAATGAGTAGCCGCCAATCATCTGCGCCATCTGCATCACCTGCTCTTGATAGACCATGATGCCGTAGGTCTCTCGGAGTACTGATTCAATACGCGGATCTGGATACTCTACTTTTTGACGACCATGCTTACGCTCAATAAAGTCTGGAATCAGGTCCATTGGGCCTGGTCGGTATAAAGCTACCAAGGCAATAATGTCCTCAAAGCGGTCAGGCTTGGCTTCACGTAGCATGCCTTGCATGCCACGGCTCTCTAACTGGAACACGGCAACGGTATTGGCTTTCTTGAGCACATCAAAGGCTTTTTCATCATCAAGCAACATATCGCTAATACTCCAACCCTTGCGATCAGCATGAAGTGCTTTAATCCAGCGCTCTGCGGCAGCTAAGATGGTCAGCGTGGTCAAGCCTAAGAAGTCAAACTTCACCAAGCCAATGGCTTCAACGTCATCTTTATCAAACTGACTGATCACCGAGCTGCTATCTTGATCCTTGCTCTCTTGCGTGTAGAGCGGACAGAAATCAGTCAGACGTCCGGGAGCGATCAATACACCCCCAGCATGCATACCGACGTTGCGAGTCATGCCCTCTAATTGCTGTGCAAGAGAAAGTAACTGCCGCACTTCATCTTCATTTTTCTCACGCTCGGCTAATTGCTTCTCTTCTTTCTTGGCCATTTCAATAGTCATATATTGACCTGGCTTATTGGGAACGAGTTTGGCAATACCATCTACGAAGTTATAGCCCTGCTCTAGTACGCGCCCTACATCCCGAATCGCTGCTCGCGCTGCCATCGTGCCAAAGGTAGCAATCTGACTAACTGCATCTTTACCGTATTTATCTTTAACGTACTGAATCACGCGGTCACGACCGTGTTGGCAAAAATCGATATCAAAGTCGGGCATCGAAACTCGCTCTGGATTTAAGAAACGCTCAAAGAGCAAGTTATAGCGAAGTGGGTCAAGGTCGGTAATACCCAGGGAGTAAGCCACTAAAGAGCCAGCGCCTGATCCACGGCCAGGGCCTACCGGCACGCCATTATTTTTTGCCCAGTTAATGAAATCCGCCACGATGAGGAAGTAGCCCGGAAATCCCATTTGAGAAATCGTCTTCACCTCAAACACTAAACGCTCGCGATAGCGTGGCATTTCCTTAGCGCGCTCTTCTGCATCCGGGAAATTACGCTCCATATGACGCTCAAGCCCAACTTCAGATTGGGCAAGTAAATATTCATCTAGCGTAATGCCGGGAGGTGTCGGGAAATCTGGCAAGCGTGGCTGACCCAGCACAAGTGATAAGTTACAGCGCTTGGCAATTTCCACGGAGTTTGCTATTGCAACAGGCAAATCTGCAAAACGCTGTTCCATTTCTGCTTGCGTTAAGAAGTATTGCTCATCATTAAATTTTTTCGAGCGTCGTGGATTACCTAACAACTCACCTTCAGAAATACAGACCCTTGCCTCATGGGCCGTGAAATCGCTCTTTTTCATGAACTGCACAGGGTGGGTTGCCACTACCGGTAACTTCAGCTCACTAGCAAGATGGCAGGCTAGCTGGAGCTGCTTCTCGTCTTGGTGATGGCCACCCCGTTGAACCTCAATATAAAAAGACTTGGGGAACAATTTTTCATAGCGTTTTGCAGCAATTTTGGCTTGATCTTCTTGACCCGCTAATAAAGCAGTACCAACCTCACCTTGGCGCGCTCCTGAGAGCGCAATCAATCCATAAGTCAGGGTTCTTTTAGCTTTCTTATCTTCAGCTTTTGCAGCGGGCTCACTAAACCAAGCGGAGTTCACTTCAGCGCGACCACGCGATTGGTTCTCTAAAGAAGCTCTACTGAGTAACTCACAAAGATTGAGATAGCCAGAATGGTTTTGCACTAAGAGTAATAAACGATATGGCTGATCTGGATCTTGGGGATTGCTCACCCAAACATCGGCACCCGTAATCGGTTTAATGCCAGCCGCACGGGCTGCCGTATAAAAACGCACTAATCCAAATAGATTACTGAGATCAGTCAGGGCTAAGGCACCCATTTCATCTTTGACAGCGGCGGCTACTGCATCGTCAATACGAACGACTCCATCCGTAATCGAAAACTCGGAATGAAGGCGAAGATGTACAAAACGGGGTGAAGCCATGAGATGATTTTAGCTGTGTCTACATTGAAAAACCTCTCATCCCCAGCCGACGCCTACCGCGGGCGATTTGCCCCCTCTCCCACTGGCCCACTCCATGCTGGATCCTTGCTTGCCGCCCTGGGAAGCTGGTTAGATGCCCGTAAAAATGGGGGTCAATGGCTGCTCAGAATCGAGGATTTAGATACCCCCAGGTGCATTCCTGGGGCAGACCAACAGATCCAAGCGCAACTTCTTGCCTGCGGCCTTGCTTGGGATGAAGAGCTCACCTACCAGTCTGAGCGCCAAGGACTCTACCAGGAGGCCTTAGAGCGATTTAATGAGCTCAAATTACTCTTTCCCTGCACCTGCTCGAGGCAAACCATTGCCAGTACTCTGGCTAACTTGGGAATTGAAACCCCCCGTCATCAGGAAATGGTTTACCCAGGAACATGCAGGCCAGATCAGTTACAAACCAATTCACCAGAACTATTAAAGACAAGCAAAGTCGCCTGGCGACTTGCCCTGCCCGAGAAATGTCATATTGAGTTTGAGGATGTAGCGCTGGGTCATCAAAGCCAAGACCTTAATACAGCAGTGGGCGACTTTGTTTTACGTAGAAGCGATGGTTTATTTACTTATCAACTGGCAGTAGTAGTCGATGATGCGCAGCAAGGCATCACTCATATTGTGCGTGGCGAAGATTTACTAAGCAATACCGCCCGGCAAATTCATCTGCAAAAGATATTGGGATATGAAACCCCCCAATACCTTCACCTACCTTTGGTGCTCGATGAGCATGGGGAGAAATTGAGCAAGCAAACCTTGGCAGCCCAGATTAATACCGAAGATGCAAAAGGCGCTCTTGCAGAATTACGCAAAGCAGCACAGCATTTGGGATTAAGAAATTTGCCTGATGGTGAGAACATCACCATTGCAGAGTGGCTTTTAGCAGCCACCCATGCTTGGCGCTGAACTACTTCTTTTTAAAGCCGCCCAATAAAGCGCCAACAGTTGGCTTAGCAGGCGTAATACCCACTTTCTTCTCTTCAGGCTTTGCGCCCTCTGTAGCATGTGGTGCGGCACTGGGTTCATAAGGCTTGTAGAAAAATGGGTCAGACATTTTTGCTGGTGCACTGCTAGGTGAAGATCTTGTAGATGAATGGCTACTTGAAGGGGTCCTACCTTGTGAAGGGGTGCCTTCTGGCAAAGGTTTGATATCAAGCTTACGCTTCATCAATTTTTCGATGTCATCAAGCAAACGCTTTTCGCTAGCATCTACCAGTGCAATTGCATCGCCTGTGCTACCGGCACGACCAGTGCGGCCAATACGATGAATAAAGTCTTCTGCGTTATATGGCAATTCATGGTTAATCACACAGGGCATATCCGGAATATCTAAACCACGGGCAGCAACATCAGTTGCAACCAGTGCTTCGATGGCGCCAGATTTAAATGCATCTAATGTAAGAGTACGTTCGCCCTGACTCTTATCACCATGAATCGCGCCCGCTTTAATGCCATCACGCTCCAGCGCACGAGACAATCTGGCGCAACCCAAACGACTATTCGTAAAGATGATGCATTGACGTGATAGACCCTTACGTGTGCGCTCTTCCAATACCCTTACAATGGCGCTCTGCTTATCAGCCGAGGCCACCATGTGCACTACCTGCTTGACGGTATCTGCAGCAGCATTCTGGCGTGCTACCTCTACCGTTACCGGAGTACGCAAATAACTCTGTGCCAGTTTTTTAATTTCTGGTGAAAAAGTTGCTGAGAACAGTAGGGTTTGTCTTTGCGCAGGAATCAAATTAATAATGCGCTGCAGATCGGGTAAGAAACCCATATCGAGCATACGGTCGGCTTCATCGAGCACGAGAATTTCTACTTGGGATAAGTTGGCTACTTTTGAACCAATGTGATCAAGTAAGCGGCCTGGTGTGGCAATCAAGATTTCAACGCCGTTGCGCAAAATCCCAACTTGCTCCTTCATATCTACACCGCCATAGACCACAGCAGCGCGCAAATCAGTATGTTTGGAATAGCTAGCGGCATTCTCAGCCACTTGCACTGCCAACTCTCTAGTTGGAGTCAGCACTAAAGCACGAATCGGATGACGCGCTGGTGAAGCGCTATTGCTAGCATGTCGCAAAATCTGTTGAATGATTGGCAATACAAAAGCGGCTGTCTTACCAGTTCCGGTTTGCGCTGCGCCCATCAAGTCTCTACCCGCTAAAACGTGTGGGATCGATTGCGCTTGAATCGGTGTAGGAATGGTGTAGCCCTGCTCGAGTACCGCCTTTTGAATCTTTGGATCTAAACCAAAATCAGCAAAAGTAATTGTTGCCGAAGGGGCGGTGTCAGTAACGCTAGTGGTACTAGGGGCGACTGTATCGTCAGCCCCTGTAATAGAAGTTATTTCAGTATCAGTATTTATCAAGGTAACTTACAGAATGGCGGCAATGCCGGCCTTAGCGGTCTCAGCATCCTCCGCTGATTTAACGCCGGAAACGCCGACTGCGCCGATGGTAAACCCGTTTACCTCGATATTGACGCCACCCTCCAACATACCCGATACGTGCGGGGCGGATAAGAAAGCATGACGTCCGTTATTAATAATTTCTTCGTAAACACGTGTCTCACGTTTGCCCATGGCAGCAGTGCGTGCTTTCTCTTGAGCAATGTAAGAAGATAAGGGAGCGCAACCGTCGCGACGAATTAAGCCCAACATATGGCCACCATCATCACAAACAGCAATCGTCACTGCCAAATTATGTTTAGCAGCATGTTGATCAGCTGCATTCAAAATCTTTTGAACATCAGCCTGAGTTAAATAAGGTTTAGTCGCTAACATGTTTAATCTTTCTGTCTCGAAAATGGCACATCTAATCTGTGCGCCTCTATATAAGTACTTGAATTATAAGGGGTGCAGCCCGATTGACCCTGAGGATCTAGCTCCACCCCGCTCCTAATGCTAAAAACGGATTATTTTAGGAATTCTTGAGCAGCAACTACCCCACTTGCCTTGGGTTTAAAGCCCATAGAACCCAAACTCATCTCTACGCCACTCAGAGCTGCCATGAGGTTGAGCTCATTACAGTCGCCCAAATGGCCAATACGGAATGCCTTACCTTTGATCTTGCCAAGGCCAGTACCTAAGGAGAGATTGAATTTCTCTAAAGCATGCTTACGCAGGACATCGGCATCCATGCCTTCAGGTGTTGCAATACAGGTGAGTACCGGTGAATAACAATCGGTGTCCTGACACTGAATCTCTAATCCCCAAGCTTTTACTGCTTCACGACAAGCTGCAGCTAAACGTTGGTGGCGTGCAAAAATGGTATCCAGACCTTCAGCCAACATCATGTCCATCGCTTCATGCAATCCATACATCAGATTAGTACTTGGTGTTGTAGGCCAGTAACCATTTTTATTGGATTCGAGAATTTCATCCCAGGCCCAATAGGCCTTGAGCATTTTATTGTTCTTGCTTACTTCAATTGCTCTTGGTGACAAAGCATTAAAGCCAATTCCAGGAGGCAACATCAAACCTTTTTGTGAACCAGAGATGGTCACGTCAGCGCCCCACTTATCGTGCTCATAGTCCGCAGAACCCAAGCCAGATACGCTATCCACGAGCAATAAGGCTGGATGCTTTAATGAATCAATAGCTTTACGAACTGCAGCAATGTTTGAAGTAACGCCAGTAGAAGTTTCGTTATGAACTACGCATACTGCTTTGATCTCATGTCCAGTATCTTTGCGTAAACGCTCTTCAATCACAGATGCATCTACACCCCAGCGCCAAGAGTCTTGTCCAGCTTTACCGACTACTTCAACATCAAGACCAAGACGTTTACCAAGTGCACGCCACAAGTTTGCAAATTGACCGGTCTCATAAAAGAGCACCTTATCACCAGGACTCAGGACATTCACCAATGCACCTTCCCACGCACCAGTGCCGGAGGCGGAATAAATAATGACGGGTTGATTGGTCTTAAAAATCTTTTTAATGCCTTCCAACACCTTCAAACCAAAAGCGCCAAACTCCGGACCACGATGGTCAATCGTTTGGTAGCTAATCGCACGCAACACGCGCGGAGGAACTGGACTTGGGCCAGGAATATGTAAGAAATGGCGTCCAGATGCGTGGTTATCGAGTTTGAGCATGTTTTGTCTCGCTGAGTTTTGGTTGAGTAATCTCGCTAGTGTAAGACAATTTTTGCCAATTTTCTATTTTGTATACAAATTATTTCCAAAAAACCTTAAAATAAAGCCACTATTTAGCGTTTAAAGCCTATATTTATGCTTTATGATGGCTTATTGATATTTTTGTATACAAATTTAGAGTCTAGGAAACGGATGCCATGACGGTAATAGAACAACCGAATTCGCAGAACTTGCATGAGGCCATCTTCCAAAAGCTCAGACTTCTTTTGGTGGAAGGCAAGATTGTTCCTGGCAGCAAACTCAATGAACGCGAATTGGCTGAGAGCTTAAATGTTTCTCGCACTCCAATCCGGGAAGCGATTCGTCGTTTGGCTGCAGATGGTTTAGTTGAGCTGATCGCTAACCGTGGTGCGATTGCCGTGCAACTCAGTCTTGAGGATGTGATTAACACCTTTAATGTCATTGCAGACCTAGAAGGTTTTTCTGGAGAGCTAGCTGCAAACAATATTAGCGATGCTACCCTCTCTGAACTAGAGGCCCTCCAATATGAAATGATGGCTTCGTATGCCCGCCGTGATTTATCCACTTATTACAAACTCAATCTGCGTATCCATCATCTAATCAATCAAGCGGCTAATAATCCAGTGCTGGCTCAGCTCTTCTCTCAAGTGAATGCCCGCATTGAAGCCCTGCGCTTTAGATCTAATCAAGATGGCGTCAAATGGGAAAAAGCAGTTGAAGAACATCAAGAGATGCTCGATGCTCTCAAGGCCAGAGACAGCGCCCGTATGCGCAAAATCATGATCCAGCACGTCCAAAACAAACGTGATGTTGTAGTGCAGTTACTTAAAGTTGAAGCCCAAGCCACAACTGCAGGAGAGGCACTCAAATGAATAAACCTCTCGATCTCAAAGAGCTGATGGTAGATCAAGCACAACTCGCTAAACGTTTGCGTCAGGAGACATCTGGGGAAGTGATGACTGATAGCGCAAGTCGTGGTCGTTATGCTACCGATGCTTCTATCTATCAAGCCATGCCAGTGGCAGTATTCGTGCCAAAGACTGCACAAGATATTGCAAGTAGCATTCAGATTGCATCTGAAATGGGTGTGCCTGTGCTCCCCCGTGGTGGTGGTACAAGTCAGTGCGGTCAAACCACTGGCGCAGCATTAGTTATTGATAACAGCAAATACTTCAGAAACGTTCTTGATCTCAATTTAGAAAAAGGCTATGTCGAAGTGGAGCCAGGTATAGTGCTCGATCACCTTAATGGCTCATTGAAGCAACATGGCCTTTGGTATCCAGTAGACGTTTCTACTGGTGGGCAGGCAACCATTGGCGGCATGGCAGGCAATAACTCCTGTGGAAGCCGCTCCATTGCCTACGGTAATATGGTGCATAACGTTTTAGGAATCAATGCTTGGCTTGCCAATGGCCAAGTTGGTGAATTTGCTAACTATGCAAATAGCTCCGGGGTTGCTAAAGAGCTGGGTAACTTTGTAAAAGGCTTGGCTAATACTCTGCAGCCGGAGATTGAGGCGCGTTTCCCCAAAGTTCTTAGACGTGTTGCAGGTTACAACCTCGATATCTTTCATCCCCAAAGCGAATTACCGTACACCCAAGATGGTAGCGTCAATCTGTCACATCTATTAGTGGGTAGCGAAGGTACGCTAGCCTATTTCAAATCCCTCAAACTCAAGTTAGCTCCACTGCCACAGCATAAGGTGCTGGGCATTGTGAACTTTGCGAGTTTCTACAAAGCAATGGATAGCGCTCAGCATATTGTCAAACTGGGTCCTACTGCTGTGGAGCTAGTGGATCGCACGATGATTGATTTGGCCCGCAGCAATCCGAGCTTTCAGAAAACGATTGAGACTGCACTGATCGATCACGCCGCACAAACACCAGAAGCTATTCTGTTAGTGGAGTTCTCCGGTGAGGCCCATGCCCCACTACTAGATAAACTCAAAGCCTTACAAGAACTGATGAGTGATTTAGGTTTGCCAGGCTCAGTAGTACCAATGCCTGACGCCGCTTTGCAAAAGAATCTCTGGGAAGTGCGCAAGGCAGGTTTGAACATCATGATGAGTCTTAAAGGCGATGGTAAGCCGGTGAGCTTTATTGAAGATTGCGCCGTGCCGCTTGAAAGTTTGGCTGATTACACCCAGGCATTAACCGAGGTGTTCTCTAAGCATGGATCAAGAGGTACTTGGTATGCCCACGCCTCTGTAGGAACTTTGCATGTACGCCCTATTCTGGATATGCGCAGAGATGGCGCCCAAAAGATGCGCGCTGTAGCAGAAGAAGCATCAGAGCTAGTGCGCAAGTACAAAGGTGCTTACAGCGGTGAGCATGGTGACGGCTTATGTCGTGGTGAGTGGGTCTCTTGGCAATTTGGCCCCAAGATTACCGAAGCCCTCTCTGAAATCAAGCACGCATTTGATCCTAAGGGATTATTTAATCCTGGCAAGATTGTCAATCCGCCGAAGATGGATGATGTCAGTAACTTTAGATTTCCGCCCAGCTATAAAGTCATTCCATTGCAACCCGCACTAGATTGGTCCGCTTGGAATGTCCAGAACAATCCTGTTACAGAGCAAACGACTGCGCCAGGCACTGGTGGCGATCCAGCAATGGGCTTGGCTAAAGCGGTGGAGATGTGCAATAACAATGGTCACTGCCGCAAGTTTGATGCTGAAGTGATGTGCCCTAGCTATCGGGTGACTCGCGATGAAAAGCATCTCACTAGAGGCAGAGCCAATACCTTACGCTTGGCACTATCGAATCAACTGGATATCAAGAGCAACTCCTCTCCAGAATCATCACCATTAGCAAGCGATGTGATTAAAGAAGTGATGGATCTTTGTGTCAGCTGCAAAGCTTGCCGTCGTGAGTGTCCTACTGGTGTAGATATGGCCAAGATGAAGATTGAGTTCTTATCAGCCTACAAGAAACGGGTTGGTCATTCCTTACGAGATTTAGCAGTAGCTTTTTTACCCAAATATGCAGCCACCATTAGTAATATTCCACTCCTGCCAGCACTACTGAACCTGCGCAATCACATTGAGCCAGTAGCAAAACTACAAGAATGGATCATGGGTATCTCTGCACAGAGAAGTTTGCCGATCTGGAAAAGCAAGACCTTCTGGAATCAGCAAGTAGCACTAAGTTATCAGTTCACACCCGAGCAATTGACACAAAGCACCAATGGCAAAGGCGTAGTGTTACTCGCCGATACTTTTAATGCCTATTTTGAAGATGAAAATCTCATTGCCGCACTGAGGGTTCTTAAAGCTGCGGGTTACCGTGTGCATATTCCGAATAAGAGTAATAGCAAGACAAAAGTAACAAACAATACTTGCTCAAAAGAGTTTTGCTGTGGCAGGACCTATCTTGCCGCAGGCATGGTAGATAAAGCCAAAGAAACGCTTGGTGAACTCGTTGATCATCTTGCACCCTATGCAGACAAGAACATTCCGATTATTGGTTTAGAGCCTTCGTGCCTCTTTACCCTCAAGGATGAAGCCTTAGTCATGGGCTTTGGTGATAAAGCCATCAGCGTTTCTAAGCAAGCACAACTCTTAGAAGAGTTCTTGGCATCTGAAGCTAAAGCAGGAACGCTTAAGCTGAATCTCAAAGAAGCCAGCAAACCAGTGCTCTTTCATGGTCACTGTCATCAGAAGGCTTTTGCAGCAGTAACTCCCGCTATGGAATTACTTAAACTGATTCCTAAAGCAGAGCCTAAATTGATTGAATCATCTTGCTGCGGTATGGCGGGCAGTTTTGGTTATGAAGCAGAGCATATTGAAGTGTCTAAACAAATGGCTGAACTTAGTCTCTTGCCTAGTATTCGAAAATCACCTGATAGCTGGGTAGTGGCTGATGGCACTAGCTGCCGTCATCAAATTGCGGATGGCGCACAAAGAGAAGCGGTACATATCGCCAGAATTCTGGCGGCGCATCTTTAAAGACAGTTAAAAGATTTTTAGCGTATTAATGTATTACGCCGTAACCCACCATCAGTAAGGTTCCAGTCAGTAAGCCTGCAACCAATCGCTTAGTGGGTTTTGAAATCATGACGCCAATTGCTAAGGCGCAAATCACAATGCGTATCCACAAAGGTACTGTTGCCATTAAGCCTAAGGGCATGACAATCAGACGCACTGTTAAGGCAGCAACCATTGCGTACGTAACTGCAGCTATCCAACGGAAGATTTCGCTCTCTTGATTAATGCTATTAGAGAGAAATACCCCAATCGCGCGGCAGAAGTAAGTACCTAGGCAAGCACCCGCAAGGGCGAACCACAAACCCCAGCCGGAGAGCGCATTAGCCATAGTGTTCATCATCCAATCACTCCAGCTTTTTTACGCAAGAACTGACGATCAATAAAGTAAGCCAGTGTTCCAGCCACAAGACCTGATGTGAGCAAACTAGTATCGCGATCAACGATGAAGAAAATCGGGCCAAAGATGCAACCTAACATCAGTGCGATGCGGTTAATCCAAGGCTTTACTTCAGTAAAGGTCAATAAGAAAAATAGTGGATTAATAAAAACAAGACCCAAGGTGACTGCTGGAGGCACCATACCTGCCAAGTAGAAACCCAAGATTGTTCCTGGAATGGAAATGAACCAACAGAGTAAGCCCAGACCGACAAAGTAAGCTAATCGGTGCTTAGTCTCAATCGCATGAAACTCCTTCATCGAGATTGCCCATGCAGTCATTGCTAATAAATGGACTGAAGCATACAAACTACGATTACGATCTTTTTGATGAAACTGTGGAAAGAGTGTTACGGTCATCGTAATAAAACGGGTCGAGGTTAGTGTCACCGCTAAAGCAATAGCAACAGCTGATGAACCGGTAATCGCCATCTCCAGTAAGACCACCTGCCCTGGTAGGGCGAACATGAAAAAGGAAGTAAAGGTAGTAAACCAAACATCAAAGCCATTGGTCTTACCCATGGCTCCGAAACCAACCATGCCTGCAAAGAGCACCATGGCTGGTGCACCAGCTCCATCCCGAAGGCCCGACCAGAATGCATCTTTTGGACTTTTGAAACGCTCGGCAGCCGAACCCTCTAGCGCGATTTCGCTAGGATCAATATAGGGTTGCTCGGATGATGACATGTGTCAATTGTAAGCCTTTAGGGCCCACTCAATATGCTCGGCAACTAAAGCATCAGCAGAAGACAAACTTTCGCTCAAGGCCTTCTGAATTAAATCTTTATCAGTAGCAGTAACTTTGGGACTAGCCAGCGCATTACCCATCGCCACCGCCAGATTACGGCGCCAGCGACTATAACCAATACGACGTATTGCACTCCCTTCATGGCGCTGCTCAAACTCGGCCTCGGTCCAAGACCAGAGATGCAGAAGACTAGCTTGTCCTAAGCCATGGCGTTGTGCAAAGTCTGGGAGCTGTGAACGCTTAGCAAATTTATTCCATGGGCAAATCAGTTGGCAATCATCACAGCCGTAAATACGATTACCCATCGCGCTTCTGAACTCTACTGGTATGGCCTCAGGATTTTCAATAGTGAGATAAGAAATGCAACGACGCGCATCTAATTGATAAGGTGCAGTGATGGCTTGGGTGGGGCAGATATGAATACAGGATTGGCAAGTACCACAATGCTCATCCTGCTCTTCATCAAGCGGTAGCGGAACATCTACTAAGATCTCACCCAAGAAAAAGGTTGAGCCAGATTCTCGATTGAGTAGGAGTGTATGTTTACCACGCCAACCTAAACCTGCTTTACGAGCAAGCTCTACTTCCATTAAGGGTGCTGAGTCTGTAAACACTCGATAGCCAAAGGCGCCAATCTTTTCTTCAATAGCTTTAGCAAAATCTTGCAAACGATTGCGGAGCACTTTGTGATAGTCGCGCCCGCGGGCATACATCGAGACCACCGCTTGCGAAGGATCTTCCAGTCTCTGCCACTCAGCATCAAAGTCACTTTCAGGCGGAAGGTAGTTCATCGACACGCAAATTACTCTGACTGTGCCTGGAACTAATAGCTGAGGATCAGAGCGTAAGTCTGCATGGCGCTGCATATATTCCATATGGCCATGACGCCCTTCTGCTAGCCATTCTTGGAGGCGCTCACTGGCAATACCTAAATGGGTATCGGTAATCCGTAAGTCATCAAAACCCAAGCTCTCAGCCTGCTCCCCCAGCCAAGCTCGCAGTTTTGGCTGATCTAGTGTGGAGGGGTTTGTAGATAAAGACATAGGCAATACAGAATGTAGCGCAATAATTGAATAAACTAGGGCAATGACCGCAAATCAGACGCCTCAGACATCTCCCAAAGCATCGCTCAAGCAATATTGTAGGCAGGAAGCAGAAACTGCATCCCTAGCCCAGCGTCTTGCCGCCTCTATTCAGGAGAATATGAAGCATTCTCCGAAATCCCACCTCAATATCTCTTTAGAGGGCGACCTAGGCGCAGGCAAAACGACCTTTGCCAGACATTTGATTCAGGGCTTGGGCTACGAAGGAAAAGTAAAGAGCCCTACTTATACCTTGTGTGAGCCCTACGAACTGCAAAGCAATCAACAAGCATTCACTGCCCACCACTTTGATCTGTACAGAATGCGTGATTCCTTGGAATGGCAAGAAGCAGGATTTGGAGAATACTTTGATGTGCCGGGATTTTGTTTAATTGAGTGGCCAGAAAAGGCTGAAGGCACCCTTCCTACATTTGATATTCAGATTACTCTGACAGCTGGCACAGATGACAATGAACGTGCCATTGAGCTTAATGCTTTTTCTGAGCAAGGCAAAAAAGTTGTTGAGCAGACTCAAAAAGCGCAAGCAACACAAATAAAGTCATGAGTAGTAAAAAAGTGAATTTCTCTAGAAGACAGCACCTCAAGACTTCAGCTAAGTTTTTGAGTTTTGCCTTACTCCTTACTGAAGTAGATATTGCCTGGGGTGCCAAGATATTGGGCGTGCGTATTTGGCCCTCAGAGGATTACACCCGCATTACTTTGGAGTCTGATAAACCACTACCCATTACGCAGCAGATCCTCACCAACCCAGATCGCTTGGTAGTTGATGTACAAGGTTTAGAGCTCAATCCGACGCTAAAAGATATTGTTGCTAAGGTCAAACCAAACGACCCCTATGTATCGCAAATTCGGGTGGGGCAATTTCAGCCAGGTATTGTGCGTTTAGTATTTGACTTGAAAGAACCCATCAAGCCACAACTCTTCACGCTCGATCCCGTTGGTGAATACAACTACCGCATGGTGTTTGATCTTTACCCAACAACACCATTAGATCCACTCATGGCCCTCGTGAAAAGTAGTGCCAAAAAAGAGAGTGCTCTTGAAAAAGCCAATGAAGAGATTGATCTGATTGCGCAGTTTGCAACCAAGAAAGATAAAGAGGCTGTTAAAGTACCGGCAGCCCCGGTAGCCCAAGCCATCCCAGAAACAAAGGATGTATCAGCACCTCCTAAATACAAACGATTAATTACGATTGCGATTGATCCTGGCCATGGCGGTGAAGATCCAGGCGCCATTGGTACCGCAGGATCCCGAGAAAAAAATGTCGTGCTCTCGATAGCCAAGCGACTCAAAGACAAAATTGAGAGTGAAGCCTATATGCGCTCTTACCTGACTAGAGATGGTGATTACTTTGTGCCTCTGCATGTGAGGGTACAAAAAGCCAGAAGAGTTGAAGCAGATCTATTTGTATCGATTCATGCAGATGCCTTTATTGAACCCCGAGCTAGGGGTGCTTCTGTATTTGCGCTTTCTCAAATGGGTGCTAGTAGCTCCATGGCACGTTGGATGGCGAATAAAGAAAATGCTTCAGATTTAATCGGGGGCATCAATATCAAGACGCAAGATCGTCAAGTAGCGAACTTACTTCTGGATATGTCGACAACTGCGCAAATTAAAGACTCTATGCAAGTCGGCCAATCCATTCTGAAGCAAATTGGAGGCTTTGCACCGCTTCATAAGGCCAAAGTTGAACAAGCTAGCTTTGCTGTTTTAAAGGCTCCAGACATCCCTTCTATCCTGGTAGAAACTGCTTTTATCAGCAATCCTCAAGAAGAGGCCAGATTGAATGATGAAGGCTATCAAGACCGAATTGCAGAGGCCATTTTGAGAGGAATTAAGGAGTATTTTTCCAAAAACCCGCCAGTGGCTAGGCGGGTCAACTCATAAGCTACTCGTAAGTACAAGGGCTTAGGGGCAGACTCCCCAGACCAAGGGGAAACTACAAACTTCTTGCTATAATTTCCGTTTTACCGGGTCGGTAGCTCAGTCGGTAGAGCAGCGGACTTTTAATCCGTTGGTCGCGAGTTCGAATCTCGCCCGACCCACCAATACATAAGGCGAAGCGCACGAAAGTGCGCTTTTTCTTTTGGTATATAGTAAATACACAACTTTTTTTATTACTTGTTCTAATGATGCAGACAAAAAAATGCCCTCCGAAGAGGGCAAAAGAGAGAACAGCGGGAGGTAAAATTAATCGATCACAACAGCCATCAGAGCAGTTGCTGCACCAGCACCTAATGCCGGAATGCCCCAACGCTCTAAGGTCGGCAATGACTTACCAGTGACTACTTCAACAGGAATATCGCTGATCTCTAATAACTTCGCGGTAGTCGAGTTCTCAAACAATCTACTCAATGTATTTTTCTTGGCTGATCCTATGACGATACGATTACATCCTAGGCGCATCGCCTCATCGCGCAAGGCTTCGCCTTTATCACCGCTGACATAAGTAAATGAAAAGCTCGCGCCTGACTTTTCTAGAAATTCAATAGCCGACTTTGCTACATTTTTTGCACGCTCTGCTTGCCATTCCTGAATATCGGTCTTACTAAAAAATTTACCAATGTGGCGATAAATTCTCGGCTGCACATTGCAAATGTGAAACTCATTAGCAGCATCTTTTCCATAAGTACTAACTGCATGTCTCAGGGCCAAAATAGCATTGCTTGAATCATCAACCGGAATGAGAACTTTATTCATTACTTCACCTCCTAAGGTATGAGACTGCTTTTCAGATACTGCTTCAGTTGTAGCTGGAACTACTTCAGCTGGGGCGATGATCTCTTCAAGCGCCCGCCTGCTTTTGATAAATCCTGCAAATAACACGCCAAGAATGACTATCAGTTGTATTGCATAGTCCAGAACCGGATTTTGGAATACTGCCAACTCTTTAACCATTGGCTCCGCAAGCATCATCTTTGCTGCCGTCCAAGCCAACACGCCTGCACCCAAGTAAATCACTGAGGGATAACGCTCTACTAACTTGAGAATTTGGGTTGAACCCCAGATCACAATCGGAATACTAATTAACAGGCCCAGTACGACTAAGAGGTAGCTACCATGAGAGGCGCCTGCTACGGCCAAGACGTTGTCTAGGCCCATGACAGCATCAGCAATCACGATTGTCTTCATTGCACCCCAAAAACTGGTTGATGCATGATCATGCTCTTCATCACCATCTTTACCTGGATGCAATAGCTTGTAAGCAATCCATACCAATAACAGACCACCAACTAACATCAAGCCTGGAATCTGTAATAGGTATACGACTGCAAGCGTCATCGCACTTCTGACTGCAATTGCGCCTACCGCACCCCAAATAATTGCCTTCTTTTGCAAATGGGGAGGTAAATTTCTGGCAGCCATAGCAATGACGATGGCGTTATCGCCAGCCAAAACGAGGTCAATGACGATAATGGCCAACAGGGCTGAAAAAAACTCAGGGCTAAACAGTTCCAATTTAATAACCTTTATGCGTTTACGGAGTCCATGAATGCCATGGCTCTTGATGGGGTTAATTTAGGAGCATTTGCACTTAGTTAAAAGCAGAGATATATTGATAATAATTTCGGAAAAAACTGACAATGAGCAATTCCTATAACTATCGCCACCTCTATTACTTTTGGGTAGTCGCCAAAGAAGGCAGTATGTCCAAGGCCGCAGAGCGCCTGGATATGGCCATCCAAACCATTAGCGCTCAAGTTCATGAGCTAGAAAAATCCCTTGGATACCTACTTTTTAAACCTGCTGGACGAGGCATTGCCCTGACAGAGTCTGGCTTTGCAGCTCTTGAAATTGCGGATCAAATTTTTTCTATTGGCGAGAAGCTACCTGAAGCAGTCAGAGATGCAGCTAAATCCCCAAAAACAAAAATTATTGTTGGTGTATCGGACGGCTTGCCCAAGCTCGTGACAAGGCAGTTGTTAGAGCCTATCCTCAAACACAAGGACGCACAACTCATTGCTCATGAAGGAAAGTTTGAAGACTTGTTGGCAGATTTGGCGCTGCATCGTTTGGATATTGTCTTGGCAGACCGCCCCGCCCCTAATAATAAGAATCTCAACGTTTACAGTGAAGAGCTCACTAGAACATCAATGGCTTGGTATAGCCCAAAGCAATTTGTGAAAAAAGCTAAAAAAGATTTTCCTCATTGCTTAAATGAACTGCCCATTCTGATACCAACACCTCACTCGACTGTTCGTCTTTTAATAGACCAATGGTTTAGCAAGCATGGCATCACACCTAATATTGTTGGAGAATTTGAGGATAGCGCCCTACTGAAAACCTTTGCAGCTAGCGGCCTAGGAGTCTTTCCTGCTGGGAAGCTGATAGAGAAAGATCTCAAAGAAACCTATGGGATGGAATTGCTCGGTGACTGTGATGATATCTATGAATACTTTTACGCCATCCGATCTGAGAAGAAAATTCAGAACCCACTAGTTCAGGCAATTATTAAGCAGTAGTTTTTTATAGACCCATTAAGAATGCGGATAATAATCAAAAGCTGATTACACATAGAATGTATCAATGACTAATTTCTTAGACCCTGCAATTTTATTTTTTTTATTCGGTGCATTTGCAGGTGCCGTTAAATCGAATTTAGAAATTCCCTCTCAAATCTCCAGATTTTTATCATTGTATTTATTGATGGCATTGGGATTAAAGGGTGGTTTTGCTCTCCACAAATCTGGTTTCACCAGTGAAATTGGATTCTCCCTTGGTCTAGCAATTTTCTTAGCCATCATCATTCCGATCTTTGGCTACTGGCTCTTAAGAAGAAGCTTGAATACTTTTGATGCAGCCGCTATTGCAGCTACCTATGGGTCAGTGAGTGCTGTTACCTTTATTACTGCTACTCAGTATTTAGACCAATTCAAGATTGAGTATGGTGGTCATATGGCAGCTGCAATGGCACTGATGGAATCACCAGCCATTATCTTAGCGATTATTTTGGCCAATAAAGCGAGGGCCTCTCACTCAAAAGATTTAAAAATCAAACAAGAAGCTACCAGTATCTCCAAAATACTACACGAATCTTTTACCGATGGAGCGCAACTGTTGTTGCTAGGCTCAATGCTTGTAGGTCTAGTCAGCGGCGATGCTGGTCAACAGCTAATGGCACCTTTTTCGATTGACCTTTTTAAAGGTATGCTGGCTTTCTTCTTGTTAGATATGGGTCTGATGGCAGCCAGAAATTTCGGGGGACTCAAGGGTAAGCCACCCATAACCGTTTTATACGCAATTGGCTCCCCTTTGTTTCATGCTCTATTAGCCTTACTACTTTGTAAGCTCATTGGTTTACCTCTTGGAAATACCATCTTACTCATGGTGCTCGCCTCCAGCGCTTCTTATATTGCTGTGCCAGCAGTATTGCGCCATGCCATGCCTGAAGTGAATCCAGCCTTATACATGGGGATGTCATTAGGCATCACCTTCCCCTTTAATATTATTTTAGGCATTCCCATCTATACCATCATTGCCAAGTATTTTATGTAAGGAAATAGTCAAGCAAGATGCCAATCTATTCAAAGTCCTACTCTGGACTCAAAGCAAGCTTATTGACTCAACATGGCAAAGAGTCAATCATTTGCCCGCAACTATTTGACTCCAATGACTTAGAAGTCATTCATGTATCAGACTATGACACCGACAAACTAGGATCATTTACTAGGGATATCCCAAGATACGGATCTCAACTGGATGCCGCAAGAAAGAAGGCTAGAGTTGGAATGGAGCTTTCGGGTTTAAAGCTTGGCATTGCTAGCGAAGGTGCTTTTGATAACGACCCTTACACAGGCATGTTTCCTTGGAATTATGAGTTAGTGCTTTTGATAGATGACATCCGAAATCTTGAGATTATTGGATTTTTTGGTGGCCAAGCTCAAAGCGCCAGCCAGCTAGTATCGAGCTGGGATGAATTGACTGCACTGCTTTCTGAAGCTCAATTCACTACGCATCAATTAGTAATTCGCCCTGACGATGAACATCATCCAGAATGTCGCAAAGGTATTAAAGATCTTGAATCCTTAAAAGAGGCATTTGAATGGGCAACCAAGCTTTCAAAAAAGGGGAATGTCTTTGTAGAGAATGACCTCAGAGCACATACCAACCCAACCCGCATGGCTAATATTCTGAAGGCTACGCAAGATCTCTCTAGAAAGATGAATTCTTTATGCCCAGAATGTGAGGCGCCTGGTTTTTGGGTAACAGAAAGGAAAAAGGGATTGCCATGCGCCTCTTGTGATGCACCAAGCAATTTACCCCTAGCAAATATTTGGTCATGCGTTAAATGCAATTACAAAAAAGAGGAAGTGATTGCCAATCAAGCGAAGGCAGATCCATCAAAGTGCAACTACTGTAATCCCTAAAACTGGATCAATTCCTATCCCCGACTTTGCCTTTAGAAATATCGATGATGAGGCGTGATAGTAAATACATTCTTGGGGTAATAGAACTCACCAAAATGTATTCATCGTCATTAGAGTGGGCGCCAAATCCTTGAACCCCCATACTTTCAATTACTGGATTTTGAGTATCCAGCGCAGCAAAGGCAGCATCCGTTCCGCCGCCGGCAGCTACTGTCCCCAAAATTAACTCACGGCCAAGTTCCGAATAGACTTTTTTAGCATATTCTGCCATTTGTAAAGACTGAGGGCTGGTCAATAGAGGTGGGCGACGGCGCTCAAAAGCAACATCAATTTTGGCATCAGGCATTTGCTGCGTTTTGACTCGCTCCCGCACCTTTTTCTCTACCACATCAAAATCATCTTTCTTCATCACACGAACATCAGCGGTAGCAAATGCAATAGAGGGTATGACATTGCGATTGGTACCAGCGGTTGCTAGAGTCCAATTCATTTTTATACCCTCTTTAGGATCTGATAAATCACGCATCTGTTGAATCTGAAACGAGAGCTCCTCTAGGGCATTTCTTCCCAGTTCGGGCGCAGAACCCGCATGAGATGCTTTACCAGTAATATTTAAATTAACAGCTGCAATTCCTGCTGTAGTGAGGGCAATACGATCAGATTTTGCTTGCGATGCCTCACATGAAAAGGTGGCATCATGCTCTGCACCTAGCTTTGAAAAATACGCTCGTGCTGCGGGGGAGCTAATTTCCTCATCACCATTAATGAGCACAGTAATTTTTCCATAGTCCTTAAATTTCAACTTTTTCAAGCTATCCATGGTGTGCAGAATTAATGCAATTCCTTGCTTATCATCCGAAATACCTAAGCCATAAGCACGATCGCCATCAATCCTGAACGGTTGCTTGGCAAGCATACCTTTGAGATATACCGTGTCCATGTGCGCAATTAAGAGTATTTTCTTTGTGCCTGAACCCTTAAATTCAGCCTTCACCATGCGGCCCGGCCTATCAGGCGTATCGTGCATTCGGTACATATTAGCACCAGGTTCGATAAACTCAACCTGCCCACCAAGCGCCTTAAGGCGATTAAAAATTACTTGCGATATCTTGTCTAACCCTTCGCGATCCCTACTTCCAGACTCAAGGGATACCAATTCTTTTAAGGTATTTAAAAACGGTTTTTGCTCTTTTTCTACCACCGAAAATATAGGCTCTTGAGGGGCAGCGATACTGACTGATGCAGCCCCCATTACAGCAAGAAAAAATAAAATGGATTTTTTCATTTGTCCCTCTAATGATTTTTCTATTCAGAATAAAAGAGAAGCATTAGTTATTTACTATTGGTAAGCCAAATTCGTTAGTATGGCCTGATGGGTTTAGATCAACTGATTGATCTGGTGGCAGCTCAATTTTGTAATGTCTTCTTAGAATATCTGATATCTGCTCATAACAAACACCCATACGGACAACTTGCATAGTTTCAAAGTTAATCAAAGTTGCAGACCGTCTATACATATGATACTTACGCAGGCCATAATCGATAATGACATCTGCGATGCTAGTTAATTCATCTTGAATATCTTCAACTCTGAACTTTGTTCCGGTTCCAGTTAAATTGGCAGATGATCCAAATAAGGGGTGCACCTCTTCGCGACTTAACTTAGTAATTTCAGCATGAAATGGTCCAGCATTTACCAGCATAGCCAATGTTCCACCAGCAGTACTGGCAGCAAGGGCATTTGGATCAATTTTTTTCATTAATGGATGATCGGTACGATAAGTGGCAATAGGGCCTAATGGCAAGTTGTAATCTTGCGTAATCACTTCAATCATTTCTTGGCCACGCTTATCAAGCACCTGAAGCTCTCGCTGTGTTTCCATATCGCAAATCAAAGCATTGCGTTTATGTCCACCCCTTTGCTTAGCATTAAATATTTTCTTTAGGCCTTCTCTTGAGCCGCTGATCATCGTGTAACCAACATCTACCGGGAAAATGGCTATCCCTCCAGATTTACAAATTTCAAATGTTCTACGTGCATCTGCTTTGATATCTAATCTAGACATAAAAATCTCTCTTTTAGTTTATAAATTTATTGTGGTTTGAAGTTAGCAGCTTTAAGAATCGGTGCGAATTTGTCATATTCTTTTTGTAAGATAGCAACGGTATCTTCAGAAGTGCTAAATCTAACTTCAAATCCCAAGCTCTCCATTTCACTTCGATACTGCTTATCGTTGAAGAGCTCGGAGAAAGCTCCCTCCAGTCTCTTAACAACGGCTTTAGGAGTTTTGGCTGGAACCATGATGAGATAGCGCGAGCTCACCTCCATGTTTAATATTCCACTTTCTGCAAGGGATGGAATGTCCGGAGCTAATGTTGATCTTTGAGGGCTGATTACTGCCAAGATCTTCACTTTGCCCGCTTGGGCATATGGCTGAACTTGGGATAAAGTAAACATTCCAATATCGACGTGACCAGCAATCGTATCTGTTAAAGCGGGTCCGTTACCCTTATAAGGAATCTCATTGACATCGATATTGGTTCGGTTAGTAAATAACATTGCCGCTAAGTCATGAGGACTGCCTGGTCCAGAAGTAGCTAAAGCAACCTTACCTGGATTCTTTTTTGCATAGGCAATGAGTTCCTTCACATCCTTTGCTGGAAAATTCGGATTTGCCACTAAAACAATTGGTGCACTTGCGTAAAAAGAGATTGGGGTCAAATCCTTGCGAATATCAAAATTAATCTTTGAAAAAAGTAATGGCGCTAAAACAATCGTGTCAGTGTTCGCCAAGAGCGTATAGCCATCAGGTTCAGACCGAACCACTATTTCAGTGCCAATCGTGCTACCTGCCCCACCCTTGTTCTCAATAATAATCGCCTGGTTTAAACGAGAATCAAGGTGCTTACTCATGACCCTAGTCGAGATATCTGTGCCACCACCTACTGCATAAGGTATGACTAACTTAATCGGTTTATTTGGATAAGACTGTGCATGAGCAAAACTGGCAATCCCAATAAGAACTATAGCGCTCTTTAAAAAGACTGACGTCATGAATGAAAAGAATGAGTTCATTACTGCAAGCTCCTATTGAGTACCAATTAAACCCCCAATTAAAAAAGCAATCTTCACCACACTTCTTAACACTAGGGGGATAACTCAATCTAACATGCGAACCTGTAAAGGACCCTCAGGGATAACCCGAAAATAGCATATCCATACAAGTGGTGAAGTGTAAGCACCCTAAGTAGACTTTGATTAACTTCTAGGGACTTTTTTATAGATAACTTAAGCCGCTACAGATAAACCATCGACCTGATGCTTTTGAATAAAAGATGCAATGAGGCCGGATTGCTTTGCCTCTTTTACAAATTGAGTTAAAAATTCAACCCCTTGGATATTCTCCTTGGCTGTTGCCACTCCCTGCTGCACAGCCATGAATTGCCCATCCAAGACTTTAGATCCGGGTAATCTTTTGGACTCTTTTATTAAACCCGTCTTAAGTCCTGCAAGCGCATGAAGATTTTTACTAAAGAATAGCTCGACACTTGCTTCCAAGGTATCAGCATGGACCAAGGAGGCATGCTGAATATTACGAGCTAGCCATAAATCATAGGCGCTCTTCTGAAATGAGGCAATCTGGATACCAGGAGCATCAACAGATTCAATCGTTTTGAGTGTTGAATTTGGTGGGACTAAATAAGAAGCCTCAATTTCGACATAGGCTGGTGCAAAAGTAATTTTTTGCGCGCGATCTGGGTCAGATCCAACCAAACCAATCCCGCAGATACCGCTTGCTACTGCCTCTACCAACTCACCTTGAGTATCAAAAGGCAGTAATTGAACTTTCACATTCAATGCTGCTGCAATAGCCTTGGCCAAGTCAGGTGAGACACCATCTGGATTGCCTTGATTATCTTTTCCGGTAACTAATAAAAAATTACCGAGATAAATGCCGGCTGTTAAAACCCCGTTGGGTGCAAGCTGATTCGCTATTTGATTACTCATGGGATCTGTAGATTAAATAATTCGTTCACTAAATTTTTTCATTGCCGCCTCAGATAAGGTTAAGCCCAATCCAGGCTGCTCTTTTAATGTCATCATGCCATTTTTAATAATCGGCGGATCTTCAAATAACTCTGCCTGCAAGGGATCTCTCTCTGGGTCAGTAAATGCTTCCACAATACAGCCCGCAGGACTGCCTGCCACAATATGCGCATGTATGAAGCAATCATGATGAGGCGCAACTTGAACATGGTTAAGCTCACAGAGTCCCGCCATTTTTCGGCCTTCAGTAAAGCCGCCAAACATCGTGCAATCAAATTGCAGTATCTGAATTGCCTGTTCTTCAATCATGGCACGACAACCATAACTGGTCAGCTCACTCTCGCCTCCAGATAGTGGGATGCGAGTTTTATTGGAGAGCAATTTCAAGGCTCTACGATCATCTTCCCATCTCACTGGCTCTTCAAGCCATCTTGGATTGAGAGGCTCCAATAATTGCGCGCCCTTGATAGCAGTTTCTAAATCCCATGCACGATTCACATCAATCATGAGATCCCTTTTATCGCCAATGACTTCTCTGATAAGGGCCATGCGCTCGATATCTCTTTCCAGCGGTAAGCCACCAACCTTTGACTTGAAGCCAGTATGTCCTTGGTCTACTAATTTCTGCACCTCATCGCGCAGTTCAGCATCGTCCTTACCATCGCGATAGTATCCACAGGTGACATAGGCAGGTACTTCACTACGAAAGCCGCCAAAAATTCTATACAAAGGCAAACCAGCAGTCTTGCCAACAATATCCCAAAGCGCAATATCAATTGCTGAGGATATTCTGATGACTGCCTCTCTTGACCAACCTTTTTCACTTGCTAGTCTGCTAGTAGTAAGCGCAAATAACTTCTTATAGACACGTTCAGGGGCCAAAGGATCTTCACCAATAATTAAATCACCAATGCCAGACTTAAATGCCTTAACAGCAAAATCAATTGGCGTATAGCTAGTAGCTAGACCGAAGCCGTCAATACCCTCATCGGTATAAATGCGAACTAGGATCTCATTAGCGGTAGGAACAATAAAGTGGCTAACCCAATGTGGCCTACCTGATTGTGGTGCTTTAAGAGTGAAGACTTCAAGACGTGTAATTTTCATAAATGGATTTTTAATTCAATAAAACATTATTCATCAATGGAAGCGCCAGATTCAGCGATAATTTTTTTCCAGCGCACAGATTCAACCTGAATCATTTTGGTGAAGTCCGCAGGCGATGCAGTTGGCGCAATATCCAAACCCTTTTCGCTCATGCTGTCACGAAAATCTTTGCTGTTAAGCGCCTTCTGAATATCGCTATGTAATTTGGCAACAATATCTTTGGGTGTTCCAGCAGGAGCCAAAATACCAACCCACATATCAGGATTAAAGCCTGGCACTGTATCTGCAATAGGGGGAATTTCTGGGGCTAGTGGAGATCTTGTTACTGAAGTAATTCCAAGAGCACGCAATCTTCCATCTTTTATAAGAGGTAAAGCTAAAGGCAGGCTTGAAAAGTTCATAGGAACTTGACCTGATACTGTATCCATTGCAGAGGCAGCTGCACCTTTATAGGGAACATGAACAATATTTGTTTTGGTAAGGTACTTAAACAAATCAAACAGTAGATGGTTCGGGGTGCCATTTCCAGCTGACCCATAAAACAACTCACCAGGCCTTGCCTGAGCATAAGTAATCAACTCTTTAACTGTTTTTGGTGGGAACGAAGGATTAGTAACGAGTACATACGGAGCCCTTACGATCGGCGCTACTGGCTCGAAATCTTTTTGCGCATCAAAACCTGTATTTTTATATAAATAAGGATTGATTACTATCGTATTACCCAAAGCAAGCAACAATGTATAGCCGTCCTTAGGCGACTTCGCTACATATTGGGCTGCTATATTTCCGCCGGCACCAGGGCGGTTGTCAACAATGAAGGGCACCTTCAACATATCCGTCAATTTTTGTGCGATTGCCCTACCCGTAATATCGTTAGCGCCTCCGGGAGCCTGTGTCAAAACAAAAGTAACTTGCTTGTTCGGATAGCTTGCCGATGTCTGCGCATAGGCGTTTGGACTCAATATTAAACAGCCAGATAAGCACAAGAGCACATACTTCATCATGATACGCAGCATACTGCCTCCTCATTAATCAATGTTTTACTAACTATAAGTTAGAAGTGATATTACTATTTAATACTTAATCGACTATCTCACTGCATCCTTGAGCATCAACAGATCTCTATTGACCTCCTCATAAGGCATCAAGAGATTTGGAAGCTCTAGCGAGAGGATGACATAAATCGAGATACCAATAAGCAGCGTATATAAAGAGGCTAATAACCAGTCAGTCTCATTTTTTAAGACCATCGTGTAGCCAATCAAAAAGGCGCCAATACAGAGAAGGGCGAACAAAAACTTTAATAAGAGAGATGGAGGATGGGATTTTGTATCGATGACTCCAGCTGCAAAGGCCGTAGCCAAATTGCTGACTTGAGACGTAAGTAACCCCGTTGCAAAGGCCTTATTTTCGGAGGATGTATTCAAAGTTGCCTGTGTGACGTCCTCCTGAATCTTTCTAGTTGCTGCCATAATTTTTGCTCCCCCAGCATCTATATCAGACATGGCTATGAGATTTTTATATGCCGTGAGTCGTGCATCCAACAAATCATCGAGAGATTTTTTAACGACTACTTGATCATTTTTGTTTAGATACTTTAGCGAGCCATAAACCTGTTGAAGTGTTTGCGCTTGAACTCGAATAGCATCCATACGATCCACATATCTCGATGCAGATCCAGAGAATGTAAAACCTAGAACCAAAGCAGAGAGGCCAAAAATGGCCGCCGCTAAAGAGTCTCTAATGACAGCTCCACTCTCGCCATACTTTTTTAGTCGATAGAGCCCAACAGACCAGCCAATGGCAGTGAAAATAATAATCGCAATGATTAAACCAAAAGGAACATACTGAGCTATGTGCAAATTTGATTCAAAAAATGAGTGCATAGAAATCTGCCTTTTAAAAGATACTTACATTCTAAGCATTTAGTGGGCTAAAGATGGAAAAATCTGAAGCACTGAATCAATCTCTCCAGGCGGGATGTTTATCCATGACCGAAAGAAATAGCTTGGACTCAATCTGTCGGCGTAACCATTTTTGAATATGGGGGATGGGTAATAGCTCAAACTTTTGCTGGTCAACCATGGAAAATTGTCGAATAAATGGAAAAATAGCCACATCAACCCAAGTCATTCTGCCGCCCAGTAAATATTCGCTAGATCCTAGCGCGCGCTCCATGGGCTCCAACATCAACTCCATTACATCAGCTAGAACTGCTACTTGATTTAATTGGGGGTATCGATTGGGATATTTGTATTGGTCTAATAAACCCTTAAATACTTCGTCATTTTTCTCAATCCATGTCTTGGCGATATTCTCATCAAGCATGTTCCAACCATCTGGATCGGAAACCTTTAATGCCCAGCACATGATATCTAAGCTTTGGTCTAGAACAAGTCCATCCACATATAAAACAGGAACAGTGCCTTTGGGCGATAGATCTAACATCGATTGCGGCTTATTTCGGAGTTCAATCTCTCGATACTCAAACTGAATGCCTGCATATTGCAGCGCCATCCTAGCCCTCATGGCATAGGGGCACCTCCGGTAGGTATACAAAATTGGCGTCATCGTTTGATTACTGAAAGCTAGCATTAGACGATTTCAATACAAGTATCGATTTTTTTAATCTACCCAACCGACCCTCCTCTATACTGAGATTTCTAAATAAAATGACTAGCTAAGACGGAACTAAGCGAGAATTTTCCTCGATTTAGGTGCTCACAAAGACTGATAGTGCACCAAGACTTAATTGAAGTAAATTCTGCGGAGAATTCCTAACAGCATCATAATATTCCCTATATGACACTGACAGAATTACGCTATATCGTCGCAGTTGCTCGTGAACGCCACTTTGGTAGAGCAGCGGATGCTTGCTTTGTTTCTCAGCCAACTCTATCGGTGGCAGTTAGAAAGCTAGAGGAAGAGCTTAATACACAAATTTTTGAGAGAACCAACACTGAAGTTTCGATGACCAGCCTAGGCGCGCTCATTGTTGATCAAGCTCAACGGGTGCTGGAAGAGGCAAATTCTTTAAAACATCTGGCTATGCATGGACAAGACCCTCTATCTGGTCCATTGCGACTCGGCGCAATTTATACCATTGCGCCCTACTTACTTCCAAGCTTGGTGATAATTGCAAGAAAGCGATTGCCCAATGTACCTTTATTTTTAGAGGAAAACTTTACGGTTCGTTTGCTGGAGATACTGCGCCAAGGAGCACTAGATTGCCTAGTTCTAGCAGAGCCCTTTGCAAGCGCTGGTTTAAACCAAATTGATTTATATGACGAACCATTTTTGGTTGCCGTACCTAAGGGTCATCCTTGGGAGTTCCGCACTTCGATACCGCACCGCGAGCTCAAGGAGCAAAATACTTTATTGCTGGGAACCGGTAATTGCTTTCGAGATCATGTCTTGGGAGTTTGTCCTGAATTAAACCGCTTTGGCTCAGGCGCTACTCTTGGCGAACAACGCAGCTTTGAGGGATCTTCCCTAGAAACCATTCGGCAAATGGTAGCGAGCGGCATTGGTATTTCAGTTATGCCTCGCACTTCCGTTGCAGATCCAGAAGCTGCAGATCAGCTTATTCGGTATATCCCTTTTGAGGACCCCATACCAACTAGAAGAATCTGTCTTGTCTGGCGCAAGAACTTTCCCCGTGCTGCTGCAATGGAGGAATTAGCCAAAGTCATCCGTGAATCCGCTCTACCGGGGGTTACCTACCTTTAGAGCGGACTGTACTAGCTTAAGTCAGAAACTAAAGATGCCAAGGTTTCTAGTGGCAAGGTTTCAACATGCATTGGGTATCCCTTGTGATCGCAACCTACCATTAATTGAGCGCCGGCTTTCAGAGCTCTCTTCATATCACTAGTCAGATCAAAACGCATAAAGTGCACTGCTGATGTTTTCTCAGCAGTAGAACGCTCTAAATCTTCATCGGCAATGGCATAGAGGCGCGGCTGACCTTCTACTTCAATAAAGATCTGATGCTCAATACCTACTAATTTGGCAAGTGCGACTTTACGATCAGCTTCATTAGGATATTCAATCATCATCGTTGCCTTGAAGTCAGAGCCTCCTGGAACTAAGGGGTTATAAGCATTCAACTCATCCTCAATGCCCTCTTCCTCAAAGGTCTTTTCGACGCGCAACATTTCTTGTATCTGATAACGCATTAAAAATTCATTCTCAAAAATCATCGTTACATGATCACCAAGGTGGACAGTGCGTAAACGACGCTCTTGAATTGCCTTCTCACGAAAAGCAGGACGCTCTTTGTGATAAGCCTCAAGACTCAGAAGGCTATCGCGTGTAATAGTTGCCATACTTTAATAATTCCTTTTTATATTGATAGTGTTACTTACAGACCGTATGCCTTAGCAAGCAAAGTGAGTGGATGCGCCATTTCTGATTTTGGCAATCCCAACTCTTCCATGCCTTGCTCAATATGATGACCGGCAAGCTGACAATCCGAGCTAATGTAATTGGGCTCTTCCTCAGCCATTCTTTTGAAAACAGGTTTACCAATCTTCATCGCTGTTTCATGAAATTCTTTTTTGACACCCCAAGTACCAGAGTGGCCAGAACAACGTTCGACCACATTAACTTCCGTACCAGGAATGAGCTTTAGAGTTTCAGCGGTCTTCTGTCCGACGTTTTGCACACGGGAGTGACAAGCCATGTGATAGCTAACGTGACCAAGCTCTTTACTGAAATCTTTTTTAAGCAGCCCATCAGAGTTGCGTGCCATAAAGTATTCAAATGGATCCCACATCGCATCTTTAACTAATTGTGTATCAGCGCATTCAGGGAACATCAGTGGTAGCTCTTGCTTGAACATCAAGGTACAGGAAGGAATTGGCGTCACAATCGCATATCCTTCACGCGCTAATTTAGCTAATTTAGGAATATTCTTTTCCTTATTCTCTGCCACCGACTCTAAGTCGCCGAGCTCTAGCTTTGGCATGCCGCAACATGCTTCCTTATCTACCAATTCATATGGAATTTGATTGTGATTCAGAACCTTAATGAGATCTTGACCAATTCCTGGCTCGTTGTAATTAATGTAACAAGTGGCGTAGATAGCTACCTTGCCTGGCGTCTTTGTGCCATCAACCACAGGCCATGCGTCTGACTTCTTAGCCAACTGCGGGAAAGTCTTAGGAGCATATTCAGGAATCCAAGCATTCTTATCAACTCCCAAAGCGCCTTCCATCACCAAGCGCGCAAGTCCAGTGCTATTAACTGCATTCACTGCCTGCGTAACAATCGGAATTCCAGCGAAGTGCCCAAGCTTGTCTGTAGAGGAAAGCAACTTATCGCGGAATGTTGCTTTGTCATCTTTAAAATTAACCGCCTTTGCACGCAGCATCAAATGCGGGAAATCGATATTCCAAGGATGTGGTGGTACGTAAGGGCACTTCGTCATATAGCAAACATCGCAGAGGTAGCACTGATCGACTACCTTCTGATAGTCAGCTTTATCAACCTGCTCCATCTCCAGATCTTCAGTAGCATCAACTAAGTCAAAAAGAGTCGGAAATGATCCACAAAGACTCACGCAACGACGACAGCCATGGCACAGGTCAAAGACCCGCTCCATTTCGGCCTCTAAATTGGCCTTGTCATAAAACTGGGGATTTTTCCAATCCAAGGGGTGTCTTGTTGGAGCCTCTAGACTGCCTTCACGTGTTGTCATATTCGTTCTCTAATGTTTTTTTGCATGGGCTATGCAACTCAATGGCGCTAGTGTATGACCCAAAGATTCGATAGTAAAATTGTATTAATTAACAATTTCAATAGGAAATAACTAAATACACGGAAATCTGGGGGTAAATTCGGTCTAAACCCCAAGAAAACCTCAAATGGAAGCTTCATTTGAGGATATACCCTCCAAAATCGCCTGTTTCATGTAGTTAAGGTGTTTTATTTTATTAATTGAAATATCTATATCAGTTGTTTTTAACTATCAAGACAATACAAAAATACGATTATTCAGGCCGGCAATTTTGTCCATAATGAGTCCGTGGTGATGTTTTCACCCCTATTTCAACAACCCATTCTTAGGAGTCATAAATGGCTAAAACCGTAAAAGGTACAAAGACAGAACAGTCTTTGAAAGAAGCATTTGCTGGTGAATCACAGGCAAACCGTCGCTATCTCTATTTCGCGAACCAGGCTGACATTGCTGGTGCAAACGATGTAGCAGCAGTATTTCGTTCAACAGCGGAAGGCGAAACAGGCCACGCTCACGGTCACATGGAGTATTTGATCGAAGGCGGTGCAGGCGAGCCAGGTACTGGTATGCCAGCTAAGACAGTTGCCGAAGCATTGCAAGCAGCTATCGCCGGCGAAACTCATGAGTACACAGACATGTACCCAGGCATGGCTAAGACAGCACGCGATGAAGGCTTTGACGAAATCGCTGATTGGTTTGAAACATTAGCAAAGGCTGAACGTAGCCACGCTAATAAGTTCACCAAGACTTTAGAAGCGCATTTAGCAAACGTTTAATAATTGTTTGTTGTACCAAATAAAAAAGACTGCCTAGGCAGTCTTTTTTATTTATTGAGGTCACTGAGTGAAGCAACTGAACAACTCAGCTATCTTTTAAAAGCCCCTGCAATACTTCACGTACCTTCTGCGGAATCGGTGTGGATTGATTGCTCAATCGATCTACATACACGTGCACAAAGTAACCTACTGCACAAGCAACATCCTCATGATTTTTAAAGATAGCAACCTCATATCTAGCGCTGCTATTACCTAAGTGAGTGACTTTCAATCCCACATGAATTAAATCAGGATAAACAATTGGGGCAAAGTATTGGCATTGGGTTTCAACAACCAAGCCTATTTCTTTGCTATTTTGGAGATCTAAAACATCATGCTCAATCAAATAACGATTGACTGCTGTATCGAAGAATGAGTAGTACACCGCATTATTAATATGACCATACACATCGTTGTCATTCCACCTCGAATGAACTTCTTCAAACGCTACAAAATCTGCGCGAGTTGGCGGTGGGGATTTTTGATGACTCATAAGGCCTCTCTGTAAAGAGCATTAGCATCAGTTAAGGCGATCTCACGGGGACTATTTTGCAGCAGGCGAGTCTGGAGCATGGCATCACTTGCCAATTGGTCAATATCATTCGAGGTAATCCCCACTTCTAATAATCGCTTGGGCAGCCCCAAACTACCGACGAGCCCACCTAAATAATCTGCTAGTTGAGATGCTTGCTCTGTGGTGGATCCTTGCAAGCCTGGCTTGATGATTTGTCCAAGCTGAGCGTACATAACATGCGCCTGCGCGATATTAAAGCGCATCACAGGGCCTAACATCAAAGCATTGGATAGGCCATGAGATACATGAAATCTGGCACCAATGGGGTAGGCCAAAGCATGCACTCCAGCTACTGGCGCATTCGTAAATGCCATGCCCGCAAGACAAGCACCTAAGAGCATATTTTCACGAACGACGATGTCATCACCCACATTGACCGCAGCATGAAGATTGCCAGCCAATAATCTGAGTGCTTCTTTGGCCAAACAATCAGAAACCGGATTTTTTAAACGCTTTGTTGTAAATGCCTCAATGGCATGCACCATGGCATCAATACCAGTTGCTGCTGTGATGTGTGGGGGTAAGCCTAAAGTCAGTTCAGCATCTAACAGTGCCACATCAGGCAAGAGTTTAGGGGAGACAACGCCTTTTTTCTCACTCTCGCTCACTGTGACAATAGAGATAGTGGTGACTTCAGAGCCCGTTCCTGCAGTAGTAGGAACTAAGATCAGAGGTAGTCGCGGACCTTTAGCCATGCCGATGCCATATACATCGGCTAACTTTTCTTTTCCTGGCGCCAAGAGTGCCACCAATTTAGCAACATCCATTGAACTGCCACCGCCGAATCCAACAATGAAATCTGCTTTACATTCTTGAGCAAGCTTTACAGCGCTATCAATCACAGAAACCGGTGGATCAGCCTGAACATCTGAAAATACTTTTAGAGAAAGTGCCAATTCTTTGAATTGAGACAGCGCCTTATTTAACAATCCCGCTGATAAGACGCCAGGATCAGTAACAATGAGTACTGATTTACCACCACGCTCAATAATCCGCTTGGCTAAATGAGCAGACCCACCCCGTTCTACGATGATGGACTGTGTTGAGTGGAAGTCAAATTGCATTTCTGTACCTTATAAAAATCCTGCCCAACTAATACAGAAATCATAACTCACGCAATCAAGAGTTTTAGGCCAATTTATCCTGAAAACCTAGGGCTTTTACTAATTCATTTGCCCTGTATCAGAATAGTTGTCAATATTGCCACCCCTATAATGGTCTGATAAATTACTGTGAATTATTAAGGGGACTAAAGTGAACTATCAAACTCATTTCAAAAGATTTGCAGGCATTCTACTGAGCATGACTGCCTTGACATCTTTAAGCCATGCAGCTGATGTCTTCCCATCCAAGCCCCTCAAAATTATTGTCACTGCCGCTCCTGGAGGAACGACTGATATCGCATCTAGGGCACTTGCAGATCAGCTCGGAAGAGAATTAGGGCAATCAGTGTTAGTTGAAAATAAAGCGGGGGCAGCAGGAATTATTGCTCTGCAAGCATTAATCGCTAGTCCAGCAGATGGCTACACCATGGCGATGGGCAACATTGGTACAAATGCTATTAACTACGCCCTATATAAAAGCCTGCCGTACAAATCAGAAGACATGAGGGCTATCAGCGTTGTTTTAGCAACCCCTAATGTCATGGTGGTGAACTCTGCCCTACCAGTCAAGACCGTGGCTGACTTCGTAGCATTGGCTAAAGCAAACCCAGGTAAGTATTCATTCGCATCTTCTGGCAGAGGACAGTCCATTCACATGTCAGGTGAATTATTTAAAAATATGTCTGGTATTGATATCGTCCACGTACCTTACAAAGGTGCAGGCCCTGCTCTCATTGACTTGCTAGCTGGGCAAGTGACGATGATGGTTGATAATTTGCCGAGCTCTATAGAACATATTCGCAACGGCAAACTACGCGCCTTAGCAGTCACTAGTAAAACCCGTAACCCTGATTTACCAGATGTACCCACCATGCAAGAAGCAGGCTATCCAAACTTTGAAGTGATTGCTTGGTTTGGATTATTCGTGCCAGCTAAAACGCCACAGCCAGCAGTAGATAAAATTTATGCTGCGCTGAAAAAGGTTTTAAATTCGCCTGAAACCAAAGCGAAGTGGAAAGATTTGGGTGGCTGGGGAATTGGTGATACCCCCGCGAACACTGATCTATTTGTGGCTGCTGAAAAGAAAAAATGGGAAGACGTTGCCGTTCAGGCAAAGATCCCACGCGAGTAAATCACAGAGTCATTTACTGCGCAGGTCTTAAGCCCAGCATCGCACGTGCTTCACTAGAAGAAGCTAACTCGCCGCCCATGCTTTCGATGAGCGCTTTAGCTTTGAGGACTAACTCAGCATTGGTTTTGCAAAGTACGCCTTTGCTGAGATAAATATTGTCTTCCATGCCAACGCGCACATGGCCGCCATATAACCAAGCTTGAGCAACGATTGGATACTCTGCCCGACTAATACCAAAGGCGGCCCAATTGGCGCCCTGAGGTAGTTGATCACGCATATATAACAAAGTAGCTGGATCGGTATTTAGGCCATACTTCACGCCCATCACGAAAGTGAAAAGTCCTGGGCCATCAATCGTACCGTCCTGCAATAGATCTTTTGCTAGATTAAGATCGCCAGTATCAAAGATCTCTAATTCAGGCATGACTCCTGAATCACGAATCACCTTAGCCATCTTACGAACGTTAGAGGGCGTATTCATTACAACATCAGCACCTGAATTCATAGTATTTAAATCTAAGGAGCAAATATCTGGTTTTAACTGGGCAACATGCTCTACCCTTTTCAGCGGATGGCACAAAGTAGTCCCTGGTGCAAATACCTTAGGATCATCTTCACTCGGAATATATCTACCGCCAGGCCCGGTAGTTAAGTTAATGATCAGCTCTTTATTTTTCGCCTTAATTAAACGCATCACCTCAGCGTAATGACCTATATCCATTGATGGCTTGCCCGTATCAGGATCGCGCACATGAATATGTACTACGGCGGCCCCGGCATCAGCTGCACCTAAGCAAGATTCCGCAATTTGAGCAGGAGTAATTGGCAAATAAGGCGTCATCTCAGGTTTGGTGAGATTACCTGTTACTGCACAAGTTAAGATTGTTTTATTCATGATTTACCAAAAGAAAATAAACGATAGCGGACTCTATCTTACAGTGATAGCACCCGACTCTTCTGAAGCCGGGCATTAGCTCATCTTTCTGAGAGAAGATCGCATATGCCGCCTAGTAAACCATCCTAAGGGATAACCCGAAACTTCTATTTCTAAGTAAATATTTAAGAGTAAGCTCCCAAGGAGCGAGACATTGGTTTGCTGAAATTACAGATCACATCAACTATCTGATGATCCGATTTGATCCAGACAAGGTCACGCCATTAAAGAGTGAAGCACAGTCGCTAAATTCAAAACCAGCAAGCCGTTAGGGAGCATATTGTGATAAAAATGATTCAACATGGATTCTTCATCGTATTGCTAACGCTTAGTTGCAGCGCATTTTCACAGAACCAATCGACCACCAAGGCGCCACAATATAAAGTTGATGCTTCTTGGCCAAAAGCATTACCCAATAATTGGATATTAGGTCAAGTGGCAGGGGTAGCCACCGATAAAAATGATCATATTTGGATCATTCATCGACCACTTACTATTACAGACGATGAAAAAGGTGCCACGCTAAATCCCAAAAGATCAAAATGCTGCATCCCTGCTCCACCTGTTCTTGAGTTTGATAAAAACGGGAATTTATTACAAGCATGGGGCGGTGCTGGCAATGGTTATAACTGGCCTAAAAATGAACATGGAATTTATATCGACCCTAACGGTAATGTTTGGGTTGGTGGGAACGATCAAACTGACCATATGATTCTAAAATTTACTAAACAAGGAAAATTTCTTCTGCAAATTGGGTCTCCTGGCGCAAGTCTTGGTAGCAACGATACGACTCAGCTTGGCCGTCCTGCTCACATGAATGTCGACCCTATTGCAAACGAAGTTTATATTGCCGATGGCTACTTAAATAAACGTGTCATTGTTTTTGATTCCAACACCGGAGTCTATAAGCGTCATTGGGGTGCATACGGAAATGCTCCTAGCGATGAAAAGATGCCGAATTTTAATCCGACGTCAATGCAATTTGCTAATCCAGTTCATTGTGTTCGTCTCATGAAGGACAACACCTTATTTGTTTGCGATAGAGCAAATAACCGTATTCAAGTGTTTGAAAAAAATGGAAAATTTATACGTGAAATGGCTTTTGAAACTGAAACTCGTGGTTCGGGATCGGTTTGGGATCTCATCCCTTCGGATGCAAGTGAAAAGTATATTTTGATTGCGGATGGCACTAATAATGAGGTCACCGTGCTAGTACGTGACACCGGCCAAAAAGTAGGATCTTTTGGTAGAAGCGGTAGAAATGCAGGAGACTTTCACTGGGTTCACAATATCGCAGTTGATTCTGAAGGCAGTGTATACACTACAGAAGTTGACACCGGAAAGCGGGCTCAAAAATTTATGAAATCAAAATAAATTGGTTCATCTCTTGAAATATCTTTTTGCCTACGCGCTCTTTTTAACGCTGAGTACTCCTGCAATAGCCCAACTCGAAGTCATGATCTCGGGTGGTTTTCAGGGGCCCTACACACAAATGCTACCTTCCTTTGAAAGGACGACTGGCATTAAGGTGATTACAAAATCTGGGGCATCTCAAGGCTCTGGTCCTAAGACCATCAAAGCCCAACTACTCACTGGTACAACAGCAGACGTAGTAATTCTTTCACGTGAAGGACTTACTGAGCTCATTGCAATGAATAAAATTCTTCCAAATTCAGATGTTGATTTAGCACAGGTCCCTATAGGTTTAGCCGTCCCAGCAGGAAATGCAAAACCCGATATCTTGTCTACCAAAGCTTTTGTGGATGCACTTGTCAAGGCAAAAAAAATAGTTGTTCCAGGCAGTACTAGTGGCATTTACTTAACTAAAGAAATTTTTCCTAAACTTGGTATCAGTGATCAAATTTCAGTACAAATAACTGAGCGAGGTGCACAAGCTACAACATTGCTGGCTAATCGCGAAGCGAATATTGCCCTCCAACCCAGCAGCGAACTCATCAATGTAGCGGGTATTGATTATGTGGGCCCAATACCTGATAGCCTTCAACTCATTCAAACTTTTGCTGCCGCAATCACTACAAATGCATCGAACTTAGAAGGGGCTAAAAAGTTAATTGAATATTTAAGCTCGCCCATTGCAGTAGGGCCCATCAAAAATAGTGGCATGAATGTCATACAATCAAAATAAAGGCTAGAGCTATCTATGCATAATCGCCGCTCATTTTTAAAAGAAACTGGCAAAGCGCTGGGTGGATTATTTTTCTGCGGTTGTGGATTAGCCCACTCGGCCGACCTAAAAGATGGGACGCCAAAAAGAATCACTCCGGTATTTATTAACGGGAAGCGCATTAAGACAATTGATGTACATGCCCACTGCCTTTTCCAAGACGCTATTGATTTAATGGGAGATGAGGCTAAATCGGTTCCTCCCCCAACCAAGGGACTTCCTGAGCATTTCATCAAAATCAATGAGCGCATTAAGGCCATGGAAGCCCAGGGCATTGATATGCAAGTGCTGAGTATTAATCCGTACTGGTATCGCCAAGATAAAGATACCGCTGCTGAAATATGTCGTCTCAACAATTTTCATTTGGCTGAGCTATGCGCAATGAGGCCGGATAAGTTTGCCGCCTTTGCTTCGCTAACAATGCAGCATCCAGATTTAGCTGTTGAGCAATTAGTATATGCGGTAAAAAATCAGGGGCTGCGGGGCGCTGCCATCGGTGGGAGCGTTCTAGGACAGGATTTCTCAGACCCCAAATTTCATCCGATATTGGCAAAGGCTCAAGAGCTTAATGTGCCCCTATTTATTCACCCTCAAAGTACGCCGCAACTTGCTCAGCGCTTTAAAGGTAATGGTTGGATGTCTAACGTCATTGGCAACCCCCTTGATACCACCATCGCACTACAACATCTTATTTACGAGGGTGTACTCGATAAATATCCCCGATTAAAAGTATTGGCTGCTCATGGCGGAGGCTTTCTAGGATCTTATGCTCCTCGTATGGATCACAGCTGCTTTGTCTCGCCACAAAATTGTGACCCTAAGATAGTTCTTCAGAAGAAGCCATCTGAATACCTTAAGCAACTATATTTTGACTCACTGGTTTTCACTCCAGAGGCGCTAGCTTATTTAGTCTCACAGGTTGGCGCAAGTCAAGTTGTTATAGGAACAGATCACCCCATACCTTGGGAGGAATTTCCTGTAGAGCGTGTTATGGCCACCAAAGGCTTAAGTAATGCTGATCGCATAGGTATTCTTGGAGGCAATGCTTCCAGACTGCTCAATATATGAATAATCAACTAGATAGCATCGCACCCCTGCGTGAATTTGTCATTGGAATGACGAACTTGGTCTCTCATGAGTCAGTAGAGCAAGAACTCATTACCAAGGGCTCTGAATTACTCAAAACACTGATTCAATCAGATTCATGGCTTCCAGAATTTTGTACTATTCCACACCCTGAGTTTTATCAGCAGTTTTTGCTTCACGCAGATCCCTTGGGTAGATTTTCAGTAGTGAGCTTTGTATGGGGCCCCGGTCAAAAAACGCCAATCCATGATCACTGCATCTGGGGCTTAATTGGCATGCTCAGAGGAATGGAACAAGGTCAGCACTATAAGAGACTGCCATCAGGCGAGTTAGAGATGGATGGCCCCCAAACAGTTCTTCGCCAGGGCGATATTGAGGTGGTTGGCCCTGCTGTCGGTGATATTCATGTGGTGAGCAATGCTATCCCTGATAAAACATCAATCAGTATTCATGTGTATGGCGCCAATATTGGCGCAGTCAAACGGCATACCTATGATCCCATTACTGGCAAGCCAAAGAAATTTGTTTCTGGTTACTCTTCTCAGCAAGTTCCCAATCTTTGGGATCGCTCTGCTGAGATAAGGGCGAGTCTTAACTAAGCCAAGTAGTAAATTCTTCTGAGCTGACTCTGGGCGTATGAAAGGTGTTCACAATATCCGCCTTATCGACATAGCCTAGCGCCATGCCACAGACCAACATCTCATTATCTTGCGCTCCAATCATAGGCAGAATAATTTTGGAGTAATCATTCCAGGCTGCTTGCGGACAGGTATCTAAGCCCTCACCTCTTGCTGCCACCATCAAGTTTTGCAAGAACATGCCGTAGTCGAGCATAGAGCCTTTACCCAATTCCTTATCAATGGTGAAGAACAGACATACGGGTGCCCCAAAAGCCTGAAAGTTCTTGCGATGCTGCACATGCATTTTGTCTTTATCACCCTTGGTGATACCCAGAAGACCATACAAGCTCCAGCCATTTTCGCGACGTCGATCAATGTATGGACTAAACCATTTAGTGGGATAGTAGGTGTAGCCAGCCTGATATTCTTTGGCTAATTCAGGATTAGCAGCAATGCTGTCATAAGCGTCGCATACCTTGGTACAAAGATCTTCAAGCACTTTACCCTCTAATACGTAGACTTTCCAGGGTTGGGTATTCGTGCCAGATGGTGCCCTAGAGGCAATATTTAAGAGCTTTGCAATGGTGTCTTTTGGAACCATCTCTTTGGTAAATGCTCGCACGGACTTTCGTGAGGTGATTGCTTCTTCTACAGTTAAAGACTGCATTTTTAAACTCTTCTATTCATTTGGTTTTTTTATTCCGTTACCTAAATGCCGCCCATGCAAAGGTATTTCATCTCCAGATAATCTTCAATGCCGTGCTGCGATCCTTCGCGACCTAGACCGCTTTCCTTCACGCCTCCAAAAGGAGCAGTCTCATTCGAAATAATCCCCTCATTAATACCAACCATGCCGTACTCCAGAGCTTCTGCTACGCGCCAGATACGACCGATATTTTGACTATAGAAATAAGAAGCTAAACCGAACGGAGTATCGTTAGCCATTGCAATTGCCTCAGCCTCAGTGGAGAACTTAAATATCGGCGCAAATGGACCAAAGGTTTCTTCTCTGAAAGCCAGCATATCTTTAGTAGCACCAGAAACCACCGTAGGCTCATAGAAAGAGCCGCCTAAGGCATGGCGCTTGCCGCCAATGAGTACTTTGCCACCTTTTGTCACCGCATCATTAACTTGCTCTTCCACCTTGGCAAGGGCTTTGTCATCAATCAATGGGCCGATCACAGTGTTAGCGTCAGCACCACTGCCAACCTTCAAACCGCCCACTGCTTTAGTAAATTTTTCAACAAATGTGTCATAGATAGAGTCTTGCACCATGATGCGATTGGCACAGACACAAGTTTGACCTGCATTTCTGTATTTAGAAATAATTGCGCCTTTCACAGCTGCGTCAATATCAGCATCATCAAAGACAATAAATGGCGCATTACCACCCAACTCCATCGAAACCTTCTTCACTGTTGTTGCGCATTGCGCTAATAACAACTTGCCGATTTCAGTTGAGCCAGTAAAGCTGAGTTTTTTGACAATGGGATTTGATGAAAGCTCACCGCCAATGGCTGTTGCGGAACCTGTTACACAAGAAAAGACACCCGGCGGAATGCCCGCCTCTTCTGCTAATTGGCATAACGCTAAGGCACTAAACGGCGTCTGACTTGCAGGCTTTAAAACAATTGTGCAGCCAGCTGCTAAAGCTGGCCCCGCTTTACGAGTGATCATCGCCGATGGAAAATTCCAAGGAGTAATCGCAGCACAAACACCAATCGCCTGCTTAATCACAATCAATCTTTTATCAGTAGCATGGCCAGGAATCGTTTCGCCGTACAAGCGCTTTGCTTCCTCACCAAACCATTCAATAAAAGAGCCGCCATAAGCAATCTCGCCCCTACTCTCCGCCAAGGGCTTTCCTTGCTCGGCCGTCATCAATTGAGCGAGTGCCTCTTGGTTCTTCATAATGAGCTCAAACCAATTGCGCAAGATTTTGGCACGCTCTTTCGCAGTTTTAGCCCGCCAAGCAGGTAAAGCCTTTTGCGCGGCTTCAATTGCTCTGCGGGTTTCAGCTACTCCCATATTGGGGACCGTACCAATTAATGCACCAGTAGCGGGATTGTTCACAGAAATGGTGGACTGATTATCAGCCTCAACCCATTGGCCATTAATGTAGGCTTTTTCAAACTGCAGAGCTAAATTACTCATATCTTTGTACTCAACTGTCAATTGGATTGCTGGACTCGTAATTTCGAGGGAATATGTAATCTTAACCCCTTCTAATCACCTCTTCTGGCATTGATATTAAAACCCAGAAATGGTGCATCTGATCGCCGAAATTGTGCAGCCCCGTAATTAACGCTAATTTTTGTAACTTAATATGGGGCATGCGTATCAAAATTACTAAAAACCTCGTACTCCATACTCAAATTCCGGAGACAGCAAGCGTTCCTGAAGCCCTCTTTCCGGAAGGGGAGTATCTTGCCAACCTCACCCCTGAGGGAAAGATTGAGCTAATGAATACGAAGAAGATCAAGGCACGATTTTCTTTTTCTCAATTCAGGGAAAAAGTCTCTCTCGGCGAATTTGTAGTTGTAGAAAGCTAAACGGGTTAGTGATCTAAATCTAAACTCTGAATCAAGCTGGCAAGCTTAAGCACAGACTCAAAAACGCTTGAACTACTAGCCTCTACATCCAGATTTTCCCAATTAAATTCTAATGAGAAATGGGCAGACTCAATAATCAGCTCATAGCTTGAGGTAGCTTTGTTAATAGACTTGGACTGCAGATCCTCAGTGATGGGCACTTTAATTGCTTCAATTGCATTAACCAGCATCGCCACCTCAGTCTCGGTGAGCTCCCTGCTGTGCAAGACATCGTCTGTTCTCTTAATGGAAATCTTAGAGTCGCTATCAATCACGACCTCATATTGATTTAAGCCAAGATCAAACCAAACCGTTAACTCAAGGGCAATCGGATAGTGTTTCATTGAATCGACCTTGTCGGCTTGTAATCAATATAGAAGGATTTCATCTGTAGCCTCCAGGGCGCTTACAACTGATGAAATCATCTTACACCTCAATAGCCTGAATTGACTACCCAAGGGCTGTTTTGAGGAACCCCATTAAAATGAATGATCAGAAACTCCCATGCTAACTGGAGCCCCCATGGAATTACTACCTTGTATTGAACTGGAAACTACCCCAAATCCAACGGCTGCCGTCATTTGGCTGCATGGCCTTGGGGCTGACGGCAATGATTTCGTTCCCATCATTCCTGATCTCAATCTTGCTGGTTGCCGTGGTATTCGCTTTGTCTTTCCGAGTGCACCAAGCATGCCAGTCACTTTAAATGGTGGTTATGTCATGCCTGCTTGGTATGACATCATTGGGCGCAGCTTGATGGATCAAGAAGATGCTGTTGGTATTCAAAAATCAGCTGCATCTATTGTTCAATTAATCGAGCGTGAGGCAAACCGTGGCATTGCTTATAACAATATTGTTTTGGCTGGCTTCTCACAAGGCTGTGCAATGGTCTTACAAACTGGCTTACGCTTTCCACATAAATTGGCTGGCATCATTGCACTCTCAGGATATTTACCATTAGCAGCAAGCTTGCCGATTGAAAAACACTTAGCAAACCAAAACACGCCTATCTTTATGGCTCATGGAGAATATGATCCAGTGGTTGCGCTAGACCGCGCCCAAGCCTCACATGCTTTGCTTGAAAATATGGGGTATTCAGTAGATTGGAATGAGTATCCAATGGAACACTCCGTTAACCGTGAAGAGCTTATTGATATCTCACACTTCTTGCAACGGGTTCTAAGTTCTCAATAAATACTTATATCAGGCCATCGGTGATCAACTTAATACTGGCTGCTAGCAGGAAGAACTGGACAATACGGTAATACCATTTCGTTGATATTTTTTCGGCTAGATAAAATCCGAGATAAACGCCAACCGGTACGCAAGGCAGAAGAATCACTGAGGTAGCCAGTTGTTTGAAATTGAGTAGATCCAAATAAGCATAGGGTCCCAGCTTGCCAAAATTAATAAAAGTGAAGAATATTCCCAGGGTAGAGGCATATGCCATTGGTAATAACTTCTCTCTCAACATAAAGATGGTGATCGGTGGACCGCCATTGTGGGCCAAGAAACCAGTGAATCCAGACATCAGTCCCATGAGACGGCCCAACCAAGGGTAAGGCTTAGCCTCTCTCAAATCGAAATGAGAAGTCACCAGCATCTGAATTAAAAACAGCATAATAAAGATACCTACAAACAGCGTTAAAGCTTTGGGTGTGATGATGGTAAAAAAAATCATACCTAAGAGCAAACCAAGGAATCCAGCTGGCAGAATGAGTTTTAGAATTCGCCAATTGGCATTCTTCAAGAATCGCCGTATCCCCACCAAATCAATCGCAATCAATAGTGGCAACAATATCGCTAAAGCTTCATTCAAGCCTGCCTGACTAGCCATAAGTGGCAGCGATAGTACGCCTAAGCCAGCACCAAAGCCACTTTTTGAAATCCCCACCAAAACTACACTAGCAATTGCGCAGATGAAAAATGCTAGCGAATGGGCATGAAAAGATTCAATAACTGGATTAATCAGGGTATCTAGCATGACGCAATACTTACAAGTCAAAAAAGATTAACAAAAAAGAAAGAGGGCTTTGCAGTCCTCTTCCAGTAAAGATCGACTATTCAAAGCTTCTTATTAAAACTATATTGCGCAAAAGCTTGCTCTGCCACATTGAACCATTGCGCTTCCATGTTTCTGAATACACGATAGTCATCAAAAATCTTCTTGAACTGAGGATTCTTGGCAGACTCTTCTGCATACGTTTCTTGACTGGCCTTAAAACAAGCATCCATTACTGAGGTGTTGAACTTGCGTAAGACTGCACCACTCTCCAGTAAGCGCTGTAATGCTGGCGGGTTCAAAGCGTCGTACTTAGCGCACATGTCCACATGCGTCTCAAAGCAGGCAGCCTCCCAAGCAGCTTGATATGCAGACGGCAAAGAATCCCACTGCTTCTTATTAACCAAGAAAGATAGGCCTGCAGCGCCCTCCCAAAATGCGGGGTAGTAATAGTTCTTGGCAACTTTTGCTAAGCCTAATTTTTCATCATCGTAAGGCCCGACAAATTCAGCGGCATCAATCGTGCCTTTTTCAAGGGCTGAATAAATTTCGCCCGCAGGTAATTGCTGTGGAACTACTCCCAACTTTGAAAGAACCTGACCTGCAAATCCAGCGATACGGAACTTTAAGCCTTTGAGATCTTCAGGAGATTTGATTTCTTTACGAAACCAACCACCCATCTGAGTGCCTGTTTGTCCACCCAGGAAATTCACAATGTTGTAACTGGCATATAGCTCACGCATTAGCTTCATACCATTGCCATGTAGCATCCATGCTGATTGCTGGCGAGCAGTCATGCCAAACGGCGCCGCAGTATCAAATATAAATGCGCTGTTCTTACCAAGGTAGTAATAGCTAGCCGTATGACCGCATTCAACCGTGCCATTCTGAACTGCATCTAATACTTGTAATGCAGGAACAACTTCGCCAGCTGCAAATATTTTGACATTAAATTTTCCGTCGGTAGCCTTGCGTAATGAATTGGCAAAAACCTCAGGTGCGCCATACAAAGTATCCAAGGATTTAGGAAAGCTAGATACCAAACGCCAATTGAGGGTTGGCAAGCTTTGTGCAATCGCTGGAGCGCCAATGGCGGCGACTCCAGCACCAATAGTCGCTTTCTTTAAAAATGAACGTCTTTGCATTTCTTTTTCCCTTCAGTATTTATTTACCACCAACGGTCATCGAGCCAATCAAAATTGAACCAGTTTCTTTAGTTCCCCGGATCAACGTATCGCTCCCAATCATGGCAATATCTAAAAGCATATCGCGTAAATTACCTGCGATCGTTACCTCTTCGACTGGGTACTGGATTTCACCATTCTCAACCCAATAGCCAAAAGCACCGCGTGAATAGTCACCCGTGACATAGTTCACGCCCTGCCCCATTAATTCGGTCACCAAGAGGCCTGTTCCCATTTCTTTTAATAAAGCAGGTAATCCGCCTTTGGGAGTTTTCTTGCTTTGTAGTTTTAAATGATGTGCGCCACCGGCATTGCCTGTAGTCTTCATTCCCAATTTACGCGCTGAGTATGTAGATAAAAAATATCCCTCTAAGATCCCCTTGTCCACAACGGTGCGGGGAGATGTCTTCACACCCTCCTCATCGAATGGTGCGCTACCCGTCACCGACTTCAGATGGGGATTTTCAAAGAGGCTGATATGTTTTGGAAGGACTTGTTTACCTAAACTGTCTAACAAAAAGCTCGTGCGGCGATAGAGTGCGCCGCCTGATACCGCCTGCACCAATCCGCCCAAGAGCCCTGCAGCTAATGGTGCCTCAAAAATGACAGGACAACGGCGCGTCGTCAATGATCGCGCTTTCAAACGGGATAGCGCACGCTGCGCCGCATATTGACCAATCCACGCAGGGTCGGCTAACTCTTCTGGTATGCGCGAACTGGAATACCAGTCATCACGTTGCATATTTGACTGTTTACCACCTTCACTTGCAATGGGTGCGCAAGAAATATAGTGGCGAGAAAATGGGTAGCCCCCCATAAATCCGTGACTTGTGCCCATCATGAAATGTGCATGGTGTGCAGATACAGATGCACCATCGCTATTCTGAATTTGCTTACTCATTGCAAATGCAGCGCCTTCTGCAATGCGGGCAATTTCTACTGCATGTGCGGTATCAATATTCCAGGGATGAAATAAATCTAGGTCGCGTGGATTTTTTTCTAAGAGTTCACGTTCAGCTGGTCCAGCACAAGTATCTTCAGCAGTGTGCTGAGCAATGTGATAAGCAGCATCTACTGTTGCCTTCAAAGATGCTTTAGAAAAATCACTCGTACTAGCATTACCGCGGTGATGTCCTAAAAATACCGTGACTCCGACTTGCTTATCCAAGCTTTGCTCAATCGTTTCGACCTCGCCTTTACGGACCGTTACGGAGAGGCCTTGCCCCTCAGAGACCTCGGCAACCGCATCCGAAGCCCCCCTTCTTTTGGCTTCTTTGAGCAAGAAATCGACGATTTCTTGAAACTGACTAGATGTATATGTAAACATGCCCTAATAATAGCTAGAATAGAAACATGAAGCATACCGAAGACCAAAAGCGTAGCTCCCCAAATGAAGTCAAAATCGGCCTGATTTCGATCTCCGATAGAGCCAGCAATGGGGTATATCAAGATGAGGGCATCCCTGCCCTACAGTCTTGGTTAATGAAAGCCATTAGCAACCCCTGCGACTTTCATGAGCGTCTTATTGCAGACGAATCTGAAATCATCACAGAAACCATTGTTGAATTGGTAGACGATATGGGGTGCGATCTGGTACTCACCACAGGAGGCACAGGCCCATCTCGTAGAGATGTCACCCCTGAAGCTACCCTTGAAGCCGGAACCCGTGAAATGCCGGGCTTTGGCGAGCAAATGCGGCAAATCAGCCTGAAATTTGTTCCGACGGCGATTTTGTCTAGGCAGGTAGCTGTTTTGAGAGAAATAGAGGGGCATGCTGCGCTCGTCATCAATTTACCCGGTCAACCCAAAGCGATTGCTGAAACACTAGAAGGTCTTAAGGATGAGAATGGGAAAGCGATTGTGCCCGGCATCTTTGCAGCAGTTCCTTACTGCATTGATTTAATCGGCGGGCCTTATATCGAGACCCATGAAGAGGTTATCAAAGTCTTTAGGCCAAAGAGCGCGCTCAAGAAATAAATGCTTTTTGAGTTTTCCACTTCCCCTTACTTCGGTAGTGGAATGATAAATTTATCGCGGTAGTACTTGAGCTCTTCAATCGATTCTTCAATATCTGCCAATGCAGTATGTGCCTGGTTTTTGGTAAAGCCCTTCACTAACTCTGGATGCCAGCGCTTGCACAACTCCTTGAGAGTCGAGACATCAATACTTCGATAATGAAAATAAGCTTCCAACTTTGGCATGTACTTGGCCATAAAGCGACGATCTTGGCCAATCGTATTGCCACACATCGGAGCAATACCTGCCTTGATGTATTTCTTTAAAAAGGCAATGCACTCGGCCTCAACAGTTACCTCATCCAATGAGGATGCTTTGACCTTATCGATCAGACCAGAACGCCCATGAGTGCCTTTATTCCAAGCATCCATTGCATCTAAAACGGCATCCTCTTGATGAACGACCCAGACAGGGGCGGTTGCAATGGTATTCAGGTGGGCATCAGTAACAATGATGGCGATTTCTAAAATCCGCTCAGTTTCGGGATTAAGGCCCGACATTTCCATATCCACCCAAATCAGGTGCTCATCGGCGGGGGGTGCCTTTTTCTCGGCCGTGTTCGTTTGTTCACTCATATCTATAATGATCTCATGACATTCACAATTGTTTTTCTAATCGCCTTTATTGCCAGTTTTGGCCTACGCCACTGGTTATCCCAACGCCAAATTCGCTATGTCGCCCAGCACCGCGAACAGGTTCCCGCAGAATTTACTGAAAAAGTGAGTTTGGCTGAACATCAAAAAGCGGCTGACTACACTATCGCCAAATTACGCCTTGGAATATTAGAAAATGGAGTCAGCGCCATTATTTTAATTGCCTTCACTTTATTGGGTGGATTGCAAATTCTGAATATGGCTCTACTGCAATTTCTAGGCGAAGGCATTGCCCAGCAAATTGCTCTACTAGTCTCGATTGTGCTTATCTCCGGAATCATTGATCTGCCCTTCTCCTGGTACAAGCAATTTTATCTGGAGGAGCGTTTCGGCTTTAATCGCATGGGTAAGAAATTATTCTTTAGCGACATGATGAAGGGTATAGGGGTAGGTGGCGCAATCGGCGTGCCACTACTTTGGGTGATTCTCACGCTCATGGCTCAAGCTGGCGATCTTTGGTGGCTTTGGGCATGGGGGGTATTGACCGCATTTAGTGTATTAATGCAGTGGATCTTCCCTACATTTATTGCCCCGCTCTTTAATAAGTTCCAAGCTTTAGAAGATGGTCCCTTAAAAACCCAAATTGAAGCACTACTGAAACGCTGTGATTTTGCTAGCCAAGGGTTGTTTGTAATGGACGGCAGCAAGCGTAGCGCTCATGGCAATGCATTCTTTGCTGGCATGGGCAAGGCAAAACGTATTGTCTTCTTTGATACTTTGATTGAAAAACTCAACCCTGGTGAAGTAGAGGCTGTACTTGCTCATGAGTTGGGCCACTTTAAACGTCAGCATATTCGTAAGCGCCTCTTAGTTTCTTTTGCTTTGAGCTTTGGTATGTTTGCTCTACTAGGATGGATTAGCACCAAGGTCTGGTTCTACACCGATCTGGGGGTTATGCCCAACCTCAATGGTTATAACGGCGGCCTAGCCCTGGCGCTCTTTATGCTGGTATCTCCAGTGTTCAGCTTCTTCTTCACACCACTGGGCAGCCTTGCTTCTCGTAAACATGAATATGAAGCTGACGGTTTTGCAGCTGAAAAATCTTCTGCTCAAGATTTGATCTCTGCTTTAGTCAAGCTTTACCAAGACAATGCTTCAACGCTCACCCCAGATCCGATTTACACCGCCTTCTATAGCTCACATCCACCAGCACCACTGAGAATTGCCAATCTCCAGCGTCTGAGCTAATACGAATCATCGATGGAACAATTTCACGCGCTACTGACTGCCTCTTATGGAAGGCACTATCTAGCGCAGCGTTTAGTAGCGGATGCACAAGGAAATCATTCACCTCAGGGACCATTAATTCAGGTAAGCACGCCTGCTAAGCAGCACATTGGCGCAGTGGGTGATCGCATGCTGCTCGAGATGACATCGGCAGATCAAGCGCGCATTATTCAAATTGAACCCCGCGAAAATATTCTGTATCGATCAGATGCATTTAAGAGCAAGATCATTGCTTCTAATGTCGATCAAATTTTAGTGGTACTAGCAACGCAACCTGCATTCTCACCAGATCTTTTAGGTAGAGCAGTGGTAGCTGCAGAAGCTAACCAAATTGGTTTACATATTCTCTTAAATAAATGTGACCTCAAAGATAATTTAGAGCACGCACGCAAAATCATTGCACCGTATGCACGCATGGGCTACTCAGTGAGTGAGGTATCCGCCAAGTTTGACTCTGAATCGATTAATGCACTCCAGATGGCACTCTGCGGCAAGATCTCTGTCTTTGTAGGTCAGTCAGGCATGGGTAAGTCTAGCCTCTTAAATGCCTGGGTTCCCAATGCTGCTGCACTCACACAAGAATACTCAGTGCGCTTAGATACTGGTAAGCACACCACTACCGCTTGTCGTTATTTTGAATTACCACAAGCTTGGGGTAGAGATGCTTCTGGCAAGCTTGGAGCATTAATTGATTCACCAGGTTTTCAGGAGTTTGGTTTGGCTCACATGTCAGTCAGCGAACTGCAACATGCCTTTAGAGAATTCAAAGATTTACTGGGTAAATGTCGCTTTCATAATTGCGCACATGAATCAGAGCCAGATTGCGCTGTAAGAGATGCGGTCGATAGAAACGAAATAGCGCCAGAAAGACTAGCGCTATTTAGGCAACTGCACTCTGATTCAAAAACAGCAGATACGCAAATTCAGGGGATTAGCCAAGCCAAAGAGCGATGGTCAGCATTAGCAATAAAGCCATCCAAGCGATAACTAGGCGCCATACCAAGCCTACTGCGGAGCGCATCGTCCGCTCGGTAGGCTCAAGACCTACTTCATAGATCAGCGGCTCACCAGCCTCTGCCATCCGCAATGCTTCATCACTACCAGGCTCACTCAAGGGCTCACCTAAACGCACACCTAAAGCACCACCACCGGCAGCCAAAATCACTGCTGATAAAGAGTCGGCCCATTTTTGAGTAAGGTAGCGCCACGCATAAACTGCGCCTTCAAAGTTACCAACAATTGCAAAGCCCATTGCAGTAATCCGAGATGGAATCCAATCGAGCACGTAAAAGAAATGTCGTGCCGCTTCACTCAGATTAAAGTCACCCCGCATAGACCAACGTTGCGCAGCCATATCAGCTAAACGATAGAGTACAACTCCTGCAGGGCCCATTGGCATCATGAACCAGAACAAGACACCAAATACGTGACGATGGGAACCAATGATGGCGCGTTCAAGAGCCAAAGAGATCACTTGGGTTTCTGTCAGATGAGTGGTATCTAAATCTGGGCCATACCATTGGCCAAGTGCGGTGCGGGCTGCTGGTAGATCATGGGCCTCAATCGCTTCATGCACTAGAGTGAAAGAATGGCTAAATTGACGAAAGCCAAAAAACAAATAGGCAATCACAATATTCCATACAAAACCTAAGATTGGGTAAGTCACCATACAAATGACGTAAACCAAGAATACTAAAAAGGTTGGCAAAATAAATGCAACCAAGCAGGCCATGCGAGCACCAATTGGGCTTGCCCCTTCTTCAGTCTTACCGCCGAATTCTCCGGCGACCCAATCCAACCAACGGGTGCTAGTGCGCACAATCCAATGGCTAGCAGTTACTGGGCGATATTGCTCAGCAATGAGGGCGAAGAGAATAGAAAAGAAAGTCATACTTTTAATAAATGATATAGGTTTCGTAACATTCCCGCAGTAGCACCCCAAATAAAGCGGTTCTCATAAGGCATTGAATAAAAACGACGGCCACCCTGCTCACTTTGCCACACTCTAATCTGATGATTTGCTGGGTCCAACAAAAAACTTAAAGGCACTTCAAAAATATCAGCCACCTCAAATTCATCTAAAACGTATTCTGCCTGAGCCTGTACCAATCCCACTACCGGGGTAACGCTATAGCCAGAAACAGTGAGATATTGCGGTAAATGCCCAATAATCTCTACCCGCTTGCGATCCAAACCAATTTCTTCTTCACTCTCCCGCAGTGCAGTGTCATTAGGACTTTGATCTTCAGGATCCATGCGACCCCCAGGAAAACTAATTTGTCCGGCATGGTCGCGTAAGTGATTGGTTCGTTGAGTTAGAAGTACTGATAAGCCTTCTGCCTTTAATACCAACGGTATCAACACTGCTGCCTTAGTAACCTTACCCGCTGCCTGACGCTTAGCAATAATGTCTGAAGCGATCACATGGCGGTTCTCATCAGTAATTTCTGGATGCCAATCAGGAGGCGCCTGAAAACGGGCTCTTAAGCTTGCTAGCTCGAGGCGCTCTTTGGGCACCTTGATCTGATCGCCACAAATCTCGTAGATCGGAATGGCTTGTGCATCAAACCCAGGGGGCGCAGCCACATTGATTGCGTCTTCTTCAGTCTGAGGGGTCTTGGGCATATTCATATTCTAAGGCAACAAAAAAGGCGACCTAGGCCGCCTTTTTAATTTGCATCAAAGCAGCAATTATTCAGCAGCTGGAGCAGCTACTGCCTTAGTGCGAGCTTGAAGCTTTTCTTTAATACGTGCTGACTTACCAGAACGATCGCGCAAGTAGTACAACTTTGCACGACGGACATCACCGCGACGCTTCACTTCAACGCTAGCAATCAATGGTGAGTATGTTTGGAAAGTACGCTCAACGCCTTCCCCAGAAGAGATCTTACGCACGATGAAGCTGGAATTGAGTCCGCGATTACGCTTAGCAATCACAACGCCTTCAAAAGCCTGGGCACGCTTACGTGTACCTTCAACAACGTTTACGCTAACAATCACTGTGTCGCCAGGAGCAAAGCTTGGCAATACTTTGTTAGCACTTAAGCGAGCAATTTCTTCTTGCTCAATTTTTTCGATCAAATTCATTTTTTTAATCCTTAAACATCTTGTTAACGTTTAATCCCGAGATTTAAATCAACGGACTTAACAGAGGATGCAGTTAAAACAATTTCACTAAACCAAAAATCAAACCGCTTATTCACAACTCAATTTATAGAGAGCGAAGAAATTGTTCATCTTCTCGGGTTAGCAACCCATTAGCTCTGGCCGATTCAATTAAATCTGGCCGGAGCCTGAACGTCAGCTCTAAAGACTTCTGCCGACGCCAATCCGCTATTTTAGCGTGATGTCCGCCCAAAAGCACGTCTGGCACCGATAAATTTTCATAAATCTCGGGTCTGGTGTAGTGGGGATAGTCCAAAAGACCGTTCATAAAGCTATCCTGAGTGGCAGATTCGCCATCCCCAAGAGCACCTGGAATGAGCCTAATCACCGCATCCATCATCGCCATTGCAGGAATTTCACCTCCAGAAAGCACAAAATCACCGATAGAGAGCTGCAAATCGACGTTTCGATCAATAAAACGTTGGTCGACTGCCTCATAGCGACCACAAATAAAGCTCAAATTGCCCAAATTCAGGATATCGGCTGCCATTTTCTGAGAAAACCGCTCGCCTTGGGGTGCCAATAAACAAATTGGGCCTGTTTTGATATTGGCGGCCTGATGGGCCGCTTTAATACCGGCGACGGTATCTTCCAGGGGCTTGGCCATCATGACCATTCCTGGACCGCCGCCATAGGCGCGATCGTCTACCGTCTTACGGGGATCAGTACAAAAATCTCTGGGATTCCACAGATGAACGCTAGCTAGTGATTGCTCACATGCGCGACCAGTTACACCCCACTGCGTCAGAGCAGAGAACATTTCTGGAAATAAAGTCACAACATCAAAGCGCATATCTATATTCGTCGGTTTATTTTTTATTCGTTCATCACCAATCTCTCTGCCAATCGAGAGTAATTTTTTTATTATCTAAGTCTACGTTTTGCACTACTTCTTTTACGAATGGAACTAATTGTTTAATGGCCTTGCTTGACGCATCACCAATGGCGATCACACCATGAGCACCGTTCTCAGTAACATCGATGACCTCACCAAGTACCTCGTTTTGCAAATTAACTGCACTGCAACCAATCAGGTCAACCCAATAATAAGAATCACTATCTGCTTTTGGAAATGCATCGCGTGCTACCAATATTCTGGCGCCTTTCAATGCAAGCGCTTGATCGCGATCACTGATACCCTCTAGTGCCATGACGACATTACCGCTGTGCATCTTAGCGCTCTTGACTTTGTATTGCGTGAGGGAGGCTTGCTCTACAGACACAGAAACACCTGCATCTCGTCGAGGGATTAGAGATAACCAAACAGCTTTAGAAGATAGAAGCGCTACAGGCTCTGATGAGTGAGGTCTAACCTTCACTTGACCCTGCAATCCTTGGGCCTCAGAAACGGCACCAAGCTCAATCAAATCATTTAAGGAAGGTGTACTCATTTGAAAGACACCTTATTTTCCCAAAATAAAACTACTCAAATCCTGCCGCCAAAAACTCCACCGCAAAGATGAAGTCTTTAGCAAAGTGATTTAAACAGCAGGATTGTTTTTGATCAGACGAACAACGGTTGGAGAGATTTGCGCGCCAACACCAGTCCAGTAGGTCAAGCGATCCTGGGCAATACGCATTGCTTGCTCAGTTGCAACTGCTTGTGGATTGAAATAACCAATGCGCTCGATAAAGTTCGAGTCACGACGGTTGCGCTTATCAGTAGCAACGATGCTGTAAAAAGGGCGCTTCTTAGAACCGCCGCGTGCCAGTCGAATGACGACCATACTTATTCCTTAAAAAATCTAAAATGAAAAAATCTGGGACTCCGGCCCACCAAAGCAACGTAAGGTAGAGCGGAAAACCTCATATTCTAGACGAAAACCCCTACTCCTTCCACCTATTTCAGCGTCTAAGCCAGTAGAATAGAATCATCCAGAGAATAAAAAATACATATAAAACAATAACTTAGATAAATATGCCCACAAAAATCGCATCCCAAGCCTCAAGAAAGGGCCTCTTTAGAGGCTTCTCAAATAGCCTAATTGTGGTGTTTTCATCTTTGGGCATTGTTCTTTTGACTGGGTGCGCCAATGTCATTCCGACCTGCAATGCGAAAACTAGCCCTCCTAGCAGCGAACTACGTAATACCAAGTGGGAGCTCACTCGCTGGAATTTAGCCCCCAATAGTAGTGGTGAGGTGCGCACCCGCCAAATTCCACAAGGTGAAGCCAGTAATCCTATTCACATCATTTTTGACGCCAATGGCCAGCGCATCAGCGGCTCAACTGGCTGCAATCGCTTTACTGCACAGTTAGATGAAGATGCTCGTGGCTTTACCATCACTAAAATTGTGAGCACCAAAATGGCCTGTACGCCACAACGTAATGAATTAGAAAATGACTTTCTGTATGAGCTCAACGACTATCGCAGTATCGTTCGTAATGGCGATCAATTGCTGATGATTGGAGCCGATCGAGAAGTCTTAAGCTTTACTCAGCGCCCCACAACAAATAAGTAAGTCAATCAAAAGATAAAAGATTAATGAAAAACTCCAAACTGATTTTTTGCGCTCTCGGATTTTTTTTCCCAGGCAGTGGACTCAACTGCTTTTACTTGCAAGGCATCAAATCTTTTTGGGCTTGGGCGCAATTATTTGCTCTGATTGGCGGTATTGCTGGCTGGACTATCCTAAAGAACGCCAACTTTCATTCTGCACCTGGATGGATGCTGATCACCTTTGGATTTATTGCTATAGAAGCCAGCTGGTTAACAACGATTGCCTTTGGTCTTCGCCCTGATGAGAAATGGGATGCGCAATTTAATCCCGGCATCGAAGAGCACCGTCGTACTCGCTCTGGCTGGCCAGTGATTCTGACGGTGATCTTCTCACTCGTATTGGGTGCTGCTGTCATGATGACTTTTTTGGCCATCTCTTTTGAGCAATTCTTCATCTCCCAACTTCACGAAGCCAAAAAGCTATCGCAATAACTTCAGAACTGCTCTACCTCTAATGCATTTGTTGAGTGACCGCTTTCAATAATTGAAGTTGCTAGGGCGCTAGCTTGCGGCAATAAATTCTCAGCAAAGAAACGTGCCGTAGCAATCTTAGCACCATAAAAAGTAGGGTCACTCTCACGCAAACGCTCAGCAGCTAAGAGGCTGCGAGCCATTTGCCAAGCACCGAACACTAAACCGGATAGCCTCAAATACGCAAAGCTACCGGCATAGACTGCTTTAGTTTCGCTCTTTGCATTTGCCAAAATATAAGCAAGCGCCTCTTCAAATGCAGCACGTCCTTTCGTCAACTGCTTGAGCACTGCTTGAGCATCTACTGAACTACTCGCTAGTAACTGTTTTTCTGTTTCAGTCATTTTTTGTAAAAGTACTCTCGCAGTGGCGCCACCATCACGTACTGTTTTTCTCCCAAGCAAATCATTTGCCTGAATGGCGGTAGTACCTTCATAGATGGTCAAGATACGAGCATCACGATAGTGTTGGGCCGCACCCGTCTCCTCGATAAAGCCCATACCGCCATGCACCTGGATGCCTAAGCTGGCGACCTCGATTGACATCTCTGTTGAGAAACCTTTCACAATTGGTACTAAGAATTCATAAACGGCTTGACTTGATTTGCGCTCAGTCTCATCAGGTGATGCATGTTGGGCATCATTAGCAGCAGCAGCGTAATAAGCTAATGCGCGAGAAGCTTCAGTGTAGGCGCGCATGGTCATGAGCATACGCTTGACATCTGGTTGATGAATAATCGCCACAGGCCCAGCAGAGCCATCTAAATCTCGACTTTGCACACGATCTTTAGCGTATTGCACCGCCTTTTGATAAGCACGCTCAGCCACTGCAATGCCCTGCATACCCACTGCAAAGCGAGCAGCATTCATCATCACGAACATGTATTCAAGGCCGCGATTTTCTTCGCCAACTAGATAGCCGATTGCACCACCATGATCGCCGAACTGCAACACTGCAGTTGGGCTGGCTTTGATGCCAAGCTTATGCTCAATCGATACGCAGTGAACATCGTTACGATCACCTAAAGAGCCGTCAGTTTTCGCTAAGAATTTAGGAACTACAAATAATGAAATTCCTTTAACTCCCTCTGGGGCATCTGGTGTTCTTGCCAGCACCAAATGGATAATATTCTTGGCCATATCGTGCTCACCATAGGTGATATAAATCTTGGTACCAAATATTTTGTAGGTGCCATCACCTTCAGGTACAGCTTTAGAGCGGACCATCGATAAATCAGAACCTGCTTGTGGTTCAGTTAAGCACATCGAGCCAGTCCACTCACCGGAGATCATATGCGGGACATATTGCGCTTGAATCTCTGGGCTAGCCGCCGTTAATAAAGCCTCAATCGCACCATCGGTCAGCATGGGACATAAAGCAAATGACAAGCTGGCTGAGTGAACCATTTCAAAACATGCAGCAGCAATTAACTTTGGCAAGGCTTGGCCACCAAACTCAGCTGGATGCACTACGCCCTGCCAACCAGCAGCAGCGAATTGTTCAAAGGCTTCTTTAAATCCAGGGGTAGTAGTAACTACACCATCTTTCCAGGAGCTTGGGTTTTGATCACCAGGCCAATTGAGTGGTGCAACAACATCTTGATTGAACTTGGCAGACTCTTCCAAAATCGCTGGCGCCAAATCGACATCAACCCCTGCTTGTGCATAAGAGGGATAAGCAACCACATCGGCTAGCCCAGCTAACTCATTCATGACAAACAACATGTCTTTTACTGGGGCTACGTATGGCATTGCTGCTCCTATTGAATTAAATCAAATAATGCAATCACACTTAGCTCAGTGCTTTAGTTAATTCTGGCACTGCCGTATTGAGATCGGCAACTAAACCGTAATCAGCAACACCAAAGATAGGAGCTTCTGGATCTTTATTAATCGCAACAATCACCTTGGAGTCCTTCATACCTGCTAAGTGCTGAATAGCCCCAGAAATACCAATCGCGATATAGAGCTCTGGAGCAACAATCTTGCCGGTTTGGCCAACTTGATAATCATTAGGAACATAACCCGCATCCACTGCAGCACGCGAAGCGCCTAAAGCAGCGCCTAGCTTGTCAGCTAATGGGGCGATGAGCTCCTGGTACTTATCACCAGAACCTAAACCGCGACCACCAGAAACAATGATCTTGGCAGCAGTCAGCTCTGGACGATCAGACTTCGTTAGCTGACGGCCCACAAAGGATGATGAGGATTTACTTTCTATAGCAGCTTGTTTTTCAATCGCTGCCGAGCCACCAGTAGCAGCCACAGGATCAAAACCGGTAGTGCGAACTGTGATGACTTTGATTGAATCGCTAGTTTGTACAGTAGCAATCGCATTACCCGCATAAATTGGGCGCTCAAAAGTATCGCTACTCACAACCTTGGTGATATCAGATAGCTGGGCAACATCCAACTTAGCAGCGACACGTGGCAACACATTCTTACCGTTAGCAGTTGCGGGAGCCAAAATATGACTGTACTGATTTGCAATTGACAGAATCTGTGCGGCTAAAGGCTCAGCCAATTGATCAGCTAGACTAGCAGCGTCGACCTGAATCACTTTACGGACACCTACTATTTGAGCAGCAGACTGTGCAACCACATCAGACTGGTTACCAGCAACCAATACATCTACTTCAGGAGAGCATTGCAATGCAGCTGCTACAGTATTTAAGGTAGCTGCTTTTAAAGATTGATTATCGTGTTCAGCGATCACTAGAGTAGCCATTTAAATCACCTTCGCTTCATTTTTGAGTTTGTCTACCAAGGCTGCTACATCAGCTACCATGACACCAGCACTACGTTTAGGCGGATCCTCAACCTTCAGGGTTTTAAGGCGCGGGACAATATCCACACCCAAATGCTCAGGCTTCACAATATCAATGGTCTTTTTCTTGGCCTTCATGATATTAGGCAGAGTGACATAACGTGGCTCATTCAAACGCAAGTCAGTAGTAATCACTGCCGGCAAACTCAAGGCAATAGTTTCTAGACCACCATCGACTTCGCGCGTCACAGTTACCTTACCGTCGGCTACTACCACCTTGGATGCAAAAGTTGCTTGTGGGATATCCAATAGACTGGCCAGCATTTGACCTGTTTGATTACTGTCATCATCAATCGCTTGCTTGCCAAGGATGATGATTTGAGCAGATTCTTTTTCAGAGAGCGCTTTCAGAATCTTAGCAACTGCGAGTGGCTGCAAGTCAGCATCAGACTCCACTAAGATGGCACGATCAGCGCCAATCGCCAAAGCAGTTCGCAATGTTTCCTGGCACTGCGTCACACCTGCACTAACCACGACAACTTCAGTTGCAATGCCTGCTTCTTTTAAACGTACCGCCTCTTCAACAGCAATTTCATCAAAGGGGTTCATGCTCATCTTGACGTTGGCCAGATCTACACCAGAACCATCAGATTTCACTCGAATTTTGACGTTGTAATCAACGACTCGTTTTACTGCCACTAAGATCTTCATTTGGAATTCTCAATATTGATAAAAATTTGCAAATATCTGCATAACTACTTATTTTATCCGCCCCAAGCCCGAAGAACTAGACATCAATAGCGGTGGCAGAGCCAGCTTGCTTGCGCAGTTCAAATTTCTGGATTTTTCCGGTTGAGGTCTTGGGTAGCTCCCCAAATACAATCGCCTTAGGTACCTTAAATCCAGCTAAATGTTGCTTACAGTGGGCAATGATCTCCGCTGGACTTACCTGAACTCCAGACTTAATTTCTAGGAAAGCGCAGGGGGTCTCGCCCCACTTTGGATCAGGTTTAGCAACCACTGCCGCGGCCATCACCGCAGGGTGACGGTACAAAACATCCTCCACCTCAATAGAAGAAATATTTTCCCCGCCAGAGATGATGATGTCCTTGCTGCGGTCTTTAATCTTGACGTAGCCATCTGGGTTCATCACCGCTAAGTCACCCGAATGAAACCAGCCGCCCTCAAAAGCTTCTTGAGTGGCTTTCTGATTCTTCAGATAACCCTTCATGGTGATATTCCCTTTGAACATAATTTCCCCCATCGTTTCACCATCAGCGGGAACTGGTTGCATCGTTTCTGGATTGAGCACATCAATTGCTTGTTGCAGGTGATAGCGCATGCCTTGTCGCGCATTCAAGCGAGCGCGCTCGCCGATATCCAAATCATCCCACTCATCTTGTCTCACGCAAATTGCGGCCGGGCCATAAGTCTCAGTCAAACCATATACATGGGTTAAATCAAAGCCCAGCTTTTCCATCCCTTCAATGATCGAAGCTGGCGGTGCAGCCCCGGCGATGAGTCCCTTGACACCTGAAGGCACGCCTACCTTGAGGTCGTCTGGAGCATTAACCAACAGGTTATGAACAATCGGTGCAGCGCAGTAATGGGTGACTCCATGCTCCTTAATCGCAGCAAAAATATGGGGTGCATCCACACGCCGCATACAAATATTAACGCCCGCACGCGCTGCAATAGTCCAAGGAAAGCACCAACCATTGCAATGGAACATTGGCAGGGTCCACAAATACACCGGATGCCGATTGATATCCCAGTCCAAAATATTCGATACTGCATTCATTGCTGCGCCACGATGGTGGTAGACAACACCTTTAGGATTACCGGTGGTACCCGAGGTATAGTTCAAGCAAATAGCTTGCCACTCATCTGCAGGAACCTGCCAAGCGAACTTTGGGTCCCCTTGCGCTAATAATTGTTCGTAAGTGAGTTTTCCTAAACTCTCACCCGTGATATCAAATTCTTTTTCTTCGACATCGATGACCAAAATATCCCGGCCACTTTCTTTTTGCGCGATCTCCAGTGCTTTTTTCATCACTGCTGAAAATTCTGGATCAACGATCACGACTTTGGCTTCGCCGTGATTGAGCATGAAAGCAATTGATTCTGGATCTAAGCGAGTATTCAAAGCATTCAGCACAGCCCCCGCCATCGGAATACCAAAATGCGCTTCCACCATCGGTGGTGTATTAGGCAGCATCACTGCAACCGTATCCCCTAGGCCAATGCCATGCTTTTGCAAAGCACTGGCCAGACGACGGCAACGCTCATCCGTTTGCTGCCAAGTTTGCCGTAACTTTCCATGAATGATGGCAGTCTTATTAGGATAAATAGCTGCTGAACGCTCTAAAAATAGCAGTGGGGTAATCGGGGTAAAGTTCGCTGAATTACGATCCAAACCTTGTTCATAAATATTTGCCATCATGTACTTTCAATAACGGTTTTTACTCGATTAGAGCAACTTAAATATCTGCTAAGGCCTTGACGTGAGCTACAACACTGCGTCCTAAAGCAGAGAGGTTGTAACCCCCCTCTAAGCAGCTGACTATGCGACCCTGTGCATAATCTTTCGCAATTTCCTTGAGGCGCTGAGTGATCCAAACATAATCATCCTCCACCAAACCCATTTGACCTAAGTCATCCTCACGATGCGCATCAAATCCTGCAGAAATAATAATCAGCTCTGGCTCAAAGTTACGTAAAGCCGGCAGCCAGCGCTCTTGCACAATCGAGCGCACCACATCACCTCGAGTGGATGCAGGCAAAGGCACATTGACCATATTATCCGAGGCATCTAGTCCACTATATGGGTAGAAAGGATGCTGGAAAAAGCTACACATCATCACGCTGGGATCATTAAAGAATGCTGCCTCAGTACCATTGCCATGATGTACATCAAAATCAATAATAGCGACACGCTTAATGCCATACGCTTCCTGAGCATAGCGGGCTGCAACTGCAACGTTATCGAATAGACAAAAACCCATAGAACGGGTTGGCTCGGCATGATGGCCAGGTGGCCTGACAGCACAAAATACGTTATCAACCTCACCCTTCATCACCGCATCAACACCCGCTATTGCAGCGCCTGCTGCACGCAATGATGCCCTATAGGTATGAGGGTTCATAATAGTGTCACCATCTAGCATGAAGTAACCGCTCTCTGGAGCGCGGTCTCTGACAAATGCAACGTGGTCAGGGCTGTGCACTAATTCCAATTGATCTTCAGTTGCTAGGGGGGCGTCTAAATGATGAAGGAAGCGATCTACGCCACTGCGGATCAATTGATCATTGATCGCCTGAATTCGTTCAGGGCACTCTGGATGATGACTTCCCATCTCATGTTTCAGAAAGTCTGGATGAGTTATGTATCCTGTTGTCATTACTCTAAATCCTTCATAGCAAAACTCTTATTTTTATAATCTTGGCAAACGTGTTTATTTCTCAACAATCCGTCCCATCGCGCATGTATCTTCGCATCTCCTACTTAGTTCTAGTCTTACTTCTAGCTGCCTGCGCCAGCGCGCCAACGCCACCCACAAAGCCAGACCAACCCATCGTAAACCAAGCTGAAGATATCGCTATAGAAGCGCGAGTCAGTCAAAACCTCAATGAATTACTCAGCCAAGTTTCCCAAACCCAAGAAATCCCCCTGCAAAGCCTAGAATCTGGCTTTTTAGATGCTAAAACGATTCCTTCAATACGCAAATTGGTATTACCCCCATCGGGCACTTTCAAGAAAAATTGGCTTGCCTACCGCAAGCGTTTTATTGAACCCGTCCGACTAAAGGCTGGAAAAGCCTTTTGGGAAGAAAATCAAGCATTTTTGAGCCAAGTTGAGCAGGATTCTGGGGTTCCCGTTGAGATCATTGTTGCCATTATTGGTATTGAGACCATCTATGGACGCCAGACGGGTAATTTCCGAGTAAAAGATGTCTTATCTACCCTAGCCTTTAGCTACCCCGAGACGCCCAATAAAGTTGCCCGTGAGCAACTATTTAAAGATCAGCTCAAAGAACTCATCCTCTTATGCTGGACTGAAGCTGGCGGCAAGTTGCCAGCCAAGAACAGCATGCAAGATGTCAATAGCCCTCGCTTTAATGCTTGCTTAAACCAGAATAGCTCTTATGCAGGCGCAATTGGTTTACCGCAATTCATGCCTAGTAGCATTCGCAGCTTTGCAATGGATGGTGATGGCGATGGAAGAATCGATTTAAAGCAAAGTCCAAAAGATGCCATAGCTAGTGTTGGTAACTTCATGAAAAACCATGGCTGGCAGCCTGGCATGCCCATTTCATTTCCTGTGCAAATTGATGGCATAACAGCCGCTAAAGAATTAGCCGATGGACAGCCACAGCTAAAACACACAGTTCAAGAACTCATTGATAAAGGGATCTTGACCAAACAACAAGGTGACCTGCAAAGTGGTGGCGTTGAGTCCAGCAGCAAAGCATTTATTGTGGATCTGCCCTACCCAGATAAAGATGGCTCAGACCAAGTCCAATACTTTGTAGGCTTGAATAACTTTTTGACGATCGTGCAATACAACCGAAGCTACTTTTATGCACAAAGTGTTGCCGAGTTTGCAGAAGCTTTAGGATATAAGAATCAAAGCGTAGTGCCGGTAGAAAATACTGGTAAAGCAGGGGGCAGTAAGAGTGTCAGTGAAAAATCTAAGCAAAAGAAATCTAGCGCTAAGAAGAAGTCTAAAACGAATTAAGCTGGTGAGTTAGGCCGGAAACACCCCAGTAGATAAATAGCGGTCGCCGCGGTCACAAACGATAAAGACGATCGTGGCATTTTCAACCTGACGTGCAATACGCAAGGCAACAACTAAGGCACCGCCAGCAGATATGCCGCAGAAGATACCTTCCTCTGCTGCCATGCGGCGCGCCATCTCCTCAGCATCTGCTTGTGTAATGTATTCAATACGATCGACTTTATCGCCTTGATAAATCTTCGGCAAATACTCTGGAGCCCATTTACGGATTCCCGGAATTTGTGAGCCCTGCTCAGGCTGCGCTCCAATAATCTGAATCTCAGGATTCATGGACTTGAGATAGGTTGAGACACCAGTAATCGTTCCGGTAGTGCCCATTGCTGAAATAAAGTGGGTAATTTGCCCATCGGTATCTCGCCAAATCTCTGGCCCAGTAGTTTCAATATGTGCTCGTGGATTATCCGGATTTGCAAACTGATCCAGTAATCTACCGCGACCTTCTCGCTGTAGTTGGAGCGCATAGTCCCGTGCAAACTCCATGCCACCAGAAGCAGCAGTCAAAATGAGTTGAGCTCCATAGGCAGCCATACTTTGGCGGCGCTCAATACTTTGATTTTCTGGCATTACCAATACCATCTTGTAGCCCAACATAGCAGCCGTCATAGCCAATGCAATGCCAGTATTACCACTTGTTGCTTCAATGAGGGTATCACCAGGTTTAATTTCTCCGCGCTCTTGTGCGCGCATGATCATCGACAGCGCAGGTCGGTCTTTCACCGACCCGGCTGGATTATTGCCTTCTAGCTTACCTAAAATCACATTATTGCGGGTCGAGTTCTCGAGACCCGGAATCCGTTGCAATTGAACTATAGGTGTGTTGCCTACGGTTTGTGAAATTGTCAGGTAAGAAGGTTTACTCATAAAGCCATTTTAGCCGCAAGCAAACCTACACGCGAAAGGGCTTAATTTCTGCGACCTGCTCCCGAACGCTCCGGCTGATGGCGAATACCAGTTTGAGTACGAGAATTGCGTCTACTAGAGGCGCCGCCCTCTTTTTTAGTCCTGCCATTAGGTTCCCGAAAGGAACTGGGTGCCTCAATGGTGAGGCCGTTATCTACCATCTTTTCTACGGATTTCATGCCAATGCCTCGGACCCGTTTCTGTAAATCATTGGCATCTTGAAAATGACCGCCATCCAAGCGCTCGGCAATAATGGTTTTTGCCTTAGAAGGCCCAATCCCTTTAATACTCTCTAACTCAGATTGAGTAGCGGTATTGACATTGATGGGGGATGCTATAGCAACGCCAAGTGCAGAAACTGCCAGTGTTACAGCAAGCGCAGCAGATCTTACAAAACCAGTTACAACACCAATATTTAAGTTTCGACTCATACATTCTCCAGTATTAAATAAAAAATCCACGGACACAAAGTGCGCGTGGATCGTTTACAACGAATGGAAGTGGATACTGTTGACGAAATTACGTGGGATACAAACTAATCAGCAAGCTCTGATAGGGCGCTCTATTTCTGATTCAAAATGAATTGCGCAGCACGCTTTATAAATTCTGGCTCAGTTTGATTAAAGCCGTGATAGGCAAAGGACGCACAAACATCACCTTCGCTGATGCCGCCTTCAATAATTTCTAATTTAGAAATGTAGTTTTTAGGCCGATCTTCAATAATTCTTGAACTTGCTACTACTGGGGTGCCAGCACAATCATCATGCTGATGATGTATGCCTAAAACTGGAATAGTCACGTCATTACTGAGACTTGCTGAATTGATAGTTCCAGCAACAATGATCCCAGCAACTTGCTTCCCTGATGGGTCTAATTCATTTGCATAATAAGTGGCAGTTGAGGACCCCATACTATGCCCAAAGATCCAAATGGGAAGATTCAATTTGACCTTATAAAAGTTGACAACCTCATTTACCCTGCTGAGATGCTCTTTACGACCTCGCAAATTACCTCTTCTCAGATCTCCTAGGTCATAAGGACTATCAACCAAGACAGCACCTATTCCATATTGCGCCCATAGATCAAGTGAACGCACGAAGGTATGTCTACTTTTAATAGTGCCATTATCAAAAATGACAGGCATGCCGCCGCCCCCAGGAAATAATAAAACTAGGGCTTTGGGATTTTGTACTCCAACAAAAAGGGTGCGTGTAGGGGTATCCTGTTGATGTGGAACATCAAATACCTGCCCCTGAACGCTAAGGGTTACTTGACATAGACATAATGCCAATAAAAATCTAGTTACCAATGATTCCCTTAAGGCCTGTGTAGATTGATACAGCAGTGGTTCCTAATGCAACTACTGTGCCACCATAGTCTTGAAGGCTCTTCATAAGCCCATGCATCCCTTGAATAGAGACACCACCTGCAGATTGAGTTGATGTTACTTTAATCAGCATATTCATAATGCCGGCGTGACGACGTCTTTGTTTGCTTGCATAAGCAACTCCACCAAGTAGCATTCCCGTTAAGAAACTAAAGGCGATGCTAGCGGAGTACTCTAAAACTTCTCTCCATTCAAATAGGTTCTGGGGCCAAACAGGTGAATGATCAACCAAGCTCGTAATCCAACTCATACCAATTACTGAACTAATAGCCAAAAAGACTACGCCAACAAACCAAGGGAAAAGCTTGTACGCATGACCCTCAAATAAGAAATAAGCAAATGGTAGTGGAAGAGCCATGGAGATGATTCTTAGATAAATCATCTTGGTGTCATAAACAATCGCAATTAACCAATGTGCTAATAGAAGCAACAGTAATGGCAAGATCAAATAAAGGGCAATATCTTTTACCCAGGCGAACATAGATCTACTAGCAAGCTGCTGATTTTGTTCTTCCAACAAGCACTCAAGCTCAGCAATCCTAAGCTCATTCACTTCTTGACTGGGGATTGCAGCCAACTGGTCTTCTAGGCTAGCAATCTTGGCGATCATCGGTTTAAAAAGATAAAGATCACGACTGCAAGTCTTACAGACGTGAGCCTCTTCTGAAACCTCAGATAGGCAATATGGACAATTCATTATTTATTCACTACCAAATTCAATACTGAGTTCGTTTCACGACCCTCAGAATCTTTCACCGTTACACGGATCGTATGGGTTCCTGGAGGAACATCCGCCTTTGCAAAATCAATGCCATTGGCAGAGATAGCACTCTTTAAACGAGGGGTTAAATCTACAAAAGGTGATTTCATATAAACCACTTTGACAGAGCTTGGATCAATCTTGGCATCGCCGCGTGGCTCAAAGTTCACCTTGAAATCAAATGGAGAAGCTACCGGCGTATCGGCTTCTGGTGAGGCTAACTTAATCCCTGGCCCACGAGAAATGCCGCGGGTTGCAAGAGCGCCAGCTGCCGGTGGCAAAGCTGCTTCTTTTGCACTAATCAAAGCAGCAGCAATAGACCACTGGGAAGAGGCAAGCAGTGATGCGGCAAGCAATATATGACTCAATTTCATAGAAACCTCAAATAATTAAAAATGTTAAACAAGTAGATCTTAAATCAATCCCCCACCACTACAAAGGGGGCCCAGAACAAGGGGTGGGCATAGGCGTATTTCATATTCGCGCCTTCTTTCATGCCACCTTGATCAATTTGGGTAAGCATTGCTTGTCTCAGAAGCTCAGCCTTGCTAGTGCCTTGGGCCTTTTGCTGATTCTTAAAGAGATCAGTCATCAAGGTTCTAGAGGCCACTGAGTCTACTGGCCAGTTAGAGACCAAGAGTGCTTTAGCACCAGCAAAGAAGAAGGCTCTACCAAGACCTGAGACTGCTTCAGAGCCAGCACCCTCACCTGCCGCTGTATTACAAGCAGAGAGTACGACCCAGTCAGCATCGAGCTTTAAAGTGAGGACCTTATCCATTGTCAGAAGGCCATCATCTTTGTCGCCTGTGACATCAGGAGACGATAGCGCTAGCGCTGGTTGCGTTAAGCCATTGAGTTCGCCTGGCACTAAACCATGGGTAGCAAACATTACTACCTTGCGATTAGATAAGTCTGTCGCCATCACTTGCTTTACGGAAGCTTGTTTATGCAAGAAGATATCGCCATCACCTGCTCCAATCGCTTTACCAATCTCTTCTAACTCAAGACTGGTATCTGGTAGGCGTGGCAAGAGTGCCAACTCAGCAGAGCTCACACCGGAAGTTTTAGGGGCGCTGCGTAAAGACAATGGGATGCCGCGTGTTGCCAACTGCGTTGACTTCGCTTGCTTATCAGCTTGCTGCTCTTGTTGGGCACTAAAGTAAGGATCGCCAAAGCCAATGAAGTTCTTGCGATTAGGATTGCCCGCTGGCAAGGAGCGCAGTGCAGTCAAAGCTGTAACTGAAGGTACTTGAGCAACAGCAATATCTCTTGTTAACCAAGGAACGGTCTTGTATCCAATAAACGGTGTTGCACCACCTTTGGCAGGCTGCGCTGTTGGCTTGGTCACCAACAGGGATAAGGGCAACTGACCCAACTCAGCATGGGGCACCGTCAGCATCACTTTTTTACCAGCAAACGCACTTTGCACGGGAGCGAGCACTTGTTGATAGAGTTGATTGGCAAGCACTACATCAAAGGCTGGTATCTCATCAATGGTAGCTACGCCAGGATCGAGCGCTTTGCGTAACTGCGCAACATCTTTAGCCATTTTTGCCCGACCAATTGAGAGCTGTGCAAATTGTGCAGGCTTATCTTTAGTAATGGCCCAAACATAACCCACGTTATCGCCAAAATACCAAGAGATCAACACTTCATCAGGTTTAAGCGCTTTTTGAGTACGCTCTACTGAAGCAGGCTTAGGTTCAACCAACTCAGCATAGTCTGGGAACTTTTTCTCAATCTCTTTTTTAAGATCATCACGTTGTGATTTAAAGGCGGTGATGTCAGTGCGGATTTTGGCTTGCGCAGCAGGAAGCTGCTGTGCGGGTGGAGCCGATAACAATCCAGTTAATAACTCTGTCAAAGTATTGATACGCTGCTGTAAATCTTGCTCACGACGCGCTAATCCGGCAAGCTGAGGATCAGAAATGTTAGCCCGTGCTGCACTAGATGTTAAAGCGCGTTGCACTCCACTTCCGCGGGCAAGATCTGCAACTTGGAAAGCTTCAGCTGCTGCCGCTCCTGAAGAATCTGTTTTAGCTTGTTGCGCAAGAGAAGCGAGATACTCTTCCAAGACAAAGGTCATGCGCTGAGTTTGACGGATACTTTGAGTGTTGTTTTCAGCATCGTTACGGGATTGATCAATCAGGATAGGTACGGATATTTTGAACTCAGACAAGGCTTGAGAAGACCGACCAGAAGCTTGAAGAGCCGATGCATTAAATGCTGTCAACATAGCTAAGCGAGTAGATCCCTTCTCCATCCGAGGACCATTCTTAGCCAGCATCTCTCCAGTCATGGTTGCCGCTTGAGCTGCCTTACCTGTTTTAACGAGCGCAAGAGCCCAATCTAAGTCTTGGGCAGGAAAACGTGCAGCAATATCTGGGTCAGCTTTAACGTTCTCTACCATCTCAGCGAATACTTTCTCCGCCTGAGTGTATTTGCCATCGGCAACCAAGGAAGTAGCCAAGGTCTTGCGTGCATAAGCAATAGAGGTAGACGCAGGATAGCTAGTGGATTGTTGTGCGACCTTCAATGCTGCATTGCCTAGTAATACTGCCTCCGCATTACGCCCTTGCTCAGCAACTACCCTAGTTAGAGTGAGCAACATCTGTGCAGTCTTTCCAGAGTTAGGCCCAAACTGGTTTATAGCCAACATAGTAGCTTCTCGAGACCAATACTCAGCATCAACCAATCTTCTTTGCCCCAAATAAGCCTTAGCCATATCTGCCATCAAATAAGCACGTTGAGCATAAAAATTTCGTGCAGCTGTAGTAGAGTCCTGGGAAATTCGCACTTCATTATCTAAAGCGTCTCTCCCTCGATCCTTAATTCCATCTAAGATCTGTAGATTGAGATATAAGGATCTACGAATACTACGTTCAGCCTCTATAAACTTACCTTCAGCCAAAAAATAACGGCCACGAGTTGACTCAAGAGTGTTCTCCCAATTCATTCGATGGAGGTAATTGGGATTACGAGCGATACTAATGATGGCGCTGTAATCATTTTCTAATGCAGCAAGGCCCGATTTAGCGCACTCAAAATCTCCAAGGCCAAGGCAATAACTGACTATCTGCCTGTTAAATGAAAGAGCCCAGCCACGTAAGTTTTGAGGAACAGTCGATAAACCCTGTTCAGAAATTTTCTTTGCAGCAATTAAATGGCCTTGCGCAGACTCATATCCTGCATATTGAAACATCTCGTCAATACGAAGATCTACTTTAACACTAGGAAAATCAACTGCAGCCTTCTTGATATTTTCTAATGCCCCTCTAGTATTCTCAAGAGCGTCCTCTGCTGCTGCTCTTCTATAGTAATAATGATTCAAAACCTCTGTATCACTAGTAGTCGGCACTGGTAAAGCTAAAATCTTAGTCGCTTTTTCTATAATTGATTTGTCGGCGCGTGCCTGACTAAGGACCAACAAAATATCCTTCACGTCTCTTGGTGGCGCTTTAATATTTTCTACATCAGCTTCTTCTTTAGTCGGCGCTGCAAATGATTGGGCTGAAAAGAGTGCCACGCTGCAGCACAGCATGAATGTGGCAATAATTGAGTACTTACGCATAGGATTCCCCTAGAATTTATAAGGATATATTAGCTCAAAACTCGCTTGGGGGAGCTTGATAAAAGCCCTCGCTAACCCTGCAAATTAGCACCTAAAAACGATGCTTTTATAGCCTAAAGGGGATTAGCCAAGAATCCTGAATTAGCCTCTAACCACTCAATATAGCGGCCTACACCCTGCTCAACATCGAGGAAAGGCTCTGTATAGCCTGCAGCACGAAGTTTGGTGAGGTCTGCTTGAGTGAAGCACTGGTATTTACCTCTGAGTGCATCTGGAAATGGAATGTACTCAATCGCTTTTTCTTTTACTAATTCTTGTAGAGTTGCTGGCTTTGCTTTATCCAACTTGCGCATAGCATTGGCTACGGCATGCGCAACATCATTAAATGGTTGTGCGCGTCCGCTACCTAAATTAAAGATGCCGTTGATTTCTGGGTGATCTAAGAAGAATAGATTTACTTTTACAACGTCTTCAACGGATACAAAGTCACGACTTTGCTCACCTGGGCCATAGCCACCATACTCACCAAACAGTTTGACATGGCCATTAGCCTTGTACTGGTGATATTGATGAAATGCTACCGATGCCATACGGCCTTTATGTGATTCACGTGGGCCATACACATTGAAGTAGCGGAAACCAACTACCTGTGCAGTATTTGCTTTTTCTGCAAAGCGCTTACGCATGACTTGGTCAAATAAGAACTTAGAGTAGCCATAAATATTGAGCGGCTTCTCATGCTCACGACTCTCCACGAATGTATCTGAGCCACCGTAAGTGGCTGCAGAAGATGCATAGAGCAGTTGCACTTTTTGGGCTGTGCAGATATCAAGCAAGTCCATGGTGTAGCGATAGTTATTCGCCATCATGAAAATACCATCCGTCTCCATGGTGTCAGAGCACGCACCCTCATGAAAGACTGCTTTGACCTTACCAAAACGACCACTTCTAAAGGCCTCTAGAAATTCCTCTTTATCAAGATAGTCAATGATTTCTAGATCAGCGAGGTTGCGATATTTGTCTGCAGGGCGAAGATCATCAACAGCGATGATATTTTTCTCGCCACGCGCATTGAGTGCTTGCACAATATTTGCGCCGATAAAACCAGCAGCGCCAGTTACGATAATAGTCACTGTAGTTCCTCTGAAGTAACAGTTGCGGTTCCAAGCTTGCCGACCACAATGCCGCCAGCACGATTTGCCAAGGCCATCGCTTTTTCTAAGGGCCACTTAGCAGCTAAGGCAACCGCTAAAGTTGCAATCACAGTATCGCCAGCGCCAGAAACATCAAACACCTCACGTGCCTGCGCCTTGACATGACTGACACCCGCTTCGGTATACAAACTCATACCCTCTTCTGATCGGGTGAGAAGTAGCGCCTGTAAATCTAATGACTTTCTGAGGGCTTGTGCTTTATTGGTGAGATCCTCTTCATTGGTCCACTTGCCAACGACCTGACGCAATTCACTTCGATTTGGCGTTAAAACAGTAGCACCGCGATACTTTTCATAATCTTCGCCCTTAGGATCGACCAAGATGACCTTGTTTTGCGCTCTAGCCTGTTCAATCATATGAGCCACCTGACCTAAGGCGCCTTTGCCGTAATCAGACAAAATCACGACATCAGCACTGCCTACCAATTTTTCAAAACGCTCTAACTTATGGGCGAGTGCTTTTTCACTTGGGTTCTCTTCAAAGTCGAGACGAATTAACTGTTGCTGACGGGCAATAACCCGCAACTTCACAATCGTTGGTGCATTTGCGTCAATTTCTAGTTGGCTATCAACGCCACCTGACTTGAGTAACTCCACTACACGCTTGCCAGGCTCATCATTACCAACTATACCCAGAATGGTTGTTTGAGCACCCAGCGCTGCTACGTTACGAGCAACGTTGGCTGCGCCTCCCAAGCGCTCATCAATCTTACCAACTTGCACTACTGGCACAGGCGCTTCAGGAGAAATCCGATTGGTATCGCCAAACCAGTAGCGATCGAGCATGACATCACCAACCACTAGTAGGCGAGTTTTAGAAAATTGGTCTCGGTTGGCTTTTTCCATAGGATAATTTCTGCAATGACTTAATTATGTCGTCCAATACCATAGTACTCAATACCTAATTCCTTCATGGCACTTGGCTCATAGAGATTACGGCCATCAAAAATGATGGGGTGAGTCAATTTTTGCATGACCTGTTCAAAGTCTGGGCTGTGGAAGGCCTTCCACTCAGTGACAATGACTAGCGCGTCGCAAGCATCTAGGGCTGCCATTGGGCTGTCGACCATAGAGACTCTCTTGAGGCCATCTGGATTACCCTTGAAGTCGGACTCTAGACAATGTTTTGCTTCTGGCATCGCCACTGGATCATGGGCAACAACCGAAGCACCGCGTTTTACTAATTCTTGAATGATCACGCGACTTGGAGCCTCACGCATATCATCGGTATTGGGCTTAAAAGCCAGACCCCAAAGCGCAAACTTCATACCTTTAAGATCATTACCGAAGCGTTTTTCGATCTTTTCAACCAAGATATATTTCTGGAGTTCGTTCACCGCCTCTACAGCATCCAGAATCTTTAAATCTCTACCATGCTCCCTAGCAGTTTTAGAAAGGGCTGATACATCCTTTGGAAAACAAGAACCGCCGTAACCGGTTCCTGAATATAAAAATCCAAAGCCAATGCGTGAGTCAGAACCAATTCCTTGGCGTACCGATTCAATGTCAGCACCTACTAAATCTGCCAAGTTTGATAACTCATTCATAAAAGAGATACGGGTAGCTAACATGGCGTTCGCAGCATACTTCGTCAGCTCTGCGCTCTTCACATCCATGTAATAAGTACGTTCATGGTGGCGGTTAAATGGGGCATAGAGCTTACGCATTTGCTCCTTAGCACGCAGGCCTGCTGGAGTATTTTCAGTACCAATCACAATCCGGTCTGGGCGCATAAAGTCTTCTACTGCTGCGCCTTCCTTTAAAAACTCTGGGTTAGAAACTACTGAACACAAGTCAGCTGGCTGACCTCTTTTTTCTAATTCTTCTTTGATGGCGGCAGATACTTTATCTGCAGTACCTACTGGCACAGTAGATTTATCAACAATTACCTTAGGGGAAGTTGCATGACGACCAATATTACGTGCTGCAGCAACTACATATTGCAGATCAGCAGAACCATCTTCATCGGGAGGCGTACCTACGGCAATAAATTGAATATCGCCATGAGCAACTGATGCAGCAATATCAGTGGAAAACTGCAATCTTCCAGCCGCACGATTGCGCTCAATCATCTCTTTTAGGCCGGGCTCATAAATCGGAACGCCGCCAGAATTGAGAATCTCAATTTTTTTGGGGTCCAAGTCCAGGCAAAAAATATTATTACCTTGCTCAGCAAGGCAAGCGCCAGTAACCAAGCCTACGTAACCGCTACCGATGATGGTGACTTTCAACTGATCTCCGTTCTTCTTTACATTGAAGGGCCGCTAGGCGCAACGCCCTCGGCCCGTCTTGGGGAGTATGCCTCCCAATGATTACAACCAGGACACTGCCAATAGAATCGACGTGCCCTAAAACCACAATTGCCACAAGTATATCTAGCCAAGCTGGTAGTACGCTGACGCAAAATATTTAAAATTGACTGTAGCTCAATCATCCTGTCCGGATGTGCGCCATTCGCCTCAATCGCTAAACGTGTTTCAGCCAGTTTTGACAAAGCACTTAAACTGGGGGAGTGCTGAATAACATCAGACAACATCACATTCGCCGCTTGAGGTCCCCGAATGTTCATCAGGTGCTTGTGGGTGATATCCAAAAGCTCACCTGATGCTTGCGTTTTTAATAGCCCACACAAACGATCTAGACCCTCGTCAGTTTTTCCTAGTTCAGTATGCGCTAACATCCAGCGATCAGCCAATAAATGCATATAAGCTGGATGCGAGTTAACAATAATGCTCCATGCCTCAATAGCTTGGGCTGGACGCTCTGTCGCCATAAAATAATCGCCTTGCAAAATCACCGCACGCGCATGATTCGGAACAGCGTTTAAGGCCCGTTGAATCGACTCTTCAGCATCAACCAGATCTTTGCGACGCAAAGCCTCTTGACCTAACTCACAATGAAATTGAGCGATTTCAGTTTGATGAGATTTGCCTTGTAATGTAGCGAGCTCATGCGCGGAGATAATGGCTTTTTGCCAATCTCGCTCAACCTGATACATCTCTAGCAAACTCTCTTTTGCTGGAACTGCAAACTTACCCTCGCCTACACGATTTAGTGAGGCTTCAGCGCGATCCAATAGGCCGGCACGCAGAAAGTCACGACCTAACTCATAAGCAGCACGATCGCGATCGCGTGGTTTTAAATCATCACGATTGGCTAGGTGTTGGTGAACCTTAATGGCGCGCTCAGTTTCACCACGACGACGGAACAAATTACCCAATGAAAAATGTAACTCAATCGTCTCTGGATCTAATTGCGCAATTTTGACGAGCGTCTCAATTGCCTGATCAGGCTGCTCATTTAATAAAAGACTCAAGCCTTTAAAGGTTGAGCGCTGCTGACGTATGAGATCCAGCTCATCCATTCGATTTTCAAGACGAAGATCCCAGCGCGATGCCAGCCAGCCAATCCCAAACATGACCGGAAGAAGCAATAGCCAAGATGTCGCAAGCTGAATCATGGCGTACAGAAATTAAATAAAAAAATGGTCCTGATGGACCACTGAGGATTAGCCTGAATATTAGGCACCGGAACCCTCTTTAGGGCCCGCCTGTTTCAATGGCTTGTAATCTACTCGTTCACGCAACTCTTTACCAGGTTTGAAATGTGGAACGCGTTTTTCTGGAATTAAGACCTTATCACCAGACTTGGGATTGCGACCGGTACGTGCCGGACGATGATGCAGCACAAAACTGCCAACGCCGCGCAACTCAATACGCTTACCCTCAGCCAAAGCATGAGTCATCGTATCTAACAAAGTTTTTACTGCAAGCTCCACATCCCTAGGCAAAAGCTGCGGAAATTGTTCCGCGAGGCTCTCCACGAGTTCGGAGCGAGTAATGGCTTGTTGCTCTTGATCTGTCATGATCTATCAAAAAAATCGCCACTCCCCCTAAGGAAAGCGGCGATATTGCTTTAACCCTGATTGTCCATTTTTGCTTTTAACAACGCGCCCAAATTGGTTGTGCCAGACTGCGCATCACCTTGGAGCTTGCTCATAGCATCTTGTTGATCAGAACTGTCTTTTGCCTTAATTGAAAGGTTGATGACACGTGACTTACGATCAATATTAATGATCATGGCAGTAACGCTATCGCCTTCTTTCAATACGTTGCGTGCATCTTCAACTCGATCAGTTGAAATCTCAGAAGCACGTAAGTAAGCTTCAACTTCATCAGCCAAGTGAATAGTTGCACCCTTAGCATCAACTGCCTTCACAGTGCCAGTAACAAGGCTACCCTTGTCGCTTACGGATGTGTAGTTATTGAATGGGTCACCAGACAATTGCTTGATACCAAGAGAGATACGCTCTTTCTCAACATCAATTGCCAATACCGTGGCTTCAACTTCATCACCTTTTTTGTATTTCTTAACAGCTTCTTCACCTGGCTCATTCCAAGAGATATCAGAAAGATGAACTAAGCCATCGATACCGCCAGGCAAACCAATGAACACACCAAAGTCAGTAATCGACTTGATTGCGCCAGTCAGTTTGTCGCCTTTTTGCTGAGCACGTGAGAACTCTTCCCATGGATTTGCTTTGCACTGCTTGATGCCCAAGCTAATACGACGCTTATCTTCATCAATATCCAGAACCATCACTTCAACTTCGGTTCCTAATGCAGTAGCTTTACTTGGAGCAACGTTCTTGTTGGTCCAATCCATTTCAGAAACGTGTACCAAACCTTCGATACCAGATTCAATTTCTACGAACGCGCCGTAGTCAGTCAAGTTGGTGACTTTGCCGAATAAACGGGTGTTTGGTGGGTAACGACGTGCGATACCAACCCATGGATCATCACCAAGCTGTTTCACGCCGAGTGAAACACGGTTCTTCTCTTGATCGAACTTCAAAATTTTCGCGGTCACTTCTTGACCAACAGTCAACATCTCGCTTGGGTGACGCACGCGACGCCATGCCAAATCGGTAATGTGCAAGAGGCCATCGATACCGCCGAGGTCAACGAATGCGCCGTAATCGGTAATGTTCTTAACCAGGCCAGTAACTACCGCACCTTCTTTAAGGTTAGACATCAACTCAGCGCGCTCTTTACCTTGGCTAGCCTCAACCACTGCACGACGTGACAACACGACGTTGTTACGCTTACGGTCAAGCTTGATCACCTTAAACTCCATCGTCTTACCTTCGTAAGGGCTGGTGTCTTTGATTGGACGTGTATCAACGAGTGATCCAGGCAAGAATGCGCGGATACCGTTGACCATAACAGTCAAGCCACCTTTAACCTTACCAGTAACAGTACCGGTAACGATCTCAGCTTGCTCGAGTGCTTTTTCCAAATTCATCCATGATGCCAAGCGTTTCGCTTTGTCACGGGAAAGGATGGTGTCGCCATAGCCGTTTTCAAGGGCATCGATAGCAACAGAAACGAAATCGCCAGGAGCTACTTCAATCTCGCCAGCGTCGTTATGGAATTCTTCAACAGGAATAAACGCTTCAGACTTTAAGCCAGCGTTAACAACGACGAAGTTATGGTCGATGCGAAGGACTTCAGCCGAAATAACTTGGCCGGTCTTCATATTCGAGCGGGTTAATGATTCTTCAAATAATTCTGCAAATGATTCAGACATGTGTATTCACTTTGTGCCGTCAGAAGGTCCGACGGGTTAGGTTAAAAAAGCCTTAAAGAAACACGCTAATGAACGCGTTGTAGAGTTTCTTAAGACGCCAAAACTACTTCTACAGCTCACTACCAAACAACTGACAAACTAAACAATCGCAGATTGATACCAATCCAAAACTGTCTTAACTGCCTGATCTATCGATAAATCTGATGTTTCAAGCACTTTTGCACCATCTGCAACTAACAGGGGTGCGGTACCTCGACTACTATCTCTGGCATCGCGCTCCTGCAAATCTTGCAGTAAGTCGGAAAGTTTAGCAGAAATTCCCTTAGCTATCAATTGCTTATAGCGACGTTCTGCTCTGGCAGCCGCTGTTGCCGTCAAGAAAACCTTCAAAACTGCATCTGGGAATATCACGCTAGCCATATCCCGGCCATCCGCCACTAAGCCCGGAGGCTGCCGAAAACTGCGCTGCAGACCCACTAAAGCGAACCGAACCTCAGAATGGACCGCTACAGTAGAGGCCCTCAGGCCAATGTTTTCAGTGCGAATAGCATCGGTAACATCCAGGCCATCCAAGGAAATTTGACCATTTTTGAATGAAATCAATAACTTAGGAACTAAAAGACCTAATTCTGGCCCATTTTTAGCATCAATGCCGCGTTTTTCACTAGCAAGGGCAACTAAGCGATAGAGCGCCCCACTATCCAAATAATGAAAGCCTAGCTTTTCTGCCACCAAAGATGCAACTGTTCCCTTGCCAGAGGCAGTGGGTCCATCAATTGCGATAACTGGGTGAGCACTCATGAGATTAGCTAACGACTTTTGCAAATTGGGCAAAGTAAGTCGGGAAAGTTTTGGCAACACAATTGGGATCGTTAATTGTCAAAGCATGAGGACCAAAAGCGGCGAGCGAGAAACACATTGCCATGCGATGGTCATCATAAGTATCAATGCCCTCACCTGGTGACTTCCACTCACCTTGAGATGGGGCATTCACCACAATATAGTCGGCACCTTCTTGCACAGTAGCGCCAACTTTTCTAAGCTCTGCTGCCATGGCGGCAATACGATCCGTTTCTTTAACGCGCCAACTCGCAATATTGGTTAAGCGCGTAGGACCTTCGGCGAAGAGTGCAGCAACAGCTAGAGTCATTGCTGCATCTGGAATCTCGGTGCAATCTATCGTGATGCCATTAAGTTTACCGCTTGCGTTTTTGACGCCCGTAATCTCAATCCAATCTTCACCAGCGCTAATGTTGGCACCCATCAATGCAAGTGCATCGGCAAAAGCGACATCACCCTGAATACTGTCTTTACCAACACCAAGAACTCGCACAGGGCCGCCGCCGATAGCGCCTAGCGCCAAGAAGTATGAAGCAGACGAGGCATCGCCCTCAACAGATAACTGACCAGGGCTCTTATAAACAGCATCAGATGTTTTAGCGGGAATCACAAATGACTGTGCATCAGGACAAGCAACATTCACACCAAAGCGTGCCATCAACTTTAGAGTGATATCAATATATGGTCGAGAAATCAATTCACCAATGACTTCAATACGAACCGGCTTTACCGCAACAAGTGGTAATGCCATCAATAATGCCGTCAAGAATTGACTTGATACATCGCCACGTACTTTAACCACATCCTGAATCTTGATATCAGCAGCAGAAATCTGAATCGGGGGATAACCTTCTTGTAATTCGTATTCAATTCGGGCTCCTACTTGTCGTAGGCCATCAACCAAATCCCGAATCGGTCTCTCATGCATGCGAGCAACCCCAGATAAGCGATAGTCACCGCCTTGCATTGCAAGCGCTGCGGTCAAGGGACGTATCGCAGTTCCTGCATTACCCATGAACAAATCTGCTTTGCGCACCGGAAAGCGGCCACCACAGCCCTCAACTACACAAATATTGTTGGCCTGATCAGCGACAGATAAACCAAGTTGACGAAGTGCATTGCGCATCACCTGTGTGTCATCAGCATCCAGTAAGTTCTTTAAAGTAGTGGTGCCCGTGGAAAGTGCTGCCAGCAATAAAGCGCGATTCGAAATACTTTTAGAGCCAGGCAAAATAATCGAGCCTTGAGCTCGTTTGAATGGTCCAATCTGAATGCTAGGCGAATGAGCCATTAAGCCTCATCCAAATCTTGACGAGCTTTACTTGCTTTATTGAATAATTTTTCTAGACCCTCACCGTCGCCCTCAGCAACTAATTTACGCATGTGGTTCACGATCAATAAATATCGATCCAACTCTTGCAGAATCGCAGCACGGTTACCTATACAAATATCACGCCACATTTCTGGGCTAGAAGCAGCAATACGGGTGAAATCCTTAAACCCTGCGCCCACATGATCCAACTTTTGATCAGCATCTTCTGAGTTCACGACACTGGCCATCAATGCATAAGAAAGAAGATGTGGCAGATGGGATACTGCGGCATAAATCGCATCGTGCTGCACAACACCAATCTTTTTTACTATCGAACCAACGGACTCCCAGAAGCCCGTCATCAAGGCGATATCTTCAGGGGAGTTTTCTTGCAATGGGCAAACAATCGTTTGTTTACCTTGAAATAAATCTGCTTTAGCAGAACTAGCGCCATGCTGCGCACCACCAGCAATTGGATGGGCTGGCACAAACTGACATGCTTTCTTACCCAATACTTCTTTTGCGGCCAGAATCACATCACCTTTAGTGCTGCCCGCATCAGTAATCATGGTTCTAGATTCAAGATGCGGTTCAAGCGCTTCAAAAGCAGCGCGCATTTGCGCCACTGGCATACAAAGTACAATCACATCTGATTGCTTGGCAGCCTCTACCAAATCGACCACACCATCAATTGCACCCATCTTTTGTGCTTGATCTAAATTTGCTTTGCTACGACCAACGCCTAAGACTTTCGTCACCACGCCGGCCTTTTTAAGAGCCAAACCTAAAGAAGCGCCAATTAAGCCAACGCCAACAATGGTGACGGTGCCGTAATTACTAGCAGGGTTAATCATGGTCATAGATGAATATCTTTATTGAGCCAAGATGGCTTTAAGTGCATCAATAAAAGCAGCATTCTCTTGAGGTAAACCAATCGAGATACGCAACCATTGTGGTAGACCGTAATTACCAACGGGACGAACAATAATGCCGCGTTTAAGTAATTCTAAATTAATGCGCGCGCCCGCTTGATCATCATCGCCCACCTTTACCAATACGAAGTTTCCAGCAGATGGTAAATACTTTAGGCCTAATTGATCAAACGCTTGGGTTAACTGTTTATAGCCAGCGCAATTAAGCTCAAACCCTTGCTGTAAGAATGCTGCGTCTTGAAACGCTGCAATCGCTGCAGCCTGCGCAAGACTATTCACATTAAACGGCTGGCGAATACGATTGAGTAGATCCGTTAAGTGAGGCTGAGCAACACCATAACCAATTCGTAAGCCAGCAAGGCCGTAGGCCTTTGAGAAGCTACGAGACAAAATCATATTGGGGAAGCGCTTAACCCAAGCAATCGCGTCATAGCGTTGCTCTGGAGTCAGATACTCGTTATAGGCCTCATCCAATACAACCACAACATGTGATGGCACTGCTGTCAAAAAATCTTCAATCGCTTTTGCGCTGAGATAGCTACCGGTTGGATTATTTGGATTAGCCACAAATACCAATTTGGCTTTATCACCAGCAGATTTAACTGCGGCTAACATTGCCGGCAGGTCATGGCCAAAACTTGCGGTAGCTGATACCTCAATCGCTTTTGCGCCCACGGCTTGAGTTGCTAGAGGATAAACAGCAAAGGCATGTTTAGAGAAAAAGATTTCATCACCTGCTTGCGCAACAGCACGCGCAGCCAACTCTAAGATGTCATTACTGCCGTTGCCTAGCGTAATCCAATCGCTTGGCACCCCTAAGCGCTCGGACAATACTTTCTTTAATTCAAAGCCATTGGAGTCTGGATAACGACCTAGATCACTAGCAGCTTTGAGCATGGCATCTTGGGCAGACTTTGGCATTCCCAAGGGATTTTCATTGGAAGCCAGTTTCACAATCTTGTTTTCATCTAAGCCGTACTCGCGCGCCACTTCACTGATGGGGCGACCACCAACATAGGGTGCTATAGCGTGAATATGTTTAAGACCAATCTTAGAAGTCATTCTTAGGCTTACTGATTTATTTACTAATGTATCGACAAATTTATTTTCTATAGCTCAGGCTGAGTGAGGATAGGAACCCAGGTTCTTGTAGAACGCTGCAGTTGCTTTTAATTCCTCTAAAGCCTTCACGACTTTGGCATCCTGTGCATGACCGGCAATATCAATATAGAAGTGATATTCCCAGGTGCCTTTGCGGGCAGGTCTTGACTCAAAACGGTTCATTGACACCCCATGCTTTGCTAAAGGTGCCAGTAAGCGATGCACAGCGCCTGGCTGGTTATCGATCGATAAGACTAAAGACGTTTGATCTTTACCGGTTGGCTGACATTCATAGGCGCCTACTACAACAAAGCGAGTACGGTTATGGGGATCATCCTGAATCTGTGCAGCGACAGCTTGTAAACCATAAGCCTCTTGCGCAGGATCACCAGCGATTGCAGCTAAGGATGGATCATTAGCTGCCAAACGTGCAGCCTCAGCATTGCTACTCACTGCTTGGCGTTTTAAGTTTGGAGCATGCAGGCTTAACCATTGCTGACACTGTGCCAACGCTTGTGCATGAGCGCACACTGTTGTGACACCGTCAAGATTTCCACTCTTAGTTAAGAGGTGATGATGGATCGGCAACACTACTTCACCGCTAATGCGCATTGAAGAATCTAAGAGCAAATCTAAAGTACGTGAGATCGCGCCTTCACTAGAGTTCTCAACCGGCACCACACCAAATTGCGCGGCGCCCTTCTCTACTGATTTGAAAACTTCGTCCAAACTTGCACAAGGCAATCCCGCAATCGAGTGGCCAAAATACGTTTGAGCAGCTTGTTCAGAGAAGGTGCCTGTTGGCCCGAGATAAGCAATTGTTTGACGGGCCTCTAAGGCTCTGCAGGCAGACATGACTTCGCGCCAAATGGCTGCAATACCATCAGGTAATAAGGGACCAGCATTGATTTCTTGAAGACGAGCAACCACCTGGCGCTCACGCTCAGGACGAAACACTGGGGATGAGAAGCCACCTTTAACATGTCCCACTTCTTGCGCTGCTTTAGCACGCTGCGTCAGTAAATCTAAAATCTCTGCATCTAATGCATCGATTTTTTCTCGCAGGGGAGCTAAGCGCTGTTCTTCAGTACTCATTAAGCCCGCCTTTCAAAATCACGCATAAATTCAATTAAAGCTTTGACACCCTCTATCGGCATTGCGTTGTAAATACTTGCGCGCATACCGCCCGCAGCTTTATGACCACGCAAAGCAACTAAACCTGCAGTATTTGATTGCGCTAAAAACTGTGCGTTCAAAGACTCATCCTTTAAGAAGAAAGTGACGTTCATACGAGAACGGTATTGTTTTGCAACCCGATTCTTATACAAACTACTTTGATCCAAGAACTGATAGAGCAAGTCGGCTTTTTCTTGGTTACGCTTTTCAATAACCTTAACACCGCCCTGCTTAAGAAGCCACTTAAATCCTAGGCCAGCCATATAAATTGAAAAGGTGGGGGGCGTATTGATCATCGATTGGGTGCTGGCCTGAACAGACCAATCCCAAATTAAGGGTGTGATCCCCATGTGGTGACCTATCAGGTCTTTGCGGACAAGCACAATCGTCACACCCGATGGGCCAATGTTTTTCTGTATACCGCCGAACCAAACGCCACACTGCGTGACATCCATTTCTTTAGAAAGAAAATTACTAGAAATATCGGCAACTAAAGGAGTATTGCCAACATCTGGCACATCCGGAAACTCAACACCGCCAATCGTCTCATTGGCGCAGTAGAGAACATAAGCAGCATCATTCGATAGCTTCCAAGTATTTCTTGGTGGGATGGTGTTGAACTTTTCTGCAGCAGAAGATGCAACTAAGTTTGCAGTGCCATACTTCTGCGCTTCTTTATAAGATTTTTCTGACCAGATGCCAGTAACAATGTAATCCGCCTTGGGTTCATTCTTAGCTAAAGGCATGAGATTCATTGGGATAGCTGCATTTTGTCCAAGGCCGCCACCTTGTAATAGCAAGACTTCATAGTTACTCGGAATATTCATCAAGGTGCGCAGATCCTGCACCACCTCTTCATACACTTCCATGAATTCTTTGCTGCGATGGCTAATCTCCATCACGCTTGTGCCAAGTCCACGCCAATTGAGCATTTCATCAGCAGCCTGCTTCAACACCTCTTCAGGCAAAGTGGCCGGCCCCGCAGCGAAATTGAAGATGCGGCGGTCAAAGCTCATCGTGTTAGCTAATTTAGTGGTGACGCCTTACGCGTCACCTGCCGCATCAGGGGTGGAATCGGTTGCTGGATCAGCAGATGCATCGCCCTCTTCTACTTCATCACCCTCGTCATCCGAATCGCTTTCAGCAATACGTTGTAAACCAGAAAGACGTGTACCTTCATCAACGTTGATCAAAGTGACGCCTTGAGTTGCACGGCCCATCTCACGAATTTCAGAAACGCGGGTACGCACTAAAACACCGCCAGTGGTGATCAACATGATTTGATCTTCTGGCGATACCAATGCAGCGGCAACAACCTTGCCATTACGCTCGCTTGTCTGAATCGCAATCATGCCCTTAGTGCCACGACCATGACGCGTGTACTCTGCAATTGGAGTGCGCTTGCCATAACCATTCTCTGTAGCAGTTAATACGCTACTCGGAACTGCAACGCCATTTGCATCCACTACTGCAGCTTGCACACCTTCAGCTTCTGCTGGAGCAACGAGCATTGCAATCACTTGATGACCATCACCTAAGTTCATGCCACGAACACCACGTGCGGTACGGCCCATTGGACGAACGTCATTCTCATCAAAGCGCACTGCTTTACCTGCATCAGAGAACAACATCACATCGTGTTGACCATCAGTAATTGCTGCGCCAACTAAGAAGTCACCCTCATTCAAGTCGACAGCAATAATGCCGGCTTTACGAGGATTGGAGAAATCAGATAAACGGGTTTTCTTCACAGTACCTAAGCTAGTTGCCATAAAGACATACTGATCATCCTGATAGCCCTTGATTGGAAGAATCACGGTAATCTTTTCACCCTCAATCAAGGGGAACATATTGACAATTGGCTTACCACGTGAAGTACGGCTACCTTGCGGTACTTCCCATACCTTCAACCAATACATACGGCCACGATCAGAGAAGCAAAGGATGGCGTCATGCGTATTGGCTACGAATGAAGTATCAATCCAATCCTCATCCTTAGTGGCAGCAGCTTGCTTGCCGCGACCACCGCGTTTTTGTGCGCGGTACTCGCTCAGTGGCTGACTCTTCATATAACCTGTATGTGAAAGTGTCACCACCATATCTTGTGGAGTGATCAAATCTTCCGTAAAGAGTTCGGTAGCATTCATTTCAATAAATGAACGTCGACCACTATCACCACCTGCTTTACCAAACTCCGCTTGAACTTCTTTCAGCTCGCTTTCAATCACAGAAGTAACGCGCTCTGGCTTAGCTAATAAATCTAACAAGTCAGAGATCTCTGACATAACTTCTTTGTACTCATTAACAATCTTGTCTTGCTCAAGACCAGTCAGGCGTTGTAAGCGCATCTGCAAAATTTCTTGCGCTTGACTATCAGAGAGGCGATACAGGCCCGTGGTCTGCATGCCGTACTCAGGCAATAAGCCTTCAGGACGATAAGCATTGCGGCCACCCGGGGTATCTGTTTCAGCACGCGCCAACATCTCGCGCACCATCGATGAATCCCAAGCTTTGCCCATTAACTCCTGCTTCGCAATTACTGGATTTGCAGCCGCTTTAATAATGGCAATGAACTCGTCAATGTTTGCCAATGCAACAGCTAAACCTTCTAGGACATGGCCACGCTCGCGCGCTTTACGCAATTCAAAAATGGTGCGACGTGTCACCACTTCACGACGATGCTGCAAGAAGTACTCCAGCATTTGCTTTAAGTTGAGTAAGCGTGGCTGGTTGTCTACTAAGGCAACCATGTTCATACCGAAGTTATCTTGTAGCTGTGTACTCTTATACAAATTATTGAGAACAACTTCCGGCACTTCACCGCGTTTGAGTTCAATCACAACGCGCATACCGGATTTATCTGACTCATCACGCAAATCAGAAATGCCTTCAACCTTTTTCTCATTCACCAACTCAGCGATACGCTCGAGTAAGTTCTTTTTATTGACCTGATATGGCAACTCATCAACGATGATGGCTTGACGTGCACCTTTATCGATATCCTCAAAGTGAGTCTTAGCGCGCATGACCACTCGGCCGCGACCAGTGCGATATCCCTCGCGAACTCCTTGAACACCGTAAATAATGCCGGCAGTGGGGAAATCTGGGGCTGGAATAATCTCAATGAGCTCATCAATCGTGCATTCTGGGTTATGCAAGACGTGTAAACAGGCCGTCACGACCTCATCGAGGTTATGAGGGGGGATGTTCGTCGCCATACCTACGGCAATGCCAGAACTGCCATTAATCAGCAAATTAGGCACTTTGGCAGGCAGAATCAGGGGTTCTTTCTCGCTACCGTCGTAATTTGGCCCAAAATCGACGGTTTCCTTGTCCAAATCAGCTAAAAGCTCATGGGCGATCTTGCGCAGCCGGATCTCGGTATATCGCATTGCAGCAGCGTTATCACCGTCTACAGAGCCAAAGTTGCCCTGCCCGTCAACCAGCATATAGCGCAGGGAGAAATCCTGGGCCATTCGCACAATGGTGTCATACACCGCAGAATCACCGTGCGGGTGGTATTTACCGATGACATCGCCAACTATACGGGCAGATTTTTTGTAAGCTCGGTTCCAATCGTTGTTTAATTCATACATCGCAAATAAGACCCGGCGATGAACCGGTTTGAGACCGTCACGCACGTCTGGCAGGGCTCTGCCGACTATGACGCTCATAGCGTAGTCCAAATAGGACCGTCGCATTTCGTCTTCGAGGGATATTGGTAGTGTTTCTTTAGCGGCTTGTTCCATCTATAAATAATATCATTTTGATGGCAGGTGGCCCCTATGATAAGATTCTGTCAGTTTGTATGAATTTAAGAAGTATCGCTTTGCGGTTTTTTGCTTCAAAGTAGGGCGAATTCGATATACGTTTGACTTTAATTTAAAAGAGATTTGAGGACTAAAAATGAACAAAACCCTAAAACTGATGCTTGCTGGCGTAATTACTGTTGCTGCTACAGCTGCTTCTGCTCAAAACGTTGACAACTGGGTCAACTCAACCGGTACATCCTGGAAAAACGGCGACGGCACATTGTGCTGGCGTGATAACAGCTGGACTCCTGCTACAGCTGCTAAAGGTTGTGATGGCGCAATTGCCGCTAAGCCTGCTGCTGCTGCTGCTTCTGGTGTTAGCCAAAGCAAGATCACTTTGCAAGCTGACACACTTTATGACTTTGACAAAGCTTCATTGAAGCCAGAAGGAATGGCAACTTTGGACAAGATTGCTCGTGATTTGAGCAAGATCAAGTTAGAAGTCATCATTGCTGTTGGTAATACTGACAGCGTTGGTACAGATGCATACAACATGGCCCTCGGTCAGCGTCGTGCTCAGTCAGTTAAAGCTTATCTGACAAGCAAAGGTGTTGACGGTAGCCGTATCTACACAGAATCAAAAGGCAAGAGCAATCCAGTTGCAAGCAATGCAACTGCTGAAGGCCGCGCTAAGAACCGCCGTACTGACATCGAAGTTGTTGGTACAGCAGCTGCTAAGTAATTCACCTTACTTGTAAAAAAGCCCGCTTCTTGCGGGCTTTTTTATTTCCGCTATATTCGTAGACTTACCCATCAATTCACCCAATAGCTTCTGCCCATGAACGTCGACCAATCTGAAATCGCCAAATTTAGCGCCCTAGCCCATCGTTGGTGGGACCCGAACAGCGAATTCAAGCCTTTACATGCCATTAATCCCCTACGCTTAAATTGGATGAAAACCTTCGTTAACTTCGAGGGCAAAAAAGTAGTGGATATTGGTTGTGGTGGTGGCATCCTCGCAGAATCAATTTCTCAATCAGGTGCCGACACTACTGGTATCGATCTTTCTGAAAAAGCACTTAAGGTAGCTGAGCTGCATGCATTGGAAGTAGGCGCAAAACTCACTTACCGCTCCATCTCAGCAGAAGCACTAGCAGATGAACAACCAGGGCAATACGATGTAGTGACTTGCATGGAAATGCTTGAGCACGTTCCTGACCCTTCTTCCGTAGTGCGTGCTTGTGCCAAACTGTGCAAGCCTGGTGGCACCCTCTTTTTTAGCACTTTAAATCGCAACCCTAAGTCCTACTTATTTGCCATTATTGGCGCAGAGTACATCCTCAAACTACTCCCTAAAGGCACTCACGAATACGCTAAATTTATTAAGCCTTCAGAACTCGTTGCCTTTACGCGTAATACCGGCTTAGAAATGATTGGCATCAAAGGCTTAAGCTACAACCCACTCACTCAGGTGTATAGCCTCAATGATGATGTGGATGTGAACTACATGATTGCCGTACAGAAACAATGAATAGCGTGAATCCTGAAATAAGCCCTTATCACGGGATATTTTTTGATCTAGACGGTACCTTAGCGGATACAGCCCCAGATTTAGTCGCCGCAACTAATCAATTACTAATAGATCGCAATCTAGCTCCTAAGCCCTATCCATTTCTGCGTCCTTATGCATCTGCTGGTGCACGTGGACTTCTTGAAGGCGCATTTGGAATTGCCCCAGATCATGCTGATTACATTACCTTGCGTGATGAGTTCATGAGCAATTATGAAAAGGCGCTCTTAGTCAATAGCGTCTTATTTGACGGAATCAATCATTTACTGGATCAAATAGAGGAAGCAAAAATTCCTTGGGGCATTGTCACTAATAAAAGTGAGCGCTTCACTCATCCACTCACTGAACTCATGGGCTTACGCCAGAGAGCAGCCTCGACCGTGTCCGGTGACACAACATCACATCCAAAGCCTCATCCAGCACCCATTCTGCATGCAGCCAAAATTGCCAATGTTGATCCTAGAAAATCAATTTATGTGGGTGATGACATTCGGGATGTCATTGCGGGCAAAGCTGCAGGCATGCATACCGTTGCTGCCACATATGGCTACTGTGGTTGTAAAGAGCCTCCTGAGGCCTGGGGCGCGGATTACCTCATTCATAACCCTCTCGATTTACTAAAAATCATCTTCCCCAATAGGGGATAACAACACTTCCAAAAGATATTGGGCAATTTAAAGCTAGCGGCTTTAAAATAGGACTTCCTATGCATGAACTCTGGGGTCGACATGGTTTCGACGTGGATTACAAAGCATCAAGGGCATACCGAGGACCCGTTATCTCGTAAATCAATGGGAATGTAATAACTGCTAACGACGAACGTTACGCACTAGCCGCTTAATTGCGGTTGCCCCTGAACTGATTCTCTCTTGGGTCAGGTAGCGCAAGCTACATCAGGGTCATATACAAGAGATAAGGTCATTTCATGTCACGGGGAATGATTCGAAAACTTAGTGAATCGTCAGTCAGGAACGTGTCAATCTGTGCCTAGCTGATTAAATTAAATGATATGACTAAGTATGTAGAACTTGTTGTGGAGGATTTGCGGACGCGGGTTCGATTCCCGCCGACTCCACCATTTTGTCAAATAGATTAAGGGCCTTCGGGCCCTTTTCTATCTCTTCCGCACATCTTTCCATACGCAAGCCACTCGTAAATAGGTCCTGTGTTCAACGAACCCATATCTGAGTTCTGCCCAGCAATGGAATGCCAATATAACCTCTTACCTCTAAAGTTTTATCGTTGACCATCGCGATCTTTACCTTATAAATTTCACCTTCTTCAGGATCCAAGATTTCACCACCAGACCAGTTTCCTGGGGCACCTCTTTTAAGCCCCTTCATGATGATCATTCCAACAATGGGTTTACCTTTTCGCTCATCCTTGCATAAATTGCAATGGGTAACCAAGGCCTCCCCTGGAGTCGGTATTAGCTCAGTAACCACTCCAATCAGCTCACCATTTTTTTCCTCTAATCGAATCAATGAACTAGGTTGATTTGTTTTTTCATCGATTGTTTTCCAAACACCTAATACTGGGTCATTTGATTGTGCATTGCCATAGCTGGAAAAAATAGAAATACTCATAACCATATAGGTAGTCAGTTTTGCTATGTTTCGAATTAAATTGAGCATAAAATTTTCAAAAGTGGTAGATTAAGTCATGAATTCTGCGCTAAAAAAATTTACAAGCTTAATAGTGCTTTCATTGTTATCAAGCCTACAACTAGTCTACGCCTCTAATAGCCCAGATGTAGATACTCCAAACGGATTACCAGATCACATTGTGGGTGATGTTGGAGTCGCTGTATACAGCACTAATTTGAATATTGGCAGCTATGGCCCTCAATCATCAGTCTTGCCCTATGGTTTTTTTGACTACCAGCGCTTTGCCATGCGTATTGATCAGCTAGCTTTAAAACCGCACCCGTTGGATTTGGGTTTCTTGAAATTGTAGGTAAGGTTGATCCTGACTCTTATCAGGTTAAATCAACAATCAACTCCCAAACGATCAATAAGGGTTATCAAGCACCGATCGGCCTAGGAACCTTTCAAGATACTCCAATTGGAGCATTTTTTATCAATGCTTATCATGATTTTGGTAAGTCTAAAGGCAATCTCCTTGAGCTAAATTACTTTGGAGAGGTTGAGTTGATGAAAAAGGTCGTCCTCTATCCTCAAGTAGGCATAGAGCGGCAATCTAGCTCTTATGCTAATTATTACTATAGCGTCACTCCTGAGCAGGCTCAGACTACTGGATACCGAACGTATTCAGCTTCTAGCTCAAACAACCCATTAGCAGGATTTTTACTTGAAATACCAGTAGTAGAAAATTGGTATCTTAATGTGTATGCCAAACGAAAATGGCTAGGTTCTGGAGTCAACAACAGCCCGGTCCTTACTCGCACATTTCAAGATACGATGTTTATGGCACTTGCTTATCGCTTCAAGTAATTTACTCAACAACACGATTGCGAATTATTAATTCCTTGGCTTCTTTACTATATTTCTGAAGCCCTTCTTTCTTACTAAAAACCCCTTGTAGGAATTCCACAGTTTCATTTATCACTATTTCACGCTCGTTATCCAAGGTAATGATGTGATAAGAGCCTCCAAGCCAGACTAGTTTACAAGTTCCCGAGCTAATCGTTTTAGTAAGCCAGTCAATAGTTTGTGGCGCAACTACATCATCATCAATAGCACTAATAATTTGTATGTCAGCTTTAAATTCAGGCAGTATTTTTTTTGTAAACCTAATGAGTCTTAAGGCTTGATATAAATGCTTTGCTGAAAGAGACGCTGATCCTACTTCAGTAGTCTCTTGCTCTAAGACTTGTTTAGCAACGCGTCGCCGAATCTCAGGATTACGTAAACCATAGGGTTCAGATTCTTTGTAGTGCCAATTTACAAATCCCAACTTGAAAACTAAATATAGCAATGGGTGGAACCAAGGCACGCTCCAACCGTCGAAAGCAAGCACAGGCGAGAGAGCGACAACTGGGATATTTTTTTGGTAATCTGCCTCATAAGCTATAGCTAGTGTTGCGCCCATGCTTAAACCAACAATGGCAACTTGCTCATGCTCTTCAAGCAATAAACTCACAACATGATCTAATTGGGAAAGCCAAATATCGAATGAATCAAAGCCGCTCTTCGCGGAGTACCCTTCAATTCTAGGGATGCAAGATGAATGCCCTAAATTTTTGATCATTTTGGGAATAGACCCTAGCTCTAACATAGAGCCTTGTAACCCAGGCAGAAAAATTACTGCTGTACCAGTATTTCCTGGGGTAAACTCTTCGCAAAGCTGCGTTAATCTATCAGACATATAAATGATTAGTGGAAAGCATCAAAAGAGTGTAATCCAAATGCAAATAAAAAACTCACGGGCATGGGCCCCTAACAGCCTCACTGGCTATGGATATGCAATACTTGCTACTCTAACTGCATTTTATGTTCGATATGAGCTACATCCTTTAATGCAAGCCCAACTTCCAGTACTGTTTTTTATATTCAGCACCACTTTAATTGCATACAGGCTCGGCTGGAAGCCTGCAGCAATTTCTAGCGGTTTAGGCCTAGCTTTGGCTTACTTTTTCTTTATACCCCCTTTTAATAGTTTTGATTTACCCTCTACCAGTGACTTAGTCAATCTCATTGTTTACGTGATCCTATTTGTAACAATTATTTTTTTAATTGAAAGATTACAACGCGAGCGTTATCAAGCAATCTTAATTGCTCGTGTATCAGATTCACGGATGCAAATAATGTCTAAGCTAAGCTTAAAAAAAAGAAATCTCTAGTTACCGTATTACTAGTTTGCAGCTAAACGCCATAGTGATGTGACCTCTTTAGACCTTGCACCATGCAGCGCATTTGTTTTATCAAACACCTTTTGATGCTGTGGTTTGGTATCTAAACGAGCAATCACTTTCAAGCCAGCATCCTTAATCCAAGACAGCAATTCTGCTCTAGTTCGTAACCCTAGATGCTCGGCTAAATCAGAAAGAATGAGCCAGCCTTCACCGCCGGGTAATAAATGATCTTTTAATTTACTGAGAAAGCCCTTGAGCATCTGGCTCTCTGGGTCGTAGACAGCATGCTCAAGTGATGAGCTAGGTCTTGCTGGTAACCATGGTGGATTACAAACAATCAGCGCTGCTTTTTCTGCTGGGAATAAATTTGTCTTGAGGATTTCTATTTGTGAGGATAGACCTAAGCGCGCGATATTTTCCTTAGCGCACGCTATAGCACGATCATCTTGATCTGTTGCAATAATCTTTTGAATATCTCGTATTGCCAATACTACGGATAGCACGGCTGTACCAACGCCAATATCAAAGGCGATAGAGCTCTTCTCAATAGCAGCAGGTAATGGCGCCTTCAGAACGAGCTCAATATATTCCCCTCGGATTGGGGAGAACACTCCATAGTGTGGATGAATGCGAATCTCTTCATCATCTCTCACCAAAACGGGTACACCCTTTTTGCGCCACTCATGAGCACTAATGACTCCCAGTAACTCCCTGAGAGATATGACATAGGGCTCGGCTTGGTCTCCATAGGCCTCAAAACAAGCTATAGCAACATCTGGCGCACGTCTTAATGAAATACTATGATCAGCGTTAATGGGAATCAACACCATTCCCAAAATACGCGCCCTTTGAGATTGGGCTAGACGATGAAGATTAAAGATATCTAAAGGACTTTTTGTTTTTTCCTTTGCCACCCTGTCAACTCTAGTAGATTTCTTAGAGGGTTTATCGACCCTTCTCACTAGGGCCTGTAAGAGCTGCCTAGCATTCTGAAAGTCACCCTGATAAAGTATCGCCGTACCTTCGCAAGCTAAGCGATATGCAATATCAGCCGTTAAAGTGTCATCAGCAATCTGAATTTTTTTATGCGGCGCAATCCCATTTTCTGAATGCCACCTAGCGGAGCAAATTTGTCCGCCCTCGCTCCATTGGATCATCGCTGAAGTGATCACCTAAGTGACTACAAAACGATTATTTTGATAATCATCAATAGCTTGCTCAATCTCGGCCTGTGTATTCATCACGAAAGGACCATGTTGCACGATGGGCTCATGCAAAGGCAAGGCTGCCAACACGATGAACTGAGCGCCTGCTCCATCTGATTTCACCCTGAGTCGGTCGCCAGCACCCAGAACGATGGCGGCTTGTTTTGGCGCTACTTTCATAGGATCCCCTACTGCAAGATCGCCCCCATATACATAAATAAATGCATTGAGCTCTTGCGGGATACCATGCTCAAATTCCATAAGAGGCGGTAAATGCACATCCAAGAATAAGGGTTCTGTGGTGACTCCCTGAATGGGGCCCTGAACTTCATGGCCATCATGCTCATAAGAGCCAGCAATCACTTTCACTGAACCTCCATTAGCAAGAGCTAGGCTGGGAATATCTTCCACCTGAATATCTTGATAACCCGCAGGCTTCATCTTTTCTAAGGCAGGCAAATTAATCCATAACTGAAAGCCGCGCATAGCACCGCTTACTTGCTGTGGCATTTCTGAATGGATAATTCCGCGCCCAGCCGTCATCCACTGTACGCCGCCTGTCTTTAGATGACCTTTGTTGCCTAAATGATCTTCATGCAACATGTGACCCTCGAGCATATAGGTCACCGTCTCAAAACCCCGGTGTGGATGTGCCGGAAATCCAGCAACATAGTCATTAGGATCATTGGATGAAAACTCATCCAGCATTAAAAAGGGATCTAGCCTCGCTCGCTGCTGACCGCCAAAGCTTCGACGTAGTTTGACGCCAGCACCATCAGAGGTGGCAATACCAGGAATGATGGTTTGGATATTGCGGATCATATTTTCAGTTTGACTAAATTAGGCCGGGGGATGATCTTCTGGATTGACATCCAAGGCGATCAAGAAACGAGACACCATATTGTATGCAGCAATCACTGTTACCAATTCCACGGTATCGGTGCTACCAAGCTCTTTTTGCAAACGCTTCATTAACTCACTATCCACCTGAATATTGCGGGTCATCTGAAAGGTTAAATCAGCCGCATCATTCTCTACTTGGGTAAATAGATTTCTGGGGAAGCTGGCTTGACCAATCAATCGGAGTCCTTGCACTTGCTCCTCAGTACCACCCGCCTTTTTAAAAGGAGGAGCATGATGAAAGAACTCATACTCAGCACCATTGAGCACCGCTACACCACACATTGCTAACTCACGTAACTTAGGATCTAAAGAGAGGTTATTGCGGATTTCACCAATAAAATGATTCCAGCCCTCAGCGATTGGTACGCTGTGTAAGAGCATACGATCTAAGTTAATAAATTGGCCGCCACGCCTTTTTCGAATAGCAGCAACCAGCTCAGCTGGCTCTGCTAAATCCATTGCTTGATAAGGAATTAAACGTTCAGACATAAGCGCTTTCTATTGGCTAGTTTCTTTAATATTGTTCTCAATCACAAACTTACCCCAAATACCAATTTGCTTACCAATGAAGTCACGGGCAGTTTCTGAAGATCCGCCAATAATTTCAATTCCCTGAGATTTAAATTTTTCAGCAACTGCTGGGGTCTTCAAAGACTTGTTCAGGGCTTTATTCATGGCGTCCACAATTGCTGGCGGAGTTTTACCTGGTGCTAAGACTGCCCACCAAGCTGGAGCACTAAATCCAGGAAAGCCACTTTCAGCAACTGTTGGCACATTAGGTAAGCCTGAGACTCTTTTGGTAGTTGTAATGACCAAAGGATTTAAGCTACCACTCTCAATATGAGGCTTCACCAAAAACTCTGAACCAATCGCTAACTGCACCTGTCCACCAAGCGCATCTTGCATTAAGGGGCCACCGCCACGGTATGGAATATGGTTCCAATCAAATCCTGCCTGCTTAGCAAGGCGCGCCATTGCTAGGTGCCCCAAGCTGCCAATACCAATGGAGCCATAACTAAATGGCTTGCCCGCCTTAGACATTTCTGCAAGTTGTTTGAAACTGGTAATACCTGAATTCTTACTTGCCACCAACACCATCGGCGAGGTACCCACCAGAATGACAGGTGCAATATCTTTAATCGTGTCATAGGGAAGCTTGTCTTTAAGAGATGGATTCACGCCGTGGGTATCAAAGACTACTGCAAAGGTATATCCATCAGCATCGGCCCTAGTCATTGCGGAAGTGCCAATCACACCAGATGCGCCCCCAATATTTTCAACAATGACGTTTTGCTTTAATTCTGATTGCAAAGCAGGGGCCAAAACACGAGCTACTTGATCTACCGATCCACCAGGCGGAAATACCGCGATCAAACGAATTGGCTTTTGGGTAGGCCAAGTCCCCACCCCAGCAGTTTGAGCAATTGCAGAACTAGCAGCCCCCAAAGCAAATAGAGCTATAAATAAGATGCTTTTGGCCATTTTGGCTAGATGCAGCATGGGTTGTCTCCTTTAAATAAGACCTCAAGATTACCACCCCCAAGGTGTATTTGCTCGATAATGATGGGGTAGCCCAAAGAGAGAAAAAATGAAGTCGATTTTAAATATTGCTGCCTATTTATTTGTTAGCCTGGACGGCCTAACAGACTTGCGCGCCAAAATGCTGAACGAATGCAATAGCCGAGCACTTAAAGGCACCATTTTGCTCACTGGTGAGGGTATCAACCTTTTTTTAGCTGGCAAAGAGATAGATCTGCGTGGCTTTTTAGATTGGCTGCGCTCAGACCCGCGCTTTACACCTCTTGAAGCAAAAGAAAGCTGGTCAGAAGATCAACCGTTTAAGAAGATGTTGATCAAACTCAAAAATGAAATCATTCGCATGAATCATCCTGCGATTCGCCCTGAAGAAGGTCGCGCAAATTTTATTAAACCGAAGAAGCTACAAGAATGGCTTGATCGCGGTACCGATGACTTGGGCCGCCCAGTAGTCATGATAGATACACGCAATGCGTTTGAAGTTGACTACGGTACTTTTGAAAATGCCCTGCACTTCAATATTGAAAAGTTCACCCAATTTCCGAAAGCCATTACTGCGCATAAAGAAGCGCTTGCAGATAAAACACTGGTGAGCTTTTGTACTGGCGGTATTCGTTGTGAAAAATCAGGTCTCTATATGCGGGAGATTGGTATGCAGCATAGCTACCAACTCGAGGGGGGCATTCTCAAGTATTTTGAGGAAGTAGGCTCTGCACATTACAAGGGTACTTGCTTTGTCTTTGATGAGCGCGAAGCTCTTGAGCCCACTCTCGATTCCATCCCAGTTGAGCACTCCATTCGGAAAAAGCTCAAGACGGGATAAATGATTTAAGTTGACTTGCCCACTAAAGTCATATGCTCCACATAGGGCGGCTTTGCAAAGAAGGGGCCCACAATGGCGCGCCAATCCGCAAAGGCGGTAGACCCCCGAAAATCGACTGTATGGTTCTCGAGAGTGTCCCAATAAATGAGTAATAAATAGCGGGATGGTCTTTCTATACTGTGATTTACCTTATAGCCCTTAAAGCCCTTTGCCTTGGAGATCACGGTATCCACTCCCCGCAAAATAGCCTCTTCGAACTCTTTCTGCTTGGCTGGGTCAATTTCTATGTCGCAATGTTCCAAAATCATGGTATTTCCTTAATCGAATTAGATTGGTTATCAATAGTAAACTTACTCCATAAGATTACCTTAATACATCACAATAATCTGGACTTAAGACATGTCTAAAACTCGCAATCGGCCAATGCCGATTTTTTTATCTTTGATTGCCGTAATGGCGACCCTCGTTATTAGCTTGGGAGCCCAAGCTCAAAGTGCTACTAACTACCCCGTCAAACCCATCAAGTTAATAGCGCCAGTTGCTGCTGGTGGAGGTCTCGATAATATTGCTAGAGCGGTTGCAGAAAAACTCTCGCGCTCCCTAGGTCAAACAGTCGTCGTTGAAAATATGGGTGGTGGGGGTGGATCGATTGCATCCCAAGCAATTGCTAAAGCTCCAGCCGATGGTTACACCTTGATGATCGCCTACGTAGGCACCCATGGCACTAACCCTGCAGTACGTAAACTCCCTTACGACGCCATTAAGGACTTCACTCCTATTGGCATGATTGGCGCTACGCCGAATGTTTTAATCATCAATCCAGAATTACCAATTAAAAACTTCAAAGAATTTTTAGATTACGCCAAAAAGAATCCCGCCAAACTCAGTTATGGCTCAGCAGGTCCCGGCACCCTTACTCATCTGGGTATGGAGCAGTTGAAATTAGCTGCGGGGATATTCATGGTGCATGTGCCTTATCGCGGTGTTGGCCCCGCTTATACAGACTTGTTGGCAGGGCAAACTCAAGCAATGTTCCCAACCCTGTTTGCAGCTCTGCCTTATATCAACTCAAATCGAGTCCGCGGCCTTGCTGTTACTGGAGCAAAGCGAAGTTCAGCAGCGCCCACTATCCCCACCTTTAAAGAGCTAGGTTATAGCGGTTTTGATGGTCAGCAATGGTATGGCTTAGTTGGCCCGGCTAATCTACCGCCTGCAATCGTTGCAAAATTAAACACAGAACTCAATCAAGTACTTGCCTTGCCTGACTTCTCCGAAAAAATGACGAGTGAGGCTATGACATTGATGCCAATGACTCCTCCACAATTTAGCAATTACATCAAAGACGATATTGCACGCTGGGCCAAAGTGGCCAAAGATCGCCATATTGAAATTGATTAACTCAATACACTTCATCTACCTCACTATTTTTTATATTCACAGGAAATCATATGTCTCACGCTATCGCTGCAGCAGCCGATCTAAACGCCCCACCAGTAACAAAAATTTTGGCGGAGTTTGTTAGCTCTCATCCAAGTCAAGGATGGGCTCCGGAAGTGGATCACGAGGCGCATCGTACCTTCTTAAACTGGTTAGGCTGCGCCATTGGCGCCGCCAACCATGAGAGCGTAGAGTCTTCTTTGGCAGCCATCCGAGAATTTCAGCCAGCTCCACAAGCCAGTATCTTGGGTCGTAAGGACAAGGTGGATATGGGTGGCGCAGCTCTCATTAACGGCATCAGCTCACATACTTTTGATTTTGATGACACTCACCTCAAGACTGTGATCCATCCGGCAGGCCCAGTAGCCTCAGCTATCTTGGCATTAGGTGAACACACCAATGTCAACGGTCGTCAGATCATTGACTCACTTGTCTTGGGTATTGATGTTGCATGCCGCGTTGGCAATGCTATGTATCCAGATCACTATCATCGTGGCTGGCATATCACCGGCTCTACTGGCATGTTAGGTTCTGCAGCGGCATGTTCACGCCTCATGGGTCTTGATCTTCAGAAAACTACTATGGCTCTGGGTATTGCAGCCTCACAGCCAGTTGGTATGCGCGAACAGTTTGGCACGATGACTAAGCCTTTTCATCCTGGTGGCGCTGCACGTGCAGGCCAACTCTCAGCACTCTTAGCCAAGCATGGCTTTACCTCGAGCCCAAAAGCATTGGAAGCTGGCCGCGGCTATATGCAGACGGTTTCTACCAAATGTGACTGGTCAGAAATTGATCGTGCATTAGGTAAATCCTTTGAGATTTCATTAAATACTTACAAGCCTTTTGCTTGTGGCATTGTGATTCATCCTGCAATTGATGCTTGCGCGCAATTACGCGCCCAAGGTGTGAAAGCAGAAGATGTTGAGCGTATTGAATTACGTGCCCATCCGCTTGTCTTGGAACTCACTGGTAAGAAGACTCCTAAAGATGGCTTGGAAGGTAAGTTCAGCGTGTATCACGGTTGCGCTGTTGGTTTGATCTTTGGTCAAGCTGGTGAGGGGGAATATGCCGACGACATCGTGAATCGGCCTGATGTCGTCGCCTTGCGTGCCAAGGTGAATGCGACCACTGATACATCGATTAGCGAGGCATCTGTAGATGTCAAAGCCTTCCTCAAGAATGGCAAAGAAGTTCACATCTTTGTGAAGAATGCAATTGGCTCTGTAGAAAACCCAATGACCGATACTCATTTAGAGCAGAAGTTCACAAGTCTTACTGAGCCCGTGATTGGTAAAGAAAAGACTATCCAACTGATTTCTGCACTCTGGAAATTAGGACAAGCATCTGATCTCAAGCAAATTCTGAGTCTTTGCACTCCAGACTAATTCACTAGAAAGTATTTGATATGGCTGCATTACCAAACATTGTCATTCTCGGAGATTACGAACAGGCTTTACGTCGTTTTTCGAACTGGGATAAGTTAGAGCAAAGTTCCAATCTCACTTTCCATCACAAGCCTTTACGTGACGAGGCTTTGTATGAAGCGGTGAAAGATGCCGATGCGATTGCGATCGTACGCGATCGCTCTCCTTTTAATGAGGCCATGATTACGCGCTTACCAAAGCTCAAGTTTTTAATGTTTACTGGTGAGCGCAATGGCACACTCGAAGCCTCCGCCCTAGTAGCGCGCAATATCCCAATGGCACACTCTCCTGGCGGCCCCTCTAAGGAAACTACTGCAGAACTCACCTGGGCTTTAATTCTAGGGGCATCTAAACGCCTGATTGAAGAACATAAGCTGATCGCTTCTGGTGGCTGGCGTGATCAACTCTCCGTTCTGCCAATGCTCTCTGGAGAGCGCTTGGGTGTTATGGGGCTTGGTGCCATTGGCAGTCGCGTGGCTCGCGTAGGCGCAGCCTTTGGTATGGAAGTGGTGACCTGGAGTCCACGTATGACTCCAGAACGAGCTGCTGCTGAGAATGCCAAATCAGTCAGCATGGAAGAGTTACTCAAAACTTCTAAGATCGTCACCATGCATCTTGTTGCGGGCCCTGGCACTAAAGGACTGATTAGTGCAGATCAATTAGCCTTAATGCGTCCAGACTCTATCTTGGTGAATACTTCACGCTCTGCCTTGATCAATATGAATGATCTACAAAAGGCGCTTGTTGCAGGCAGACCTGGACAGGCTGCTGTTGACGTGTTTGATATTGAGCCACTGCCTGAAAATGACGTTCTTCGCAACACACCCAATCTTTTAGTCACGCCCCATCTAGGTTTTATTGCCGAGCCCATTTTTGCAGTCTTCTCTAAGGGCATTACAGAGACTTTAGAAGCTTGGTTGGATAACAAACCAGTACCCCATCCATTCAAACCACAATAAGTCTTAGTTAGCCACACTCATTTTGAAAACACTGACACCCAAACAATTATTCATCACCTTTAGCAAGATTGGAATGTCTGGTTTTGGGGGTGTCCTACCTTGGGCTAGGCGGACTTTAGTTGAGCGTGACAAAATTTTGACCTCGGAAGAATTCAGCGCCATTTTAGGAATCTGCCAAATTGTTCCAGGTCCAAACATCATGAACTTAGCTGTTTGTATTGGCTCTCGGTTTGGTGGTGCAAGAGGTGCATTGGCTGCAACTCTTGGCTTATGTTTAGGGCCTATTTCAATCGTATTATGTTTAGCCCTTTTATATGAACACTATAGTTATCTTGAATCTGTTAAGGGGCTACTTCGTGGTATTTCTGCGGTGGGTGTTGGCTTAATCGCATCAACAGGCTTTAAGATGATGCGCGATGAGTTCCGCTACCCCGCGATGTTTCTAGTTGTAGCACTCACTATTATTGCCGCTACAGTATTTCATCTTGGCTTAGGCTACGTTGTTCTGTTAGTTGCCCCAATCGCAATATTCTTAGCAAGAAAAAAGGCGCAGGCTCTATGAGTATTTTGCTTAGCCTTTTCTTAAAACTATCGGCCTTTTCACTCATTGCCTTTGGCGGAGTCAATGCTCTATTGCCGGTCTTATTTGATCTCGCCGTTAATCAAGAGCATTGGATTGATGTCCAGACATTTTCTGATTACTTTGCAATAGCTCAGGCTGCACCGGGACCCAACTTTATGACAGTCACCCTCATCGGCTGGCATATTTATGGCGTTCTTGGAGCGCTACTAGCAACATTTGCCGTATCGTGGCCATCATCCATCATGATTTTCTTTTTACAGCGCTTCATCATGAGAATGAAGAACCCATTAAGCAAAAAAACGATTCAATATTCTGCTGCCGCTCTTGCAATTGGCTTAGTCCTCTCTTCTGCATTTGAAATTGCCCTACAAATCAATCACAGTATGGCTGCCTACGTCCTGACGATAGGTACAATCGCAATTACTCTTTTGACGCGTTGGCATCCGCTGTATCTCATTGCAATTGGTGGGGCTTTAGGCGTCTTAGGATTTATTTAATTTAGATTGGGGAATAAGCATGCGATTTATTCAACCACTTTTGATTTGCGCACTCAGTCTTGGGGCGATCATCTCTTCTCCCTCTTTTGCACAAAGTAACTACCCCAACAAACCGATTAACTTTATCGTGCCCTATGGCGCAGGTGGAGGCGCAGACTCCCGTAGTCGCCAGATCGCCCAGAAGATGAGTGTGATCCTAAAGCAGTCCATCATCGTCGATAACAAACCTGGTGCTGGAGGCAATATCGGCACAGAGTTTATCTCTCGGGCTGCACCTGATGGCTATACCATTGGCATGGGCAACTTTGCGCCAATGGCCGTCAACAAAACGCTGTTCGGTAATTTACGTTACGACCCAGAAACAGACATCATTCCAATTGTATTAATTGAAAAGGGTCCATTAGTTTTAGTGGTGAATCCAAGCTCGCCCTATAAAACTGTACAAGATATTGTGGCGGCGGCTAAAGCAAAACCGGGCGCTCTCACTTTCTCATCTGGAGGAATTGGTGGCAGCCATCATCTCTCTGCTGAGCTCTTTGAGCAAAATGCAGGCATTGAGATGATTCATGTTCCTTACAAGAGTGGCTCTGCAGGTTTAACTGATCTGATGGCGGGTAATGTCACTATGATGTTTGACCAAATGTACTCGGCCATGCCCAGCATCAAAGCTGACAAAATCCGAGCCATTGCCATTACTAGCAAAAAACGCTCCCCCCTTCTCCCAAATATTCCCAGTTTTTCTGAAATTGGTTATCCAAAAGTGGAGGTATTAAATTGGCAGGGACTGATCGCACCCAAAGGAACTCCTAAAGCAATCATCGATCAATTAAATGCTGCGGCGAATGAGGCTTTAAAGGATCCGGCATTGCGGGAGCTCATGCTCTCACAAGGAAATGAAATTGGTGGTGGTAGTCCAGCAGATTTTGCTGCACTAGTTAAATCAGAATCTGCAAAGTGGAGTGCCGTTGTTAAAACAGCCAACATCAAGCCAGAGTAAATGGATTGCGCTTACTTTAAAGCTTGATAAGTCAGAATACCCAAAAAGGTTAGAGCTAGCGATCCGATCAAGTGAAGCAAAGCTGTGCCTAGCGCCCAAGTAGGCTCTCCGCGCTGCATCAGCGCAACGACTTCTGCAGAAAAACTAGAGAAGGTGGTTAAACCACCCAGAAAACCGGTAATCACAAACAACTTCCATTCAGGAGAGAGATTGGGATTATTGCCAAAAAAGGCTATGGCAATCCCAACTAGATAACCGCCAACCAAATTGGCAAACAAGGTGCCCAGGGGGATCATCGATGCCGTACCTGCAGCTAGAAAATTAAACCCTGCTCTGAGTAAAGCTCCGAAGCCTGCACCGAAGAAAATTGCAAAAATAGATGGCCACATAGTTCGTATTTATTGAATTGAAAAACCCAGCATACTGATGGAGCTCATCTCAATGCCGTCTATGTAGACTTTCGCATGCTCATCCTCTTCTTGCAAAGCCAAGGCATATAAAGCGGGCCAGTAATGCTCTGCTGTAGGGATGGACATATGAGCAGCCTCACCGTATTTTTCCCAATCAATCAAAGTCTCATGATGATTGGCGCCCATTTCTGAAACAAAGAAATCGTTAAAATCCTTCGCCCAAGTGTAAGGTTTTGCGCCCTCTTGCCAATGGATGGTACGCAAGTTATGCACCACATTACCACTGGCTAGAATCAGGATATTTTCATCACGCAAAGGGCGCAATTGTTTTGCTAACTCGTAATGCTGGCGGGCAGACTTCGAGCCATCTAGACTCAACTGCACGACAGGCACATCAGCGTTGGGATACATATATTTAAGAACTGACCAGGCACCATGATCAATGCCCCACTCATTTTCTTCCATCACGATGGGAACATTGAGCAACTCTTGCACGCGATCTGCTAAAGCAGGACTGCCGGGAGCTGGGTACTCAATTTCGAAGAGCTCTTGCGGAAAACCACCGAAGTCATGAATGGTTTTAGGCTTGGACATTGCAGTAACCCAAACACCCCGGGTGACCCAATGTGCCGAGATCACTAAGATAGCGTCTGGACGTTTTAATGATTTACCGAGAGTAGCCCATGCCGCAGTAAAACGGTTGGGCTCAATAGCGTACATCGGACTGCCATGGCCAGCAAATACTGCAGGTTGGCGATGGCTAGTCATAAATACTGGTTAACCGAATACGTAACCAGTATGAGCAGCAACTAAGGCAAACAAAATAGCCAGGCTGGTAGCAGCGGCTAACATGACAACTAAGGTAATGATCTTTTTGTTAATTTCTTCTTTAGATTCGTTATGCCATTCGTTCACGCTAAATCCTTTGCAAATACATTAATGAGTGGGGTAATTATCCACTATCGCCCTCGGCCAGCCTTACGCATCATGCCTTTTCCGCCGCCAAAGCCAGCCTGAGGCCTTCCAGCGGGCCCAGATGGACCTTTGGGTGCCGGTGGTCTGGCTGGGGGCTTGGCAACTACTGGTTTAGCCGGGTTTTTTGGGTCTGTTTTCTTATCGTCAGTCACTTTTAGCTCCTATAGATATCATATTGCCATGATTACTGACTATTCTATCCAAGCTATCGCTATTAATGCGATTCCCTTGATTTTTGCTATCACCATCCATGAAGCAGCCCATGGCTACGCTGCTCGTAAGTTCGGGGATAACACGGCCTATATGCTGGGCAGGGTTAGCTTAAATCCCGCTAAACATATCGATCCTGTAGGCACTATCTTAATTCCACTGGCGTTGATATTGACTGGATCACCTTTTTTAGTGGGTTATGCCAAACCGGTACCGGTGAATTTTGGACGCTTACGCAACCCCAGAATCGACTCCATCTGGGTGGCCTTAGCTGGTCCAGGATCTAACTTTATTCAGGCTTTCATCTGGGCAGTATTACTCATTGTCTTGGTAGGCTTTGGGATCGATGAAAAATTTTTAATCTCCATGGCGCAAGCAGGAATTCTGTGGAATTTAGGCTTATTGGTTTTTAACCTCTTTCCGCTCCCTCCGCTAGATGGTGGCCGCATTCTATCTAGCTTGCTGCCAGCACGCCAATCGATTGCTTTAGGAAAAATGGAGCCTTGGGGCTTTTTTATTGTCTTAGCCCTAGTTTTTACGGGCATCATTGGCAGTCTTTGGATGGAGCCACTGATGGCCCTCTTCAAATCAGTCCTCTACGCTCTCACTCTCCCCCTGCAAATGCTCTTCTAGCTTGGCTGTCAAACAAAAGGCCCTATTCTGGAGTATGCTAATTCTCAGTAAGCAGCGATTCAGTAATCCTTACATAACTATTTATTAGAGGTTTGATATGAAATTACAAAAGATTCTTTTAGCAACTACTGCAACACTCCTAACGATTAGCGCAGGCTTTGCTTTTGCTCAATTCCAAAAACCAGAAGATGCCATTAAGTATCGTCAGAGTGCGTTCACAGTGATGGGTAACTCCTTTTCAAAAATTGGCGCAGTAGTGAGAGGTGAGGCGCCATTTAATAAAGATGAAGTAGCGAAGAATGCCGCTATCGTTGCAATGATGTCTACCTTGCCATGGCAAGCATTTGGTCCTGGCACTGAAGGTGGAAAAGCAGAATCTGATATTTGGTCAAATAGCGCTAAATTCAAAGCTGCTTCAGAGAGAATGCAACTAGCTGCAGTAGATCTGAATAAAGCTGCTCAATCAGGCGACTTAGATAGTATTAAGAAGGCCTTTGGTGCTACAGGAGCAAGTTGCAAGAATTGCCATGATGACTTTAGGAAGAAGTAATCAAGTAACCTACTACTACCGCAACTAGACTCAAGAGCACTAGAGCCATACCGCGTTGTAAGGCTCCATCCTTGGATGCACGACCCAAGTCAGAAGGCAAGTAACTTGCTTCCTCGCTTGGGTCGATTTCTTTATCGCCACTGATCATTGGTGTAATTAGATCTTCACCCTTGAATGTTTTGTAATAGATGATGGCGGTGATGTGAATAGTCATTAAGGTGTAAATCAGCCAGTGATTCCAATAATGAACTTTTGAAAGTAATGACACTGTTGAGTTAGAAACATATTTCGCAAGAGGTCCTTGAAATGCAATTTCATCATCGACAAATAAGCCCGTAATCGCTTGAGTGCTTAGTGATATCAGTAGTACAAAAACAGAAAGCGCGCCCAGCGGATTGTGGCCTAAAACACGTGGTGCTTTGCCCTGCAGATAATCAATAACCCTTTGAGGGCTTGGAAGGAATGATGCAAAGCGTGAGTGCCTAGAGCCAATGAAGCCCCAGGTGATTCGGAAGATCAATAAGGTCAAGACACTGTAACCAAAGTAGGCATGCCATTGCATTGCATTGCCGCCAAGATTGACGCTGGTGATGCTACCGATAATGCAGAGTACTAATAGCCAGTGAAAGAGACGAATGGGCAAATCCCAGACACGAATGATTTTCTTCATGTCTTAAGGATAAGGCAAAACAACGGTATTTATTTGATCTGCGGCAAGTCTTTTTGGATAATTTTTAATCCCGCACGCAAAGCCTCTTGATAGCGCTCACGTTCGGCTTTAATCGTTTCAGCAGTCCAAGAAAAAAATCCTTCTCCAGTCTTCATGCCAAACTTTCCGCTAGCTACGCGCTCACTCACGCACTTAGCAATATTAGGTGAGTTGTTCAAAGTAGGGTAAATCTTCGTGCCCCCAGCAGCATGGATCTCAAGCCCTGCATGATCCCGCTGCATAGCAGGTCCAGCTGCAATGTAGCGAAAGCCAAAACCAAAGCGAACTGCCTTGTCGATATCCTCAAGACTACAAACGCCTTCGTCCACCATTGAAAAGGCTTCGCGTGATAAAGCATGCTGTAAACGATTGGCTAAAAATCCTGGTAAATCTTTTTTCACGACTACTGGAACCATGCCGCAGGCAGTCATCAACCTTGTCAAACTTTCACCCACCAATGGAGAAGTCTTTGCTCCATAAACCACTTCTACACAGGGCACTAAATGCGCTGGCATAAAAAAATGTAAGCCGATCATTCGTGCCGCAGTTTTTAAACCTTCTGCAATTTCACTAATGGGAAAGCTAGTGCTGTTACTAGCCAATACTGCTTCAGGCTTGGCATATTTTTCCAGCTTCACAAATAGTTCTTTTTTGATGTCTAGGCGCTCTGGCACACATTCAATGACCAGATCAATATCAGACCAATCGACCTCTTCAAGAGATCCTGCAACACTTAATAGATGAATACGGTTTTCATAGCCAAGCTCAGTCATTGTGTTGCTAAAGTAATCTGGCAATAGGGCACGACGCTCTGTGGTCGGTTCCACCACCTGAACAGCACAACCTCCTCGAGCACAGACTGCAGCTACGTCCGCACCCATCGTGCCGCCGCCGACAATCACTACCTTGGTTTCAGCTGGGGTAAACAACATTACATATTCTCCTAAAGGGGCAGACTTTTCATTGAAAATCCACATACAATGGGGGTCATTATTCAATAAAAAACATAGTGAGACATGATTCCCGTCAATTCGGTGCTGCAGGTCGGCCATTTCCCTGAATTAATGCAGGCAGAAATCGATCGTCGCTTTACCCCCACCCTCCATCTAGATCTTCAAGTTCCTCCGCCTGGCGGCCAGTTTGAGGCTATCTTGCTGCGTTCTAATACCAAACTACCTGAGGCCTTAATTAAGCAAATCCCCAGCATTCGGATGGTTGCCACTTGTGGGGTTGGCTACGACAACCTACCTCTGACATACCTTAAAGAGCACGGTATTAAAGCCAGCAACACCCCAGGCGTCCTTAATGATGCCGTTTGCGAACTGGCTATTGGAATGATGCTAGGACTTCTTCGCCGTATTCCTGAATCTGAGGCCTTTATCAAAAGCGGCGGCTGGTCCAAAGCGCCATTTAAGTTAGCGACTACTCTTGCTGGAAAGAAGGTTGGCATTGTGGGTATGGGTCGTATTGGCCAGGATTTAGCCAAACGACTAGAGCCTTTTAAGGTTGAAATTGCCTACAGTGGTCCCAGCCCCAAGCAGGTAGCCTGCACCTACTATCCCAATATCCTAGATTTAGCCCAAAACAGTGATGTCCTCTTCTTGGCCTGCCCAGCCACCCCCGATACAGACAAAATCGTGAATGCTCAGGTTCTAGAAGCAATGGGTCCAACTGCTTTTTTAATCAACATAGCCCGTGGCAGTGTAGTAGATGAAGAGGCTCTTTTATATGCACTGCAACATAAAAAGATTGCTGGTGCTGCCCTGGATGTTTTTGAGAATGAGCCCAACCCCAATAAGGGCTTCTTAAGCCTTGATAATGTTTTACTCACACCGCATATCGGTAGCGCCACCACAGAAACACGGATAGCAATGACCAATTTAGCTGTAGATAATTTAGAAGCTTTTTTTGCAAAACAACCACTTCCATCAGAAGTGTCTATTTAAAACGGAGTCAGCATGACCATTTCTTTAATTCCATCCACACTGCCTGCAGTGTTATCTCCTGTATTAACCCCATTTAAAGCAGATAGCACACCAGACGCACAAAAATTACTCAAGCAATGCAAATGGCTATCAGCAAATGGCGTTGGTCAGGCGATCTTTGGCACGAACTCCGAAGCAAATTCGATGTCTGCTACACAAAAGATGAATACGCTCACTGCACTGATTGAGGGCGGTTTAAACCCTGAGCATATGATGCCGGGCACTGGCTCAACTTCTGTTGAGAGCACCTATCGGATGACTGCTCATGCCTTAAGTCATAAATGCGCGGGTGTGTTGATGTTGCCGCCGTTCTACTACAAAGATATTACGGACGATGGTCTGTTTGCTTACTTTTCTGAAGTGATTCAAAGAATGGGCAACTCCGCATTGCAAATTTATATTTACAACATACCGCCTGTCACCAAAATCAATTTAAGCCTTTCATTGCTAGAGCGCTTAATTAAAGAGTACCCAAAAACTGTCGTAGGCATGAAAGACAGCTCTGGTGATTGGGAATATACCGAATCTGTGATTAAGCTATTAGCCCCTTCCGGCTTTCGCGTCTACGCCGGCAGTGAAACATTCCTCATGCGCACCTTACGTGCTGGTGGCGTTGGCTGTATTTCTGCTACCGCAAACGTCAATCCAAAAGCAATTGCTGATGTAGCGGCGCACTGGAGAGAATCTAATGCTGATGAACGCCAAGCAGATTTAGACAAAGTACGCGCTGTTTTTGCCCATTACCAAATGATTGCTGGCATGAAAACTGCTGTTGCACACTTTAGTAAAGATCCTGAGTGGTTGCGAGTACGCCCACCACTCATGCAATTGAGCGCTGATCAACAGGCTAAATTATTAAGTGAGCTCAAAGCAATTAATTTCAGTATGCCGGGTCTTTAATTCAATTCAACATTATTAGGAGACAAAATGAAACTACTTAAAATCATGGTGCTTTCTCTCAGCTTCTTGTGGGCAAGTGCACAAGCACAGAATCTTTCCATTGCAACCGGTGGTACTGGAGGCGTTTATTACCCAATGGGTGGAGGCCTAGCCTCAGTCTTATCCAAGCATGTCCCAGGTATGTCAGCAACTGCTGAAGTTACAGGCGGTTCAGTTGATAACTTAAAACTGATTGGCACTGGCAAACCTTACGTTGGTTTCTCAATGGCTGATGCTGCTAAAGACGCCAAAGATGGTGAAGATAAATTCAAGGACAAGCCAATAGATTTGCGCAATTTACTCATCCTGTATCCAAACCTCATGCACGTTGCTACAGTCGAGTCCACTGGCATTAAGACGATGAAAGATTTAAAAGGGAAGCGCGTCAGTACAGGCTCACCAGGCAGTGCCACTGAAGTCATGGCATTTCGCTTGCTTGAGGCTGCCGGTCTAGATAAAGATAAGGATGTAAAACGCGAGCGTTTGAGCGTTGCAGAATCCGTCAATGCAGTAAAAGATCGCAAGATTGATGCTTTCTTCTGGGTAGGCGGCTTGCCAACTGCAGCCGTTACTGATCTGGCAAACAGCCCGAGCATGAAAATCGTGATGATTGATACTGCTGCTGAAGTTCCTGCTATGAATAAAAAATATGGCAACCTTTACTTTCCATCCTTAATTACTAAACAAACTTATAGCGGTATGGAGAAAGACAATAATGTTGCAGCAGTTGCAAACTTATTGGTCGTCAATGCTTCTATGTCTGATGCTGAGGCATACAAAATTGTGAAGGCGATTTTTGATAATCAGCTTGAACTAGTCCGCTCACATGCTGAGTACAGAAATATCAAGTTAGAGAACCAAAAAGCGAATGCTTCACCGATTGCCTATCATCCTGGCGCTTTGAAGTACTTCAAAGAAAAAGGCATCAAAGTTAATTAAGCTTTAGCGGGGTGAGTTAATCTCACCCCTTCTGCTTTAATATGGCACATAAATATAAATATAGACGGGCTAGGCCATGAATCAAAACGTGATTGACAACGAAACTCAAGAAAAATTAGACGCCTTCATTAAGCAAGAAGAAGGTGACTCCAATGATTACAAAGGTCTTCTGGCGAAGTTCATTACCTTGGTGGCAGTTGGTATGTCTTTGTTTCATCTCTATGCAGCCTACTCTATAGTTCCAACACAGCAATTGCGTGTAATCCACGTGGCCTTAGTTTTGTTTTTGGTCTTTTTGAGCTTTCCCATTGCTACTCGCTTTAAAAATAGGTTGATGTTTTGGGATGTTTTATTTGCTATTGGCTCAGTTGCTATTGCTTATTACATCCTAAGTGGCGGCGATGATTTCATGGATAGAAACACCGCGCCAAATCCTACTGATATCATGGTTGGCATTGGTCTCATTCTGCTCATCCTAGAGAGTGTTAGAAGAACCAATGGCATGGTCCTAGTAACGGTTACCGTTCTCTTTTTGCTTTACGCCTTCCTAGGCAACTACCTGCCTGCGCCGTGGACTCATAAAGGCTATGATCTCGATCGTCTGGTCGGTTATATGTATATGAGCCTCGAAGGCATCTATGGCACTGCAGTCGACGTATCTGCAACCCTGATTATTCTGTTTACCATCTTTGGCGCCTTCTTACAATTTACTGGCGCTGGCAAGTTCTTTATCGACTTCTCCTTTGCGGCAATGGGTGGCAAATCCTCAGGGGTTGGCAGAACCATTGTGCTGTCTTCATTCTTAATGGGCGGCCCATCTGGCTCTGGGGTCGCAACTACCGTTACGGTAGGATCTGTTGCCGCACCCATGTTAGACAAAGTTGGCTATGAAAAGAATGCTGCTGGCGGTCTCTTAGCTGCCGGTGGTCTTGGTGCCATTATTTCACCACCAGTTTTGGGCGCAGCTGCTTTCTTGATTGCAGATTTTCTGAAGATTTCCTATTTAGATGTGTTGCTCATGGCAACTATTCCCACGATTCTTTTCTACCTTGGCCTATTTGTCATGGTTGAGATTGATGTTCGTAAATATGGGATGAAGAATATTCATTTTGAATCTGCGGAAAGTGCCTGGTCACTAACGAAAAAATACTGGTTCCATTTTTTCTCGCTAATTTCGATTGTGGTGTTCATGATGTTTGGTTTCTCACCGGTGATGTCGGTATTTTGGGCAACCGTAGTATCCGCTTTCTCCAGCATGTTGCGCGAAGATACTGCCATCATTCCGTGGGCCTGGTTTAAGGGTAAGGAGCCTATTCTTTCTGGGCTCTACAACTCTAATCTCACTAAAGCACTTGCTTCAGGATCTACTGGAGTATTGGCTATTGCCGCAACCTGTGCGGGCGCTGGCTTAATTGTGGGTACCGTTACCCTAACTGGTCTTGGCCTCAAATTTAGCTCGATTGTGATTCAGTATGCAGGTGGCTCACTATTGCTCACCGCGATCTTCACCGCTTTAATTGTTTGGATTGTGGGTCTGGCTGTGCCAGTCACTGCGTCATACATTATTTGTGCAGTGATAGCGGCGCCGGCATTGATCAATTTAGGTGTGCCCGCCTTTGCTGCACATATGTTTATTTTTTACTACGCCGTTCTCTCCGAGGTTTCTCCTCCAACAGCGCTCTCTCCATTTGCGGCAGCGGCGATTTGTAAGGGCAACCCCTATAGAACAACTTTACAAACCTGGAAATACGTTGCTCCAGCGATTCTGGTGCCATTCATGTTTGTTCTAGACAAGTCTGGAGTGAGCTTGCTCCTGATGGGCTCTAGCAGCGCCTTAGAACAAGCAGATTGGTCGCAAATTGCCTGGATCTCATTTACTGCAGTGGTTGGAATCATCTGTTTGGCGGGCGGTCTTCAAGGGTGGTTTATTGAAAAAACTAAGATCTTTGAGCGTGTGATCATGATCGTCTCTGGAGTTGCTTTGGCTTATCCATCTAGTGAGGCTGATCTGATTGGCTTTATTGGGTTTGCTTTAGTACTCATTACCCAAACGATGACCCATTTAAAATTAAGTCGTAAGTCTTCCTAGACAAAAATATTAGCAGTGCAGATATGAAAAATAAGGCCCGCAAATGCGGGCCTTATTAATTCAATGCTGATGTATTGAGGATTTAAGCGATCTTTGTCCACGCTGCTTTACCAGCATATTTTTTAACTGCAGCCTCATCAAACTCAAATCCCAAGCCTGGTGTTTTGTGCAGTATTAAGTCACCATTCTTAAAGGTAAGCTGCTTATTAATTAATCTACGGAAATTGAGCACCTGATCATCTAAGAAAAACTCTACAAATCGAGCATTAGGTGTGGCAGCAACTAAAGGTGCATGCAAATCATGCATCCAATGAGGGCAGACCGTAACGCCCTTTAAATCAGCATACGCAGAGATTCTGCGCCACTCTGTAATGCCACCACAAACAGCTGCATCTGATTGCAGGATCCTAGCACCGCCTGAGTCAATTAACTCTCTAAAACGCCAGCGTCCAGCTTCCATTTCGCCAGTGGCAACATTGATCTTCGTTAGGCGAGCAAGAGCTGCATGCAAATCTATCGCGTCTGGTGAAAATGGCTCCTCAATCCAGTAGGGGTTATAGGCTTCAAAACGTCGCACATACTCTAACGCAGTGGGTAAATCACGCCATGCATTATTGGCATCTAGAGTCAGCAAAATATCATTGCCGATGGCTTTGCGAGCAGCCTTCACTCGGGCCTCTTCTTGGGCTGGAGATAAACGCCCCACTTTCATCTTGACGGCTTTAAATCCTTGCTTAACATAAGACTCCATTTCTTGACCAAGCTTGGCTGGAGTTTTACCCTCAAGGTAATAGCCGCCACTTGCATAGGCAGGAACTCGGTCGTCCACTACTGAACCAAGATACTGATGTAATGGCAGGCCAACAGAGCGAGCGTTCAGATCCCAGAGTGCTGTATCCAAAATAGAGATGCCCCGCATCACTGCGCCAGTGCGTCCCTGCAAAATGGATTCGTTATACATCTCCATCCACAAGCCTTCACTGCGATGGCTATTCTGCCCAATCAGCTTTGGAGCTAATAACTGCTCGACAGCAATTTTGGCAATATCACCACCAGCACTGCCAACATAACAAAAACCAATGCCTTCATTACCATCCTTGCCGCGAACCTTCACCAGGCAATAGTGCCGCTCAGAAACGGTACGAGTGGAAAATGAAGTGACTTTATCCAAGGGCACTGCTACTGAGGTAACCTGAACAGATTCAATAATCGGCATCTAAACTCCTTATTTCAAAAAATGATTGTATCGATAGTTTAAATGCTCGATCTGAGGCTTAAGCAGTGATCATTTCATCAAATGCTCAACGCGAGATAGAAATACGACCCCTGAAAATACGAAGCCTCGCTTTAATTTGCTGCACTACAACATAATTATCCGTATGCTGGCTCACATTATTAGATAATTACATGGTGAACAAAAAAGTAACTTGTCGCTCCCTCCTGCAAAAAAGAGCGCTTCTTCTGATTGGGTATACCTTTCTAGGTCTGCTCCCTGCTTTTGTATCTGTAGCCAATGCCCAAACTAACCAAACCCGTAAGAAGGTGATTGTTCAGAATACGAAACCCGTTGGCTTTAAAGACACTGCAGCAAAAGGGGCTTCAAAAAGTAATAGCCTAAATCCTGCACTCTTTCAGCGCAAAGACCCCAACGAAGTAGATCTCGATAGCGCTAGTAATCTTGACTACCGCATCGTTCAAGGTTGTCTGCGACGCAGCTTTAACGAAGATAATTTGCCTGCCAGCGTTGGTATTGATAACCGGCAGTTTTCAGAATTTTTCAAAACTCAAACTAAAACGTTCTTTGATCGCATGCGCGGTGATTGCATTCCTTATGCAGCTGCGTTTGGCAGCCGTAACCGCTTTGACTCCCTGAGCATTATGAATGGCCCGATTCAGGATAGTAAAACAGAAGTATGGACATTCACACCGTCCGCATTTGGTGGATTCTTAATTCAACAAGACTATTTAAAAAATGAATCTAAGAACCTGACTGAACTACGAATTCCATTGAGAGATGTTTTATACGACCCCCGTAAGGTTGGCGACCTACTCCCAGTGGAATTGGTTTGGGAATTAAATTCTCTCATTAAACAGATCTATCCGGAAGAAAATAACTCATTAGAAAATACCAATAGCATCGTTCGTTTAATTGTGGACTTTGGTGATCGCGAGAGGTGGGCCCAAATCTGGGCTACTGAAATCATTGATCCAGCGAATAAAGAGGTATTTGCCAGTGCCTATTGGGTAGATCGTAACGATATCCCTGGTGGCTTCTTTACTGGGAGTGGTGAATCTCTCGAGCGATCTTTTTGGACAAATCCACTAAGCTATCGTCGTATTTCACGAGGCGTTGGTAGCGTTCGTGCTTCTAGCAAGCGCCCAAGTAGTAATGCATCTGCTGCCCCAACCCAACAACCCAAGCAGCGCTATCGAACCCACATGGGCATTGATTATGCTGCGCCAACCGGCACCCCTATCTTTAGCGTAGCCAATGGTAAAGTTGCTCACCTTGGCTATAGCGGTGCTTTTGGTAATCTCATTATTTTGGAGCACCCTGGCAACTACCACACCTACTATGCGCATCTTAGTAACTACAACGTTGAGCTTGCAGTGGGCAATGAAGTACGCCGCGGTTTAGAGATTGGCTATGTTGGATCAACGGGAAGATCAACTGGTCCACATCTCCATTTTGAACTGAGAAAAAATGGTATCTATATTGATCCATACGGAATCAAGACTCAGCTCGATTTATGGTCTATGCGAAACAATGAAAGCGGTCAGCTTACAAGAGAAATTCTTTTGCTGGGAAGCCCTATCAAATCGAATTGATAGAACTTTGGTAAAAATGCTGATCTAGAAATAAAAATAGGGTCCGCATGGACCCTATTTCTTTAAGCAATCAATCTTCAATCAGCCGAGAACTAATACCGGCAATTTTGAATGCACAATCACCTCATGTGTCTCGCTACCAAGCAAAAGACCTTTGATGCCAGTACGCTTATGTGATGCCATCACAATCACATCCGCTTTTGATTTTTTAGCTCCATCCAAAATGCCTTCGGATAAAGTGGAATTAGAGATATGCAGTGTTTTTGCTTTGATGCCTGCACCCAGAGCAGTAGCAGCTTTTTTAAACACATCTTTTGCGTAAGCATCACAGGCTTTCTGGTGATCTTTTTGGGTAATTCCATAACCTAAAGTGCTATCGGAATACACCATAGGAGGTAATGAGTCGGAGACATATACCAAGGTCACAGCAGCGCCATCAGCTTTTGCAAGTTCAGCCACCTTCTTTAAAGATTTTTTGCTGATATCTGAGCCATCGACTGGTACCAAAAAATGCTTAAACATATTGACTCCCTTTAAATTGAACTACTAACCTATACTTTCCATCATAATACTAATTATTAGCTCATAACAGCTGAAAAGGGGAACTTAATTGCTCAAGTATTTTGCCATCTACTGTTCATTTTTAATCACAATGCTTGTAATCGATTTAGTTTGGCTCTTAGGCATCGCTAAAAGTCTTTATCGAGATGAAATGGGTGAGTTGATGGCTACTGAACCCAAACTGATTGCAGGGCTCGCCTTCTACCTGCTCTATGCATTGGGGGCTATTATTTTTGTCGTCATTCCAGCGCTATCAAAACAGTCCTTGATATATGCAGTGCAATATGGCGCTTTATTTGGACTATTCTGCTATATGACTTACGACCTCACCAATCTTGCTGTGATTAGAGACTTTCCAACACGACTGGCATTTATTGATATTGCCTGGGGAAGCTTCGTTACTGCAGTCGTTTCTGGTATTGCCTACTGGGTTGGCAATCGTTTTTCCTAATTTGACAGGATTGACGACTTTCTTCAATGGGTCGGTTTAGCAACCCAACCATTGCGACGTTCATACAGAACAAATAGAATACCCCATATAACCACAGCAACATAAGCCCAAATCCACGCAATTTGGGATGAACGCGACCCTGAAATATCTAATACCAAACCGAAGATTGCAGGGCCTACCATACCACCGCCAAATCCCATTAGGGAGTGCAAGCCCATAGCTGCACCTTTGATATTTTCTTGTGCGCTAATCACAAGACCTGCGGTTAGTGTCGCTGAGTCGGCCATGATAAAAATGGCATGCCCAATTGCCAGCGCAACAATCAACCACCATGATTGACCGGTAGAGCAAGCTAAGGCAATTCCGAGTACCGCACTAGTCAGCATCACAATACATACCCACTTTTGACGCCCTACTCGAAGGGCGATTTCATTTCCCAGAATAGAGGCGGGTACGCCAAAGAAGTTTATTACCCCTGCCAATGTAGTTGCTGCCAAGATAAAAGTCTCTCCAGATACCGCACCACAAAATACAAAGAAGGCTACGAGCCAACTTCTTGAGGCAAATAATTCTAATGAGTGCGCGGTATAACCAAAAATAAATCCTGATGCTTTTTTATCTTGCAATACTAATTTCCACTTCTCTAATGGAAATATGTCACGTAAACGAATTTGAATTGCCCCCTTCCACTTTTCGTGCTGCAAAGGTGGTATCAGAAATAGAACAATTAAAAACGCTGTGAAGGGCCCTAGTGCGATGATGCTAAATACATAATGCCAACTAAGAGCACTGAGGATCCAACCTGAACACACATAAGAAAACCCAGTACCAATACCAAAGAAAGCCGTGTAGAAAGCAATATGACGTGTAATCTCACCAGACTGAATGCGATCGGACAAAATTTTGAGGCCAGGCATATAAGTACCAGCAAGACCAGCACCATTCATCGCCATGAAAAATAGAGCAGTCCAAAAGTTGAATGCCAATAGACCCATACCTAGTAAACCAGCTGTAGCCGAAAGGCCGCCAACTAAATAGACTTTACGTGCGTCCACTCGATCAGTAAGTGCCGTGGCTAAAGGAACGGCCAACATATACCCAAAGAAAAAAGCGCTGGCAAGCAATCCAGACTCTAGATTAGTTAAATGCCACTCTTCCTGCAAAGTGGTTAGCACCACTGCGTAGCAAGCAAAGCCCAATAAAGCACAAGTTTGTGCCGTGAGCATCAGGGGGGTGTAAGCAGACAATCGAAAGCGCATAAAGTATTAGTAAAAACGTGAATTCATTCTACTCGCCCTCAAAAGCCAAGACCCGCTACACTAATGGAAATCAGACGGAGGGAGTATGAAAAATAATCATATTTTGGGTCATTTAATCAAGTTCAGCGCAGGCCTATTGATCAGCCTAGGTTGCACCTTAGCGCTAGCGGATAACTATCCCTCAAAACCTATTAAAGCCATCGTCCCATTCGCTCCTGGCAGCTCAACCGATCAAATTGGTCGAGCCTTTGCAGCCAAGATGACTGAGCTCTTAGGTCAGCCTGTTGTGATTGAAAATCGACCTGGCGCAAATGGCCTGATTGGTGCAGATCTCGTTGCTAAGGCTCCCGCAGATGGCTACACGATCTTATTTGGCACCAATAGTACTAATGCCGCACTCAAGAGCTTAGTCAAGAACTTACCTTATAACCAAGATACTGCCTTCGCCCCAATTGGCTACTTTGGTTCAGCACCACTCATTATTACCATCAATAATGATGTCCCTGCTAAGTCACTGAATGGATTTGTCTCGTTAGCTAAAGCCAATCCCGGAAAAATGACTTTCGCTTATGCCAGCACATCGCAACGAGTCTCTTCAGAGATGCTAGCTAGTGCAGCAGATATCAAAATGACTGGTGTCTCCTATAAAAGCGGTCCAAATGCCATGACAGATGTCATTGGTGGACAAGTCAATATGTTCACAGCGGACTTCGGAGTAACCTTACCGCAAGTACAAGCAGGAAAAATTCGAGGACTAGCAGTAACTTCTCTGAAGCGCTCCCCCGCTATTCCAGAGTTACCCACAGTGAATGAAGCTCTTGGCATCAAGGGTTATGAATTAATTGCCTTCTTTGCTGCATTTGGTCCTGCTGATATGCCCAAGGATGCCATTCTTAAGCTCAATAAGGTCATTAATGAAGCAGCCAAATCAAAAGATGTAATTGAGCGATTTTCTGTCATGGGTTTTGAAACTCAACCTGGCACACCAGAAGCGCTTGGTCAAAAAATTAAATTAGAGACTGCTAAATGGGCTAAGGCTATCAAAGAAGCTGGTATTGAGCCAGAATAAGACTGGCCTTATTGTTGACTCAGGTTTGGAGAGTCCTGGAAGCCATTCGATCTATACGTTAGTACCAATGTATCGCGATAGCCGTATTCTTCAAGCGGCTGAATTGGAGTAGATTCATGAATCATCCGCTCATCATTCATGAGCAATAGAGACCAGGGTTGAGCTAGCGTAAAGCGTAATCCCGCTGAACCGTTGGTATCAAATATTCTGGTCTCACCACCTTTAATACCTACCCGGTCTAATAAAAATACTGCTACAAAATCGACTCCATCACGGTGCGCACCTTCAGGTGTTGGACGACCAATGCCATCAGTAGTATCAATCCTAAATTGATGGGTTTCTACAAACCAAGTAGTAACTGGCTTTAAACCACTCAAAACCTGAGCAAGACCTACCAAGAGAGACTGCCAAGCTGGATCATTTAATAAAGCTGCCTGAACCGGCTCAAACCAACGCTCAATTCCGCCATGTAGTGCGTTGTAATTAACTGACTGCCAGTGCGCACGATGCGGCACTATATGAAGATGCTCGCCTTTGATCTCATAACTCGCATGACGACGAAAACGGTAACGGCCACCATCTTTTAAATAGGGATCGCGAGGCAAGCCCTCCCAAAACTGAGTTAAGCTCTGCAAATTTTCTAGCGATACCTGACTGATTTCAGCAACACTTTCAGCCGATACCACAGCATACCCCTGGGAACTTAAAGCCTGTGCAAGCTCATTGGCTGAAGTAAGTGGTGGCGCTAGTGTGGCATTAGTCATAAGCTTATTTTATGGGCAATGAGTGGCAGAGCATTAATCAAGCTGAGCGCCAGATGCTTTCACAATTTTTGCCCATTTAGCCAACTCATCCTTGAGCAAGGCCCCTAACTTCGCAGGAGGCACTGGGCTAAGGTCCAAGCCCTGTGCAGTAAGCTTCTCACGAACATCAGCCCTTGCCATGACTTTTTCCATTGCAAGCTGATTTTTCTTGATGACATCGGCACTCACCCCTATTGGAGCAAAAGTTGCCACCCAAACCTCACCCACACAATCTGGATAAGTTTCTGCAATCGTTGGGATTTCTGGAGCCACACTAGAACGCTTAGCAGAACTAATCGCAATGGCCTGCAACTTACCAGCTTTAATGTAATTGATTGCTGATGGCAGACTTGCAAAAGCAAAAGGAACCTGACCACCCAAGACATCATTAATTGCAGGAGCAACCCCTTTATAAGGAATATGTTGCATCTCAATACCAGCACTGGTATTGAGCATTGCACCAAGCAGATGGCTAATCGTTCCATTGCCAGCAGAAGCATAGGATAGTTCGCCAGGCTTCCTCTTTGCTGCAGCCACAACCTCAGCTAACGTTTTATAAGGGGATCCCGGTGGCGATACCAATACATAGGGCGTAGCGCCGATGTAATAGAGCGGTACAAAATCATTGACCGGATCAAAGCCTGGGTTCTTATAAAGAGATGGATTAATAGCTTGTGCGCTATTGATAGTTAATAGCAAGGTATAGCCATCCTTAGCAGAACGTGCAACGCCCTGAGTACCAATATTGCCGCCTGCACCAGGTCTGTTTTCAACCACAATAGAAGCGCCAATTGCCTCACCAAAAGCAGGCGCAATTAAACGCGCAACAATGTCATTAGTGCCCCCAGCAGCCTGTGGAACCACCAAATTAATCGGCTTATTAGGATATGGTTGTGCAGCCAACTGGGCAGCAAAACATAAGCTAAGTAGGCTAAATAAGTATTTCCATTTACTTTGATTGATTTTCATGGCAACCCCTATCCCAATATATTTAAACGATTACGTACATCAGTTACATGGCCTTTCAGGTCATACAACTCCTTAGCATCTAGCATCGATACCTTGATATTCCCTACTCTTCTTTCAATCTCTTCAAGATCTTTATAATTTTTTTCTTTCAAGCCGGGATTGAATGCATTTTTTTCAATTGCCTTTAGCTCTTCATATACCTGGGCTAGCTTTAATTTTAAGAAGAAATTTTTGATTGCTGGAATATAGGTAAATAAAGGGATCAAAATCACTAGAAGTGGTATGACAATTTTGACAAAACGACCTACCCAAACTGCAGTCCAGAATGGAAAATGGCGATGCAAAAACGATGGCCCATCTTTTAAATAGATTTCTGCATCTACATGAAGAGGAAAATCCAGACCAGTATTAGAGGGGAATTCTCCGACCTTCTGTAAACGAGAATAGGACTTCAAGATATCGTAAGATGCTCCCAAAAGAAGGGAGACCATTGCTGGACTAATATCCTCTTTAGCAACCAATGTAGCTGTGGCAGCGATTACCTGAATCTCTTGTCTAGGTAGGTCATGTGAGATGCTCAATAGACCTCTAGGTACGTTGACTTTGGAAAGATAAGGCAAGTTACGTACATAGGCATCAGCCTGGTCAAAGCTCATTAAACGAATGCCTGAAATTTCATAGAATTTTTTAAGGATAGGTGCTTCAGCAGCCGCAACAATAAACACAACATCTAACTCTCCACTATTTAACTTATTGATAGCCTGATCTGGCTTGAGTTTTTCCGCACGAAAGTCGCCATCTGATAAGCCGCTAATTTGCAATAAAGCATTACTAAGTGCCAATGTGCCGCTACCTTCATTACCAACAGAAACACGTTTACCCTTTAATTGACTTAAAACTCGCAATCCGCCATCGCCCTTAAAAGCAGCCTCGCGGTACCAAACCCAAATTGGCTCATAAAACATTCCAGCTATAGAGACCAACTTTGGATATTTGCCAATGTCAGCAACACCGCCTTGGACCATTGCAAAATCAACCCCAGAATTAGGCTCATTGAGGAGTGCGAGATTATCTACAGTTCCGCCAGTTGTCATTAAGTCGAGCTTGACTCCCTCTTGTGCAAGCTCTGTTTTGAGACGCTCTCCAAACTGGTAATACAACCCTGTCGGAAAGCCGGTAGCCATATCGATTACCTTGGGTGGTGGCGGAATCAAGATCCATAAAAGACCAAAGGCAATGATTAACAGTGTAAGAAATACGGATCCTATCGCTATAGGGCTATAAAGGTGTCTTTTAATGGGCTTCATAAAATCTATATTGTTTTTTGCATTATGCCCCGCACATCAGATTAGGCAACTATTAGCTGCCCAGGAGACTAATGAGCGCTTACTGACGCACTTGGTCGATGACTAGCCGAATGTTATTCGCTCCGACTTTGACCGTTTGTGGGGCAGAAATTAAATCTCCCGACTCTGGCATTGCCATACCCGTTTTAGAAATTCTGACCTCGATAGAGGCTTCGGATAATTGCGATAGTGGTGAACTTGGATTCATCGCCAAAGCATCTGTTAATAAGAAGCTCATCGGAAACTCTGAAACAGACGTTCTTAGCACTGCAACCGGCATACGCTCGCCTGGCTTGCGTGCGATAACCATCATAATATCGCTAGACCTCACTTTAGACTTGATATCGGCTGCTATCTCGATCTTGCCACTAATGCCTTTCGTATTAACGCTAGCTTTAGATGAGAGGCCACCTTTGGCACGCGCATCAGCAATCGATGCCTCGATTGAACGCGCATCCTCTGTTCCTGGCGGCAATTGTTGGGCAAGCTTTTCCCATGTCTGTACGGCAGCCTTGTAATTACCTGCGGCATAAGAGGCTGTTCCAGAAAGCCATATCGCCATTAAGTTATTGGGATCTAATTTCAGCGCTTGATTAATCAGTTTTAACGGTTTACCAGTGAAGCTTCCATTAGCATTAGAGGCCAATACATCTGCATAGTCTGCCAAAAGCTGTGGATCAGAGTCAATAAAGTTTCCAGCGCGCTCATAAGCTTTTGCAGCTTCTACATTGCGCCCTAGGATTCGATAAGAGCGAGCTAACATTACCCAGCCCTGTAAATTAGTTGGATCTTGCTCCATCTTCGCTGCAAACTGGGCAACCATTTTTTCAACACCGTCTTGTGTCATTGGTTGTTGAGTATTTTTCTCAGCGATACGAGTGGCATCACCCAAGAAAAAATAGAAGCCCGCTGAAAGTACTGTGATAAATATACACAGGCCAATCACAGTCAACTTGCTTGAACCCATTACAGAGCGATCATCCTCTTCGTTTGTATCCTGAAAGAGGCGTTGACGCATTTCGGCATGGGCGATTTCATAATCAGCGTCATTAATGGAGCCTGCTCCACGCTCTAGTTCCAATTTATCGAGTTCTTCACGATAAATCGCAGCATTCATTTGACGACGAGAAGTTGCCTCTACTTTAGGCGGGAAAATAAATGGGCGCAATAAGAGAACAAGTACCAAGACTAGTAGTAAGAGGGCGGAAATTAGAAAACTAGTCATAAAGTCCCCTTCCCATTCTTATTATTGAGCAAAGCATCGATCCTTTTATTGTCATCATCTGACAAAGTAATAGTAATTACGGCATTATTTCTGCGGCGTAAATAGGTCAATAACCCTGCTATTCCTATTAGAAGAATAATAAAAGGGCCAATCCAAAGAAGCCAGGTAATCGGCTTGACGGGTGGACGATAGAGCACAAAATCTCCATAGCGCTCAACCATGAAGTTTCTAATTTGATCATCGCTCTTACCCTCTTTAATCAGAGTACGAATTTCTCGGCGTAGATCATTCGCTAAATCAGAGCGTGATCCAGCCAATGACTCATTCTGACAAACTAAGCAACGCATCTCTTCCGAGATACTGATTAAGCGCTGTTCGATCACAGGATCATCTGCCAAGGGGGCAGCATCTCTAGCAAACGATGAGCCAAAACTCAAGACACAGAGGGCGATCAACAAAATCGACTTCATGATTTCTGAAGCTCGCTAATCAAGGGATAGATCTTTTGGTTCAATATGCTCATCGTAATGGGGCCAATATGCTTAAAGCGAATCGTGCCTGCTTTATCAATCACATAGGTTTCAGGCACACCATAGACGCCGTAATCAATCCCAACACGTCCATTAGAGTCAAATGCGGATAGTAGATAAGGATTGCCCTGCATGGCTAACATGGCAAGAGCATCTTCACGCTTATCCTTGTAGTCCAAGCCAATAATGGGGGCAGCCTTTGATTTAGCAAGCTCAACTAGTACTGGGTGCTCCTCACGGCAAGCAACACACCAAGATGCCCAGACATTCAATATCCAAACCTGCCCCTTCATGCTTGCAGGCGAGAAAGACTGATTAGCGTCTGATAATTGTGGAATTTCAAATGCTGGCGCTGGCTTATTAATTAATGGCGAGGGAACTTCTTGTGGATCACGATTTAAACCAATCGCCAAGAAAACAACCAAGACTATAAAAAGTAGGAGGGGAAGTAAAAACTTTACTTTCATACGACCTGCCTCTTGAGTTTGATGCGGTAGCGTCTATCAGAGATTGCCAATACACCGCCAAGAGCCATCAATAAGCAACCTCCCCAGATCCAATCTACAAAGGGCTTGTAATACACGCGGACTGCCCAGGATTTATCAGGTAACTCCTCACCAAGAGAAACATAAATATCTCGCGTTAAGCCGACATCAATAGCGGCCTCAGTCATTGGCATGGTGGATGAGAAATAATTACGTTTCTCTGGATACATCATTGTCTGAGCCTTACCATTCTGATTCAGCAAGAAGGTTCCGCGCATTGCCTGGTAGTTTGGTCCAGGAACTACATTAGCGCCTTGAAACTGAATTTGATATCCGCCTACCGAAACAGTATCACCAGCGGACATACGCACATCTTTTTCTTCTTGATAAGCGCCAACCATCGTGACGCCAATCACAAATACCGCAATACCAAGGTGGGCTAATTGCATACCAATAAATGAGCGCGTTGGCTTGCCCGTCTTTGCTTGCCGAATGATCTGTAAGCAACCGGAAGCAATAACCCAAAAAGCCAATAAGAAGCCAAGGCCAGCTAACCAAGTGAACTCGCCCATCATCAATGGAATGCTGATACCTGCAAACACTGCAACCAAGCCTGCAAGCCATAAGCGCTTGATCACTGCCAGAAGATCCGAGCACTTCCAGTTGGTCCAAGGACCAATGCCCATCAATACCAATAAAGGCGCCATGAGAGGCACAAAGACACTATTAAAGTATGGCGGGCCAACAGAGATTTTTCCTAAATGAAGGGCATCAATTAATAATGGATATAAAGTCCCAAGTAAGACTGACCCTGCAGAAACAACCAGGAAAACATTGCCCAAGAGGATAAATGTCTCTCTTGAGCTCAAGCTAAATTTACCGCCTAGAGAACTCTTAGGCGCACGCCATGCATAAAGAACTAAAGAAGATCCAACTACGAGAACCAAAAAGATCAAGATAAAGACACCACGCTTGGGATCAGTAGCAAATGCATGTACTGATGTGAGAACACCCGAGCGCACTAGGAAAGTCCCCAGGAGAGATAGAGAAAAAGCAGTGATTGCTAATAACACCGTCCAACTTTTAAAGCCACCGCGCTTCTCTGTAACTGCTAATGAATGCAATAGTGCAGTACCGACTAACCAAGGTATAAACGATGCATTCTCAACGGGATCCCAGAACCACCAACCACCCCAACCCAGTTCGTAGTAAGCCCACCAAGAACCTAGCGCAATCCCGAGTGTTAGAAATACCCAGGCAGCGGTTGTCCAGGGACGCGACCAGCGCGCCCATGCTGCATCCAATCTTCCAGATAATAAAGAAGCAATCGCAAAAGCAAACGCTACCGAGAAGCCAACATAGCCCATGTACAACATCGGCGGATGAAACACAAGTCCAGGATCTTGTAATAGTGGATTTAAAGAGCGGCCATCTTGCGCAGCAGGCAGTAAGCGCTCAAATGGGTTAGAGGTTGTGATAACAAAAAGTAGGAGCCCACTCATCACTAAGCCCAAAACACCAATCACTCTAGCAACCATAAATTCATCTAAAGCTTTAGAAAGCTGGGCAACCAAAATAGTCCAAGTACTTAATAAGAAAACCCATAAGAGTAATGAGCCCTCATGCCCACCCCATACAGCACCCAATCGATACATGACAGGCATCTGAGAATTAGAATGCTCCGCGACATACAGCACAGAAAAGTCGTTGATATAAAAACTCCAGGCCAAGATTACAAAGGCCGTGGCAAGCAATAAGAAAACTGTTTGGGCAGCCGGTCTTGCGAGGATTAGCCACTCGCGACGGCCTTGATGCGCGCCTACCAATGGAAGCACACCCTGAATCAGAGCAATACAAAGCGCCAGAATGAGTGCGTAATGTGCAAATTCAGGAATCATTTATTACTTCCATTTTTTTGGGCTTGATCTAAGGCATGCTTAGCCTCTGGTGGCATATAGTTTTCATCATGCTTAGCAAGCACTTCACTAGCAATGAATTCTCCACTGGTATTCATGCGACCTTGAATCACAGCACCCTTACCTTCTTTAAATAAATCTGGAAGAATGCCTGTATATGCAACTGGAATATCTTTCACGAGATCAGTAATAACAAAATGTACTGTCAAGCCATCACGCTTTACAGATTCATCTTTAACCATGCCGCCAATTCGGAAGACTTGGTCCTTTGGCGCCTTACCCGCAGCCACTTCACTAGGAGTAACAAACAAAGCAATATTACTATTAAGCGCATTCAAAATTAATGATGCAGCAACTCCAATAACGACTAGAGCAGCAATAATGATCAATGCACGTTTATATCTCGATTTCACTGACTACTTTCTCTATCAAACTGCTTAGCGAGTTGCTCTTGCTTGAGTCTGCGAACAATTGCCTTAAAGCGAGCACGCACTACTAAAGGCTCAAGTAATAAAACGAGTGCGCAAACACCAAAACTACCCCATACATAGAGTGCGTAGCCACCCATTGCAAAGAATTCTGCTGGACTATTCCACATTAGCTCTTAATCTCGCTCAATTGTCTCACCCAATCGGTATGAGCTTCACGCTCCAGAATGATGGCCCGTACTCGCATCAAACCCACTGCAATCGAATACATCCAGAAGCACAGGGCCATGAGTAGCATGCCCCAGAGCATGGTCTGCGCCATCGCAGGTGCTTTTGTCAAAGAAACGGAGGCGCCTTGGTGCAAGGTATTCCACCATTTCACTGAGAAATAAATAATAGGTACGTTCACCACTCCTACCAGAGCCAAAATCGCGCCCGCTTTATCTGCCCGACGTCGATCATCAATCGACGCCTGCAAAGCCATAAAGCCTAAATAGAGAAAGAGCAAAATTAATTCGGAAGTCAGGCGCGCATCCCAAACCCACCAAGTGCCCCACATGGGCTTACCCCAAAGCGCTCCAGTCCACAGAGATAGAAATGCCATCCATGCACCTACCGGCGCCAAGGCTTGAGCCATCATCGCGGATAAACGGGTGTTAAAAATCAAGCTGAGCCCAGCCCATGCAGCCATCACAAGATAGATAAACATCGACATCCATGAAGCTGGGACATGAACAAAAATAATGCGATAACCCTGACCCTGCACTGCATCTACTGGAGCAACAAAAAAACTGATCCACAGACCAGCCAAACCAAATCCAGCGGCAAGCATCCAGAAAATAGGAATCAGTTTTCCAGCAACTGGATAAAAAGTGCTCGGGCTTGATAACTTAAACCAGTTAATCAAGCGGTTATTCGAAAAAGAAGGGTTATTTACCTGATTCATTCAATCGCAATCTTCACAGCAGCAGCACTCACCCAAGGTACAAATGCTAAAGCCAAAATTAATATAGCGCCAAGCAAAGAAAAATGGCCAGAGGTATCTAAGCCAACACTATTTGCGTAGACAGCGCCCGCACCAAAAATTAATACTGGAATATACAAAGGCAAAATTAACAAACTCATCAATACACTACCGCCTCGCACACCAAGGGTTAAAGCCGCACCAATAGAACCCAACAAGGATAGCACTGGAGTGCCTAGTAAGAGGGTGGCCATCAATACCGATAAAGAACCAGCATCTAAATCAAACTGGATACCAATCACAGGAGCTAATAACACCAGGGGTAGACCACAAACGATCCAGTGTGCAATGATTTTTCCTGTCACCAACAAAACCATGGATTGCGGCGATAAAACCAACTGCTCTAAAGCCCCATCCTGATAATCTGCTGCAAACATCCGATGTAAACCTAATAAGGTAGAAAGCAAGGCAGCGACCCAAATCACGCCGGGGGCAATTTTTCTCAATAAGGCGGTGTCAGCACCAATGCCAAGCGGAAATAAGCTCGTTACCACTACAAAGAAAAATAATGCGGTCAGAACCTCACTCTTACGGCGCATGACCAAAAGCAAATCGCGGTGGATGATGGCAAGCAAGGCTCTCATAGTTCTAGCACCTGCATATTGGGAATATTGATCTCTTGATGGCTAGTGAACACTAAAAGACCGCCAGCAGAGAGATGTTCAATCATTAAATTCTGCAACTCATGAACCGCCTGAATATCAAGGGCATTAAAGGGTTCGTCCAAAATCCATAGCTTGGCCTGACGCGTTAACATGCGCGCCATTAATATTCGTCTCTTTTGCCCTGCAGACAAACAATTGACGGGTAAATTTTCGCGGCCGCGCAAACCAAAACGCCATAAACTTGCCAGGGCTTTTTCTTGGGAGAGAGCGATGTCATCTAACGCTGCGTACATCTGTATATTTTCTAAAGCAGTGAGATCTTCTTTTAAGGCATCTCGATGCCCCAGAAATAAAAGCTCGCGGTGATAGGCAATGGGATCAAGCGCAATGGCTTGACTACCCCAACGCACTTCACCAGATTCTGGTTTTGATAAACCTGTTAATAGGCGCAAGAGGCTAGTTTTACCAACGCCATTCTCACCGCGCACATGCAAACAGTTTCCAGCACTAATACGCAAATTGAGACCTGAAAATAGCTCTCTTTCACCGCGGACACAACAAAGTTCATGGGCTTCAAGCACCAAGGCAGAGTTACTAGAGGTTGTGGAAATATGAGCTGTCATGTGAGGCTGTGGCTTGAATCAAACCACCGCATGCATTGTCCAAGAGCCCATCAGGGCTGTCAAACAAGCAGAAATGGATTTTTGGGAATAATCCCTTTTAATTCAGATGCTTAGAGAATTATAAGCGGAGTCAAGGGAAGCTGCTTCCCTACATTTAAGGGGTTATTCTGGTTTAATGCCGGCACTTTTAATAATCTTGCCCCAGCGCACAGATTCTTTCTTCTGAAAGACCCCAAAAGCCTCAGGGCTCATGGCGTAATACTTTGCCCCCTCAGACTCTAGTTTTTTCTGCACAGAGGCTTGTTGCATGATTTTGCTTACCTCAGCATGGAGCTTTTTCACGACAGCTGGGGGAGTTCCGGCTGGCGCAAATAGGCCAATCCAGTTCTTAACATCAAAGCCAGGAAGTGTTTCACTAATACTCGGCAGATCTGGCATCGATGGATCTCTAGTAGCTCCTGTTACCGCCAAGCCACGTAACTTATCACTTTTCACATACGGAAGAATGGTGGGCATAGTGGCAAACATGACTTGGGTTTGCCCCCCAATTAAATCGGTAATGGCAAGCGCATTACCCTTGTAAGGAATATGAGTCATATCCACTTTAGCGGTAAGGATAAAGAGTTCGCCTGCTAAGTGACTGGCCGTACCAATTCCACCAGAGCCATAAGCCACCTTACCGGGATTTGCCTTTAAATAGGCAATCAACTCACTAACATTTTTGACTGGAAGACTTGGATTAACAGCTAATAAACCCTCGGCATCCAGCACAAAGACTACTGGCACGAAATCCTTCATCGGGTCATAAGGCATGCTTTTGACAAGATAGGGATTGACTGCATGCGTACCAATACTACCCATGATGAGGGTGTAGCCATCAGCAGGAGATTTAGCAACAAAGTCAGCTCCAATATTTCCGCCACTACCAGTCTTATTCTCAACAATGACAGGCTGACCATAAGCTTCACTTAAACCCTGAGCAATAATCCTTGAAAAACCATCCGCAATACCACCCGTAGCGAATGGGGAGATGATCTTGATTTGACGATTTGGATAAGTATCGGCCTGAGCGAAAGCACTCTGCTGACTCAATATAGCCAGAGTAGCAATAAAAGATAATGCAATTTTTTTCATATTAAATGTCTTCAGATTTTTTAGTCAGTGGCGCAGCCGATAATCCCTGTACTTGATATTGGGCAATTAAAGAGCTTACTAAACCCGTGGTAATGAAGTCTTCAATACAAGCGCTTAAAAACTCAATAGCCTCTAAGTGTGACTTTTGAGTAGCAATCGCCTGCTGAATACCAGTGAACTGACCATCGAGTATGCGCGCACCTGGAATTTTTTGAGTAGCAGACACTAGCCCTGTTTTGAGACCTGCGAGAGCATCTAATTTTTCCCTGACAAACAACTCATTACTAGCCTGAACACTGTCTGCATGGACCAAAGTCGCATGCTTAAGATTTCGCTGCAGCCAAAGATCATAAGCACTCTTGAAAAATGAGGCGATCCGAATACCGGGCTGATCCACCTCGGATACATTCACAATAGATGAGTTAGCAGGAACTAAGTAGCTAGCCTCAAGCTCTACATAAGCAGGGGTAAATGTCACTCTTTTAGCGCGCGCTGGATCAGACCCCACCAATGCAATTCCACACTTCCCATCAGCAGCCGAATTGACCACCTCATCCTGAGTTTCACAACCCAGTAGCTTAAGTTCAACACCCAAGTGCTGAGCAATAGCACGGCAAATATCAGGCGCAATACCAGTGGGTTCGCCAGCAGAAGACCTACCAGTAACTAACAAAAAATTACCTAAATACACAGCGGCGTAAAGAACGCCGTGAGGAGCCAGTTGGGCTCTCACGACAGGCGAAATAGAATTCACAAAATCCTATTGAATAAAAGTCTGTAGCAACTTAAAGCTGAACAGTTTCACCTTCGGTCATGGGGATAATTTTGATACTACTTCCCTTCATGGCTTCCTGGAACTCTGCCAAGGTACCTTTTGTCATTGGATTGGAGTTGTAATGCATTGGGATAACCATTTTTGGCTTGACCCAAGTACGCAATGCATAAGCAGCATCATCTGGTGCCATTGTGAAATTTCCACCAATTGGAATTAAAACTAAATCTGGTTTGTAATGCTCGCTAATAAATTTCATATCGCCGAACAAGCCTGTATCGCCCATATGCCAAATCTTGAAGCCATTCTCTAATTCAATGATGTAGCCCATCGCTTCGCCAGCCGGATGAGATTCCATCTTGTCAGTTGCAGGATTCTTCCAAACAAGCAATGAGGAATGCTCGGCTTGCACAGCCGTAACCTTGACTCCAGGCAAAGGAGTGACGCGACCAGTCTTGTTAAAGCGATGTCCTAAATCAGCAGGCAATGCACCCAATGTAATGAGAGGCGTTACCATATCAGCAGGGCCATATAGCTTTGTATTGTTCATCTTAGCTAATGCAGGTGCATCACCAATATGATCTACGTGTGCATGAGTCACTAACAACAAATCAATTGGGCCAATGGCAGCTAAATCATTCTTGAATTGAGGTGGAGTCTTTGGACCACCAGCAATCCAAGGGTCGATCAAGACAATCTTCCCGCCTGGCGTCTTAATTCGAAAACCAGCCTGACCAAGCCATAAGATTTCTGTCTTACCCTGCGCAGTACTAGCAGCAGAGGTCTGGGCATAAGATAGCCCAGGGCTCAGTAGTAATGCTGTCGAAACCAAGAAGCTAGAAATTGAACTTCTCAATGAAATGCTATTCATACGCCGTCTCCCAATTACTTTTTCTATTAATAGAGAAACTATAGCCCAAATTCAGAGTGGCGGGTCTGAATGAGGCTCTATATGGCACCGCACCAATTTAAGCCTAAACAATACAAAATACTGGATGCTCTCGATACATTGATATTGCATCTAGCACTTACCAAGAAAAAACCCCGCAAAGGGCGGGGCTTGAGATGCTAATTTAATGCTGATTAAGGAATCATAATAATGGCGCCAGAGAGCTTCCTACCTTCAGCTGCACGATGAGCATCAGCAGCCTGCTCCAAAGGAAACTTGGCAGCAATTTGCACCTTAACGTAACCCTTGGCAATTGCATCAAACACAGCCTTTGCATTCTCTTGTAGCAATGCATGCGTAGAATTGTGAGGAAATACAGAGGGTCTCGTTAAAAACAGACAGCCCTTCTTATTCAAAATCTCTGGCTGAATTTCAGGAGCAGGTCCTGAGGCAGCGCCAAATAAAGCTAGGGTACCAAAAGGAGCAACGCAGTCTAATGAGCCCATGAAGGTTGTTTTAGCAACAGAGTCATAAACCACATTCGCTTTTTTACCGCCAGTTGCTTTCAAGAATTCTTCAACCCAATTTGGCTGCGAGTAATCAACCACTGCATCACATCCTGCTACTTTAGCTGCAGCCACTTTAGCTTGCGAGCCAACGCTACCGACTACAAAAGCGCCGAGTGCTTTTGCCCAGCCAGCCAAAATTTGACCAACACCACCAGCAGCAGCGTGCACTAAAACAACATCACCCGCCTTTACTTTATAGGTTTTTTGAATCAGGTACTGAGCAGTCATTGCCTTAAAGAACACGGCTGCTGCAACTTCATCAGCAACATTATTTGGTACTGGTACTAACTTATCGGCAGCTACGTTACGGGCACTTGCATACGCGCCAATACCGGCATTCATATACATCACACGATCGCCTACTTTAAGACCTGCCACACCTTCACCTAAAGCCTCAACCACGCCTACAGCCTCATGACCAAGGCCAGTAGGCAAGTCAAGCGGGTAATAACCTGAGCGCTGATACACATCAATGAAGTTAAAACCAATAGCGGTCTGACGAATCTGTACTTCGCCTTTGCCTGGAGGAGACAATTCTTTATCAATCACCTGAATTACCTCAGCACCGCCTAATTCGGAAAGACTAACTACTCGAGCTTTTGTCACGTGTTACCTTATTAAAGATTGTTAAATAGAAAATCATACTGTCAGGGCATCTTCCTCAATCACAGCCCAAGTACTATCACCCAACTTCTTCACCGCCATTGAATAGTTCCAGCCATCTGGAATACCGCAACTCCACTCTTTAGGGCCATTCTGAATGAGCACATTGACAGCATTTCTGCTGTCATAGTAGAGGTGATAGATTTTTCCATGAATCGGATTAAAACCAAACTTCGCAGCATGCACCATCTCAGTAGCATCAAGCCTGGATTGTAGTGCCCGCGCTTGCTTCATCAAAACCTCTGCCTGCTCCATAATGCGTTCGTACTCTAGCTTTGCATTTTGGCGCGCGACATTCACTGCCTTATCTTTTTCTTCAACTACTTTAATGGGAGCAAATACAGGGGCTCCAACCTCCATTGGATATTCAATCCCGGCATGTCTAGCTGGATCGGTATCTTCTATTCTCATTAAAATCCCTGTATCGCCTAAAGTGATTACTTAATTAAGCCACAAGCAATACGCGGCCCTGAGTTACCGGCTGGCTGAGACTTATAGTCATCAGGATCACGATGCACTACCACCGAGCGACCCACAATTCCGGTTGGGCCTGTATTCACAGCAAAACCATGCATTGTTGCAGTGTAAGTAGCATTGCCATTCGCATCTGACTTAATGTTCGGCATATCGCCAGCATGATTCATACCACTATTAGGCATGCCATGGGCTTTGGTATCTGGATTGAAGTGGCCAGCAGCACTAGTAGCATCGGGCGCAGAACAATCACCTTTTTCATGAACATGAAAGCCTTGCTCTGCATTAGGTTTTAATCCAGAAAATTTTCCGTTGACTAAAACATTGCTACCTTGCCAGGTAAAAGTCACTTCACCTTTTGCATTAGATCCAGATCTAGAATCTAAGCTCGAACTTGCTTTTTGACCAGTGCCCTGCTCCATCGATTGGCAAGCAACTAAGGTAAAAAGTCCTGCTACAGATAAGCCAATTGCCACCTTTTTTAACTTTGTATTCATATTCATCTCCCTGGGTTTTAAACTATTTCTTAGTACGCTACGAACGCCTCATATATCACCTCACGGAAAGTGTGACACAAAATCAGGGCGCCTGCTTAGCGCTTATAAAAGCTCAGGGTAACCTCTCCAAGCTCTATGCCAAACTTGCTCATTTTGGCCCTATTCAGCATGACTTTAGGGGTAACAAGGTACATCCAATCGTTAAATTGCACGTGGTAAATAGTACCGTCTACCGGTAGGGCTAGGGTATAGGTCCAATTTAGTGCATTACCCGCTAGGTCGCCCTGTGCCTCGCCGACAACATCATCTGCCCTACCAATATATTTTCCTGGGGATTGTTCAATCAAAGTCCAAATGCGTTTTTGCTTGGTGCCGTCAGAATAATCAAAGCTCTCATCGAGCGTGCCGACCTTCTTGCCATCCACTACTTTCCAGTCTGCCTTGATGAGTACTGTAAATCGTTTCTTTACCTCACCACTGCGGTCTGTGAAGATCCCGTATGCATCAATCGTCCCTGAAAAATAATCACTGAGATCTAAAGTGGGCTTCTCATTTGCATACTGCTGAACATTCGGGCTCGTACATGCAAGTAAAAATGATGCACAAGCAATTGCGGCAAAAGACTTCAGATAAAGATATTGATTCATTTAGCAGGCCTCATTTAAAAGTGGTGGCGGGCAACCTTGACCCAGTAATTCGCTTCGTAATTTTGGTACGCTTGTTTTAGGATCTAGCCAAATACCAAAAAAAGCTTTTGAAAATTCTATGCCAGGTATTTGAGCAATGCGCTTACCATCATGATAAAAAATAGTTCCTTGTTTTGGCACATAGACAGCAGTTAAAGTCTGGCCAGACTCAATATTGGGAAAGACCTTTGCAAGCTCCTTACCCCATTGTGTTACCTGTGCATCTGGAACGCCCATTTTTTTCATCTCTTCAGCGCTGCTATTGGCAATGGAAACACCTGAGAATGATTTTTGATAACGAATATCCAGTGCAAACTCGGGTGAAGAGGGTGTGCCCGCACGATAAAAAGATGCATCGTAAATATGAAAACCCCACCAATTGAATCTACCGCTACCCTGCAGTTTTGCAGGATTTAATAAGCCATCAATAAAGGTGAGGTCTCGAGCAAAACCATTGGATATTAATAAAAAGATAGAAGTAGCCAAAATTAAAAGGATCTTGATCATTCTCATGGCGCACCCTTTGAGGATGTTGCCTTAACCAAATACAAGGCTGTTGGACCTAATAATCTAGAAATTGCATGACGATTTTTTGCAAAGAATCGGTAAGCAATCTGCAATGTGGCTTGTAATGATTTTCTAGAGAATATCCACGCTAAGAATGGGAGATCCGCCCTGCGGTATGCCTCGGAGAAAACAGTCACGCCCTGGATTAGTTCGCCATTGCCATACTGCCCATACATGGCAGCCAAGGCCTGGTCGCAAGAAATGCCAATCTTTGTAGAATCAAAGCGCTCAGAATTAATATCCACAAAATCCAATAGTCCAGCCTGATTTCTTCTAGATAAAAATAGAATCTCTGCCTGGCACAAAGGGCAAGCAGCGTCATAAAAGAGAGTGAGTTTTTCAATTGGATCCATGTCTGAGCAAGTTTAAGCCTTATTGAATAAACTAGTTGATAACCACACTATCGAAAGATGCTATGCAAAAAGAAGTTGCCTTAAATGTATTTGGAGAACCCCTCATCCCCTGCTCATTTGACCCACTGACAGGCTTCTTTAGGGATGGCTGCTGCAAAACCAATGAAGAAGATGTTGGCAGTCACTTAGTTTGTGCCGTGGTCACAAAAGAATTTTTGCAATTTAGCCTTGAAAAGGGCAACGATCTAATAACCCCACGGCCAGAGTACCAATTTCCAGGGCTAGTTGCTGGAGATCAATGGTGCCTCTGCATTTCTCGCTGGATAGAGGCTGTGAATGCGCAATGCGCCCCTTTAATCAAATTAGAGAGCACTCACATCAATGCACTCAAAACAGTCCCCCTAGATATATTGAAAGAATATTCGAGCGAAGTGTGAAGGCTTTCTATACAGATCGTTTTGTATTACCGCTACCAGCGGGACACCGCTTTCCAATGGAGAAATATTCTTACTTAAGAGATCTAGTAAAGACTGTTGCCGATATAGAGTTAATCGAAGCTCCCGCCGCAAGTGACACCCAAATTCTGTATGCCCATGATCCCAACTATCTTATTAAGATCATCAAAGGAAAATTAAATCCTCAAGAGCAGCGAGAAATTGGCTTTCCTTGGAGTGAAAAAATGGTTGAGCGCTCTCGTCGTTCTGCAGGCGCAACTGTTGCTGCGGCAAAAACTGCTCTTGAAGAAGGTGTTGCCATCAATTTAGCTGGAGGTACTCACCACGCGTATCGCAATATGGGAAGTGGCTTTTGTGTATTCAATGACTCTGCTATTGCAGCACGTACGCTCCAGAGAGAAGTGAACGTAAATCTGAAGATTGCGATTATTGATTTAGATGTTCATCAAGGTAACGGTACAGCTTCTATTTTGCAAAATGATCCCTCGATCTTCACGCTATCCATTCATGGTGAAAATAATTTCCCATTTAATAAAGAGCAAAGCGATCTTGATTTAGGCCTTCCAGATGGGTGTAATGATCACACCTACTTAACTTCCTTAGAGCAATGCCTAGATGATCTTAGCTCTCGCTTCCAAGCAGACTGTCTGATTTATCTTGCAGGAGCAGATCCTCATGAAGACGATCGTCTGGGAAGGCTCAATATTAGTAAAGAAGGAATGCGCCTCAGAGATGAAACTGTTCTCCAGTTCGCCTTAGATAAAAGACTGCCAATAGCGATATCAATGGCGGGCGGCTATGGAAAGGAAATTGAATCCACCGTAGACATTCATTTCCAGACCATCAAAGCTGCCTTGCACTTTCAGCAAGAATACTAACTGAGAGTCTAGCTATTACCAAACTTGCTTTTTGCCATCAATCCAAGTTTCCTTGACTTTAATATTGGCGATTTTTTCTGGGCTTGTCTTGCGAGGGTTTTTATCTAAGATCACTAGGTCAGCCTGCTTGCCTACTTCAAGACTGCCAATCTTGTCGTCAGACATGAGTTGATAAGCCGCATTAATCGTGACTGCACGAATCGCATCATCCACAGACACACGCTCGTTGGGCCCCAAGACTTCGCGGGGAGGCTTTTGCCATAGACGATCAACCCCTTCAGAAATATAGCGTAAAGGACTTACTGGAGAGATCGGAGAGTCGCTGTGATAAGTGAAGCGGCCGCCTTCTTTTTTAAATGAAGCGCCTGGGGCAATTCGGCTGGCACGCTCGGGGCCAACAATGTGATTATGAAAGGCTTCGCCCCAATAGTTCACATGACCCACAGTAAATCCAGGAACAACGCCTAATTGCACAGCCTTTTTCACTTGTTCAGGCGTATTGATGGTGAAATGTTCAATTCGTAAACGGCGAGTTTCAGGCTTTGTATTGCCTGCTAAAAGCTTTGCATAGTTATTCAGAGTTTGTTCAACAGCACGATCGCCATTCGCATGAATTGATAATTGCCAGCCCTGATCAAAGAATGGTTTGATCAAACCAAAGAGATCTTCATCTTTGTAGTCAAGATCACCACGTCTTTTACTTCCCATTGGATAAGTGTATGGTTGATTTAACGCAGCCGTTAATCCCTGAGTAGAACCATCGGATACAAATTTGATGCCCACAAAACGTAGCCGGTCGTTTCCATCATTTGGCTTAATGGCATTAAAGTCTTTTGGAATTGCTGGGCCATATAAGTAGCCTCTGACGCGAAGTGGCCAGTCTTTACTAGCGCTTGCGCCCTGGAGTAACTTCACTTCATTATCTAAGCCCAACATGGCGCCCACAGTAATTTCAGTAGTTGTGGTGACCCCTTTCGAAGCAATCATCTTCCCTGTCTTTTGAACAGCCTTGAGTAAATCCGCATCCGAAGGTGGTGGCATTTTTTCCAAGAATGGCAAGTAAGAAGCGCCTTCAATCAAAACCCCAGTGAGCTTACCTTGAGCATTTTTCTGAAATACACCACCACCAGCTGGATTGGGAGTGCTATCAGTCACTCCAGCAATTTCAAAAGCCTTGTGATTGACATACGCAATATGACCAGATTGATTCAGCACGAAAATAGGAACTTCAGTGCTGACCTTATCCAAAACATCAGCAGTTAATTCCGCCATGAATGGATTAGTGCGAGATGGATCTACGCCAAAGCCCATCAACCATTGCCCTTTTGGCAAAGTCTTTAAATGGGCTTTTAATTTGTTGCTAAGTGTTGCAACTGTGTCGTACTTAGTAGTGAAGTTAGAGAGATCTAGCCAAATATATTCACCAACAGCCGTCAAGATAATATGAACGTGAGGATCAATCAGGCCCGGCATAGCTGTGTTGCCTTGGAGATTGACAATCTTAGTCGTGCTGGCTTGCCATCCTTTTATCACGTCCGATTTAGCGCCTAGGGCAACAATTTTCCCATCCTTGACAGCAAGTGCTTCCACCTCTTCATTTTTGGCATTTACGGTAACAATGGGCCCGCCATAAAAAATCGTATCTGCGTTATTCTGAGCGAAAGCCATAGAGGCATAAACGGCCATTACTGCAATAAGAAGGTTTGATGAAAATTTCATTGAATAGGGCCCAATTGGTTTAAGAGTGGTATTGAGTAATCATAATTGGTTTTTCTATCGCCAACCACTTATAAATCTAGTAATGATCTGAAAATGATCTTTAAGTGCACATTGCAAAATAGAGAAATGAAGGCTCTTGGATCAATGAAAGATTAGCTTCTTCAGGCTTTGTGGTGATATAGGCCAAAACACATGCCGCAATGATTAGTAATGCACCGAGCCACAAGGCCCAAGATTTAGAATTTTTGACCATATCAAACCCCTTAAGAAGATATCTGACGTATTTTGCATTCAAACTCCCTAAAGCAGGCAAATTTTGAGACTAATGTGTCTCCCTATCAAGGAAGCACCACGGGGAGCGCAGTAATAACTAATGAAGATCGCTAAATGGACCTAACACTAGTAATTAATCTCATTACAGGTGTAGTAGCAATTGATTGATAGCAAGTCCAAAAGAACCGACTAAAAATATGATCTAGATCAAGCCTTCATATTGTTAACGAACTAGCATGAAAGATGAAGTATCACTCTTAATGATTGGTTCAATATGAAAAATATCGTTGCCCTCGCTTTCATCTTTTCACTATTGATGCCTAATTTAGTTTATGCCAATCGACAACTCGCTATGCGTAATGGCTGTATGAGTTGCCATGCGGACACTGAAATGGATGCGCCACCATGGCGCGAACTTGCGATTAAATATAAAAAATACCGTGGCCAAGCAGAGGCAGCTAGTGTTCAAGGAGAAAAATTGAGAAAGGGTAAGTTGTTTAAGAATATCAAGGCGCATCAAGCATTAAGCCCAGCCAATGCAACAGAACTCATGCAATGGATTATTGATGGCGCCAATTAGGGAAATACATGATGAGATGTAGATCGCCCAACATTAGTTTTAACTTAAACTAAACTGAGGAGTCTTTTAGAACAATTAAATCCAAGGAAAGAGTAATGAGTCTGATTGAGAAGTTGCAATGGCGCTATGCCACTAAAAAAATGGATCCAACAAAAGTAGTGCCGCAAGATAAGGTTGAGCAAATTCTTGAAGCTATTCGCTTAACAGCAAGCTCTAGTGGATTACTGCCATATGAAGTACTAGTCATCACCAATAAAGAGATTCGAGAAAAAATGAAGCCGATTGCAAATGGGCAATCGCAAATTGTTGATTGCTCACACCTACTCGTCTTCGCAGCTTGGGATAACTACACTGCAGAGCGTATTAATGATGCGTTTGATATGACTGAGAAAATCCGTAATTTTACGAGTGACGCTGGTACGGCTTATCGTCAAATGCTTCTGAAGGTCTACCCAGCGAGAGATTCAGAAATCAATTTCACACACGCTGCGAAACAAGCGTATATCGGACTTGGCACTGCACTGATTGCTGCAGCTGAAGAGCAGATAGATAGCACCCCTATGGAAGGATTTGATCCACAAGCGCTAGACACTCTTCTGAACCTCAAAGAAAAAGGTTTGCGTAGTGTTGTCATGCTGCCTTTGGGCTACAGAAAAGCCGATGAAGATTGGTTGCTCAACCTCAAGAAGGTTAGGCGTGCCAAAGAAAGCTTTATTCGCTGGATCAGGTAAATAGTTATCCTGCAGTGACAAATAAAAACACCAACTCTTAAGTTGGTGTTTTTATTTGCGGTGAGCTGTTATGGCCAAAGAGTAAGCCATAGACTCACCATAATTCAAAAAGTAGCAGCTTACTGAGGTTTAACTCCGGCATTTTTCATGGCAACTTTCCATCTCTCAATATCCGTCAACAGGAATTTAGATGCATAACTAGGATTAGCAATTGCGGGGGTTGCCACAGAAGCATCCATTTCGCCAAAGCGACGCACTAAACCTGGATCTTTCAGCGCATTATTTAATGCCTTTGTTAATCGATCAATCACCGGCTTAGGCGTATCTTTTGGTGCATATAAAGCATGCCAAACTGATAATTGAAAACCAGGCATGCCAGACTGACTGAACGTGGGTGTTGAGGGTAAGGAGCTAATGCGATCCTTATTAGCTACAGCAAGTGCTTTGATACTACCTGCACGAATATGCTGCAATGTACTGGCAGGTTGATCGCAAATGACATCCACCTGCCCTGCTAACAAATCATTGAGTGCTGGTCCAGTTCCTTTATAAGATACCGAGAGCCAAGATGCTCCTAGCGTAGATTTCATGAGCACTTCGCACAAGTTCGATGTAGCGCCAATACCTGCATTGGCAAAATTTACCTTATCAGGATTTGCCCTCACATAATCAATAAAACCTTGAAGTGATTCTGCTGGAAAATCCTTCCTTGCCACTAGAACCATTGGAACCTCAGTCACCATACCAATAGGAATAAAGTCAGTAGCTGGGTCATAAGGTAATTTTGTATATAGCGCTGGTGCAGATGCTTGCGCCATATTATGAAAAAGCAAGGTGTAACCATCTGGACTCGCTTTGGCAACCTTAGCTGCGCCAATCGTTCCACCTGCGCCACCAGTATTTTCAATAATGACAGCTTGGCCTAAGTCTTTCGACATGGACTGCGCCAAAATTCTACCCAACACATCTGTAGAGCCACCGGGAGGATATGGCACAACGATAGTGAGTTGCTTTTCAGGATAGGCGGCAAATGCTAGAGATACCGAAAGGCAGCTAAATACCAAAAGAAGTTTGTAGATGAATTTCATAACACTCCTATCAAATAATTATGGAACTAACGAGCTTCAGACCTGACATAGTCAAACATGGCAGTATGATCCGCACCCTTGCCCAGCTTCTCATCTGCCTCTTTAGCAGTAAGGACGCATTGCTTTGCCAGATTTGCATAGCAATTCATATTCTCAATAAAGTTCAGTGCAATTTGCACATCCTTACGCATTAAGGCCAAGGAGAAGCCCGAATTAAAAGCATCATTGAGCATGAAATTTTCAACTTTATTTTCCGTCGTATTATTGCGACCGGTTGAAGCATTAAATACTTGATTTACTACATGAGGATCTAAACCAAACCTCTTTGCCGCATTGAGTGCCTCCGAGGCGGCAATTAAGCCAGCTGCTGACACATAATTATTCAAAGCCTTCACTGCATGTGCTGCACCTGCATCGCCAACATGCACAATGCTCTTACCCATACATTCTAGTAGCGGATGAACCTCTGCAAAGTATTCTTTTTTTCCGCCAACAATAATGGCAAGCGATCCATCAATTGCTTTTTTAACTCCCCCGGATACCGGCGCATCAATAAACTGAATACCTAACTTCTCTAATTTTTGATTGTTTTCTTTGGATGAGATCGGGCTAGATGAGCTCATATCTATTAGGTAGCTATTCTTACGTAACTGAGTAGCAATACCTGCAGATCCATTGATGCCCCACAAGAGCGTATCAATGATGGCGCTATCAGGCAACATTAAGATCGTGAGATTGGCATCTTGTATTGCTTGTTCAGGGCTCGATACAAACTGAAATCTTTTTTCACCTGAAAACTTTACCGCCACCTCTTGGTTAAGATCAAATCCAGCAATCTGATATCCGGCCTTCAGGAGGTTTTTTGCCATGGGGACTCCCATGAGCCCCAAACCCACAAAAGCGATCTTTGTATCGGATGCTTGCATTAGATACCCATTTCTTTAAATACTTCTTTAGCCACACGGAAACTATCAATCGCAGCTGGGACACCGCAATAAATTGCAACCTGTAAAAAGACTTCTTGAATCTCTTCTTTTGTTAAGCCATTATTAATGGCTCCTCTGACATGCAACTTCAACTCATGGGGGCGATTTAGCGCTGCAATCATGGCGAGATTTAAGAAACTACGTGTTTTTCTCTCCAGGCCCGGACGGTTCCAAACTTCATTCCAGCAATACTCAGTAACCAACTCTTGCATGGGCATATTGAAATCATCAGCATTCTTGAGTGAGTTCTCAACATACTCAGCGCCCAATACTTCTTTGCGGGTTTTTAGTCCTTTTTCAAAATTCTCGCGATTCATAACTGCTCCTAGTGATTGATTATTTTTGATTAAATGGCTTGTAGACTTTTTATCAGAAAATAATATTACCTCTTTTCCCCTCTCAACCCTGAAAAAGCTGAGATGACTGACCCTATACAGATCTCACTCAAGGCATAAATTGACATAAAACTAATGGAAGATACCAATGTTCCCAAAGCAAGAACAACAGTTATTCTGAAACAAGAATAATAAAAAGAAACTCAATAAAAAAATACCAAAGGGAGAGCATGATGAAAAGTATTTTCGGGAAGTTAGCTTTTGCAATATCTGGAGTGACAATAGCAACCACAGCGTATTGTGGCACTTACGTATATATCTCAAATATTGAAGATGCCGATATAGCAGCTTATGAACTAACAGCAGGGCCAAGTCCACACTTAAATTTAGTTGGACGCTTTCCTGCTGGAAAGTTTGCAATGCCTATGGCTGTGACACCCGATGGCAAAAATTTATATGCCTCCGTGCGCTCTAAGCCCTTTTCCCTATATATTTATCAAATTGACCAATCCAATGGGCAACTAAAATGGACTGGCTCAGTTCCATTGGCCGATAGCATGGTTGCTGTATCTACTGATAAAACTGGTAAATGGTTATTGGCAACCTCTTTTGGCGGTCACAACAACAGCGTTAACCAAATACAAGCAAATGGCTATGTCAATCCTGTTCCAGCAGAAGCATTTCCAAGTGGCGGTAAAAATCCACACGCCATCATATTTGACCAGTCCAATAAGTTTGTCTATGTACCCCAGCTAGGTACAGATGAAATCAAAATTCATACCTTTAATGCATCCCAAGCCAAGCCTCTCTCTGAGACATCAACTTCAGTAGCCCTCCAAAAACAACAGGGTCCGAGACATATTGTTATTTCGGATGATAATAAATTTGCCTATGTCATTACAGAGATGACTGGTGAAGTAGTGGTTTTCTCTCGGGATATCAAATCAGGAGGATTAACTCAAATTCAGGCTGTATCTAGTCTTCCAGCAGATAGTAAATTAGTACCTGGCAGACCAAGGCCTCCGACTGGTTCGCCAGAGGCGACTGCGTTTGATGACTCCAATATGATTTTCTGCGCTGAAATTAAGTTAACGCCTAATGGTAAATTTCTCTATACATCCGAGAGAACTAAGAGCACATTAAGCGGCTTTGAAGTCAATCCTCAAACAGGCAAAGTAAAGTATCTGTTTACGATACCTACAGAAGAAATGCCGAGAGGATTTAATGTTGATCCTAGTGGTCAATTTTTAGTTGCCTCCGGACAAAAGTCTGACAAGGTATCTCTCTACTCCATCAATCAAGCCAATGGTGAATTAAATCTGATTGAAAGAGTTGCTGGCGGCAAAGGAGCTAACTGGGTCACTTTCGTTAAAACGAAGTGAAATGATTTCTCTCAATACTAAAGCCACCCTTGGGTGGCTTTTTTTATTTTTTCAGTGCGCTTAAAAACTGCTTGATTGCTTTATTTTGAACTTCATTCTCGTTCGGTGTAACTCCTGCCCCTGAAAGATGTCCCATGGGTGAAGTCTCATTGATCGCGACATATTTCACCTGAGGTATATATTTTACCGACTCCTTGGCATCAGATTCTGGATTGAGCAAATCCCCGGTCCCCGCAAGAATGAGCGTCTTTGCCTTAATTGACTTCAATGCAGCAATCGTATCCCCATTAAAACCCTTTGTTTGCCCAATGTCATGGCGATCATAAGCGCGAGATTGCCAAATCCAATCATTTGCATCCATACGCTTCCAAGAAGCATCCTGAAGCTTATTGAGAAAATTAATTTCTGCCTCGGGACTATTGAACTGTTGATTTTGATAAGACGGTGTTCTAACAATCACTCCACTTAACCACCCTGCCCATAGTCGCATTCCTTTTTCAACGGGCTTGTCATATTTACCACCCTGATAAGCTGAGTCAGTCATGATGCTTTGCCTGAGCATCTCTAGAACCCCGGAAGTCCATGCATGGGTTTTAGCTAAAGGAATAATAGGTACGATTGACTGCATAGCATTGGGATAAGAAACAGCCCACTGCAAAGCTTGCATACCGCCCATGGAAGCACCGACCACCGATACTAGCTTGGTAATCCCAAAATGCTCAGTCACTAGTCGATATTGGCTATTCACCATATCTCGAATATTGAATTCCGGAAAGCTCACATTCGCCTGTGTTTGGCTATTGGATGGAGAGCTTGTCAAGCCATTACCAATTGCGTCTGTACAAATCACAAAATACTTATCTGTATCAAGAGCCTTGCCAGGACCAATCAAATAATCAATGCGATGATGATTTCCGCCAATCGCAGTAACCATCAGAATAGCATTCGATTTATCTGCATTCAGAACGCCCTGCGTCGTGAAAGAAATTTTGAAATTCTCAATAGTGGATCCATTTTCAAGGGGAAGATTGCCCTCTGCATAAGTTTGATGAGCTGGATCTGTATCTTTATGGGCATACGAGCTTGCCGAGAAAATGGTAAGCGTCAAACACACAATCAGAAAATGTAATTTTGTTTTCATAAGTCCTCTATCTAATCTTATTCCCAGAATGAAAAATCAGAATTTCCTTAGCGTCAAGGTCATAATGTTTCGCATTATTGGGCTTTTTTTATTTTAAGTATAGGCTAATGTTCAATATACTCCATGCTATTTCAGATGATGATTTCTATCCTTATTGGCTAGCCGGTACTTAAGCCTGAGATCAAAGACGGATGAGAGCAGAATTAGCTGTATATTTAAGCCATTAATGACATTGGAAGATCATGGATAGAAATATTCTAATAGTTGGAGAATACGGAAAAATATTTCTCGCCCCTCTGATTCAGGCTCTTGGAAAATCCTGGACAATTCAACACTGCACTGTCGAACAAGCTAAATCTGAATTGCTGGAGCTTGTCTCCAAGGCACACATTCTGGTTGTATCAGCTGAGTTGGTGTATTCCAAAGACCCGACACTAGTTCAGGATCTTATTACGGCGGGTAAGCAACTTCAATTAATCCAAGTACCATTTTCTGGTATGGAGTGGCTAAAAAAAGAATGGCTTCCTGATGGCTGCATTGTTTGTAATACCAATCAGCACTCTGAACCTATCGCCGAATACGTCATGCTGGGTGTTCTGGAGTTTGCAATTAATATGCGCCATATGGACCGGGAGCTTCGCCAAGGCAGATGGACTTATGGTGGCTCCATTGTGCGAGGACTGAAACATAGTGAGATTCAACATAAAACCATCGGTTTTATTGGTTTTGGACATATTGCTAAACGAGTCACTGAACTCGCCACTCCTTTTGGAATGGAGTTTATTGCGATTAGTCGCAATCCAAAGGTAGACGCTAGGTTGAAGTGGTGGAAAGACAGCTCACATCTAGAGACTTTATTGATGGAAAGTGATTACGTTCTCATTACTGCACCACTAAGCGAAAGTACTAGGGATTTGATTAATGGATCCACACTCAAAAAAATGAAGCCCACTGGCGTCATCATCAATGTTGCTAGGGGGCCGATTATTAATGAGGCAGCTATTTATCAGGCCCTCAAAAACCATGAGATTGGAGGCGCGCTACTGGATGTTTGGTATCAATATGCTAGTACTGATAATTTAGAAATGCGTCCATCAGCACTACCGTTCCATGAGCTAGATAACGTCATCATGACTCCTCATACTGCTAGCTGGACTGATCAACTCGATGAAAGAAGGATCGAATCAGTTGTAAAAAATATTCAAAACTTTATCGATCAAAAGCCTTTGGCTGAGATTGTTTTCTAAATAGCTATACCAACTTGAGATATTAGTTTTTATAAGTCGGGTCTAGCTTTTCTACAATCCGCAGCATTGCGGGCCATTCCATCTCCCCAAATGGCCTTCTGACGTGAGGTTGGTATAAATGATGGGTCTTCTGAATGACTTCATCAGGCGGCATCGTCAATTTCACACCGGAAGAGAGTGCATCCACCTGAGCCTTACACGCCATTTCTAGCCAATACAAAGTATTAAAGGCTTGGGCTGTGCTTGGGCCCACCGCTAGGAGACCATGATTCCTTAGAATCATGGCAGTTTGATCACCCAAATCTGCAACCAGGCGTGACTGCTCATCTAAATCAATCGCAACGCTTTCATAGTCGTGATAAGGAATCCCATGGAATCGCATTGCTGTTTGTGTAATTGGTAATAGGCCACATTCCATCGCAGAAACGGCCATACCAGCACGCGTGTGAGTATGAATCACACAGCTGACATTTTCTCTAGCGCGATGCACAGCACTATGAATCACATATCCAGCCTGATTAATACCAAAATCTGGATTGGGGTTATAGATAACTTCGCCATCTAAATTAATGGTGATGAGATTAGAAGCAGTGACTTCGTTGTACATCAACCCATACGGGTTAATAAGAATAAGCTCTTCTGCACTATCGGGAACTCTAGCGGTAATGTGGTTGTATATCAAATCACTCATGCCAAAATGAGCGACTAGCCTATAGCAAGCTGCTAAGTCAATGCGAGCCTGACGCTCCGCGGGACTAACAATATAACTGGATTTATCCATTACTCTTTTATTCCATTGGCTTAATGTTGAAATCACGAATCAACTTTCCAGTATTCTCGTAATCATTTTTTAAGAACACTGAAAACTCTCCAGAGGAGGATGAAGCTCTTACCTCAGCCCCACCCTTTGCTAACTTCGCGCGCGTCTCTGGCTCTTGCAAAATAAGATTGATTTCGTTTAATAAGGTTTTCTGAATGGCTGGCGGCAGTCCAACTGGGCCAAAAAGTCCTAGCCAAGCTCCAATTTCAAAACCCGGAAAACCTTGCTCAACTACCGTTGGGATTTCTGGCGCAAGTTCTGTTCTTTTCAGTGTAGCAACTGCCAAGGGCTTTAACTTACCTGCTCGCACCATCGCAATACTGGAAGATAGCGTATCAAAAGTAACTGGTAATTGCCCACCAATCACATCTGCTTGTGCTTGACTGCTGCCTTTATAGGGAACCTGGGTCATTTCAATATTGGCACGCTTAGCCAGCACCGACATTACCAAGTTACTGGTAGCGCCATTACCAGTAGATCCATAGCTAATCGGGGTTGGGCTCTTTTGCGCATTTGCCAGAAATTGTTGCAAAGTATTAGCCGGATCATTCGGATTGACCACCATTAAATAAGGCAACCATACCAGCATTCCAATTGGCGTGAAATCCGTCAGAGGGCTGTAACTAAGGGTTTTATAAATATGGGGGTTGATTGACATCGGCGCAGAAGCACTTACCAACAAGGTATATCCATCTGGCTTAGCCTTAGCAGCAATTCCTGCCCCGATACTTCCTGCCACACCAACTTTGTTTTCTACTAAAAATTGCTGCCCCATTCTCTGAGAAAGGCGATCGGCCATGATGCGCGTGACTGTATCGGTGCCCGTACCCGGCGGGAAACCAATGATGATCGTTACAGGTCTATCCGGATAAGCCGCCAGCACAACTAAGGAGCTACTCGACAAGATAGAAAATACCAATGTCCTGATAAAGAATTGAAGTTTCACTAAGCCCCCATTATTTTTTAAAGTTTTTTTAGATTTAAACAACCTTAATGACCAAATCTGGCAATCGATCTATAGAGCAACGAATCACATCACCCTTGACGACTGGACCGACATTTTCAGGAGTGCCTGAGTAGATAATGTCTCCAGGGTATAGCTCATTTGCTTCAGATAATTTAGAAATTTGCTCAGCTACCGACCAAATCATTTGAGACAAATCTGCTTTTTGCTTTACAGTCCCATTGACTGAGAGTTCGATATTCCCCTTGGTGAAATGTCCAATATTGGCAAGCGGGAAAATGGGACCAATAGGTGCTGAGTGATCAAAGGACTTACCAATTTCCCAAGGCTTCTTTTGATCCCCCATAAAACGCTGCAGGTCTCTGCGCGTCATATCTAAGCCAAGTGCATAACCAAATATATGATCAAGTGCTTTCTCAACTGGGATATTCTTGCCGCCTTTGTTTAAGGCTGCGACTAGCTCGACCTCATAGTGGTAATTCTTAGTCAAAGTTGGATAAGGATGATCTACGATTTTGTTTGGCGCAACAAACTGAATGGCATCCGTTGGCTTTTGAAAGAAAAATGGGGGTTCACGAGTTGGGTCAGAACCCATTTCTCTTGCATGCGCTGCATAGTTTCTACCAATGCAATAGATTCTGCGCACCGGAAATTCTTGGCTACTGCTAGCAATAGGAATGTAGACCTGCTCAACATTAAAAGGGGTTTTAATACCCTTCTCATGCGCCTGACTTACGCCTGTACTACTCAGAATAGCAGTACCCACACTCATTTTCAATACATTACGGCGTGTAATATTTTTTTCTTGCGTCATCTTCTCTATTCCATTAAATACAATTTTTGCAGCCATCAAGATTTGGTTTATAAGCAATCAATTTATACAGCAATCAGGGGTAGGAGTAGCCAGTAAATTCCCGCATCCATTATTCGCAAATAAGTGCAGATAATAGTTAGACTAAATTAAGCCTGCATATAACCATATCTGAGGTTGGTTCTGCCATCCCCATACTGGTCATAATTCACTTTTGCTAAGGCAACCTTATCAGTCATTAAGGCAGCTCGTTGTGCAGCAGTAAAGTTATAAAGCCGTGCAGAATTTTCGCCAAAGATTGCTCGCTTGACTGCTCCATCTGCAGCCCCCAGAGGACTAAAGCCATATTTTTTCTGCATATCCTCAGGAATCTCTAATCTACGTAGGGCCTCAATTTGCCACTGGGGGGAGCCCGTCCAGATGGCGTCGGTACCCCAAACAACATGATCTGCCCCTAAGCCTTGAATGAGCTGACCGAGCATCGCAGCACATAGCCTTGGCTCCGCAATAGTACTTTGGGCAAAAATTTGACCTAAATCTCCATAGACATTCGTGACACCTGTTTTTTGTGGGATCTGAGCTAAATCTGTTACCCAATCAATGCGGCCAGATTGTCTAAATTGCTCCCATCCTATATCCCAGGTTCCGCCTGTATAACGAAAAGCGGAATGGTAAATAACGAAATTTAATTGAGGCCAATCTTTAGCAGCTTTCGCAACATCATCTACTTTCGCATAAGCCAATAAGTGAGGATATTGCTGCGTGATTGATGGCGGATAAAGACCTTTATGAACACAGACATTAGCTAAGCTTGGCTTAGCTTTACTCCATTTCGCTAACTTTTCATAAAAGGGATAAAGTAATTTTTCATCATCAAGACGCCAAGGATGCTTTGAAAGTTGCTTATTAGTGTTATCGCCGATGGTGTAGCCCTTAAAAGAATCTGGCTTTAGATTTTCGTGATCTGCTTCGGCCTTTTCTAACCAACCTGGCATTCCTGGCATAAAAATTGCGTGTGAAAACATTCTTTTAGTGCCGGACCCTTGATTCACTGATTCACGCGCCTGCGCTTTCATTGCATTAGTTAAAAACCAATCTCGTGGATCCTCAGATCCAGAGCCAGAAATCAATGCCACTTTAGTATCGCTATCTAAATAGACCTCTTTAAAGTAATTGGCAAACTTCAAGTCATCCAAGGTTTGTGGCTTACCAACTAAAGCAGGATTCCATGAGGCCTTGCCTACAGCCTCGCGAGATCTCACAAAGCCTTCTAGCCGGGTATCGTCACGCAAGAAATGGGTATGCATATCCATAATGAACTGATCTTTTAACAAAGCAGATCTTTGATTAGCCAGCTCTGGTGTTGCAGCCTCGGCATGACTAACGCTATACATCGGGCCAAAGGTGTCATTCATTGCCAAAAAAGCTGCTGCCATTCCTGCAGCACTTTGAAAAAATCGGCGGCGAGGTATGCCTTGGTGCTTAGCAAGGGTTGTACCAATCTCTTTGATGCGATTCTCAAATTCTTTTTGCTTGGGAGTCTGCACACCAGGCAAAAACTCATCACTTGAAATTGCTTGGGTAGGTATCGGAGAACGAAAACGGGCTTTTTCTGCTGGAATTAATCCTGCAATTTCATCAGGAGTCATCATCATTTAAGCTTCCTATAGTCAAAAGAGAGCCTGCTTTAAACTCAATTTACGAGTTAGGCTTGATCTTATCGGAGTCCTGCTTTTGGCTTTTATCGATAGCTGTTTGTAGATTCAAGCTAGGTGCGGACATTTTTTCACCGTCCCACACTTGGCCACACCAACACTCGCCTGCATCATTAATGATGCAAACACCTGAGCCACAGCAGCGCTTATCTGGAGTCTTCATCATTAAGCCTTGTCATAGTCACTAGCAAATTGATGGTTTGTATCCCGGTGGTGGGCTTCATCATTGCGAACAGCAATCACGACATCTCGTAGAGTTGCGCTAGGTTCAAGCTTCCAGTAATCAATAGCAATTTGGGGGGCTGGAACATTCGGTATGCGCCCCTCATCAATTTCTTTTAAATACTCGGTATAGGAATAGACTGCCTCTTCCTCAAAATAGCCGACGATACGATGGGCAGTTCTAGGAAAGAATACATAAATAATGAAAAAGAAATTCCAGAAAATAGCCTGCGCGATCAAAACAAGGTAGCGCTCAAACCGATTGGGATTTGCAATCTCGATGAAAGTCATGAGATGCATTCTTTCATTCTCAGCCTCTGCTAAAAGTGTTCGTATCTTTGGCCCATAGCCAACCTTCATACTCCGCAGGCTTGTTAAATGAGTCCACATTCCGGCAACCATTCCGGGGACTCCTGCCACAGTTTCTAAAACAACAGCTCGGTGCCCATAGCGCTTCTTAAAAAAGGTGTCTGCAAAAAAGCGCATCCCTTTAGTAAAAAATAAGGCAACTCGATCAGAAAATCCAAGGGGTATGTAGTGTTCAGTCTGCTTCATATAAATCACTTTAAATGATTCTTACATTTTACGCCCACATGAAAATGACGCGCCCCTAGGCCAACCGTCCTAGAGGGGCTTAGCCTAGGGAAATCATGGTAATCACAATAAAGCAGCCCTAAAAAGCCAAATCAGTCCCTATTGAGCAGGTTTAAGACTTCTTCACTAAACTGAATGAAAGCGACATTATTTAAGGCACCTTGAAACTGCTTCCAAACCCTTTTTCTGCCCTCATTATTGGCTCCTCTGGAACCATTGGCACGGCGTTTATGGAGCTACTTAAAAACAACCCCCAATGCTCAAATGTCTTGGGTATTCATCGTCATTCAGAACATAGCATTGATTACCAAGATCCAGAGTCTATAGAATCTTGTGCCACAGCATTCTCTCAGGAAGCACCTTTTCAACTCATCATTAATACGATTGGAGTCCTGCACACCAACCACTCGATGCCTGAAAAGAAGCTAGACGATCTGAATACTGAACAACTAGAAGAGCTGATGAAGATCAACGCTATTGGTCCAGCACTCACCGTTAGGCACTTCTCTAAATTACTGGATCCCAAACATAGCATCATGGTTAACCTGTCGGCTAAAGTTGGCAGCATTGAAGATAACCGCCTTGGTGGTTGGTATAGCTACCGAGCTTCGAAGGCCGCGCTCAATATGCTGATCAAAACAGCGTCTATTGAATGGGCGCGTACCAAACCGAACACTGCTCTGATCGCAATGCATCCTGGTACCGTGAACTCAAGACTCTCAAAACCATTTCGCGGCGAGCAGATTGGTAGGCCTGCGCACGATGCAGTGGCAGATATGTTTCGAGTGATTGAAAGTCTCAAGAAAGAAGATTCAGGAAGCTTTCTTTCTTACTCAGGCGAAAGATTGCCCTGGTAAAAGCAAATCGCTGATTAAGGTCTACGCCTTAGGCGCTTTTTTCCTACAAGCGTCTGAACAGTATTTAACAAACTCCCAATTTTTGGCCCAAGACTTTCTCCAGATCATCTCTTTTTTGCAGACAACGCAAATTTTGTTTGGTAGATAACTTTTATTGCCCTTAAAGGAAGTACTCATATCAATCCCTAGAGATCATTGAGATGATTGAGGAGGTGATCGGCATGCCCCACGATCGACTCTTGATCCTCATCGCTAATTCTCTTGAGATTGGCAGTCATCAGCTTTGTACGTGGACTGGATTCAAACTGACTGCGATGCTTAATTAAAAAATTCCAATACAAGGTTGTTACAGGGCAAGCAGTCTCTCCAAATCGAATATCTGGCTTGTACTGACACGAGCTGCAATAATTACTCATGCGCTTGATATAGGCGCCACTAGCAATATAGGGCTTACTAGTGAAGCGTCCACCATTTGCAAACAAAGCCATGCCAGCGGTATTGGGAAGCTCCACCCACTCAATCGCATCGACATAAATTGCCAAGTACCAATCACAGACTTCTGATGGCAAGATCTCGGCTAGTAGAGCAAAGTTGCCGGTCACCATGAGGCGCTGAATGTGATGGGCATAGCCATACTGCAGCGTTTGGCCGATCGCATCTTTCATGCAGGCCATATTAGTTTGACCTGTCCAATACCATTGAGGCAAGGGTCTTTGATGGTTGTAATAATTATCTTGAGCCATCTTGGGCATATCTAAGTAATACATGCCTCTTACAAATTCTCGCCAGCCTAATATTTGACGAATAAACCCTTCAACCGTAGAAAGATCTAAGGAGTATTTTTTCCAGGCCCGTAAAACAGCAGCAATCACTTCTCTTGGATTAAGCAACTTCAGATTAAGCGAGCTCGACAAAATAGAATGCCAGCCAAACGGGGTATCAGTCCACATCGCATCCTGAAATACCCCAAAGTTTCTTAAGCGATATTCCACAAAATAGTCTAGCGCTCCTAGAGCTTGGGCTCGAGTTACTGGCCACCGAAAATGATCTAGTGAGCCAGGGTGATTTGGATAGGTAGCGTTAACAAACTCAAGAACCTCTTTGGTAACTGCATCTGGCTCAAATAAAACGGGGGCCTCAATGATGCCAGGGCCTTTTTTTGAATAGGGCTTACGATTATCTTGATCAAAATTCCACTGCCCACCCTCAGGGTTTCCTTCAGAATTAACCAGAATATTGTGGCGCTTACGCATTAGGCGATAAAAGTACTCTAGCCGTAATTCTTTTTTATCAGCCACCCATTCAACAAATTCTTGATGCGAGCAATAAAAGTGATCGTCCTCACGCATCTCCAGCCTAAGCGATAGCTCTCTTGCTAATGCTTCTATCTGCTGCTTTAAGCGCCATTCGCCTGGCTCAACGCAGATAAGGTTTGTAATCCCGCCTTGGATCATTTTTTCTTTTAAGGTCTCTACGATTGACAGAGGCGAGCTTTGAATATAAGTCAGGGGGTAATTAAGCTTTTTTAACTGAGCAGCAAAGTGCCGCATTGCAGATAAAAACAGAGCAATCTTGGCTTTATGGGACCAAACATATTGCGCCTCTGATATTGACTCAATCATGACTATTTCATCAGTTTTGAAATCAAAATCTCTGAGGGCGGCCCCTTTTAAATCGAGCTGATCTCCCAGAATCAGCACTAAGCGTTTAATAGACTTCATTTATTTTTATACTGCGTTGGGCAATAGGCGCGATCAACTAACTTACTTCGAAGCGCAACGTGCTTTGTAGCCCTTCCAGTAACGCGCTTACGCCATAACTCAAAAGAGCCTCGCTTAAGTTCATGGCGCATCAATTGAATGACTTGTGGTTCAGATAGGCCGAATGATTTCTCAATTGCATCAAATGGGGTCCGATCTTCCCAGGCCATCTCAATCAGGCGAGATATATCAGATTCAGAAAGGATTTTTGATGAGAATTTTGCCACCATGCAAGTTTATGACTTATTTACTAAACTTGTACGACACATGAATATTTTAAAAACCAGATGATTGGCAAAATTCGTAAGAAGTTGATTTCGCTTGCGCCAACACCATTCATAAAAGTGGTAGATGTGGCCTGCCCTATCTGCAACCGCCCTATCCCTGATTCCCAAAAAGATGCTCATCACCTCATACCAAAGTCCAAGGGTGGAAAAACTACCGAGTACCTACACCGCATTTGTCATCGTCAAATACATGCCCTCTTTACCGAAACTGAACTAGCCACGCAATTTAATACTGCGGCGGCTCTTCAAGAGCATCCCGAAATGCAACGATTTATTCATTGGGTTAAATCTAAGCCCAATCACTTCTATGAAAAATCACGTAGAAGTTCTCGATTGAAAGAAATCTAACTCTTACCTAAGGCGAGTCTCTAAAGACAAAACCCTCACCATTTCTGATGAGGGTTTGCTTTTCTGGTGGGCCCACCAGGACTTGAACCTGGGACCAAAGGATTATGAGTCCTCTGCTCTAACCAACTGAGCTATAGGCCCGTTAATCTTTGGATCAATCTTCCTCGAGGAAAGTCTTGAGCTTGTCGCTACGGCTTGGATGACGCATTTTTCTCAAGGCCTTCGCTTCAATCTGACGTATACGCTCACGCGTTACATCAAACTGTTTGCCTACTTCTTCGAGAGTATGGTCTGTACTCATCTCCACACCAAAGCGCATACGCAATACTTTTGCTTCACGTGGTGTTAATGAATCCAGAACATCTTTGACAACGTCACGCATAGATTCATGCAGAGCTGCTTCGGCTGGAGCCAAGGTATTGCCATCCTCAATGAAGTCGCCCAAATGAGAATCTTCATCATCGCCAATTGGAGTCTCCATCGAGATTGGCTCTTTAGCAATCTTCATGATCTTACGAATCTTGTCTTCCGGAATCTCCATCTTGAGCGCCAGGGTTGCAGCATCTGGCTCATGGCCAGTTTCTTGCAAGATCTGACGGCTGATACGATTCATCTTATTGATCGTCTCAATCATGTGCACTGGAATACGGATGGTTCTTGCTTGGTCAGCAATAGAGCGGGTAATTGCTTGACGAATCCACCATGTTGCATAAGTAGAGAACTTATAGCCACGACGGTATTCAAACTTATCTACCGCTTTCATCAAGCCAATATTACCTTCTTGAATCAAGTCCAAGAACTGCAGACCACGGTTGGTATATTTCTTGGCAATGGAGATTACTAGACGTAAGTTAGCTACCGTCATCTCACGCTTAGCCTCACGGGTACGCTTCTCACCTGCAGTCATCTGCTTATTCACTTCTTTTAACTCTGGCAGCGGAATGACTACGCGGGTCTGAATATCAATCAACTTCTGTTGAAGTTCCTGAATGGCAGGCACGTTACGTTGTAAAAGTGGGCCGTAGGGCTTGTTCTCTTTGAGAAGCTTATCAGTCCAGGTTAGATTCATTGCCATCTTCGGGAAGTCTTTTAATACTTCACCACGATTGACACCAATCTTATCTACTAACAAACTCACAATGCCGCGCTCTAGCTTCCATACTTGGTCAACCTGAGAGCGCATAGTGTCACATAACTTCTCAACACTTTTCGCTGTTAAGCGGAAACCTAATAACTCGCCACGAATGAGATCTTGCGCCTTGATATAAGCAGGACAGTTATAACCATCCTTATCAAAAGCACGACGCATTTTGTCGGCTTGCGTGCGAACGATGGCAAATTTCTCGAGGGAGATTTGTTTTAACTCTTCGAGCTGTTTAGCATTGGCTGCTGCAGCGGCAGCACCTCCGCCGCCACCTTCATCATCACCTTCATCTTCCTCAGCATTAGGATCAATCTCTGGCTCTTCGGGCCCCAACTTAATATCTTCAGCATTTGGATCTACCAAGCCATCCACAAACTGATCAATCTCGATCTCGCCAGTAGTAATCTTGTCCACGTTACTCAAGATTTCACTAATAGTGACTGGGCAGGCAGCTAAGGCCATCACCATATCTTTGAGGCCAGCCTCAATCTTCTTCGCAATCACAATCTCGCCTTCGCGAGTCAGAAGGTCTACAGTACCCATCTCACGCATATACATACGGACTGGATCGGTAGTGCGGCCAAATTCTGAATCAACTGTAGAGAGAGCTGCTTCAGCCTTTTCTTCAGCCTCTTCTTCAGAAGCTGCAGCTTCCGTGTTGTCAGACAGAATTAATGTTTCTGCGTCAGGAGCCTGCTCATAAACAGTAATACCAATATCGTTCAATAAGCTGATCAAGGTTTCTAATGCATCAGCATCAGACAACTCATCAGACATCACGTCATTCATTTCACCATGGGTTAAATAACCCTTGGACATACCCATCTTGATCAAGGTCTTCAAACGAGCGCGGCGTAACTCCTGTTGCTCTTCGGTGCCTAATTGCTGAGCTGCGAATTCTTTTAAGAGTGCTTTCTCTTTTGCTTTGCGCTCACGTGCTTTTTGACGATCCGTTAAAACTGGCTCAGCGCCATCAGAAGGAGCTTCTACTTTAGCCTTGCGACCGCGCTTTTTCTCTTCCTCAACTACTGGGGCAGTAACTTCGGCTGCCTTTGCTTTTTTACCTTTAATTTCTTCAGCCTTTGCTACTGCAGAAGCTTTCACTTTTTTTACTGGCTCGGGCTTGGCGGCTTTAACTTTAGTAGACGCTGTTTTAGCAGCAGCCTTCAGTGGTTTTGCTGGGGCCTTCACCGCCTTCACAGGCTTCGCTTTTTTAGCCACTGGTTTAGTAGCAGCTTTTGCTTTTGAAGCAGGCTTCGCTTTTTTAGCTGCCGGCTTAGCAATTGCTTTTGCTTTTGAAGCAGGCTTGGCAGCAACCTTCACTGGTTTAGCTGGAGCTTTCGCTTTCTTGGCTACTGGTTTAGCAGCAGCCTTTGCTTTTGGCTTAGCGGCGGCCTTCACTGGTTTAGCTGAAGCTTTCGCTTTCTTGGCTACTGGTTTAGCTGGTTTTTTGGTCTTGGTATTAGGCATTTATTAGCACTTACTCACATTACTGTTATTGATATCGACTGATTAAGTACAGCCCCGTAGTCCACTTGCCCAAAATTTCATCAAAATAAAGCGCAAGTAGCTGAATTAATTCATTTTTTTCTTGGGAACAGAGGATTATAGTCGATTGTGACTTTTTTAGTCCCCGATATACTAAAAATATAGGCTTATTTCAGGCTATCTTTAGGGGTGTTTGCGTAAATACTTAAGAGAATTTCAGCTTTTCGCCTAATTCACGATATCTAGCGCGATCTAGGTCGTTAGCCGTACTACCAGCAATCTTTTGAGCTATTGCGGTCATTTCTTGCTTTAAGTAGGTCAGTTCTAGCTTTTTAAAGGCGCCCTCTAAGTCTGCCGTAGCCCCATCAAGGTCTAAATCAGACCCCATGACGCGATTTCTGAGTAACTCGTACAAGGGTGCAAGCTCACTGCGCGAGAGTTGGTCTTGGAACATTGCGAAAGCCCCGGCGCCAGCAGTAGCAGATTTATTGCCCTCGCCTGGAATCAATTCCACTAAGTCACATTGGGATAAAAGATCTTGCATTAATAAGAAGGCTTTAGTTGATCGCTGTTCTGCAGCCTTCAATGCCAGTGAGCGTTTGTTAGCATCTAATGATTTTCCAAGATGTGGAAACTGAATCAGTACACGCAACATTTGCTCTGCTAAATCAGTCGGTGCCTTCGGTGGCTCAATATTTTGTGTCGCAACGCGTTTTGCAGAACCCTTAGACGCTTGCCAAGGGGCGCCCTGCCGATTACTGTTGGCAAAAGAATTTTGATTGATTGGTGATCTGGCTTGTTGTGCAGGAGCTGGCACTACTGTTAAACCACAAAATGACTCAAGCTCTGCCGGAGTCGTATTCGTTCGAATCGCGAGCTCACGCAAAATCTGAGTACGCAATGCAATGGGTGGCATCGAGAGCAATAATGGCTTGGCAGCATGATGAGTATGGGCTCTACCCTCTGGGGTAGTGAGCTCGTGGTCTTCACTAACAATCTTAAAGAAGAAGCTAGAGATCGACATTGCTTCTTTAATGACTTTCTCAAATGCAGCTGCGCCATAAGCGCGCACATAGCTATCAGGATCATGCTCTGTCGGTAAGAATAAGAAACGAATTTCTTTATCGTCAGACATCAGCGGTAAACAAGCTTCAAGTGCACGCTGTGCTGCACGTTGACCAGCAGAGTCGCCATCAAATGAGAAAATTACTTTGTCTGTTTGTCTGAGTAGCATCCGTACGTGGTTTGCAGTACATGCAGTTCCTAAGGTGGCTACTGCATTGGGGAAACCTAACTGTGCTAGCGCCACCACATCCATATAACCTTCGCAAACCAAGACGTATTCTTGCGCACGAATCGCTTGCCTTGCTTCAAATAATCCGTAGAGCGTATTACCTTTTGAAAACAATGGTGTCTCAGGAGAATTTAAATATTTTGGCTCACCTTGATCCAGAATACGCCCACCAAAGCCAATGGTTTGACCTTTGGGATTACGAATAGGAAACATCACACGATCACGAAAGCGGTCGTAACGTTTTATTGGAGCGCCTTCAGACTGCTCCCCCTGAATCAGAAGGCCGCCCTCTACAAGAGTCTTTGCTACTTCATCATTGGTATAAGGGCCGAACACTGCCTCCAGTCCTTGCCAGCCATCTGGGGCATAGCCCAAGGCATAACGTTTTGCGATCTCACCGGTCAGACCACGACCCTTTAAATACTCTACTGCCCTGGTATTGCCTTTGAGTTGTTGGCGATACCAATCTGCTGCTGAGCTCATCACCTCACTTAAAGCCATCGCTTGCTGCGCTCTTGCCACATCATTGGCGGTGCGCTCTTCGCGAGGCACATCTAGCCCTGCAGAGCGCGCCAAATCCTCAATCGCATCTACATAACCAAGGCCAGAGTACTCCATCAAGAAACTAATGGCAGATCCATGGGCACCACAGCCAAAGCAGTGATAGAACTGCTTTGTAGGTGATACCGAAAATGAAGGGGACTTTTCTGAATGAAAGGGGCACAAACCTTGGTAATTTGCACCGGCTTTTTTTAACTTAACGTGCTGCCCAACCACATCAACGATGTCAACCCGATTTAAAAGATCGGCAATGAAGGATTGTGGAATAAGCGCCATTAGGCTAGCAGTATGAAACTGTTTTACTGAGTTGGCTAGTCGCTCAATTACTTACTTAGCGAGTGCGGCTTTTACTAAAGCAGATACCTTACCCATATCAGCCTTACCAGCTAATAGACCCTTTAGAGCGCCAATCACTTTACCCATATCTTGTAGGCCAGTAGCGCCTGTAGAAGCAACTACTGCTGCAACTGCAGCCTCTACTTCTGCATCCGACATTTGGGCAGGCAAGTAGGCTTGCAAGATGGTCATTTCAGCAACTTCGATTGCAACCAAATCATCACGATTGGCTTTTTCAAACTGAGAGATGGAATCTTTACGCTGCTTAATCATTTTTTCAATAATCGCAATCACAGCAGCATCATCCAGAACAATTCGATCATCAACCTCACGTTGCTTAATCGCAGCAAGCAATAAACGAATAGCCCCTAGACGTGCAGTCTCTTTTGCACGCATAGCATTTTTCATATCTTCAGTGATTTGATCTTTTAGACTCATGGCATTTTCCTAATGTTGAATATATCTCGCTGCCTAGCTGTGATTAGCAATTCAAAAAGCAAAAACCCGCTGCGTTTCACCGTCAGCGGGCTTCAAAGCTTCTCGGTGAAGAGAGCTTTTAAATTCTATTAGTAAAGCTTCTTAGGCAACATTTGGCTACGAATACGCTTGTAATGGCGTTTTGCAGCGGCGGCCTTTTTACGCTTACGCTCAGCCGTTGGCTTCTCGTAAAACTCGCGGGCACGCAAGTCTGTCAAAAGACCATTTTTTTCAATGGTGCGCTTGAAACGGCGCAATGCCACTTCAAATGGTTCGTTTTCGCGGAGGCGGACTGTAGTCATACTTATTTAACTCGTATATGCTCGATAAATATCGAAAAATTAACTGAATTGCGATTCTAGCACGACAAAACCAAAAAATGATTGTTTTAGGAATAGAAACTTCTTGTGATGAGACCGGGGTGGCTTTATACAACACTACCCCTTGGGAAGAGGGCAAACCTGCATTCCAGGGCATTCTGGGCCAAGGTTTACACTCCCAGATCGCTATGCACCGTGACTACGGGGGTGTAGTTCCAGAACTAGCCTCAAGAGACCATATCCGACGTGTTTTACCCCTTTTAGATCAATCTTTAAGCCAATCTGGGCTCAAATTAGCTGATATTGATGCGGTTGCTTTTACTCAGGGGCCCGGCCTTGCGGGTGCCCTTCTGGTGGGCAGCGCGTTTGCTAAATCCCTGGCCCAAGGGCTGAATTTGCCCTCCATTGGGGTTCATCACCTTGAAGGACATCTACTTTCTCCGCTTTTAGGCCAAAGCGCTCCCCAATTTCCATTTATTGCCCTACTTGTCTCTGGTGGTCACACCCAGCTCATGAAAGTTTCTGGCATTGGTCAATATGAGCTTTTAGGCGAAACCATGGATGACGCTGCCGGTGAAGCGTTTGATAAGACTGCTAAATTATTGGGATTGAACTATCCAGGTGGCGCAGCCATTTCTAAACTGGCAGAAAAAGGGCGACCTGGAATTTTTGATCTACCCAAACCGATGTTGCACTCTGGCGATTTAGACTTCTCTTTCTCGGGACTTAAGACTGCGGTTCTAAATCAAGTGAAAAAGTTTGAAGAGAGAAAGATTACAGACTCTTCTGAAGTGGCGCAATTTCATACGGATCTTGCCAGAAGCTTTGTCGATGCCATCGTTACAGTGCTAGTGAGTAAATCAGAAAAGGCACTCAAACAAACTAGCTGCAAACATTTAGTGCTTGCTGGTGGTGTGGGAGCCAATATGCAATTACGAAATGCACTTAATGACAAAGCGAAAAAGAATCGTTTTGAAGTTCACTATCCACCACTAGAACTTTGTACTGATAACGGAGTCATGATTGCTTTTGCTGGAGCACTACGCATGTTAGCCAAAAATAATGGCTCCACAACTTCTGGAGCCTTTGACATCAAACCCCGTTGGGATTTGCAAAGCAATAATTTGATTTAGCTTGCTTTATTTCTTGTGGCTGATGCGAGCAAAAGCGCTATGGTTATGAATGGACTCAAAGTTCTCAGCCTCAACCACAAAGGCGCGGATACGCTCATCAGCCTTGAGATTGCCAGCCACATCACGCACTAAATCCTCTACGAATTTAGGATTGCTATAAGAATGCTCAGTATTAGCTTGCTTTATTTCTTGTGGCTGATGCGAGCAAAAGCGCTATGGTTATGAATGGACTCAAAGTTCTCAGCCTCAACCACAAAGGCGCGGATACGCTCATCAGCCTTGAGATTGCCAGCCACATCACGCACTAAATCCTCTACGAATTTAGGATTGCTATAAGAATGCTCAGTAACCCACTTCTCATCTGGGCGCTTTAGTAAACCCCAAAGCTCACTAGAAGCTTCGCTCTCTGCGGCGGTGATTAAATCTTCTACTGTCATCTTCGTTTGCGAATCAAGTACGACATCCATAGTGACATGGGATCGTTGATTGTGTGCACCAAACTCAGAAATCTCTTTAGAGCAGGGGCACAAACTCATAACTGGTACCTGAGCGCGCAATCCTAGCTCAATATCTAACTTTCCTGCAGGATTTTGCTTGGCTGTTGCCATCCAAGTCACTTCGTAATCCATCAAGCTTTCTACGCCAGATACCGGCGCTGCTTTTTTAACAAAGTGGGTATAGGTAAATTGCACATGGCCTTCTTTAGCGTCAAGCAAAGGCAACATATCGCACACCATTGCAACAACTGTCATGCTATCAACGGCCATCTCTTGCTTTTGAAGAAGCGCCATGAAGCGCGACATATGCGTTCCTTTAACATGCGCAGGTAGGGCAACATCCATCTCGAACTGACCAACGGATGGAAAGTCTCCAGATGCACTACGAATGGTTAATGGATGACGCACGCCACGAATACCAACCTGCTCAATCGGCAAAGCACGCTCATCCAATGTGGATTGCACATCGGGCATTGCGCTAGCTTTCAGAAAAGCGGGGTTAATGTCGTTCATGGCTCTATTTTCAAGCAAAACGGGTTTATTTGCCCGCAAATACTGAATTTATTGTGAATACGGCCGGAAAACGTTGTTTGATGGAATGCGTAATGCCCTCTACATCCAGGCCACACTTGGTCATCAACAGGTTGTAGTCTCCATGCTCAATAAATTGGTCGGGAAGACCTAGCTGCAAAAGGGGTTTGTTTATTCCAAGCTGCGCCAGCGCTTCCAGGCAAGCGCTTCCCGCACCGCCAGCAATCACGCCATCCTCAATCGTGACAAAATAATCGTGATTCTCCGCCAAGGATTTGATGAGATCAACATCGAGTGGTTTTACAAAACGCATATTGGCAACCGTTGAGTCAATCACCTCTGCGACTTCTAGCGCCGAATACAGCAAAGTACCAAATGCCAAAATGGCTAGGCGGCTTCCAGATTGAGCATTGGATTTGCGACGTATCTCACCCTTACCAAATGGTAATGTGCGGAGTTCTTTAGAAGGAGCTACTCCAGCGCCTGAACCACGGGGGTATCTCACGGCACTAGGATGAGGTTGATGAAATGCCGTAGTCAGTAGATCGCGACACTCTGACTCGTCTGCTGGCGTCATCACCAACATATTCGGGATACAGCGTAAGTATGGAATGTCATAAGCGCCCGCATGGGTTGCACCATCAGCGCCAACTAAACCAGCGCGATCTAATGCAAACAAGACTGGCAAATCCTGCAAAGCTACATCATGAATCAATTGATCATAAGCACGCTGCAAGAAAGTGGAATAAATCGCCACTACCGGCTTCATACCCTCACATGCCATACCAGCAGCAAAAGTGACTGCATGTTGCTCGGCAATACCGACATCGTAATAACGATTCGGAAAGTTTTTCTCAAACGCCACTAAACCAGAGCCTTCACGCATCGCTGGTGTAATCCCAATTAATCGCGGATCTGCTTGAGCCATATCGCATAACCACTCACCAAATACTTGGGTAAAGGTTTTTTTAGTTGCCGCAGCTTTTTTGACGCCCTCTTTAGGATTAAATTTACTAGGACCGTGATACAGCACAGGATCGACTTCAGCCAACTCATAACCTTGACCCTTGCGAGTCACAACATGTAAAAACTGTGGGCCACCGCCTTCTAGAGCTAGGCGGCGCACGTTCTGCAGCATTGGAATCAAAGCGTCTAAATCATGCCCATCAATTGGGCCAAAGTAATTAAAACCAAATTCTTCGAAGATAGTTGAAGGTGAAACCATGCCTTTAGCATGATCTTCAAGACGTTTTGCAAACTCGCGCAGTGGAGGTGCAATCGATAAAACGCTATCGATACCCTTTTTAGTAGCCGAATAAATATTACCGCTCAGCAATCTCGCCAGATGACGATTGAGCGCGCCTACTGCAGGAGAGATCGACATATCATTGTCATTCAGAATAACGACTAGAGGCAGATCTTCATATACGCCAGCGTTGTTCATGGCCTCAAAGGCCATACCACCAGTCATTGCACTATCACCAATGACAGCCACGGCCACATGACGCTCACCCTTTGTCTGGAAGGCGCGAGCCATACCCATCGCCGCTGAGATGCTGGTCGATGAATGTCCTGTACCAAAGGCATCAAACTCACTTTCGGCGCGCTGTGGGAATCCAGATAATCCCTTGAACTGACGCAGGGTGTTCATGCGCTCACGACGGCCCGTCAATATTTTGTGCGGATAGCTTTGGTGCCCCACGTCCCAGACAATACGATCATCTGGAGTGTCAAATACATAATGCAGAGCAATCGATAACTCCACCGTTCCCAAATTAGAAGATAGGTGTCCACCAGTTTGCGATACCGAATCCAAGACAAACTGACGTAATTCATCAGCAAGTGCTGGCAATTCTTCACGAGTCAGTTTTTTTAATTCGTTGGGGGAGTTGATGGAATGTAAGGTCATTGAATCTATTTAGTTTTTATTTATTTAGCTCTATTAACAACTAAGAGTGCTAAATCTTTTAAGGCATCTGCCTTGTTACCAAAATCAGCAAGGCTAGCGATGGCTGTTTCTTGCAAGTCTTTAGCCTGCTGTTGAGCGTAGTCTAAACCCATCAAGGTCACATAGGTTGGCTTATTCGCAGCTGCGTCCTTGCCTGCTGTTTTTCCCAGGGTTTGGCTATCGGCTGTTGCATCAAGCACATCATCAACAATCTGAAAAGCTAAACCAAGGGCTGTTGAATATTTTTGGAGTTGCGCCATTTGAGTGGGATTGAGATGTGCTGCAATACCGCCCAACTCAACAGCGCAAGAGAGTAAGGCGCCGGTTTTCATGGCATGCATTTGTTTCAAACCTACCAGATCTAAAGTTTTTCCAACGCTCTCTAAATCGATTGCCTGTCCGCCAGCCATGCCACGCGAACCAGAAGCAGCAGCTAAAGAACTAATCATCAGCAAGCGTACGTCGACTTCACATTGCGCATTGGCGAGCACCTCAAAAGCACGGGTTTGCAAAGCATCACCAACTAGAAGAGCAGTCGCTTCATCAAACGCTTTATGCACTGTGGGCCGACCACGACGTAAATCATCGTCATCCATACAAGGCAAATCATCGTGCACTAACGAATACGCATGAATACATTCAATCGCAACTGCTGCTGCATCTAACGCCTTTGCTTTGGCATCACCAAGCGAGCCTGCTGCATAAACTAGTAAAGGACGAATGCGTTTCCCACCACCTTGCGCCGCATAACGCATTGCTTCGTGCAAACGATTCGGCGTAGTTTGTGCAGAATCGAGCAAATCATCTAATGCCCTCTCAGCTCGCCCAGAGTGATTAGTAAGCCACTCTTGAAATTGAAAAATGGTAGTCATTAAGCCTCGAACACTCGCACTTGTTGTTCAACTTGAGCAAGCACTCCCTGACAATGTTTTAACAAAGCAGCACCGCGTTGATAAGCCAAAAGGGTCTCTTCTAAGGAGAATTTTCCTGATTCCATGTCCAAAATTAACTTTTCGAGTTCTTTTACAGCTTGCTCATAGCGGAGATCTGGATCAATTGTGACCTCAAGACCTGGTTTTTGAGTCTCTGACTTTTTAGCTGGCATAAGCTGTTTCCTTCATATTTCCCATACGGATAGCCCTACATATTAAAGCGAGAAGCCCCTCTGATGGGTATAATCTACCCCTTCCTTTCCAATATCGATCCGTCGATGGTTGGATTGGTTATTCCGCTTAGCTTCGGCTGACGTTTTCGGGGGTGGGGAGAATGACTAATCTGGCTACCGCGCAGAAGCTTGCGCCGTCCAATCTACAACTGCCGGTTTCGGCATATTTTGACGCTGATCTGTATCAGCGGGAAATTGAACTGCTTTTTAAGCAGGGGCCTGGCTATGTTGGCCACGAACTCATGGTGCCTGAAATTGGCTCCTATCAAACCTTATCCGCAGAAAACGAAGGTCGTATTCTCGTTCGCAACGACTCTGGTGTAGAACTACTTTCCAACGTCTGCCGTCATCGCCAAGCACTCATGCTTAATGGTAAAGGTAAAGCAGACAATATCGTTTGCCCACTCCATCGCTGGACTTACGATTTAGGTGGAAATTTATTAGGCGCACCCCATTTTGAAGATAAGCCTTGCCTCAACTTAGGCAAGTCCCCTTTGCAAAATTGGCAAGGCATGTTATTCGAAGGTCCACGCGATGTGCGCACTGATCTTGCAAAACTGGGTGTTGCTGAGGATCTTCAATTTGATGGCTACATGCTGGATCATGTTGAGGTACACGATTGCAATTACAACTGGAAAACGTTTATCGAGGTTTATCTCGAGGATTACCATGTTGTGCCGTTTCATCCTGGCTTAGGTAAGTTTATTTCTTGTGAGGACTTGCACTGGGAGTTTGGTGACTGGCATAGCGTACAAACTGTTGGTATTCATAAAGATTTGCAAACCCCAGGTTCACCGGTGTATCGCAACTGGCATGAAGCAGTCTTGCGGCAATATCAAGGCAAAACTCCACGGCATGGGGCTATCTGGCTGACCTACTACCCAAATGTAATGGTGGAGTGGTATCCAGGCGTTCTCTGTGTTTCTACTTTATATCCCATGGGCCCAAATAAAACTCGCAATATTGTTGAGTTCTATTACCCAGAAGAGATTGCCTTATTTGAGCGCGAGTTTGTAGAGGCTGAGCGTTCCGCCTATATGGAAACTTGCATTGAAGATGATGAGATTGGTGAGCGCATGGATCAAGGCCGTGCTGCCCTGTTTGCGCGTGGTGTTAATGAAGTGGGGCCCTATCAAAGCCCCATGGAAGATGGTATGCAACATTTTCATGAATGGTACCGTCGCGTCATGAATTTTCAAGGCGCATAATTAAGGCGCATTCTTAAACCATTTTGCATTCAAGATAGGAAGCCTTATGACTCCATTAGTTTCCGCAAACCAACTAGAAGAAATTCTCAATACTGGTGAGAATGTTTTGCTCTGCGATTGCCGCTTTGATTTAGTCAACCCAGAAGCCGGCAGAAAAGCATACGAAGAAAGTCATATTCCCGGGGCTATTTATGTCGATCTTGATCAAGACATGTCTGGCACTAAAACGGGAAGCAATGGCCGACATCCACTGCCTTCTCCACAAGATTGGGCAAAAACTAAAGCTCGCCTAGGCATTAGTCCAAATACTTTAGTAGTTGCCTACGATAAACAAGGCTCAGTCTATGCCAGCCGCCTGTGGTGGATGCTCAAAGCCACTGGGCATGCTAATGTCCGCGTCTTAGATGGTGGTTTAGATTCCTGGAACGGTCCGATGGGCACAATACCCCGCAAACCGACACCGACATCTCAAGCGATTGAGCCCATGCCTTATGTTGGTCTAGTAACAGTTGATGATATGGTGAGCAATCTTCAGTCGCGCAAAAATCTCGTGCTTGACGCCAGAGCAAACGATCGTTTTCATGGACAGAACGAAACTCTAGACCCTGTCGGTGGGCATATCCCTGGTGCAATCAATCACTTCTTTAAAAACAACCTATCGGCCACTGCATTTAAAGCGCCGGAGCAACTGTTTAAAGATTTTGTAGAGTTACTGGGATCCAAAAAACCATCTGAAATCATTCATCAGTGTGGCTCAGGCGTTACTGCCTGTCACAATCTGTTGGCAATGGAAGTGGCGGGATTAAGAGGCTCACGTCTTTATGCAGGTAGTTGGAGCGAATGGTGCGCCGACCCTACAAGACCGGTTGCTACTGATTAGAGCTATTGCGCTATCAATGCAACATTGATAGCAAGATCACAAATCCTACGCCGCACGCAATTAAAAGAGTTTGACGTAAAGATTCGACCCAATGGGGGCGGCGGTGCATTTGCGGGATTAAATCGCTGACCGCAATATAAATGAAACTACTCGATGCAATAACCAACAGATAAGGCATCGCAGTGTGCGCTTTCTCTAAAAAGAAGTAGGCCAAAACACCGCCAAGTACAGCTGCTAATCCACAAATCAGGTTGTATAACAATGCACGAGTCCTCGAGAAGCCTGCATTAAGCAACACAATGAAGTCGCCAATCTCTTGTGGAATCTCATGCGCAATGATTGCTATTGCAGTAAAGATACCAACTTGATAGTCAGCCATAAAGGCAGCAGCAATCAAGATACCATCCACAAAGTTATGAATACCATCACCGACTAAAATCATCCAACCACTACGTCCGGCATTCTCAGCATCATGTCCATGGTGATGAGAATGACCATCCCCTTCGTGATGGTGGTCATGACGCAGAAGGGCAATTTTCTCGAGCAAGAAGAAGCCCAATAAACCCGCAAGCAATGTGGCAAACAACAGTTGCGGGCTTGCCCCTCCCATACTGAATGCTTCAGGTAAAGAATGCAGTAAAGCGGTTGCCAGCAAAATACCAACCGACAAACTCACCATGTTGTGGACCATCTTAGCAAGCAAAGCTACAGAAAAAGTAGCAGCTACCAATACGCTAGCAGCGCCTGCCAAGGCAGTAACCAAAAGAATGGTTTGTAAAACTGTCATAGTGACTAAGCCACTCCCATTTTCTTAAACCAGGCGATACACTTTTCCCAACCATCCTTTGCAGGACCTTCACGATAGGTAGCCCGATAGTCAGCATGAAAGGCATGGGGGGTATCGGGATATACCTCAAATTGAGATGCTTTAGCAGCAGGGTTCTTTGGCGCTGCTTGCGCTAATGCCGCTTTCATCTGCTCAACACTCTCCAAGGAAATACCGGCATCAGCACCACCATACAAACCAAGTACTGGTGCCTTCAAGTCAGCCGCAATATCTACCGGATGACGGGGATTACCTTCTGTCTTCTCGCCAATCAAGCGGCCATACCAAGCCACGCCTGCGCGCACTTGTGGCAATGTGGCGGATAACCAAGTGATACGACCACCCCAACAGAATCCAGTGACGCCAACTTTTTTAAGATCACCACCATTTTTTCCAGCCCACACCAAAGCAGCCTGCAAATCATTTAAAACTTGTGCGTCTGGGGTTTTGGAAACGATATTAGTGAAGATTTCTGCGGTAGTACCATAGGTATTAGGATCACCAGCGCGAGTAAAAAATTCTGGGGCAATAGCGAGATAACCGAGCTTTGCAAAACGGCGAGTAATGTCAGCAATGTATTCATGTACACCGAAGATTTCGCTCGCCACAATAATGATAGGCAAAGACCCTTTGGCTTTTTCGGGACGCGATACATAAGCAGGCATCTGAAAGCTACCCACTGGAATCATTTGCTCGCCCGCTTTAAGGCCTTTAAAATCAGTCTCAATCGCTGCAGCCATTACTGGCTCTGATGCTGTCACAAATCCAACGCCGATGGTAGTTACAGCCGTAGCACCTAGCGCTGAGGTCTTCATAAAGCCTCTTCTACTATTTTGTATTTTTTCACTCATTCTTGTCTCCTCATCGTTGTTTCTAATGCGCCTCTTCCCAATTATCGCCAATACCAATACTCACTACCAAAGGCACCTTTAGTTCGGCAACATTACACATCAAGCCAGGCAATTTAGCTTGCAAAAGCTCGATTTCATCCATTGGCACATCAAATACCAATTCATCATGTACCTGAAGGATTAATTTTGTTTTCAATTGCTCCTTTTCAAGCCAATCCTCTACGGCAATCATGGCCAACTTAATCAGATCCGCAGCAGTACCTTGCATCGGAGCATTAATTGCAGCCCGTTCAGCCCCTTGGCGACGAGGGCCATTCGAACCTTTAATCTCTGGCAACCAAAGACGGCGTCCAAAAACTGTCTCCACGTAACCATTTTCTCTGGCCTCCAAGCGAGTGTGCTCCATATATTGCGCAACCCCTGGGTAACGATCAAAGTATTTAGCAATATAGTTTTGCGCAGCAGAGCGTTCGATCCCTAAGTTGCCAGCTAAACCGAATGCACTCATGCCGTAAATCAGGCCGAAATTAATGACCTTGGCATAACGTCGCTGCTCAGAACTCACATCATCCAAGGGAATGCCAAAAATTTCTGCAGCTGTTGCTTGGTGCACATCTTTACCATCCCTAAAAGCAGCCAAGAGATTATCATCCTCGGCAATGTGCGCCATGATGCGCAGCTCAATTTGCGAATAGTCTGCTGAAAGTAATTTACAACCATCAGCCGGCACAAAGGCCTCCCTAATACGACGACCTTCTTCAGTACGCACAGGGATGTTCTGTAAATTTGGATCACTGGAGGCTAGGCGCCCAGTGACTGCAGTTGCTTGAGAGAAGTTGGTATGTACACGGCCCGTCTTCGGATCAGCCATACGTGGAAGTTTCTCGATATAGGTGGACATCAGCTTCGCTAGACTGCGATAGTCCAAGATACGCGCTGGCAAAGGATAATCTTCGGCAAGTTTTTGCAATACCTCTTCATCGGTAGATGGTGCACCAGATGGTGTCTTCTTAATGACTGGCAATTCCTGTTGCACAAACAAGATTTCAGCAATCTGCTTGGGTGATTGAATATTGAACGGTTGCCCAGCCAGCTGATGAATCTCCCCCTCTAACTCCAGAAGGCGTTTGCCAACTTGCTGACCTTGCTTGGCCAATAAGGCAGAATCAATCCGAATGCCGTTGCGCTCCATAATGCCCAGCACACGCATCGCTGGCATTTCAATCTTTTCGTAGACATACAACAATCCAGCGCTTTCCTGAATCTGTGGCCACAGCTCCAAATGAAGGCGTAAGGTAATGTCTGCATCCTCTGCTGCGTAGCCCGTAGCAATTTTGAGATCGACTTGATCAAAGCCAATTTGATGAACCCCTTTGCCGCAAACCTCTTCGTAACGAATTGTCTTCATACCTAGATGGCGTTCAGCTAAGCTATCCATATTGTGCGGAAGATGCGATTCCAACACATAAGACTCTAGCAAGGTATCAAATTCAATGCCGTTCAAGGCAATCCCATAGTTAGCAAAGATATGGGCGTCATACTTTAAGTTTTGCCCAACCTTTAAATGCGTTTTACTTTCTAACCAAGGCTTCATACGCGCAAGAACAGTAGCGCGATCTAACTGTACCTCTCCATTGCGATGTGCCACCGGAATGTAACAAGCCTCACCTGGCTTGACCGATAACGAGATACCTACTAACTCTGCAGCTAGAGCATCCAGACTAGTGGTTTCGGTATCGACGGCAGTTAATTGCGCTGCATCAATTTTTTGTAACCACTTATCTAAGCCAGCCTCATCAACGACACACTCATAATGTTTTGTGATTGCGCCCTGCAAGTCTTTCGTATCTTGCGATAAATTTTTGGTTGGCGAAGTTGCAATCACTGTAGATTTTTTAGAAGGGGCAGACTGATCGGTTACTTGATTGACAATTGGACTACCCGCCAAGTCAAAGCTAGCCTCAGCCGCAGAAGCCTCATCAGGCGAGCTTGTCAGCTGCTTTTCTACATCCCGCAACCAAGTCTTAAAAGCGTAGCGCTCAAACAGCTCACGTAGTAAAGCAGCATCTTCAGACTTTGCATGCAGATCATCTAAGCTTGGTAAATGCGGCGATAAATCACAATCCGTTTTAACAGTGATGAGTTGTCGCGCATGAGGTAGCCATTCCAATGCGGCGCGAAGATTTTCTCCAACGACACCTTTCACTTGATCGGCATTGGCCATCAAATTATCCAGATCTCCAAATTCTGCTAACCATTTGTTAGCTGTCTTCGGTCCAGCCTTAGGAACACCCGGAACGTTATCGACCGTATCTCCAATAATGGATAAGTAATCGACTATGCGCTCTGGTGGAACGCCAAACTTTTCAATCACGCCATTGATGTCCAGCTTTTCATTGCTCATCGTATTAATCAAGGTCACCGATGGATTGACTAACTGAGCTAAATCTTTATCACCAGTCGAGATGATGGTCTCCCAACCTGCTTCTGTAGCTTGACAAGCTAAGGTACCGATCACATCATCAGCCTCAACTCCAGAAACCATTAATACCGGCCAGCCCAATGCTTTGACAATCGCATGAATCGGCTCAATTTGTTTGACCAAATCCTCCGGCATTGGGGATCGATGGGCTTTGTACTCGGAGTACATTTCATCCCGGAAAGTCTTACCTTTGGCATCAAAAACACAGGCAATGTGGTCAGCCTTGAGCTCAGACCGAGCTCGGCGCATCATATTGACCATGCCATAGATGGCCCCAGTGGGCTCCCCAGCCCCATTTCTGAGGTCTGGCATGGCGTGAAAGGCGCGGTAGAGGTAGCTAGAGCCATCTACCAACAAGAGTCTATGTTTAGTCATACCGCAATCGTACAATCTAGTTGTGAATTGCCTACAGGTCTGGTTAAGGAACCGTCCGAGAGTAGGCTTAAAAAGGTGAAAAATGATGCATGCACTAACTAACTTAATTGGCCACGCCTTCAGTCAAAACCTGGCTCTCATGAGCTTTTTGATAGCTTTTGGACTTTTAGCAGCAGCGCCTGCATATGCTCAGAATAACAGCCAGGCCCTAAGTCCCTCAGAACTTAACCGAATCAATAATCAGCCACTTGCACCTGTTGCAACTCCATCAGGCACCCTCAATTCTCCCCAGAGCCGCAATCCTAGCTATCAATACAAGGATGCCAACGGGACAGAAATCACAGAATACAAAGACACCAATAGTCCAACGCAAGTTCAAGTCAAAACCAAGTACACCACTTACGAAATGTCTCCGCCAGATTCTGTGAAGCCTGGAGCACAATCTGGTGAAGGTAATTTACTGAGCGTACCCAGCATTAGCATTCCGCTTAAGTAAAGAAATAGAATAGTTGCTGCTTTATGGCTGTATTTACCCCAATCGAACTCGCAGATATTTCTCATTGGATTTCTGAAGACTTCAAGATTGGTCAAGCCAGCGAAATTCGGGGAATTCATGGTGGGATTGAAAACTCTAATTTTTTCCTCGACACCATCCAGGATGGCAAAAAACAAGAATATGTTTTAACCATCTTCGAAAGATTATCTGCGCAGCAACTACCTTATTACCTAGAGTTAATGCGCCACCTAGCAAACAAAGGTATCCCGGTTCCAAAACCAATTGAAAATCATCAAGGTGAAATACTGTTTTCACTCAAAGGTAAGCCTGCTGCAATTGTGAGTAAGCTGCCTGGATTATCCAGACTAAAGCCAGAGGCAAAACACTGCAGTATGGTTGGCGAGATGCTAGCCAAGATGCATTTAGCTGGAAAAGACTTTTCTAAGACTCAAGAGAACTTGCGCAGTCTTGGATGGTGGCAAAAAACAATTCCTTTGGTATTGCCACACGTCAGCTCATCCCAAAAAGATTTACTGACGCACGAGCTAGCAATACAAGAAGCCTTTTTCAGCTCAGCTGCTTATGACATGATTCCGCAAGGCGCTAGCCACTGCGATCTCTTTCGTGACAACGTCTTATTTGATCCAAGAGGATCAGCCGATAACTCCCTTGATCAATTAGGCGGTTTCTTTGACTTCTATTTCGCCGGCACTGACAAGTGGTTGTTTGACCTAGCAGTGACTGCAAATGATTGGTGTCTAGCTGACAATAAAGAGGATTTAGATCCGACACGCCTTGCTGCCCTCATGCAAGCATATCAATCAGTACGCCCTCTTATTAAAGAGGAGCAAGCAAGCTGGTCCCTTATGCTACGTGCAGCGGCACTGCGTTTCTGGGTATCCCGCCTTTGGGATTTTTATTTACCCAGAGATGCGCAAATGTTGACGCCCCATGATCCAACTCACTTTGAACGCATTCTTTTAAGTCGTCGATCCCTATGAAACTAAACTCCGTTTTACCCAAAGATGGTTATACCTGGATCAGACAAGGTATTTGGCTCTTCAAACAGAATCCATTGGGTTTCTTGATGTTGGTCTTTTTATATATCTTTGCCGCCCAATTAGCAGTGATTATTCCGGTGATTGGTGTATTTGCTGTGTTGCTTCTCACGCCAACACTATCGGTAGGCTTTATGACTGCTTGTCGCCAAGCTATTCAAAAGGAACGTATTAGTCCGATGGTGTATTTGATCGCGCTGAAGTCTGGCCCCCTCGTACGCAGACGCATCTTGCAATTGGGTATCGTATATGCGGTTCTAATATTGCTTCTCAGCTTTGCCTTAAGTCTCTTGGTAGATTTTGAATTACTAATTCCACTAATGACGAGCGATAAGCCGATTACACCCGAGGCTCTTCGTCAAATTTATTTGGTACTGTTCTTTGGAGCAATTCTCTATATTCCAGTAGCCATGTTGATGTGGTTCTCACCAGTTCTAGTAGCCTGGGCCGATATGCCAGTTGCTCAAGCGCTCTTTTCTAGTTTCTTAGCCTCCTGGACTAATAAGGCTGCATTCTTTGCATATCTGACAATTTGGAGTGTTGTTTTGATTGCTATCCCATTAACGGTCGGCATGATTTTTGATGCAATGGATCTAGGCCAGGCTGCCTCTTTCATCATTGCGCCTATCTCTATGGCAGGTTTGACTGTAATGCACTGCTCTTTCTATGCAACATGGAAAGCCTGCTTTACAGAAGATGAAGTCATTCCATCTGCTTGAGCATCAACTGAGTTTTCAAGTTAATCAATAGCAGCAAGCTTGGCGATGCTGAGCTGCAACCATTTCACGCCATGACGCTTGAAGCTCACTTGGGCTCGCGCATCCGCATCAACCCCTTCTAAGCCTGTAACGCGCCCCTCACCAAATTTTGTGTGAAACACATTTTGACCAATTGAAAATGGATAACTTCCACGCGGTGGCGAAGCCAATCTTTTCACTTCAGTTGAGGCTGAGCCAACTCGCTTTGTAGGTCTCGGACGTTCGCTGCCAGAGTCAAAAAAATCATTGGATTCGTAATCGCGCTGGCGGGTATAACCATCTTGCCAGGTTGTTCCAGAATGAGCGCTTCCACCCCAGCGAGCATCTTTTGCCTTTGGCGTGAGCCACTTCAAAGATTCAGAAGGTAATTCTTCTAAGAAGCGGGATGGCATGTTGTAGCGCACTTGGCCATGGAGCATGCGCGACTGAGTGTGCGATAAATACAAACGCTCTTTAGCGCGAGTAATTGCGACATACATTAAGCGGCGCTCTTCTTCTAAGCCATTTTGCTCGTTGATACTGTTCTCATGAGGAAACAAACCCTCTTCTAGACCTGTAATGAATACAGAAGTGAACTCTAAGCCTTTGGCGGAATGTACTGTCATTAGCTGCACTGCATCCTGTCCCGCTTGCGCTTGGTTATCTCCGGCCTCCAAGGAAGCGTGGGATAAGAAGGCTGCTAAGGGTGATACTTCAACGACGCCAGGAGCATTTTCTCCAGGCAACATGGCCGCAGCGGCGTCCTGTCCGTAACCCTCTTCGGCAATAAAAGCGGTTGCAGCATTAATCAATTCTTGTAAGTTCTCTACACGATCTTGACCTTCACGCTCCGAGAGATAGTGCTGAATCAAACCACTATGCTGGATTACAAACTCAACGGTTTCAGGAAGGGTGTTGTGGCGCGTGGCTTCACGCATGTGGTCTACCAGGCGCACGAAGCCACCAAGTGCAGCACCAGCTTTACCCTCCAAGGAAGAGGCAGCGGTATAAAGAGAGCACTGCTGAGACCTGGCCGCATCTTGCAATGTCTCAATTGATCTTGCGCCAATCCCACGCGTCGGAAAATTGACTACTCGCGAAAAAGAAGTGTCATCGTTCGGATTTTCTAGCAAACGTAAATACGCAAGTGCGTGTTTAATTTCAGCGCGCTCGAAGAATCGTAATCCGCCATAGACGCGATAGGGAATGGCTGCCGAGAACAAAGCATGTTCAATAATTCGAGACTGTGCATTACTTCGATACAGCAGTGCTATTTCGGTACGTTTAATACCGCTACTAATTAGAGCTTTAATCTCATCAACCAACCAAGCAGCCTCTGCATGATCGCTTGGCGCATCAAAGATACGGACCGGTTCACCATGACCTGCATCGGTACGTAGATTTTTTCCAAGTCGCTCCGAGTTATTAGCAATCAAATGATTTGCTGTATCAAGAATATGTCCGTGTGAGCGATAGTTCTGCTCTAATTTCACCATCATGGGGTGATATTGCTTTTCGTAAAGACGCATGTTCTCAACATCAGCACCGCGAAAGGCGTAAATACTTTGATCGTCATCGCCTACAGCAAAGACTGCACTACTTCCCATGCCGCTCACATTAATACGACTAGCATCATGACCAGATAACAATTTGAGCCACGCATATTGCAAAGCATTGGTATCCTGAAACTCATCGATCAAAATGTGACGGAAGCGTTCTTGATAATGGGTGCGAATCGCCTCGCTATGCTTAAGCAACTCGTAGCTGCGCAAGAGGAGTTCAGCAAAATCTACTACTCCCTCACGCTGGCATTGCTCATCATAGGCTGCATAGAGTTGCGCCATCTTCGCCTGAAAATCATCGCCTACTGATAAATCTTTGGCCCGCTGCCCACGCTCTTTGGCATGAGCAATAAAGTACTGCAGTTGTTTTGGAGGGTACTTCTCATCATCAACCTTCAAACCCTTCAAAAGTCGCTTAATCGCAGAAAGCTGATCTTGGGTATCTAAGATTTGGAATGTTGATGGTAAGCCGGCATCTTTATGGTGTGCTCGCAGTAAACGATTACAAAGACCATGAAAAGTACCAATCCACATGCCTCGGGTATTAATCGGCAACATGGCGCTTAAGCGCACCATCATCTCTTTGGCGGCTTTATTAGTAAAGGTGACCGCTAGGACGCCTATAGGGGACACCTGGCCTGTTTGGATCAACCAGGCAATACGGGTGGTGAGGACACGAGTCTTACCACTTCCAGCCCCAGCCAAAATCATGGCTGATTGGGCTTGGCCGTTTTCATTGACGGGCGGGAGGGTAACTGCCTCGCGTTGTTCTGGATTGAGGTTGGCGAGCAGGTCAGAGTACATCACCCCAATTATAATTTGCCTCTTATGCCAAATGCCTCAAATACCCCTAATTCACCAGCAGCCAATTCAGCTGACGAACTCGCTAAATCCTATGAACCCGCCCCGATCGAAGCCTACTGGGGTCCAGAGTGGGAGCGCAGGGGTATTGCTGATGCCACCATGCTCGAAGGTAAGGATGATTTTTCCATTCAGTTGCCGCCCCCCAATGTCACTGGCACCCTGCACATGGGTCACGCCTTTAACCAAACCATCATGGATGGCCTGGTTCGTCATGCACGTATGTCTGGCAAAAATACTTTGTGGGTACCTGGTACCGACCACGCGGGTATCGCTACCCAAATCGTAGTTGAGCGTCAGCTCGATGCGCAAAAAGTTTCTCGTCATGACTTAGGTCGTGAAAAGTTTTTAGAAAAAGTATGGGAATGGAAAGAAACTTCCGGCAATACCATCACCCGTCAAATTCGTCGCTTGGGCGCTTCGATTGATTGGGGTAAAGAATATTTCACAATGGACAGAAAGATGTCCAAAGCAGTGGTGGAAGTTTTCGTTCGCCTGCACGAACAAGGTTTGATCTATCGCGGTAAACGCTTAGTCAATTGGGATCCTGTTTTAGGTACTGCGGTATCAGATCTTGAAGTGGTGAGCGAAGAAGAAGATGGCTCCATGTGGCATATCCGCTACCCATTAGCGGACGGTACAGGCTCGCTCACCGTGGCTACTACTCGTCCCGAGACTTTACTAGGTGATGTTGCTGTCATGGTGAACCCTGAAGACGAACGCTACAAACACCTCATTGGTAAGTCAGTCAATCTGCCTTTATGTAACCGTGAAATCCCGATCATTGCTGATGATTATGTGGATTTGGCTTTTGGTACTGGGGTAGTGAAGGTAACACCAGCACATGACTTTAATGACTACGCAGTGGGGCAACGTCATCAATTACCACTCATTAATATTCTCACGCTGGATGCCAAGATTAATGAAAACGCACCAGCTACTTATCAAGGTATGGAACGTTTTGCCGCTCGTAAACAAATCGTTTCTGACTTAGATACGGCGGGTCTATTAGAAAAAGTTCAGCCTCACAAACTCATGGTGCCCCGTGGTGATCGCACCCAAACCATTATTGAGCCGATGCTTACCGACCAATGGTTTGTGGCTATGTCTAAGCCCAGTCCGGATAACCAATATCAGCCTGGCTCGTCGATCGCTGGCGCTGCATTGGATGCAGTCACTAAGGGTGACATTAAGCTCGTTCCAGAAAACTGGATTAACACTTACACCCAGTGGTTAGAAAATATTCAAGACTGGTGCATCTCTCGTCAACTCTGGTGGGGCCACCAAATCCCCGCCTGGTATGGCGATGATGGCCAGATCTTTGTGGCCCGCTCCGAAGAGGAAGCCAGAGTCAAAGCTGCAACAGCGGGCTATGTAGGCAAACTCAATCGCGATCCTGATGTTCTCGATACTTGGTTTAGCTCAGCACTTGTCCCTTTTAGCTCCCTAGGCTGGCCAGAAAAAACGCCTGCCTTAAATCACTTCCTACCTTCATCGGTATTGGTCACTGGCTTTGACATTATTTTCTTCTGGGTGGCACGTATGGTCATGATGACCTGTCACTTCACTGGAAAAGTACCGTTTCATACTGTCTACGTTCACGGCTTAGTGCGGGATGCTGAAGGTCAAAAGATGAGTAAGTCCAAAGGCAATACCTTGGACCCAATTGATTTGATCGATGGCATCAAGATTGAAGAGTTAGTCGGAAAACGTACTACTGGCCTAATGAACCCTAAGCAAGCAGAGAGCATTAGCAAGAAAACGAAGAAAGAGTTTCCTGATGGTATTCCGGCATTTGGAACCGATGCATTGCGCTTTACCTTTGCATCTCTTGCCTCTCTGGGTCGCAATATTAACTTTGACCAAAAGCGTTGTGAAGGCTATCGCAACTTCTGTAACAAGCTTTGGAATGCTACGCGCTTTGTTCTCATGAACTGCCCTGGTAGTGATGAAGACAATGGCTTTGCACCTTGCGACAATCAATGTGGTCTTGAAGGTTATTTGGATTTTTCACCGGCAGATAAATGGATTGTTTCTCAACTACAAAGAACTGAGGCTGAAGTCGCCAAAGGTTTTGAGAACTATCGCTTTGATAACATCGCTAGCAGCATCTACCAATTTGTTTGGGATGAGTATTGTGATTGGTACTTAGAACTTGCCAAGGTACAAATTCAAACAGGCACTCCAGCCCAGCAACGTGCCACCCGTCGCACGCTATTACGTGTTCTAGAAACTATCCTACGAATGGCGCACCCACTGATTCCATTTATTACCGAGACTCTTTGGCAAACCGTTGGCCCCAAGTCTGGAAAAGAGTTAGCCCAGCAGGACAAGCAAACCATTGCACTCCAGCCCTATCCCGTTTCTCAGCCAGAAAAAATTGATGAGAAGAGTGAAACTTGGGTGGCGCAGATCAAAGCCATCGTAGATGCCTGCAGAAACTTGCGTGGCGAGATGCAAGTACCGCCCGGTCAAAAGGTTCCCCTTTGGATTAGTGGACCAGAAGCCTTCCTGCAAAAAGCGACGCCTTACTTACTCGCCTTAGCCAAACTCTCTGAGGTCAAAATCTATCTCGATGAGTCTGACTTAGAAAAAGATGCTCCTGGCGCTCCGATGGCACTCGTTGGAGACCTGAAACTACTTCTGAAGATTGAGGTTGATGTTGCGGCAGAGCGTACTCGCCTTGGCAAAGAAATTGAGCGCCTCGCCAATGAAATCGCTAAAGCCCGTGGCAAATTGACCAATGAAAGCTTTGTAGCCCGCGCTCCAGAAGAGGTGGTTGCCCAAGAAAAACAGCGTCTTGCTGGTTTTGAGCAGAATCATGAGAAGCTTGTTGCACAATTAGAACGTCTGAAATAAAGCAGTAGCAAATCCAGAGTGATCGGAACCCTTATGCCATTAACTACTAAAGCCGTTACCAAAGCCGTTTTCCCTGTTGCCGGCTTGGGCACTCGCTTCTTGCCTGCAACCAAAGCAAGCCCAAAAGAGATGCTCAATGTGGTTGATAAGCCTTTGATTCAGTATGCGGTTGAAGAAGCCATAGCAGCTGGCATCACTGAGATGATTTTTGTTACTGGTCGCAGTAAGCGGGCTATTGAAGATCACTTTGATAAAGCATATGAACTTGAAGCAGAACTAGAAGCCAAAAACAAACAAGCTCTGCTAGAAATTGTGCGAAGTGTTAAACCTAGTCATGTTGATTGTGTGTATGTGCGTCAACCCGAAGCGCTCGGTTTAGGTCATGCAGTGCTGTGTGCCGAGAAATTAGTACGCGATGAGCCCTTTGCCATCATCCTGGCAGACGACTTATTGGATGGACAACCACCCGTCCTCAAGCAGATGCTCAAGGTATTTAATGAGCAAAACGGTTCCGTGATCGCTGTAGAAAAGATTGATCCAGCCAAGAGTAGCTCATATGGAATCGTATCTGGTGACGAGGTGGCTAAAGGCATCTACCGTCTTAATGGCATTGTAGAAAAGCCGCAACCCAAAGATGCGCCTTCGAACTTAGCAGTTGTTGGGCGCTACGTTCTGTCCTCCGATATTTTTAGCCATATTCGCAATCTCAAACCAGGTGCTGGTGGCGAGATTCAATTGACCGATGCGATTGCCTCCTTGCTGAAGCAAGATGCTGTATTTGCTTATGAGTACGATGGCGTTCGCTATGACTGCGGTAGCAAGCTTGGTTACCTCAAGGCTTCAGTGGAATTTGCTCTTCGTCACCCTGAAGTGGCAACTGATTTTGCGGCCTATTTAAAGAATCGGTCTTTAACCTAAGACTCTTAACCTCGTCTTATCTTCTTTTGAGGAAGAAAATTAAGACATCGCCCTCAGTAGTACTCAGAATCAGTTCATTACCAGTTTGTTTAGCAAATGCCGGAAAATCATGAGCAGCACCAGCATCGGTTGCCTTGATCTTCAAGACTTCACCTGACTGCATGGTGGCTAAAGCTTTTTTGGTACGCAGAATAGGTAATGGGCAATTCATACCAATCGCATCTACTTCCGCATTAAAAGCAATATTTACTGATTCACTCATTTGCTTGCTATCCAATCTTTAACGCCGTTTAAGGCTATACCTAACTTACTAGGATCTGTTCCACCAGCCATCGCCATCTCTGGCTTACCGCCGCCTTTGCCACCTACCTGCTGAGCAACAAAGTTCACCAGATCACCCGCCTTAACCTTGCCAATAGAGTCTGCAGTAACGCCGGCAATTAAGCTGACCTTATCGCCCTGTACGGATGCCAGGACGATTGCCGCAGTTTTGAGCTTTGCCTTGAGTGCGTCCATGGTTTCACGTAAGACCCCTGCGTCAGCACCATCTAAGCGAGCAGCTAATACCTTAAGGCCATTGACATCAATTGCTTGACCAGCCAACTCGTCACCCTGACTTGCTGCCAACTTGGAGTTCACTTTTTCTAGATCGCGCTCTGCTTGACGCAAACTCTCTTGCAATTGAGTAACGCGGTTTACTAAGTCACCTGGATGAGTTTTCAGAATGGCTGCAGCCTCATTTATTCTGTCTTCCATGCCCTGTAAGAAGTGCAGCGCATTATTGCCAGTGACAGCCTCAACGCGACGGATGCCCGCTGCTACGCCACCTTCAGAAACAATCTTCAAGCTACCAATATCGCCAGTGCGTGATACGTGAGTGCCACCACATAGCTCTTTAGAGCTACCGATTTCTAGTACGCGCACTTCTTCGCCGTATTTCTCACCAAATAACATCATGGCACCAGTCTTCTGTGCATCCTCTAAAGACATGACCTTACCTGAGGTGGCAGTGTTCTCCAGAATCTCTTGATTCACAATATCTTCTATTTTGCGAATTTGCTCAGATGTAATCGGAGCATTGTGCGTAAAGTCAAAACGGGTCTTGATAGCATCTACCAGCGAACCTTTTTGTTGTACATGATCACCCAGTACCTCACGCAAAGCTTTGTGCAAGATATGCGTCGCACTGTGATTACGCATCGTGTCGGTTCTTTGCTGAACATCTACTAAAGCATTGAGTACATCACCGACCTTAAGCTCGCCCTCAAGCAACTCACCTTGGTGACCAAAGACATCGGCCTGAATCTTAAAGGTATCTTCTACAGTAAAACGGACAGTCTCATTACGAAGCTCGCCTTTATCACCAACTTGGCCGCCAGACTCCGCATAAAAAGGAGTGTTATCTAACACGATCACAGCAGCATCACCGGCCTTTACTGAAGTTACCGCAGAACCATCTACATATAGACCGGTTACCTTTGCACCCACATGTTTTAAGGTGTCATAACCATGAAACTGGGTTGACTGGCCTTTGTACTCTAAGCCTTGGGCTACCTTGAACTTGCCGGCTGCTCTAGCTTGATCGCGTTGCTTTTGCATCGCTACTTCAAAACCTGGGGAATCGACTGTCACTCCACGCTCACGGCAGACGTCTGCAGTGAGATCGAGTGGAAAACCAAAGGTGTCATGTAAGCGGAAAGCGGTTTCACCATCGACCACTTTGGCGCCGCCTGCTAATGCGCCATCCAAAATTTCCATACCGTTGGCAATCGTCTGGAAGAAGCGCTCTTCCTCTTGCTTTAATACTTCACCCACTTTATCTTGTGCAGCCCGCAATTCTGGATAGGCATCGCCCATCTCTTTAACCAGCGCAGGAACCAATTGATAGAAGAATGGTTTGCGCGCACCTAACTTGTAGCCATGACGAATCGCACGACGTGCAATGCGACGTAATACATAACCGCGTCCTGCATTACCTGGAATGACTCCATCAACAATAACAAAGCTACAGGCTCGAATATGGTCAGCAATCACTTTAAGTGAAGGACTCTGCGCATCACAGTTCCCTCCACCAGCAGCATCTACCGCATCTTTAGCAGCCTTTAATAAATTGACGAAGAGATCGATCTCATAGTTAGAGTGAACGTGCTGCAAAATAGCGGCAATGCGCTCAAGGCCCATGCCCGTATCAACACTAGGCTTAGGCAGTAGATGCATGACACCTGCTTCATCGCGGTTGAACTGCATGAAGACGTTATTCCAAATTTCAATGTAGCGATCACCATCTTCATCTGGACTGCCAGGAGGACCACCAGGAATATGGTCGCCGTGATCATAGAAAATTTCTGTGCAAGGACCACAAGGTCCGGTATCACCCATCATCCAGAAATTGTCGGAAGCGTAACGCGCGCCCTTGTTGTCGCCGATTCGAATAATGCGATCAGTTGGAATACCGATCTGCTTATTCCAGATCTCATAAGCCTCATCATCTTCAGCATAGACCGTGACCAAAAGTTTTTCTTTGGGCAACTTAAATACTTGTGTCAATAAATCCCATGCAAGCTGAATCGCATCTTTCTTGAAGTAATCTCCAAACGAAAAATTACCCAACATCTCAAAAAAGGTGTGATGACGTGCGGTATAACCGACGTTATCTAAATCATTATGTTTGCCACCAGCTCGAATGCACTTTTGGGCAGTCGTAGCGCGGCTATAAGGCCGCTTATCAAAGCCTAAAAACACGTCTTTGAACTGGTTCATCCCCGCATTGGTGAATAACAGGGTTGGATCATCCCCGGGTACGACCGGACTGGACGGAACGATTTGGTGGCCTTTTTGGGCAAAGAAATCTAGGTATGCCTGGCGAATTTGAGAGACTTTCATGCTGATAATTATCGCATTGGCACCTGCCTAGGGCAAACCCTAGACAAGTGACCCCCTTAGTGCCTTACAATCGCTCAACATCAATAAATCGGAACTTAAGCCGATCAATAAGGAGCACAACTTGAAAATTCGGAATCAACGGGATTTTGGGGCTGGGATCATGTATATGGTCATTGGCCTCTTCTTTGCCATTATCGCAAGACAGTATCAATATGGCACGGCGGCTAAGATGGGCCCAGGTTATTTCCCATTTTGGCTAGGCATGCTTATGGCTACTATCGGTTTATTGGTTCTTGTCAGATCTATGAATGCTAAGGCTGCGATCGAAAGTATTCCAAAATTCAATTGGCGCATCATGCTCCAAATCACGGGCGCAGTTGTTTTATATGGCCTCTTGCTCCCTAGAATGGGCTTCTTAGTTGCTGTTGTGGTCTTAGTTTTTGTTGCCGCTAGTGCTAGCAAAGAGTTCACCTGGAAGGGTACTGCTATCAATGCTGCCTTCTTGGTAACCTTTACTTATTCCGTGTTTGTAGTGGGCCTGAAACTTCAGTTCCCGCTACTGCCAGTATTCCTCCAACAATAAAGAACCGGGACACTACAAAATGGATTTATTTGCTAACTTAGGCCTCGGTTTCGAAACTGCATTTACTTTACAGAATCTCCTGTACTGCCTGATCGGCTGTGTCTTGGGAACCCTCATCGGCGTATTGCCTGGTCTTGGCCCTATCGCCACGATCGCGATGCTCTTGCCAGCAACGTATGCTCTGCCTCCAATTGCTGCTCTCATTATGTTGGCCGGTATTTATTACGGCTCACAGTACGGTGGGTCCACAACTGCGATTTTGCTCAATATTCCGGGAGAGACGTCGTCGGTGGTAACCGCAATCGATGGCTACCAAATGGCTCGCAATGGTCGAGCTGGTGTTGCCTTGTTTACTGCCGGTACCGCTTCATTCTTTGCGGGTTGCGTGGCCACTTTAATTTTGGCTGCATTTGCTGCCCCACTCTCTCAGCTTGCTTTTAAGTTTGGTCCTGCCGAATATTTCTCACTGATGGTCTTGGGACTCATTGGTGCGGTTGTTCTGGCATCTGGCTCCTTGATTAAAGCGATCGGCATGATCATCCTAGGTCTTTTGATGGGCCTCATTGGCACCGACGTGAACTCTGGTGTCTCACGCTATGCGTTTGATATTCCAGAACTCAGTGATGGTATCGGCTTCGTTGCAGTTGCGATGGGTGTATTCGGTTTCGCAGAAATCATGGGTAACCTAGAAAAGACTGGCGATGATGAGGGCTTCCTCAATAAGCTGACAACCATGGTCCCAACCAAAACTGATGTGAAGCGCATGATCCCATCTATTTTGCGCGGCACCACTATTGGTTCTATCCTGGGCATTCTGCCTGGTGGTGGCGCTGCCTTGGCCGCTTTCGGCGCTTACTCTGTTGAGAAAAAATCTTCTAAGTACAGCCACGAGTTTGGTAAAGGCGCTATTGAAGGTGTAGCAGGTCCTGAAGCAGCGAACAATGCTGCAGCACAAACCTCATTCATTCCTTTGCTCACATTAGGCATCCCACCAAATGCAGTGATGGCTTTGATGGTTGGTGCGATGACTATTCATAACATTCAACCAGGTCCGCAAGTGATGACTAGTAACCCAGCCTTGTTCTGGGGTCTGATTGCTTCGATGTGGATTGGTAACGTGATGTTGATTCTCTTGAACTTGCCCCTCATTGGTATTTGGGTCAAGCTCTTGAAGATTCCATACCGCTTCCTCTATCCAGCTATTTTGGTGTTCTGCTGTATCGGTGTATACACCGTGAACAACACCGTGTTTGATGTCTATGTCACTGCAGGCTTCGGCTTGATTGGTTACCTCTTCTTCAAGCTGGGTTGCGAACCTCCTCCATTACTCTTGGGCTTTGTGCTTGGGCCAATGATGGAAGAGAACTTCCGTCGTGCCCTATTACTATCCCGCGGTGATTTCATGACCTTCTTAACCCGCCCACTATCCTTGGGATTGCTGATTGCAGCAGCCCTCTTGGTGGTGATCGTAGCCTTACCAGCGGTGAAGAAGACTCGCGAAGAGGCATTCGTAGAAGATTAATTCGCTTTACCTCTATAGAAACGAGCCCGCAGCAGTTTGCGGGCTTTTTCTTTATCGGTCAGATGTTTTCTCTACAATGTGACTATGTCTGAAGATAGCAAATCCTCGAAAGCAAGTACTGGCGCCCTAGCCGAGCCCTCCAACTTCTTACGTCAGATCATTGATCATGACTTAGCAAGTGGTGCTTTTGCCAAGCGTACCAATTTAGCTGGTGAGGCAATTCCATCGATCATTACGCGCTTTCCGCCTGAGCCTAATGGCTATTTACATATTGGTCATGCGAAAAGTATTTGCCTAAACTTTGGCCTTGCTGCTGACTACAACAATCAGCCTGGTGGTGCGCGCTGCAATATGCGCCTTGATGATACCAACCCAGTAAAAGAAGATATCGAATACGCAGACAGTATTTTGGATGCAGTCAAATGGCTAGGGTTTGATTGGGGCAACCATCTTTATCACGCCAGCGACTACTTTGGTCGCCTCTATGAGTTTGCAGAAATTCTGATTCAGAATGGTAAAGCTTATGTTGATAGCCAAAGTGCTGATGATATTCACACCAATCGTGGTAACTTTGGTCAAGCAGGAAAAAACAGTCCCTATCGTGAACGTAGTCCAGAAGAAAATCTTGCCCTCTTTCGCGAGATGCGTGACGGGAAGTTCAAAGATGGTGAACATGTTCTGCGCCTGAAAATTGATATGGCTCACCCCAATATCATGATGCGCGATCCCGTGGTCTACCGTATTCGACATACGGATCACCATCGCACTGGTAGCAAGTGGTGCATCTATCCCTTATATGACTTCACGCATTGCATCTCTGATGCTTTAGAGAATGTATCCCACTCTATTTGTACTCTCGAGTTTGAGAACAATCGCCCTCTCTACGACTGGATTGTTAATTCACTCAAAGAACTGGGTGTCTTCAAAGATCCTGTGCCACATCAGTATGAGTTTGCCCGTCTAAATTTGACTTACACCATTACTAGCAAGCGCAAACTATTGCAGCTCGTTGAAGAAAAACGGGTTGATGGTTGGGATGATCCGCGGATGCCAACGATTGTCGGCATCCGTCGCCGCGGCTATACCCCAGAAAGTATTCGTTTGTTTTGCGAACGCATTGGGGTCTCTAAAGCAGATAGCTGGATTGATATGAGCACTCTAGATCAAGCGCTGCGCGATGATCTAGAAGCAAGAGCACCTCGTGCTACTGCGGTACTCAAACCACTCAAACTCATCATTCAGAACTTTGATGCTGACGGCAAAGAACCTTGCTCAGCACCACGTCATCCACAACATCCCGAATGGGGTAATCGTGAATTTCATTTCACACGTGAGTTGTGGATTGAAGCAGATGACTTCATGAAAGAGCCTATCAAAGGCTTCTTCAGATTATTTCCACCGATGGGTGATCAGCCAGGAAGCCGCGTACGCCTGCGCCATGGCTTTGTGATTGAATGCACTGGATTTGAGACTGACGCCAACGGCAATGTCATTGCAGTGAATGCAAGTTACTTCCCCGATAGTAAGAGTGGCACTGCTGGCTCAAATAACTATAAGGTGAAAGGCAATATCCACTGGATTAGCGCTGCTGAAGCCATTCCGACTGAAGTGCGTCTATATGATCACCTCTTTAGTGACCCGCATCCTGATAGCGGCGATAAGAATTTCTTGGATGCGATTAATCCCCATTCCAAACAAACTATTACCGCCTACCTTGAGCCTTGCATGAGAGAAGTGAAAGCGGAAGAGCGCTTCCAATTTGAGCGTCACGGCTACTTTATTGTCGATCAATTCGATTCCAAACCTAGTAAGCCAGTATTTAACCGAACCGTTGGTCTTAAGGATTCTTGGAAATAGTATCCAGAAAATGTGCCACGCTCGGATAACGAAGTGGCGTTTTGAGCTCATGCAAGCGAGTGTTAGTCACTCTTCTAGATTCGCGCATAAACGACCATAGCATCGGATTGACAATTTTTTGTAATTGCTCGGCTGGCATTCTAGGTGGTCGATCTAGACCAAAAGCATCCGCCACCTCATCAAAGTAATCTCCCATTTTGGTCTCACCGCCATCGCACGTATTGATCACCCTCTGTGGTTTACCGTGATACACCGCAGCGCAAACTAACCTTGCCAAATCATCACTATGAATATGATTTGAGTACGCGTCTTCCTCGGGTCGTAATACTGGTGTTTGAGACTGCAGACGCTCTAGCGGTAGACGGTCTGCCGCATAAATACCAGGTACGCGCAAAATGGTTAAAGCCACTCCATGAGCAGGTGCCCATAAACGCAAAGCAAACTCGGCATCGACCCTTCTTTGAGCACGTTCACTCTGAGGGCTGACTGGGGTACTCTCGCTGACCTTGGCGCCCTGGTGATCGCCGTAGACGCCTGTAGTGCTGATATAGATCAGGCGCCTGACGGCATTAGATCCTTGGGCTAAAATTCGGATGAGGTTGCGGGTTCGGCAATCACGACTTCCCTGATTTTGGGGTGGCGCTAAATGAATGATGGTTTGTGCTAAACCGGATAAGCGCCATAAAGATTCTGGCTGGTCCAGATTACCCAAAATGGGAGTCGCGCCAACCTTCCTCAACTCCTGAAATCGACTTTTCAAGGTCGTTAAGGCAAAAACTCGATGACTACGGGAAAGCTGCTTAGCTACCCGCAGACCAATGTCACCGCAGCCAATAATCAGGATAGAAGGTTTACCAAAAGATTGCATAAGTTACATCGTAACGATTTATTGAAAGGAATGAGAGTGTCTTATCAGATTACGCTCAAAACGAGCGGCAAACAATTTACTGTTAACCAGGATGAAACCCTCCTGGAAGCCGCCCTACGTCAAGGCATCAATTTACCTTACGGCTGCAAAAATGGTGCTTGTGGCTCCTGTAAAGGCAAAATTATAGAAGGTCAGGTGGCCCACGGCCAACATAGCGAGAGCGCCTTGAGTAAAGCAGATGAGACCACTGGTGGTACTTTATTTTGCTGCGCCCACCCTCAATCTGATCTTGTGATTGAAGCGCGTGAGGTTCAAGGTGCTGGCGATATTGCCATACGGAAAATGCCTTGCCGAGTGAATGTGATTGATAGACCAAGCAGTGATGTCGCAATCCTTAAACTACAGTTACCTGCCGCTGAGCGCTTTCAATTTCTGGCAGGACAATATCTAGAGTTCCTCCTCAAGGATGGTCAGCGCCGTGCCTACTCAATTGCCAATGCGCCAGATCAAGAAGGCCCCCTCGAGCTACATATTCGCCATTTACCCGGCGGCCTCTTTACTGATTTTGTCTTTGGAACTGCGACACCTGCCCTCAAAGTAAAAGATATTCTGCGCTTTGAAGGACCCATGGGCAGCTTCTTCTTGAGGGAAGACTCAAAGAAGCCCATCATTTTTGTTGCAGCGGGTACTGGCTTTGCCCCAATTAAATCCATCATCGAACAGATGCAGACCAAAAAGATTCAAAGGCCAATCGAGCTCTACTGGGGTGGGCGCCGACCTGGCGATCTCTACCTAGATCATTTGTGCAAGATCTGGCAAAACGAGATTCCGAACTTCAAGTACATTCCCGTCATCTCGGATGCCTTGGCAGAGGATGCTTGGGGTGGCCGAACTGGCTTTGTTCATCAGGCGGTGATGGCAGACCATGCCAATATGAAGAACCTTCAAGTCTATGCCTGTGGTGCACCAGTGATGGTCAATGCGGCACGAGAGGACTTTTCATCCAAATGCCATCTACCTGAGGAAGAATTCTTTGCAGATTCCTTTACCAGCGCCGCAGATTTAGTCGCAAACTAAACTCCAATAAAGTTAGATAATAGAAACTTCATTAGACCCATTTACCCAAACCGAGTATGAATAAGCCAGTTCAAGCGATCGACACCCATTCAGTGATGTTCATCACCCAACGCCCAGAAGTCATCATGGTCGAAGGTAAAGGCTCGTGGATCACAGATAACAATGGCAAGCGCTATTTAGATTTCTTACAAGGTTGGGCTGTCAATTGCTTAGGCCACAGCAATCCTGGAATGGTTGCTGCACTTAATGTGCAAGCAAAAAAATTAATTAACCCAAGTCCTGCTTTTTATAACGAGCCCATGATTGGCTTATCCAATCTATTAACCAGTAATAGCTGCTTTGACAAAGTGTTTTTTGCTAACAGCGGGGCTGAGGCAAACGAAGGCGCTATCAAGCTCGCACGTAAGTGGGGGCAGATCAACAAAAACGGTGCTTTTGAGATTATTACTTTTGAACACAGCTTTCATGGCCGCACATTAGCCACGATGAGCGCTTCCGGCAAGCCTGGATGGGATACGATGTTTGCCCCACAAGTTGCAGGCTTTCCAAAAGCAGAATTAAATGATTTAGAGTCCGTCAAAAAACTCGTGACTGATAAAACGGTTGCGGTGATGATTGAGCCCATTCAGGGCGAAGGTGGCGTGATACCTAGCACCAAAGAATTTATGCACGAACTGCGCAAGCTCACTAAAGAAAACAATATCCTTTTAATCGCCGATGAAGTACAGGCGGGATGTGGTCGTACCGGCAGCCTCTTTGCTTACCAGCTATATGGAATTGAGCCAGACATCATGACCTTAGGTAAGGGTATTGGTGGTGGCGTCCCCTTGGCAGCCCTCATGGCAAGCAATGCAGTAGCTTGCTTTGTACCAGGAGACCAAGGTGGCACCTATAACGGTAATCCACTCATGACTGCTGTAGGCATTAGTGTCATTGAACAATTATTAGCGCCAGGATTTTTGGATAGCGTCAAAGCCAAAGGTGAACTACTCAAATCAGAACTACTCAAGCTATCCGCAGAATTTAATCTCGAGGGCGAGCGCGGCGAAGGTTTATTGCGCGCACTCATGCTTGGTAAAGATATTGGTGGAAAACTTGTTGAACTCGCTCGTGATCGCAACCCTGAGGGATTATTAATTAATTCACCAAGGCCAAACTTATTACGCTTTATGCCAGCCCTCAATGTGAGTGAGGATGAGATTCACCAGATGGCGAATATGCTGCGTGAGTTACTCAAGCAAACAGCTTAGAGCTGTGAATTTTTAAACGCTAGCTCATTCACCTAAATAAGCTGTTCGTACTCTAGAGTCCTCTAGCAATTCTTTACCTGAGCCACTCAACGTAATTAATCCGCTTTCCATGACATAAGCACGATTTGCGATCTGCAAAGCCAAACGTGCGTTTTGCTCCACCAAGAGAATCGTCATGCCACTGGCTGAAAGATTACGAATGACATCAAAAATAGTTTCTACCATGATGGGGGATAAACCCATCGAGGGTTCATCTAATAGTAATAACTGAGGTTCTGCCATCATCGCCCTACCCATAGCTACCATTTGCTGCTCTCCGCCAGAGAGGGTTCCAGCTAGCTGGGATAAGCGTTCCTTTAATCTTGGAAAGTAAGAGTAGACCTCTTCTAGCTTTTGCTGAACCGCCTTGGCATCTTTTTTCAGAAATGCCCCCATCTGTAGATTTTCTAGAATGGTCATACGCTTAAACACCCCGCGACCCTCGGGAACCATACCTAAGCCAAGCTGAACTAGGTCATAAGCCGGCAATTTCTCAGTGCTACGGCTTGAGAACCGAATCTCACCTGCAGATGGAGTCAATGCACCAGCAATGGCTTTCAAGCTTGAGCTCTTGCCTGCACCATTAGCCCCAATTAAAGCTACTAACTCACCCTGATCAACATACAAATCAATTCCTTTGACAGCATTAATACCGCCATAAGAAACCTTAAGATTTTTTACACTCAGCAAGGCGCTCATCACACTGCTCCCTGGCCGAGATAAGCCCTAATCACTTCAGGATGCACGCGCACATCTGCAGGCTTACCCGAGGCAATCACTTTTCCATAATCAAGCACTGTGAGGCTGTCACAAATACCCATCACTAAACTCACATCATGTTCGATCAGCAAAATCGTTTTGCCATCTGCCCGAATACGAAGCAATAACTCACGCAACTCCAACTTTTCAGTTGCATTCATACCCGCTGCCGGCTCATCTAAAGCCAGCAGCTTAGGTTCGGTAGCTAAAGCCCGCGCGATCTCTAAACGGCGCTGATGTCCATACGATAGATTGCGTGCCTCCATATCGGCATAATCACTTAAACCAACATAAGCTAGCAGTTGTAGTGATTTATCTCGAATAGATCGCTCTTCTCGCTTAGTAGATGGAAAGCGAAAGATTGCGCCCATGACTCCTGCGTTTGATCGACAATGGCAGCCGACCATCACGTTTTCTAGAACTGACATTTCACCAAATAAGCGAATATTCTGAAAGGTTCTGGCTAATCCAGACTGAGTTACCTCGGAGACTGACTCGGGAACATAGGGCTTTCCATCAAATAAAAATATCCCGGAGTCGGCTGGATATAAACCCGTAATGACATTAAAGAAAGTAGTCTTACCTGCGCCATTGGGCCCTATTAATCCAACGATCGAGCCATGCGGAACTTTTAAGCCTACTGAATCGAGCGCATGGACACCGCCAAAGCGCTTAGAAACATCAGCGACATCTAAAAGTAAGCGCTCCATCATGAATTATTTCCGCCCTTTTGCCAGATGCCGCCTGGGCGATACAGCATGATCAAGATCAGGGCTAAGCCGTAAATCAGTTGGCGAATGATTTCAACATCAATAATCACATGACCGAACAGGGCTTGTTGCAAAGGCTGCGCAATGCCACGCAATACCTCTGGAAAGATGGCAAGTAGAACTGCGCCTAGAATGACGCCAGGGATATGCCCAATGCCGCCTAGCACTACCATCGCTAATACAACAATCGACTCCCATAGGGTAAATGATTCGGGTGAAACAAATCCCTGAAAAGCGGAAAATAAAACTCCAGCCACACCGGCAAAAGATGCGCCAATAGCAAAAGCCAGCAGTTTCATATTACGAGTATTAATACCCATCGCCTTAGCTGCTATCTCATCTTCACGAATTGCTACCCATGCACGACCGATTCGCGAGTCCTGTAAGTGCAAACAAATAATCGATACGGATATGGCCAAGAGTAAAAACAAATAGAACACGAGATATAAACCAGGAATCTGTATAAACCCTAGATCCAATGGCTTTGCAAAAGAAATTCCGAATAATTGAATCGGATCAATTGCCGTAATTCCCTTGGGGCCATTCGTCAGATTAAATGGGCGATCCAGATTATTCATAAAGATGCGAATAATTTCTCCAAAGCCTAAAGTCACAATCGCTAAGTAATCTCCTCGCAACTGTAGAGTTGGAAAACCTAGAATGATTCCAAATAGAGCCGCTAGGATGATGGAGAAGACTGCAACCATCCAAGGTGAAAAATGCATCCCCTCCGGAAAGGCTGCTGCAATAGTCTCAAACTGTTGCGGTAAATGTGGGGATGCTAATAGTGCGAAGCTATACGCACCAAGCGCATAAAAAGCGATATATCCCAAGTCCAGAAGTCCAGCAAAGCCCACAACGACATTAAGACCCAGGGCAAGAACGATATAAAGCAAAGCAAAGTCGAGCACTCGTACCCAGTAATTGCCGCCACTAGCGCCAACCACCCAAGGCATCAGAATTAAAGCAATGATGCCGATCCATAAATAGGCGGACCTGGGAAGTCGATTAAGCAGGGTCACCTTAAGCACGGTCCGAAACCCTTTCACCCAAGAGTCCGGTTGGACGTAAGACTAAGACCAAGATCAAAACCAAGAAGGCAAAGATATCTTGATAGTTTGAACCAAAGACGCCGCCAGTGAAATCGCCAATATAGCCAGCACCTAAAGATTCAATTAATCCTAAGAGCAGGCCGCCTAACATCGCTCCCTTTAAATTTCCGATGCCGCCCAAAACAGCTGCAGTAAAAGCTTTTAGACCGGGAATAAACCCCATATAAAAATGTACGTTGCCGTAGTTGCCAGCAATCATGATCCCAGCCAGCGCCGCCAGAGCTCCACCTAACATAAAGGTGATTGAAATAACACGATTGGGATTGACACCCATGAGTGCGGCAATTTGAGTGTTCTCGGCAGTAGCTCGCATTGCTCTGCCCAGCTTCGTTTTTTCGACCAAGAACAACAAACCACACATCACTGCTACCGCAACCACAATGATGACAATTTCCTTGCCAGTAATGGTGGCGCCACTACCCCATAAATCAATAGGAATTGAAGGCAATAATTGCGGATAGGTCATCGGGTTACGAGACCAAATCATCATCGCAATGGTTTGAAGCAAGATCGACATACCGATTGCAGAGATCAAGGGGGCTAAACGCGGCGCATTGCGCAGAGGACGATAGGCAATCCGCTCAATCCAATAGCTTAAGCCAGCACAAACGGCCATCGTGATGGGCAAAACAATTAAAAGAGTTAGCCAGCCCGGAAGATCGCTAGTGAAACCTAGGATTAATCGCAGTAATGAAAGCGATACCATGGCGCCAATCATCAGCACTTCACCATGAGCAAAATTGATAATTCCCAACACGCCGTACACCATGGTGTAACCCAAGGCAATCAGAGCATAGATGCTACCCAGCACTAAGCCATTGATAATTTGCTGAAGGAAGATATCCATTAAGTCACTGTGTTTATGGGGCGTAAAAAAAGAGTGCCGCAGAAGCGGCACTCTTTTATCAACAGTATTTACATCTTAATGACATCTAGAACTGTTTTCTTCTTATCTTTAAAGTCATATAAGGTAATGACGCCCTCTTTCATATCGCCTTTATTGTCAAAGGCAATATTACCAACCAAGCCATCCATCTTGGTATCTGGCATGGCAGCGAGAATCTTTGCTGGATCAGCAGAGTTTGCACGCTTCATTGAGTCCACAAGGACATAAACCGCATCATAGGTAAATGGCGCATAGATCTGTACGTCAGCATTGAAGCGCTCTTTGTAACGCTTCTGGAAATCAGCGCCTTGTGCCATTTTGGACAAAGCCATACCAGCCTCTGAGCAAGTCACGTTGATCACAGCCTCACCAGCCAACTCTGCAAGTTTCTCAGTACACATGCCATCACCACCCACCACTTTGGCTTTGATGCCCAGTTCTGCGGCTTGCTTGGTTAATGGGCCACCAGTGGCATCCATACCGCCATACATAATGACATCAGGTTTCTTACCTTTTACTTTAGTCAGAATGGCCTTGAAATCTGTTGCCTTGTTATTGCTTGCTTCACGGGTGACTACTTTCACACCAGCTGCTTTAATGGTTTTTTCAAACTCATCCGCCAAGCCTTTACCGTACTGAGTAGAGTCATCGATGATGGCAACTGTTTTGGCCTTTAAGGTATTCACAACATAATTAGCCAATGCCGGGCCTTGTTGCGCATCAGTTGCAACTAAACGATAGGTAGTTTTAAAACCTTGATTTGTAAAGTCAGGGTTGGTTGCGGAAGGGGAAACTTGTGTAATACCAGCATCGCTATAGATTTTGGAGGCTGGAATGCTGGTTCCAGAATTCGGGTGACCAACCACACCAACAACTTTAGCATCTACCAATTTCTGCGCTACTTGGGTAGCGGTCTTAGGATCTTCAGCATCATCCTCAGGCACTAAAGTTAAAACAACTTTTTTACCATCAATTGTTAAGCCGCTTTTATTGATCTCTTCGATTGCTAGGCGCGCACCATTTTCATTATCTTTGCCTAAGTGGGCGATTGGGCCAGTCAAAGGAGCGACGTGCCCGATCTTCACTTCCACCCCATCAACTGGAGTAGCAGCAGTCTTATCGCCGCCCTTGCCACAGCCAAACAAAACTAAGGTCGCTGCTGCTGCAATAGCACTTTTCATAAACAACACTTTTGATACTTTTAAATTAATCATCTACAGCTCCTATGAAATGAATACTTCAGCCAACTAAATTTTTAGGTAGTGAGAATGTCACGTCTTCCACTACGCCATCTAATGCACGAACTTGACGTGGTCCAAACTCTAGAATACGTGCCACGATAGATTGAGCCAAACTTTCTGGCGCGGATGCACCAGCAGTTAAACCAATACGCTTTTTGCCAACAAACCACTCTGACTTGAGCTGTTCAGGAGCGTCCACCATGTAAGAGGGAACGCCCAGTTTTTCTGATAATTCACGCAAGCGATTGGAGTTTGAGCTCGCTGCACTTCCCACCACAATGACGACCTCCACTTGAGGTGCCATAAATTTCACGGCATCCTGACGATTCTGAGTGGCATAACAAATATCTTGCTTGCGTGGTTGAACAATGTTGGGGAATTTTTTGGTGAGTGCTTCAACAATTTCTTTAGTCTCATCGATGGATAAAGTCGTTTGCGTCACGAAAGCAATTTTTTCATCGTTTGTAAAAGATAATTTATCAATATCAGCAACTTTTTCAATTAAGAAAAGTCCCTTCTCTATTTGTCCCATGGTTCCCTCGACCTCAGGGTGTCCCGCATGACCAATCATCAAAATAGTAAACCCATCTTTGGACATCTTCACTACCTCAAGATGGACTTTGGTCACCAATGGGCAGGTAGCGTCATAAACCTGCAAGCCTCGATCTTGAGCATCTTTGCGCACCGCTTGAGATACGCCATGAGCACTGAACACAACAATTCCACCTTTAGGAACCTCTTGCAAATCTTCTACAAATACTGCACCTTTTTCACGCAATTCATTCACAACATTTGCATTGTGAACAATCTCGTGGCGCACATAAATGGGTGCACCAAAACGCGTCAGAGCTTCATTGACGATATTGATAGCACGATCCACGCCCGCACAAAAACCGCGGGGCTGTGCCATCAAAATTTCAGGGTTATCTGGATTACTCATCTGTTAAAGAATAGCAACAATTTCTGCTTCAAAAGTTATAGGCCGGCCGGCCAAGGGATGATTGAAGTCAAACCATGCACCCTCATCATCAATCGATTGCAAAACACCCGCATATTGTGCGCCGCCTGGTGCATTGAATTCAATCACATCGCCCGGATTAAATTCCACATCATCAGCACGACCTTCTTTCAGGGCTTTCAACGAAACCCATTGCACCAAATCTTCTTTACGCTCACCAAAACTTTCTTCTGGTGAAAGTAAGGCGCTTTTTTTCTCACCCAAACCAAGTCCTAGCAATACTTTTTCAAAACAAGGAGCAAATTGTCCAGAACCCATCAGAACCGTAGCAGGACGATCAACAAAAGTATTGATGTAATCGTCCCCATTGGGCAAAGTGAGCCGGTAGTTGAGGGTCAAGTAGGAGTGGGGCAAAACAGTAAGCTGAGTCATAAGCTTATTGTATCTAGGCCTGCGCCCGCTGTGCACTCCCCGATTTCGGGCTGGCCAAAACATGAACAGCCCCGTGAAAAACCTCGAATGGATGGTGCTGCTGCGCTGTCTGATGCAGAACTTTTAGCCATTTTTTTACGGGTTGGCGTAAAAGGCAAAAGCGCGGTGGGCCTAGCCCAAGATCTGCTCCATCATTTTGGGAGCCTGCCCCGTCTGCTCAGGTGCACCCGTGAGGAGCTAACTTGCATCCATGGAATGGGGCTATCCAAATGGTCTCAAATCCAAGCCGCCTATGTGCTAGTAAAGCGTAGTCTTGAGGATGGGCTGGCTCAGGACTCTATTTTTTCCTCGCCAAGCCATGTTAGAGAGTTCCTACAGGCTAAGATTGGCCGTCTGCCCCACGAGGTCTTCCTTTGCCTCTACCTAGACTCTCGCCTACATCTTATTGAATGCCAGGAGCTTTTTAGGGGCTCTATTACCCATACAGCCGTCTATCCCCGAGAAATTCTGAAGGAGGCCCTCTCTAGAAATGCCAGCGCCCTGATCGTGGCGCACAATCACCCTAGCGGAAACCCCCTGCCCAGCAATGCAGATCAAGAGCTGACCAGAACCCTCCAGAATGCCCTGCAATTGGTTGACATTACGCTTCTAGACCACTGCATTGTCAGCGGCAGCGGTTTTTTCTCTTTTTCAGATTCTGGCCTTATGAATATTGGTAAATAATGGAAGTAATTACTAACTTATATTAGATTTAGGGACTTTTCTGCCTAATTTATTGTCAAGAGCCCAAAACCAAAGCCATTTAGGACTAGCCCAAAATAGGCTGGGACTGATACAATCTTCTTTTTTCGCAATTAATGGAGTTATGTCATGGCAAAAGTTTGCCAAGTCACTGGGAAGAAGCCGATGGTTGGCAACAATGTATCCCATGCAAACAATAAAACGAAGCGTCGCTTTTTGCCGAATTTGCAAAACCGTCGTTTCTGGGTTGAATCTGAAAACCGCTGGATTAGCTTGCGCTTAACCAATGCTGGTTTGCGCGTGATCGACAAGAACGGCATCGATGCTGTGTTGTCTGATCTACGTGCACGTGGCGAAATTTAAGGAGCGCACAAATGGCTAAGGGCGGCAGAGAAAAAATCAAGTTAGAGTCATCAGCAGGTACTGGTCACTTCTACACAACTTCAAAAAACAAGCGTACTAAGCCTGAGAAAATGGAGATCATGAAGTTTGATCCCACTATTCGCAAGCACGTTGCTTACAAAGAAACAAAGCTGAAGTAATTTACTTCCAGCTAATAAAAAACCCGCTATGTGCGGGTTTTTTATTGCCTAGGAATTCTGAAGCATTGAAGTTATGCGTAGCGGCGCAATCTCAGAGAGAACTCACGCAAGCTCGTTAAGCCGCTATCTTCAGCGCGCTGACACCAAGCATGCAGTTGTGCAACTAACTGCTCTCTAGTGGCGTTAGAGCGACCCCAGATAGCCTGTAGATCGCGGCGCATCTCAATCATCTTACGTAGTTGTGCGTTACTTGCCATTAATTCCTCAAGCTTTGCTCGCTCCTGCTCGCTAAGACGAGATTCATCTTTGGCTAACCAAGTACGAGCATCGCTTAAATGAGATGCAAGCACCTGCATATGCTGCGCTTCATTACTAAAGTACTGACGTAATGTTTTACTGTAGCGCGCCATGATTTCATAACGATTTGCAATGATGGCTTCTAGAGTATTGTGATCGGCAGGACGCAAATCGCTCAGCACTGGCTTGGGCGGCGTTTTCTTGATATTAGCCAAGCCCACTGCACTCATGATCTGAATGTACATCCAGCCAATATCAAACTCGTACCATTTGTTTGATAGCTTAGCGCTGGTAGCAAAGGTGTGATGATTGTTGTGTAGCTCTTCACCACCAATCAAAATACCCCAAGGGATAATATTTTTAGAGGCGTCTTCACAGTCGTAATTACGATAGCCCCAAAAGTGGCCAATACCATTAATCACACCAGCCGCAGTAATAGGAATCCACAGCATTTGAACGGACCAAACCGTCAGGCCAATGCCCCCAAATAAAAACACATCGATGATGAGCATGATGGCAACACCCTGCCAAGAAAACTTGGAATAAATATTGCGCTCAAGCCAATCATCTGGAGTGCCATGGCCAAACTTTTCCATCGTCTCTTGGTTTTTGGCTTCATTTTTGTAGAGCTCAGCACCGCGAGAAAGTACAGTAGCAATCCCTAAAATTTGTGGGCTGTGGGGATCATCTACTGTCTCGCATTTGGCATGATGCTTGCGATGAATCGAGGCCCACTCCTTAGTAACCATACCCGTGGTGAGCCAGAGCCAAAAACGGAAGAAATGAGAAGCAATCGGATGCAAATCCAGGGCACGGTGCGCCTGGCAACGATGCAAAAAGATGGTGACTGCTGCAATGGTGATATGAGTAGCTACCAGGGTAAAAATGGTAATTTGCCACCAAGACCAATCGAGGTACCCATTGGCTAGCCAATTAAGAAATAAATCAAAACCTGAGCTTGAAACTGTATTCAAAAGTGAATCCCTAATGAGGTCTAAACCTCTATTTTAGTTCTTTCACAGCCTTTTTGGTTTTGACTTTTGCCTCTTTTTCTACTGCTTTTTCAGAGTCTAGGACTGGGGTAGCAGCCTTCTTTTGGAAAACAGCGCCAAAAAAGCCATCTGTTCCATGAATATGAGGCCAAAGTTGCCACCAAGGGTTGTCTAGACCGCACCCTAAAGGAAGCTTGTCATTTGGAAAGAGTGGCTTTAGGGCTTGAGCGGCAGGCACCACCTCAAATTGAGGGTGCTTTGCCAGAAAATCCTCTGCAATCGCTTGATTTTCTTGAGGTAAAAGACTGCAAGTGGCATAAACCAAACGACCACCTGGTTTTAATAGTCGGGCCGCAGAAGCCAAAATATTCATTTGCTTTTGATTTAACTCTAAAACCCCTGTTGGGGTTTGGCGCCATTTGAGATCTGGATTACGTCTCAAGGTACCCATTCCACTGCAAGGGGCATCTACTAGAACGCGATCGATCTTTCCAGCCAAGCGTTTGATCTTGGCGTCATTCTCACTGTCGATCCATACCGGATGAACGTTTGAGAGGCCACTGCGGGCTTGCCGTGGCTTTAAGTTAGCCAAGCGTCGCTCAGATGTATCAAATGCATAGAGGCGACCTGTAGAGCGCATCAAGGCTCCAATCGCCAAAGTCTTGCCACCCGCTCCAGCACAAAAGTCGACAACCATCTCGCCACGTTTAGGTGCAAGCAAATAGGCAAGAAGCTGACTACCCTCATCTTGCACCTCAAACATACCCGCTTTAAATCCAGCCGTATTTTGCAAGGCAGGCTTACCCATAATGCGTACACCATCTGGTGCATATGGAGTTGGGATCGCTTGGTAGCGACCACCCAATGCATTCATCTGCACTAACAATTCTTCGCGATTGGTCTTCATGGTGTTTGCGCGCAAATCTAATAGCGCTGGGTGCATTAATGATTTAGCTAGCTCTTCACGCGTTTCTTCACCAGGATATTTTCCAAAGGCATCCCATAACCACTCTGGCAAATTATTACGAACGAGAGGATTTAATGCGGCAGGATCTACCGTAGCAAAACGTTGTAGCCATTCATATTCACCAGGCTTTAGCACGTGTGCCAAATCTGCAATGGCACTTTCTGCACGGTTAGCCGACCCAAGTCCACCCTCAGAAAGAGCCGACAGCAAACCCAATAAGGCTAAGCGTCTAGCCTGAGAACCTTCGCCACTGGAAGCAAATTGTGAGAATTCATTTTTACGACGCAAGATTGCAAAAGCACTTTCTGCAATTAATGCGCGATCACGATTTCCGAGTTGTGGCTCAGCGCGAAAATAACGACTAACTACGCGATCAGCTGGTTGCTCAAAACTGAGCAATTCTGGAAGTAAGCGCTCCAAATGAATCGCATGCTGAGGCAACGCTTTGGCATTAGAAAAATTCTTTTGACCTTCAGGCGCAATTAAATTTCCGCTCGCATTACGTCGCTCTGGACGACGAAGTGGATCATTCGATTTAGCAGCGTAACTTTTATGTGGGGCGAGTCTGTTTCCAGATTTACGGGGTGGACGTTCTGCACTCATAATTTGAAAAATTGCGGCTCTGGGGGTTGAAGCTTCACTTGATTACCTTCTATTCGCAATCGTCCGTCAAGGAACCATTTTACGGCCCGCGGGTAAATCTGATGCTCAGCTACCAAAACACGGGCTGCCAAGGTATCAGCATCGTCGCCTTCGCGGACTGGAACGGAGGCTTGGCAAATAATAGGCCCCTCATCTACACCCTCAGTGACAAAGTGCACAGTAGCGCCATGCACCTGAACGCCAGCCTCTAAAGCACGCTCATGGGTATGCAAACCAGGAAATGCTGGCAAGAGGGCTGGATGAATATTGATCAGGCGGCCCTCAAAATGGCGTATGAAGCCTGGGGTCAGAATTCTCATAAACCCCGCCAGAACGACTAAATCAGCCCCTAATTCATCTATTTTCTCGATTAGGGCTTTATCAAAGGATTCTCGAGCGGCATGCTCTTTGTGCTCCACAACGAAGGCTGGAATACCCTGCAAGCGAGCAAATTCAAGGCCCTTAGCCGCGGAGTGATTGGCTATCACCCCAGCAAATTTGACTGGCCACCGCTCTTTTTGAGCAGTTTTGACGATAGCCTCAAAATTGGATCCGCGGCCTGAGATTAAGGTAACGATAGAAAGCATGCCCACAATATAATTGATGGCTACCCTGAAAGCGATTTTGTGAACGTATTCCGTGGCCCGACCCAGTTTTCTGCAGGACCTGCTTGTGCCCTCAGCATCGGTAATTTCGATGGCGTGCACAGGGGTCATTGCGCCCTACTAAAACAGCTCGTGGATGGCGCCAAGGAACAAGGCCTGGTGAGTTGCGTCATGACCTTTGAGCCACACCCTAAAGAATTCTTCTCACCAGAACAAGCCCCTCCTCGTATTCTGAATCTGCGCGACAAACTAGCGGCTTTAGCAGAGCTTGGAATTGATCGGGTTGTAGTGGAGCATTTCAATGCCGCCTTTGCACGACTTACGCCAGATGAGTTCGTCTCTGAAATCATTGTCAAGCGCTTAAATGCAAAATGGATTTTGATTGGCGATGATTTTTGCTATGGGGCAAAGCGCGCTGGGAATTTTACGAGCCTCAAAGCTGCCGGCGAAAAATATGGCTTTGAAGTTTCTAGCATTCAAACTATCTCAGAAGATGGTGAGCGTATTTCCAGTTCCGCTTTGCGTGCGGCACTTGCTAATGGTGATATGAACCAAGCTGAAAAATTATTAGGTCGTCCTTATGGAATTTCTGGTCATGTCATTCATGGTCAGCAATTAGGTCGCAAACTTGGCTTCCCTACTTTGAACTTAGCAGTTGCCAATCACTTACATCACCGTAAACCAGCAACTACTGGCATCTTCACTGCGCAAGTATTAGGTCTTAGCGATAAACCCCTGCCAGCCGTAGCTAGCCTAGGCGTCAGGCCGACAGTCGAAGATGAAGGACGCGTATTGCTTGAGACGCATATTTTTGATTACCAGCAAGATGTCTACGGAAAAATTATTACTGTGGAACTCTTAGAAAAAATTCGTGATGAGGCCAAGTATGACGACCTCGACACCCTCACAAAAGCAATTGCAGCTGATGCAAAGCACGCCAGAAATTATTTCCAGAAAAAAACTTATGTCTGAAAAAGAAAACTCTTATCCTGTCAATCTTCTCGATACCTCGTTTCCAATGCGGGGAGACCTAGCCAAGCGCGAACCACAATGGGTTACTCAGTGGCAGAAAAATAAGCTTTACGAAAAAATTCGTGCGGCTCACGCCAACCAAACGAAATTCATTTTGCATGACGGCCCTCCATATGCGAATGGCGATATTCATATTGGGCATGCAGTAAACAAGATTCTGAAAGACATCATCGTCAAATCCCGCTGGTTAATTGGTTTTGACTCTGCCTATGTGCCGGGTTGGGATTGCCACGGCATGCCAATTGAGATTCAGATTGAAAAGCAGTTTGGTAAAAACTTACCGACAGCTGAAGTGCAATCTAAGGCACGTGCCTATGCACAAGTACAAGTAGATAAGCAGAAAAAAGACTTCGAGCGCTTAGGTGTACTTGGAGACTGGAACAATCCTTACCTCACTATGAGCTACCGTAATGAGGCTGATGAAATTCGTGCTCTAGGTAAGATTTGGGAAAAGGGCTATGTCTTTCGCGGCCTAAAGCCTGTGAACTGGTGTTTTGATTGCGGTTCTGCTCTAGCGGAAGCCGAGGTCGAATACCAAGACAAGACTGATCCAACGGTAGATGTCGGCTTTGCATTTGATGAAGCCCAGCGCCCACAACTTGCCAAAGCTTTTGGGCTCTCAGAGCTTCCTAACAAGCCTGGTCAGATTGTGATTTGGACCACTACACCATGGACTATTCCTGCGAACCAGGCCATGAATGTTCATCCTGAGCTGACTTATGCCTTGGTTGATGTGGGTGACAAGTTATTAATTCTGGCAAAAGATCGTGTTGAAAACTGCCTACAAGACTACGGCCTCGAAGGTAAAGTAATTGCAACTTGTACTGGTGCTCAACTGGCAAACATTTCCTTCTGGCATCCGCTTGCGCCATTGCATGAGGGCTACAAACGTCTCTCGCCAATCTACCCGGCTGAATACGTCACTCTTGATACCGGCACCGGCATTGTTCACTCTGCACCCGCTTATGGAGAAGAAGATTTTAAGTCCTGCAAAGCAAACAAACTAGCCGACAACGATATTCTGAATCCAGTCATGGGCAATGGTGTGTATGCCTCATGGCTGCCACTCTTTGCCAATGAGTACATCTGGAAAGCAAACCCCAAGATTGTGGAAGCTATGCGCGAAGCTGGTAGCCTGCTCCGCGATAAAACCTACACACACTCCTACATGCACTGCTGGCGCCATAAGTCGCCGATTATCTATCGCGCTACTTCGCAGTGGTTTGCGAGTATGGATAAAAAGCCTTCAGATGGCAAAGCAAGCTTGCGTGAAACAGCGTTAGCTGGCATTGAGAATACCGACTTCTTCCCTGCGTGGGGCAAACAACGCCTACACAGCATGATTGCTAATCGCCCTGACTGGACCTTGTCACGTCAGCGCCAATGGGGCGTACCAATGGCTTTCTTTGTTCATAAAGAAAGTGGTGAGCCCCATCCGCGCACTGTTGAGCTACTTGAAGAAGTAGCGAAGCGCGTAGAAAAAGACGGTATTGAAGCTTGGCAAAAATTAGAAGTTGCCGAACTGCTTGGTGATGAAGCTGCGCAATATGAAAAGAATCGTGACACCCTAGATGTTTGGTTTGATTCAGGGACAACCCATTGGCATGTAATTCGTGGTTCACATCGCAATGAATTACTTACTGCTGATGCTCAAACGCCCAATGGACGTTTGGCTGACTTGTATTTAGAGGGCTCAGATCAACACCGTGGTTGGTTCCATTCTTCCTTACTCACTGGTGCAATGCTCGATGGCAAACCGCCCTACAAAGCCTTGCTAACGCACGGCTTCACAGTAGATGGCCAAGGACGCAAGATGAGCAAGTCTGTGGGTAACGTGATTGCTCCACAGCAAGTGGCTGACAAACTTGGTGCTGAAATTATTCGTCTTTGGGTGGCCTCTACAGACTACTCAGGTGAAATGACGATTTCTGATGAGATTCTGAAACGCGTTACCGAGAGTTATCGCCGCATTCGCAATACCTTGCGCTTCTTGCTAGCCAATCTTTCTGATTTTGATCCAAGCAAGCATATTATGCCCGCTGATCAATGGCTAGAAATCGATCGCTATGCTGTAGCATTAGCGAATCAAATCCAAACTGATGTTCAGGCACATTACAAAGCTTATGAATTTCATCCAGCTGTAGCGCGTATGCTGTCATTCTGCTCAGAAGATTTAGGTGGGTTCTATTTAGATATTCTGAAAGATCGTCTCTATACCAGCGCACCTGATTCACCCGATCGTCGTGCTGCACAAAATGCTTTATTCCATATCACCCAAAATCTTCTAAAGTGGCTCGCACCCTTCCTTTCGTTTACTGCAGAAGAGGCATGGCAGGACTTTCCACATGGCTCAGGGAAAAAGCCTTCTGAGTCAATCTTCATGGAAGAGTTTGGCACCTTCCCAGAAATTACCAAAGCAGATGAATTACTTGCCAAGTGGAATCGTATTCGCGAAATTCGCTCTGAAGTCACCAAGGCGATTGAGATTGAACGCGAAGCCGGCAATGTCGGCTCATCTCTGCAGGCAGAGCTGACAATTAAGCTCGGCGATGTTGACTTTGCCATCCTGCATTCACTAGAAGATGATTTGCGCTTTGTCACCATTACCTCCAGCGCCAAGATTGAACTCAGTAATGATGGCTTAGAGGTCTTAGTCCGCGGTAGCCAGTACAAGAAGTGTGGTCGTTGCTGGCATCACACCCAGAATGTTGGCAGCAATATCGATCACCCTGAACTGTGTAGTCGCTGCATTAGCAATCTTTTTGGTGATGGTGATCATCGCTTATTTGCTTAATAGATCAATTCGATGAGTATTTCATTTCTACGCTCTCTAGCAATTGCAACGATCATTCTGCTCTTAGATCAACTGAGCAAGTGGTCGGCCTTAAGCAATTTGCAGTTAGGCGTTCCAGAGCCCGTGCTTCCTTTTATGAATTGGCTACTACTCCTTAACCCTGGGGCGGCATTTTCTTTTTTGGCCCAAGGCTCAGGATGGCAGCGTTGGTTCTTTACGATCGTGGGTTTGGTAGCCTGCGTCTATATTGTTTGGCTCCTGCGTAAAAGCCAAAACGATAAAATACTTTGTGTCGCTCTGAGTTTGATTCTAGGGGGCGCACTGGGGAATGTATTAGATCGAATCATGTACGGTGCTGTCGTTGATTTTATCGACCTTCATTACGCCAACTGGCATTGGCCAGCATTCAATATTGCAGATAGCGCTATTTGTATTGGCGCCGCGCTGATTATTTGGGGTGAATTAAGTAAGTCATTTGGCAAATCTGCCCAATCCCATTAAGCTGACACCATGCAATCACTTTTAAATAAGAAAATCGTTCTCGGGATCTCTGGTGGCATTGCCGCCTATAAGACTCCTGAACTTGCACGCCAATTGATACAAGAAGGCGCTACCGTTCAGGTAGTGATGACGCAAGCTGCAACTCAATTCGTAACACCCGTCACAATGCAGGCCCTCACAGGCAACCCCGTCTTTACCAGTCAGTGGGATAGTAGTGTTAGCAATAATATGGCTCACATAGAACTCTCCCGTTCTGCTGATGCTATTGTCATTGCACCTGCTAGCGCTGACTTAATGGCCAAACTCTCCTTAGGTTTAGCTGATGACTTACTCAGCACACTTTGTCTTGCTCGAGATTGCCCCCTCTTACTTGCACCAGCAATGAATAAGCAAATGTGGGAACACGCCGCAACCCAAAGAAGTGTTGAGCGCCTCAATAAAGATAGAGTTACCCTTCTTGGTCCAGCCAGTGGCTTTCAAGCCTGTGGTGAAGTTGGCATGGGCAGAATGCTAGAGCCTTTTGAAATCACCGAGCAAGTCATAGCTTTCTTTCAGAAGAAAACTTTGATCGGTAAAAAAGTATTAATTACTGCTGGCCCTACTTTTGAAGCAATTGATCCAGTGCGCGGCATTACGAATCACAGCTCAGGCAAGATGGGCTTTGCGATCGCGCGTGCAGCTGTTGAGGCAGGCGCCCAAGTACATCTCGTTGCAGGCCCCTGTGACTTAACAACCCCATTAGAGGCTACCGGGAACATTACTCGCAGCAATGTGAGAAGCGCAAAAGAAATGCATGTGGCCACATTAAATGCCTCTGATTGCGATATCTTCTTTGCAGTTGCTGCGGTAGCCGATTGGGGTATTGCAAAGCCTGCTCAAGAAAAGATCAAGCGCCAAGGCAAATCAGCTCCAAGTATTGAATTCATTGCTAACCCTGACATTCTTTTAGATGTCGCTAAAACCGTCAAAATGAAAGCTGGTAAACCTTACCCATACTGCGTAGGTTTTGCAGCAGAATCTAGCAATTTGGAAAAACATGCCCAAGAAAAACGGCAGCGCAAGGGCATTCCAATGGTCGTCGGCAATATCGGCCCAGAAACATTTGGTAGTGACCTCAATCAATTGCTTGTCATTGATGAAGCTGGTACCAAGAAAATTGCTAAGGCGGAAAAGCTTCAACTTGCTCGTCAACTGATTGCGCTTGTCGCTAAGAAAATTTAAACACCCTCGCTACCCGCTTTAGGAAATTCTATGCAATCACTCCAAGTCAAAATTCTCGATGAACGTATGCGCGACCAATTGCCAGTCTATGGAACACCAGGTAGTGCTGGACTAGATTTACGCGCTTGCATTGATGAAACCATTGAGATAGCACCGGGCCAAACTGTCTTAGTACCAACAGGTTTGGCTATCTTTGTTGAAGATCCGCGTTATGCTGCATTCATTCTTCCACGCTCAGGTCTTGGCCATAAGCATGGAATAGTCTTAGGAAATTTAGTTGGCTTAATTGACTCCGATTACCAAGGTCAACTGATGGTGAGCACCTGGAATCGCAGTTCAACTCCGTTCAAGCTGGAACCTATGGAGCGCTTAGCTCAATTAGTAGTCATGCCAGTCCAGCAAGTACAGCTCAAAGTGGTTGAGGAGTTTACTGAGAGCAGTCGTGGTGCTGGAGGCTTTGGAAGTACGGGACGAGCTTAAGCCAAGTCCCAATATAAAAGCCACCCTAAGGTGGCTTTTTTTACCTCAATGTTAGCTGAGGTTTATTTCCGAATATGTGCATGACGGGCAGCATCCTGTGACATGCCCCCACCTTTGCCCTCGCGAGATTCTTTCTCCGCAGAAATTTCCTTACGTCGCTCTTTACAAGAGCCTGCAATTTCTTGCAAAGCTTTGCGAGCACGAGTGGCAGATGCTTTAACGCCCTTACCTTCGAACTTTTCATGCTCGGCCTTATAAGTCTCAAAAGCATCCAGCAATTTATCGTGGTGTGACATATTTTCCTTTAACGTTGCTATTGGTTAAATTTCTTCTGCGGGAGCTACATCTTTTTTAGCGGTCTTACCTGGCAATACGGGGGCATCAAAATTCAATTGCACCTTACCATCCACATCCACATCCACATCCACATGTCCGCCTTGGGCCAATTTACCAAAGAGCAATTCATCAGCAAGTGCTTTGCGAACTGTATCTTGAATAATGCGTTGCATTGGGCGAGCACCCATTAATGGATCAAAGCCATGCTTCGCCAAATGAGCGCGCAATGCAGCGCTGAAGGTGGCGTCGACTTTCTTCTCATGCAATTGCTCCTCTAGTTGCATTAAGAACTTATCAACCACTCGCATGATGATAGTTTCATCAAGCGCTTTAAAGGAAACAATAGCATCTAAGCGATTACGGAACTCCGGTGTAAAGAACTTCTTGATATCCGCCATCTCATCACCGGACTCACGGACATTCGTAAAGCCCATAATGGACTTCTGCATTGCTTCTGCACCAGCGTTAGTAGTCATGATGATGATGACATTACGGAAGTCGGTCTTACGACCATTGTTATCCGTTAAGGTTCCATGATCCATTACCTGCAAAAGAATATTGAAAATATCCGGATGGGCTTTTTCAATCTCATCAAGCAAGAGTACACAATGCGGTTTCTTGTTGACAGCCTCGGTGAGTAAACCACCCTGATCAAATCCTACATAGCCTGGAGGCGCTCCGATCAAGCGGCTGACTGCATGACGCTCCATATACTCGGACATATCAAAACGCAGCAACTCAATACCTAAAATGTAGGCAAGCTGTTTTGCTACTTCCGTCTTACCAACACCCGTTGGGCCAGAGAATAGGAATGAGCCGATTGGTCTGTCGATCTTGCCAAGACCCGCGCGCGTCATCTTAATGGCGCTAGCCAAGGCCTCAATTGCAGGGTCTTGACCAAAGACCACGCTCTTAATATCGCGATCTAATGTTTGCAACTTACTACGATCATCTACGGTCACCGACTGCGGCGGTATACGGGCAATCTTGGCAACAATCTCCTCAATCTCTGGACGACCAATAGTTTTTTTCTGTTTAGACTTAGGCAAAATACGTTGCGCAGCGCCAGCCTCATCAATCACATCGATTGCCTTATCTGGCAAATGACGATCATTAATATAGCGGGCAGAGAGCTCGGCAGCAGCGACCAATGCGCCAGCTGCATACTTCACACTATGGTGCTCTTCAAAACGAGATTTGAGACCGCGCAAAATTTGCACCGTCTGATCAACAGTTGGCTCAACCACATCAACCTTTTGGAAGCGGCGAGATAGGGCTGCATCTTTTTCAAAAATTCCGCGGTACTCTGTAAAGGTAGTTGCGCCAATACACTTAAGTTGGCCATTTGATAAAGCGGGCTTCAATAAATTACTTGCATCTAATGTTCCACCAGATGCAGCGCCCGCACCAATCAAGGTATGAATCTCATCAATGAACAAAACACCATGGGCATGATCTTTTAAAGACTTCAGAACACTCTTTAAGCGCTGCTCAAAATCACCACGATATTTAGTGCCAGCAAGCAAGGCACCCATATCCAAGGAATAAACCGTTGCATTAGCCAGGATGTCAGGAACATCACCCTTCACAATCCGCCAAGCCAATCCCTCTGCAATCGCAGTTTTACCAACTCCAGCCTCACCAACTAATAGTGGGTTGTTCTTACGGCGACGGCAAAGTACCTGAATCACCCGCTCTACTTCGCTCTCACGACCAATCAGGGGGTCAATCTTGCCTTGGCGAGCCAAAGCATTCAGGTTTTGGGTGTACTGATCTAAGGGGCTCTCTTTTCCAGATGAAGCGGATTCTTCTGTTTCTTGGGTTGCATCAGCAGGCTTTACATGTTCAGCCTGATCTTTGCGAACACCATGACTAATAAAGTTCACCACATCCAAGCGAGTCACTCCTTGCTGCTGCAGGAAGTACACTGCATGCGAATCTTTTTCACCAAAGATAGCAACCAAAACATTGGCGCCAGTAACTTCTTTCTTACCGTTTGAAGTGGATTGCACGTGCATGATGGCACGTTGAATCACCCGCTGAAATCCAAGCGTAGGCTGTGTATCAACCTCATCATTGCCAGGCACTACTGGAGTGTTGTCATTAATGAAGTTCTTAAGCTGAGAGCGTAACTCGGCGATATTGACCGCACAAGCTTTGAGCACCTCAACTGCGGTCGCATTGTCTAATAATGCAGCCAATAAATGTTCGACCGTAATGAACTCGTGTCGTGATGCCCGCGCGTCAACAAACGCCATATGTAAACTGACTTCTAGTTCCTGGGCAATCATACTTCCTCCATAGTGCACTGTAGTGGGTGGCCCGCTTCACGGGATAGTTCAACAACTTGATGCACTTTGGTGGCAGCGACATCGCGAGTAAAGACCCCGCAAATACCTTTGCCAACTAAATGAACTTGCAACATGATGCGTGTAGCTGTTTCATGATCTTTACTAAAATACTCCTGAATCACCATCACCACAAATTCCATTGGCGTGTAATCGTCATTCAATAGTAAAACTTTATACATCGAAGGCGCCTTAACTTTCTCGGCCTGCTTTTCGAGAAGGATGGTGTCCTCAATGTAGGGATTGACTGGTACGCCAGTAGTGGGATTTTTTGGTGTGCGGCTCATAAGAAACATTCTAAACACAGATATTCAAACTTTAATTTACTAGGGTCTTGTTGCTAAAAAACCTGTAAAAACCCCTGTTTAACCCATATTGGGGCAGTTTTCGATAAATAAAGGGTATTTACTAGGGGGTAAGTAGATATAACTCCTTGACACCCCTACAAAAAGGGCAAACAATCAGGGGGTAGGCTTCAAGAGAAGTTCTATTTAGGCGTGTTGTGGAGCGAGACTGATTAAAAAGTATTTACCCTCATCACGGTTGTTTTAAGTTTATGTAATGGAGTTCGCATGGCGACCGGAATTGTTAAGTGGTTCAATGATGCAAAAGGTTTTGGCTTTATCAAACCTGATGATGGTGAAGAAGAGTTGTTCGCGCATTTCAGCGCAATTACTATGCCTGGGTTCAAAACCCTTAAGGAAAACCAAAAGGTAACGTTTGATATTACCCAAGGCCCTAAAGGCAAGCAAGCTACCAATATCCAAGCGGCTTAATAGTCCTTAGATCATTATGAGAAACCCAGGACTTGTTCCTGGGTTTTTTTTCGCCTGTAATTTACTCCCCTAAAATGCACAACATGCGCATATCAATCAATACTTTTCGCCATCTCTTATCTTTCGCCCTCTTGATCAGTTCAAGTCTAGCCTTCGCACAACTAAATGCCGGCTTACCAACGGTTGAGTTGAAAACCGGTATCTATCGCATTCAAGCAGAAATAGCAGACACTCCAGAGAGAAGACAGACCGGTTTAATGAATCGCACCAGCATGCCAATGAATTCTGGAATGCTCTTTATATTTGAAGAAAAAGCGGGGCACTGCTTTTGGATGTTTAGCACTAAGATTCCTCTCTCGATTGCTTTCATTGCAGACAATGGCAAGATTGTGAATATCGAAGAGATGCAAGCTGGTACAACCAATAACCACTGTCCTAAAGCCGCAGTGCGTTATGCCCTAGAGATGAATAAGCAATGGTTCTCCGAGAGAGTGATTGGTCCGGGGTCAGTGATTAGCGGCTTACCGAAGAGATAGTCAAAGCATTCTCTATTGGGATATAAAAAACGCAGACCTTAGTCTGCGTTTTACTTTGGTGAAGCAAGACTACTTATTCAAAGTGGCAAACATAGTGCACTGCTTGCTCGGCGCGAATAATAAAGTAGCCACCCTTCTCTACTTCCCAGCTTTGACCAGCCTTGAACTCTTGCTCTGGAGCGCCATTGATACTCACGAAAGCAGTGCCATCGACTACTTCCATTACTTCTCTAGTACTCAAGTCAAAACGTAATGTGCTTGGCAACACAACGCCAACGGACTTACGCACACCGTTGGGCAGAGTCACAGTGTGAGAAACGCACTTACCATCAAAAAATATATTGGCTTTTTTACCTACTGATACTTGATCAAATTGCATCTGAACTCTTTCTAATTTAGTTATAACTAATTATTTCTTTGCACGTTTACGTTTCGCTATTTCAGCAATGCGCATACGTAAGGCGTTGAGTTTGATAAAACCACCCGCATCAGCTTGGTTATACGCACCGCCGTCATCATCAAAGGTTGCAATATTCTGATCAAATAAAGTATTTGCTGAATCACGTGAAATAACCGATACAGAACCCTTATAGAGTTTTAAGCGTACAACGCCATTCACCATCTGCTGAGTATGGTCAATCAAGGTTTGCAAAGCCATACGTTCTGGCGCCCACCATAAGCCGTTGTAAATCAAGCTAGCGTAGCGTGGCATGAGGTCATCCTTCAGGTGAGCTACTTCACGATCCAAGGTGATACTCTCAATACCGCGGTGCGCCTTGAGGAGAATCGTACCCCCTGGGGTTTCGTAGCAGCCGCGGCTCTTCATACCAACAAAACGGTTTTCAACTAAATCAAGGCGACCGATGCCGTGCATGCCGCCAATACGATTTAACTCTGCTAATAACTCATGTGGTTTATAGGCTTTGCCATTAATCGCAACTGGGTCACCCGCTTTAAATTCAATCTCAATCACTTCAGGAGCATCGGGAGCCTTTTCAGGAGAAACTGTCCAACGCCACATAGACTCTTCTGCCTCTGCGTTTGGATTCTCTAAATGACGACCTTCGTAACTGATATGCAAGAGATTGGCATCCATGGAATAGGGTGAGCCCCCTTGCTTATGCTTCATCTCGACTGGGATGCCATGCTTTTCTGCGTACGCCATTAACTTCTCGCGCGAGAGTAAATCCCATTCACGCCAAGGAGCGATGACTTTAATGCCAGGCTCCAGAGCGTAGTAACCCAACTCAAAGCGGACTTGATCATTTCCCTTACCAGTAGCACCATGCGATACAGCATCTGCACCAGTCAAGCGTGCAATCTCAATTTGACGCTTAGCAATTAATGGACGAGCAATCGATGTGCCCAAGAGATATTCGCCCTCGTAAATCGTATTAGCCCGAAACATTGGAAATACAAAGTCACGCACAAACTCTTCACGTAAGTCATCGATAAAAATATTCTCTGGCTTGATGCCAAATTGCAAAGCTTTAGCACGCGCTGGCTCGAGTTCTTCACCTTGACCTAAGTCAGCAGTAAATGTGACGATCTCACAACCGTAAGTATCTTGAAGCCACTTCAAGATGACGCTAGTGTCAAGACCACCAGAATAGGCTAGTACGGCTTTTTTAATATCAGACATGATTTTTTATTCAATCAAAAATTAATTAATAAACAACTAAGGCAAATTACTGAATATTTTCCTATCAGCTCAAACGACCGCAGAGTAAATACTCCATTAATGCCTTTTGAACATGCAAGCGATTTTCCGCTTCTTCCCAAACAATACTTTGTGGACCATCAATCACGCCAGCAGAGACTTCTTCACCACGGTGGGCTGGCAAACAATGCATAAACAATGCATCAGGCTTTGCTACCGCCATTAACTCTTCGTCAATCATCCAGTCCTGGAAAGCATTCATCCGTGAGGTATTTTCAGCCTCGTAACCCATGCTGGTCCAAACATCAGTGGTTAACAAATCGGCACCTTTACAAGCATCCTTAGGATCAGCGCAAATAGTTAAGTGTTTTGCGGCTGCTTTTGTTAAACGAGAGGGGTCCAACTGATAGCCCACTGGTGCGGAAAAGCGGAACTGAAAATCTAAACATTCAGCTGCCTGTATCCAGGTGTAAGCCATATTGTTAGCATCACCAACCCACGCCACCGTCTTGCCTTGGATTGGACCGCGAGCTTCTACAAAAGTAAAGATATCGGCCAATACTTGGCAAGGATGATATTCATTGGTAAGGCCATTAATGACTGGCACTCTGGAATTAGCAGCAAAGCGCTCAATGATGTCTTGGCCAAACGTGCGAATCATGATGATGTCAGTCATTCTTGAAATCACCTGCGCAGCATCCTCTACGGGCTCACCACGACCCAACTGGGTGTCACGGGTGTTCAGGTATACGGCATGGCCACCAAGCTGATGGATGCCCGCCTCGAAGGAAAGACGAGTACGCGTGGAATGTTTCTCGAAAATCATTGCTAAGGTACGGTCGTGAAGCGGATGCCAAGTCTCATAACTTTTAAACTTGGACTTAAGCCATGCTGATCTTTTCAGCAAGTAGTCATATTCTTCACGAGTAAGGTCAGCAAACTGCAGATAGTGCTTGACCTGACCGGGCACTTGAGGCTTTGCCAGAGATGTCATAGTTGAGCTTTCTACTAAAGTTTTGGCTTGCATTTTTTTCTTCAAACATTCGACTGCACGAAAATAGAACTTAAGGTCATCTTACGGCTAACACCCCCTGTTAAGCTAGAGGACTTAACCATGCCGATTCCTACCACCTTCCTTACGCGAACTTGAACCACAAAAAACTTTTCATTCAAGGCATTACCACTGCTGGCAAACCATTTCGACCCAGTGATTGGGCGGAGCGCCTGTGCGGAGTGATGGCTAGCTTTCGCCCTCCAGGAGACTCTGGAGACCCTCGTTTCACCTATTCACCCTATGTCACACCAGTCGTGATTGCAACTGTGAAATGCGTTGTTATTGATACTAGACTGGGTGATCTTGATCCAAGAGCGCTGGACTTTGTAACAAACTTTGCCAAAGACAACAATCTACCGATCGAAGAGGCCTGTGAGTTTGAGCCCAAACCACAAACCCAGTCCTAAAAACAAAAACCCGCTCTGATAAGGAGCGGGCTTAGGTCGAAATGATTTCGACCAGCCTAAAACTGATTCTGTATTACGCAGCCATTGCCTTAATGGCTGCAGACAAACGTGACTTCTGACGTGATGCAGTATTTTTGTGAGCAATCTTTTTGTCAGCAATCTTGTCGATTGTTACTTGAGTTGCTGCAAATACTTTCGCAGCCGCCGCTTTATCACCAGTTTCGATCGCTTTACGAACTGCCTTAATGGAAGTGCGGAGCTTTGAACGCAAACTGGAGTTGTGCTCATTCTGTTTTACTGCCTGGCGTGCGCGCTTGCGCGCTTGTGCTGTATTGGCCATCTTTAAACCTTGCCTCTATAAATTGCAAAATGCGATTAGTTAAAAATCCTGCGGTCTTGCCAGATTCATAAGCAAGCTCGCCAAAACCCAAGATTTTACATTAAAGGGGCAAAAAAGCCCAGTCGACTGATAAATAGGTGAAAATCGGCTCATGAACCTGCTTTCTGCTGCCGCCAAGGTGAGCTCCCTCACTATGCTGTCCCGCATTACGGGGCTTCTTCGGGAGACCCTGATTGCCCGTAGTTTCGGGGCCTCAGAGTGGACAGATGCCTTTAATGTGGCTTTTAGGATACCCAATTTACTGCGTCGTTTATTCGCTGAAGGGGCCTTTTCGCAGGCTTTTGTCCCCATTTTGGGCGAAATCTCCAAGGATGGGGATCAAAAACAGCCTCAAATCCTCGTTAATGCAGTCGCCACGCTCTTATTTTGGGCTTTACTGCTCACAGTATTGCTCGGCGTGATCGGCGCCCCATTGCTCATTCTGGTGATTGCTACCGGATTTAGTGGTGGTCCAGCCTATGAGGCCAGCGTTGTTATGACCCGCATCATGTTTCCCTATATTGGGCTAATTTCGCTGGTTTCACTGTCGGCGGGAATTCTGAATACTTTCCAGCGTTTTGCCATCCCGGCCTTTACTCCCGTTTTATTAAACCTGGCCTTAATCGGAAGTGCACTATTTTTGGCACCTCATCTAGATCAACCAATCTACGCACTCAGTATTGGTGTCCTCTTGGGCGGTATCTTGCAGTTAGCGCTTCAGATTCCGGCGCTTTCTCGCATAGGACTTTTGCCACGAATTGGTTTGCTGCCTGGCGCCATTAAATCTGCCATGGCAAATCCAGAAGCAAAACGGGTTTTGAAACTAATGGGGCCAGCAGTCTTTGCCGTCTCTGTTGCACAAATCTCACTCATCATCAACACCAATATCGCATCCCGCTTACAAACTGGAAGTGTGTCGTGGCTTTCCTATGCCGATCGCTTAATGGAATTTCCCACGGCACTGCTAGGCGTCGCTTTAGGCACCGTGCTTCTACCCAGCTTAAGTAAAGCTAATGCCAAGAATGACTTAATTCACGCAGGTGAATTACTCATCTGGGGATTGCAGCTGACATTTTTGTTGGCTACACCCTGTGCAATTGCGCTCTTTGTTTTCGGCGAACCGCTTGCAGCAGTGCTCTATCACTATGGCAAATTTAATGCACTAGATGTTTTGATGACACAACGCGCACTGGCTGCATATGGTGTTGGGCTGATTGGGCTGATTTTGGTAAAGATTTTGGCGCCGGGTTTTTATTCACGCCAGGATATTCGGACCCCAGTCAAGATTGGTTTGCTAGTTCTTGTAGCAACCCAACTGGCTAACTTGGTTTTTGTTCCCTGGCTTGGGCATGCAGGTCTTGCCCTCTCTGTTGGCGCTGGCGCCTGTCTGAATGCAGCCCTCCTATGGATTGGCCTTCATCAACGGGGGGCATTGCCTAGCTCGGCTTGGGCCAAATACCTTGGGCAGCTATTTTTGGCCCTCATCCCCTTCTCTGCAGTCCTTTTTTATGCTGCTGGCGCCCATAATTGGATCGCCCTCCAGGCGGAACCTTGGACCCGTATTGGTCTTCTAGCTGCATGGTTGGCCGCCGCTGCCATGGTTTACTTTGGCGCCCTTGGTCTAGTTGGAATTCGCTGGCAAAAATTCTTGCGTCATGCAAAATAGGACTTATGCCAACACAACAACTCGACTATTTCACTTCTTTAGTTGCTGAAGACGAACACTTACCGCTAACGGAAGCGGCGATCGCTGTTGCACAACATGCGTATCCAGATTTAGATGTTCAAAGTGTCCTTGATCAACTTGATCAAATGGGCAATAAGTTGAAATCCCGAATTACTCCAGATACGCCCCAAATTCAGCGTTTGCAAATTCTGAAGAATTTCTTTTATACCGAATTAGGCTTTGGACCAAACCCAAATGATTTTTATGCGCCCGAGAATTCTTATTTGCACTATGTGCTTGAGAACCGGAGAGGCATTCCGATTTCGCTTGCGATTTTGATGATGGAATTGGGTCAGCAAATTGGCCTAAAGATTCGCGGAGTTTCATTTCCAAATCACTTCATGATGCGCATCTCCTTGCAACAAGGTGAAATCATCATGGACCCACTTACTGGTGAATCACTCTCCAAAAATCAGCTCCAAGAGATGCTTGATCCCTACCTAGACGCTAAGGGCTACCGCGGGGAATTGAGCCTACCTCTGAATATCTTCCTGCGAGCCTCTAACCCACGCGAAATCTTGTCTCGTTTCATGCGAAATCTGAAAATGATTTACTCGGAAGATGAGCGCTGGGAGCGCCTGCTTGGAATTCAAGAGCGCTTAGTGATTTTGCTGCCAAACTCGATTGAAGAGGTTCGTGATCGTGGGCTGATCTTTGCTCAACTGGAATATTTACGCCCTGCAATAGCAGATATGCATCGTTATCTCAGTGAATCCCCAGAAGCAGAAGATGCGAGCGATATCCGTGAACATATTGCTACGCTAGAGAGTCAGGCTAAGTTCCATTAAAACTTAGCCCAAAATAGCAATCGCTATTGCTTACGTTGAAAAATTTTGTAGAGGGCAGCTAGGACGACTGGGATCGCTGCAGCACCAACGCCGATCAATACGATCACATTTAAGTTTTGACGAATAATGGGGATGTTGCCAAAAAAATATCCGGCAATCACCAAGCCGAATACCCATAGCACGGCGCCAGTGATATTGAAGAACTGAAAGCGCGAGAAGTTCATTTCTGATACGCCCGCAATAAAGGGCGCAAAGGTACGGAAAATTGGCAAGAAGCGCGCCAAGATAATGGTCTTGCCACCATGCTTTTCATAAAATTCGTGAGTCTTCAATAAGGCTCGCTGATCAATCCAGCGTGACTGACTGCTAAACACTCTTTTACCAATCCAGCGACCAATAAAGTAATTGACGGTATTGCCTGCCACTGCAGCAATAAATAATCCAATGCATAAGGTCCAGATATTGAAATGCTCAGTAGCGCAATAAGCCCCGGCAATAAATAGGAGGGAGTCACCTGGTAAGAAAGGAGCAATCACTAAACCTGTTTCAGCAAATACGATTGCAAATAGCAGGCCATAAGCCCAAGGGCCATATTGCGCAATGACTACATCTAAATGACGGTCAATATGCAGAAATAAATCACTGAGTTGTAAAAGGGCATCCATCGACTGGTACTCCAAATATTGGCTTGATGCGGATATTAACAGGCTCTTATAATCAGGCATGCAAACTGAACCCTACATTCAGCACATGCATGTTCCAGGGACTATGCCGATACTTTGTATTGTTGGCCCCACTGGTGCAGGCAAAACTCATCTCGCCATGCTGCTTGCCGAGCATGCTAAATCCATTGGCTTGACCATCGAACTCATCAGCATGGATTCAGCCTTGGTTTATCGCGGTTTAGATATTGGCAGTGCAAAACCTACAAAAACGGAGCGGGCGTCTGTCACCCATCACCTCATTGATATCTTGGAGCCTGCCGAGGTCTACTCGGCTGCACGCTTTGCGAAAGATGCAAAACGCCTCTGTGAAGAGATTCGCAGCAGAGGAAATATTCCTATCGTTGTTGGGGGCACGATGCTGTATTGGCGCGCTTGGGCTTATGGGCTCTCCTCATTGCCGCCAGCCAATCCAGAAATTCGTGCGAGGCTGGATCAGGAAGGTAAGGTAATTGGCTGGCCAGCGATGCACTCCAAACTTGAAGAAGTCGATCCAGAAACGGCAGCGCGCCTAAAGCCCAACGATTCACAACGGGTGCAACGTGCTTTAGAAGTATTTGAGATGACTGGTAAGCCCATGTCTACATTACTGGCTGACTCACCTAGCGAGGACGGCAGAGAGGGTTCAAGCATTCCAGCCTGGATCAATTTAGTCTCTCTTGAGCCTAGTGATCGCGCAAGACTTCATGCCAATCTAGAAAAACGTTTTGATGAAATGCTGACTGCTGGATTTATGGATGAAGTCAAAACCTTGCGAACCAATCCTCACTTGCATGTAGACTTACCAGCAATTCGTTCAGTAGGCTATCGACAAGCATGGGAGTTTTTAGACAATCAAATTGACTTTGATCAGATGCGCTACAAAGCTTTGGCGGCTACTAGGCAGTTGGGTAAACGACAACTCACTTGGTTACGCGCAATCGCAGGCAGAAAAACCTTTGACCCCTTCAAACCAGAAGAACTCAAGGCAGCATTGGATTACTGCAAAAGTACTTTAAAGAAATAAAGCGCTGATCGTTTTAGATCACGATGGTTTGGGGCGCATCTTTAGGACGCTCGACTACTTCACCAACTGTCCACGCTTTTAAGCCTTGTGTACTCAATGATTTGATTGCAGTTTCTACTTGAGCTGGGGAAACAATCACCACCATCCCAATGCCGCAATTAAATACACGAACCATTTCTGCATCGGCAACGCCACCCTTCATTTGCAACCAACGGAAAAGTTCTGGCATCTGCCAGCTATCGCGATGTAATACCGCTTGGGTATTTTCTGGAAGAACACGAGGTACGTTGTCGACTAGACCGCCACCAGTAATATGAGCCATACCCTTGACGTCAATTTCAGAAATCAGTTTTAAGAGGGGCTTTACATAAATCTCGGTTGGAGCCATCACCACATCACCAAGAGGTCGACCGCCTAAATCATCACTGGGTTTTGCGCCTACGCGCTCAATAATTTTGCGTACTAAAGAGTAGCCATTGGAATGGGCACCACTCGAGGCAATAGCCAATACAACATCGCCAGGGACAATCGTGTTGCCAGTAATGATTTTGGATTTTTCCACCGCGCCAACTGCAAACCCAGCCAAGTCATACTCACCTGGTGGATACATACCAGGCATCTCGGCAGTTTCACCACCGATTAGAGCGCAGCCAGATAATTCGCAACCCTTAGCAATGCCGCCAACAACAGTCGCTGCAGTATCGACAGTGAGCTTGCCGCAAGCAAAGTAATCTAAGAAAAAGAGGGGTTCTGCGCCTTGAACCAAAATATCGTTCACGCTCATCGCAACTAAATCTTGACCAATAGTGTCATGGCGATTCCATTCAAAAGCTAAGCGAAGTTTGGTACCCACACCATCCGTGCCGGCCACTAAAACAGGCTCCTTGTAGCGCTTAGGTACCTCAAAAAGAGCGCCGAATCCACCAATTCCTGCCAAAACACCTTCGCGCATGGTTTTCTTAGCCAGCGGCTTAATGCGGTCGACCAAGTCATCCCCAGCGTCAATATCGACACCAGCATCGCGATAAGAAAGGCCTTTTGATGGGGAATTGGTAGATGAAGTCATGTCAGAGTCGGTATATTGGTGAAAAATGTCACTTGGTCAGTAGAATCATTGAATTCTAGAGGATTACTTGTAATGGCTGAAATTTTTACCCCTTTTCTGACTGCCTTTATTCTGGCCTACATCCTAAGGCCTGCTTTTCTATGGCTGGGAAGGCGTCGCCTGCCAAGCTCATTAGCAGCCCTACTGACAGTAGTCTTAGGCTTGGGTGTCCTGATTGCAATTTTGGGCCTCTTTATCGGCCTCCTCAAAACTGAGCTGCCTTTAATTAAGGCGCAATTGCCTGGGTGGATTCAAAACACGCAAGCATGGCTCGGGCCCAAATTGGCTGAATTTCATATTGACCTAGATTGGGGGGCCTTAAAAAAAGCCGCCTCTCAAAAAATTACAACGCATATTAGCGATAACGCCGATGCCCTCATGACCAGTACTTTTGAAACTGTACTCATGTCAGGCAGCTCAGTCATTGCAGGCTTTGTTAATTCTGTTTTGATTATTTTTGTGATGTTCTATTTGCTCATCGACTGGGATCACTTTTTTGGGATTATCAAAAAAATGTTTCCTTTGCGCGCTCAAGAAACTATTCATCACCTTGCAATGCATACAGATGGCTTACTCTCGCAATATTTAAACGGAATGGTAATTGTGATTTCTATCATGTCTGTTTTCTATAGTATTGGTTTAAGCCTGATTGGCATTCAAGGAGCAGTTGCTTTAGGTATCTTCACTGCACTTATGATTGTGATTCCCTATATTGGTATCGCCCTAGGATTTTCTCTCGCCATTTTGTCAGCACTACTGCAATTCGGTCCTCAATACGAAATGATTGCCGTGCTTGCTTTATATGGTCTTGGCCAATTCCTAGAAGGCTTCGTGCTCACGCCCCGTCTGGTAGGTGAGCGCATTGGTCTTCACCCAGTTGCCGTGTTATTTGCCTTACTACTATTTGGAAAACTGTTTGGCTTTTTCGGAGTGCTACTTGCATTACCAATTAGTGCCGTGAGTTTAGTATTGGTTCAGTACCTTTGGTCTGTGTATACACAAAGCTCTTGGTATCGAAAATAATTTCGTAGTAATGAATACGCCCCCACTTCCAAGACAGTTTGCTTTAGATCTCAGTCATACACCCAAAGCCAGTCTCGATAATTACTTGCCTAGCAAAGATCTGGCGCTGCTATCTGCCTTGCAAACTCTTTGCAAAGGCTGGCAAGGGAATAGCATCAATCAAATCAGCAATCCACTGAATCATCGCTGGATTTATTGGTGGGGTCCAGAAGGATCTGGACGCACCCATTTGCTTGAGGCAATGACAAATGCCGCTGAAAATGTCGGTATTGAATCTTTTTTTCTTAATCCTAAAGAGCCTATCTCCTGGGTTCGTCTTGAAGAAAAAATAGGTGCCCTAGCGCAAAGTGATATGCCCTCGGTCATTGCTGTCGATGATGTAGATGCTTTAGATGAGCGCTTAGTGGGCGCCCTGTTTCGCATCCTCAACGGCGTTCAAGCAGGCAAAAATATCCATATCTTCATGGCTGGCAAGGCTGCGCCAGCCAGTTTGGAGTTGCGCGAAGACCTACGGACCCGCCTAGGATGGGGTTTGGTCTTTCAAACACAACTTTTGGATGATGGTGAGAAAATACAAGCCTTAGAGCAAGCCGCTAAGGCGCGTGGATTGGTTTTATCCCCAGACGTATTGCCTTGGTTGTTAAATCGTTTTTATCGCGATATGCCCAATTTAATGGCCTTGATTGATGCTTTGGATGCTTATTCATTAGAAACAAAACGTGCTGTAACCTTGCCGCTCGTGCGCGAGCTTTTACAGCCAAAATAATTTACTTGATATTTAATTTGTGACCCAATTAGCCCTTTTCGACTTAGATAGCACCCTACTCCCTTGCGATAGCGACTATGAGTGGGGACAATTTTTAGCACGCATCGGCGTAGTAGATGGTGATGATTACGCCAAAAAAAATGAGCGCTTTTATCAAGACTATAAAGAAGGCAAGCTCGATATTCATGCATTTCTCCGCTTTTCCTTAAAGCCGCTTTCGGAACATTCCCGCGCTCAACTCAAGGAATGGCATGACGCTTTCATGAAGGAAGTGATCAATGGCCAACTCCGTCAATCAGCAATTGACTTGGTAAAAAGACATCAAGATGCTGGAGATCTATGCTGCGTAATCACCGCTACCAATAGCTTTGTTACCCATCCAATCGTGGCAAGCTTTGGTATCGAACACCTGATTGCGACTGAGCCCGCTACCGTTGGCAATAGTCCTTTGGGGAACTTCACTGGAGAAGTAAAAGGTATACCGAATTTTCGTGAAGGCAAGATTCAAAACCTACATGAATGGCTGGTAGCTCAGGAGCTATCTTTCGACAAAATGCCACGAAGCTATTTCTACTCTGATTCGATCAATGATTTACCCCTATTAGAAGAGGTTAGCAATCCCGTTGCTACCAATCCAGATGAACGTCTGCGTAATGAGGCCAATAAACGCAACTGGCCCATTCTTGAGTTGTTTACATGATCACTAAATTCATCAAACGTATCTTGCGGCGCGATCCTATGGTCAAGCATACGCAAGCGAATCACACTGGAGCGCCAAAACGTATTCCCAAAAAAGCTCATCGTATTGATCCGCATTTACTCTCAAAGAATGCCGTAAAAGTAACGCACACGCTTCAACAAGCTGGGTTTGAGGCTTTCATTGTGGGTGGCGCAGTCCGTGATCTGGCCTTAGGAATTGGCCCAAAAGATTTTGATGTAGCAACCAATGCAACGCCAGATCAAGTGCAAAGACTGTTCCGTAAGGCGCGCCTGATTGGCCGGCGCTTTCAGATTGTGCACGTGACTTTCTTTGGTAAAGGTCATCCTGAGATTATTGAAGTCTCTACCTTTAGAGCTTTACTAGATAACGCCGGCGATCATGTGGCTGAAAGTGGTCGGATATTGCGCGATAACGTCTGGGGCTCACAAGGTGAAGATGCTGCCAGAAGGGATTTCACGATCAACGCAATGTATTACGACCCCTCTAGCGAGACAGTTCTCGACTATCACGGCGGTATGGCAGATATGCAAAAGAAAACTTTGCGCATGATTGGTGATCCCGCAAAACGGTATCGCGAAGACCCAATACGAATGCTCAGAGCCATTCGCTTTGCCGCTAAAACTGGCTTTACCTTAGATACTGCAACGCGTGCGCCAATTGCAGAACTCGGTGATCTTTTACAAGATGTGCCATCAGCCAGACTCTTTGATGAAATTCTCAAATTACTCATGTCGGGATATTCCTGGGCTGCAATTCAGGGCTTAAGAGATGCGGGACTTCATCATGGTTTGCTGCCCCTGCTGGATCATATTTTGGATAGTGGGGAGGGATCTAGGGATGCAAATGATTTTGTGAAGCTCGCATTAGCCAATACTGACCAACGAATTCAATCGGGCAAAAGTGTTTCTGCTGGATTTTTATTTGCCACTTTGCTTTGGCCTGATCTGCTTAAAAACTGGAAAGCCAATATTGCTAAAGGGGTCTCCAATATTGCTGCACTAAATAGCGCCATGGACGATACGATCGCGACACAAAGTAGTGGCATGACGATTCAACGGCGTTTTGAGACTGATATGTGTGAGATTTGGTCCATGCAACCGCGCTTTGAAAAACGGGTGGGGCGCTACCCCTTCCGCCTCATCGAATCTCCTCGCTTTAGGGCTGGGTACGACTTTATGCTTCTACGCTGCGCTACCGGTGAGCAAAACCCCAGTATTGGTCAATGGTGGACGGATTTCATTGCCGCCGATCCGGCCGGACAAGAAGCCCTTATGACTGCTGCTAAGACAGAACTAGGCAGTAGCGCAGGCTCTCCTACTAAGCGACGCCGCCGCAGAAAACCTAAATCTGACTCGCCCCCCGAACCTGAAGCAGCTTAAGCAAACTTAGAGAAATTTCAGTAAAGTAGTTCCATCTCTAGTTTGGAGTCGTATGGCACGAGCTTTTATCGGATTTGGTGGGAATATCGGCGACACACGTCAGCTCATTACTGATGCGATTGTTTGTCTAGCGTTGCGCTCTGAATTACAGATTCTGGCCAAAAGCTGCTTTTATCAAAGCGCACCGTTAGAAGCTAGTGGTGACGACTATATCAATGCAGTGATTGAAATCGAAACGGAACTCACCCCTTACGGCCTACTCCATGTCTGCCAAGTGATTGAAAAAGAGTTTGGCAGAGAGCGCCCCTACTCAAATGCGCCCCGCACACTTGATCTAGATATCTTATCTTTTGAGGGTGTTACTCAAAATGAAACTGAGTTGATATTGCCTCACCCCAGAATGATTGAACGCTCTTTTGTGCTTCTCCCGCTATTGGAAATAGCCCCTGACTTCTTTTTACCAAATCTAGGTGAGCTCAAGAGCTATTTACCCAAAGTAGCTGACCAAAAAATTGAAAAACTACCCTGCAGGAACTGTAATTGTGGGGAAAAAGACGTTTATAGCCCAGCGTCGCATTAATTCATTAAACTCTCGCCATGGGTTACTTACAAGGCGATAAGCCAATCACCATTACCAATCTACTCGCTATGCATGCTGAGCGAGAGAAAATTACTATGCTCACCGCATATGACTCGACCATGTCAGCATTACTCAATCGCTGCGGGGTTGAGACTATCCTGATTGGTGATTCATTAGGCAATGTGATTCAAGGCCACTCCAGCACAACGCCCGTTACCGTTGAGCAAATGGTTTATCACACTGAATGTGTAGCTCGAGCTAATACGCATGCATTTTTGATAGCCGATCTTCCCTTTGCAAGTTATGGCGATCCAGTGCAAGCACTAGATTCAGCAGCAGAACTCATGCGTGCCGGCGCTGATATGGTCAAGCTAGAGGGCGGAGATTGGCAAGTAGATATTATTCAATATCTAGTCGAGCGTAGCGTTCCTGTTTGCGCGCACCTAGGTTTGCTTCCACAATCAGTTCATCTTTTGGGTGGCTACAAAGTGCAAGGTAAGTCTAAGGATGCCGCAAGTCATATGCTTCAACAAGCGCTTGCTTGCGAAGCAGCTGGGGCGCAAATGCTGGTACTTGAAGCCACTCCTTCTTCGCTTGGGGAAAAAATTACCGAAGAACTCCATATTCCGACCATCGGAATTGGTGCAGGGCCAGATTGCTCTGGTCAGGTATTAGTTTTACAAGATATGTTGGGTATCAGCCCAGGCAAACCACCCAAGTTTGTTAAAAACTTTATGGATGGTCACAGCTCGGTCGAAGCTGCTATTAAAGCCTACGTTCGCGAAGTTAAGTCCGGAAAGTTTCCCGGACTAGAGCATGGTTTTGCGGGTTAGTAAGCTTTTAACTAAAGAAGCTCTTTACGCCATCAAACCAGCCCTTTTGCTGTGGGCTGTGTTTATCGCCACCTGATTTCAGACTCTCATCAAACTGTGTCAGCAATTTTTTCTGGTCATCAGTCAATTTCACTGGCGTCTCAACTAAAACGTGTACAAAAAGATCGCCCACTAAAGTGGAGCGCAATCCTTTAATACCTTTGTTACGCAAGCGGAATGTTTTGCCGGTCTGCGTGCCCTCTGGAATTGGAAACTCAACTCGACCCGATAAGGTTGGAACCTCAATCTCACCGCCAATGGTTGCCGTTGCAAATGAAATCGGCATTTGCACATGTAAGTCGCTTCCATCACGCTCAAATACTGGATGCGGCTTAACCCGAACTTCTACGTAGAGATCGCCTGAAGGTCCACCGTTAATACCAGGCTCGCCATTGCCAACGGAGCGCACGCGCATGCCATCATCAATACCCGCTGGAATTTTAATTTCGAGAGTTTTTTGTTCTTTATGCTTACCGCTGCCATGGCAAGTTTTGCAAGGCTTCGGAATGTACTCGCCTGTGCCGCGGCATTTAGGGCAAGTCTGCTGCATGGAGAAGAAACCTTGTTGCACACGCACTTGACCATGGCCATCACAGGTAGAGCATTTTTCTGCTTTTGTGCCAGGCTCAGCACCAGTACCATGACAAGGCTTACAGTTGCTCCAACTTGGCACACGAATTTGTGTTGTGTAACCCTCAGCAGCTTGCTCAAGGGTGATATCCATGTTGTAACGAAGATCGGCACCCTTATAGACCTGCGGACCAGAGTGACGTCCACCACCTTGCCCAAAAATATCCCCAAAGATATCTCCAAAGGCATCGGCAAATCCGCCGCCGCCAAAGCCGCCACCCATTGAAGGGTCAACACCTGCATGACCATACTGGTCATAGGCAGCGCGCTTATTGGGATCGGTGAGTGTTTCGTAGGCCTCTTTGGCTTCTTTAAATTGGGCTTCAGCCGTTTTACTATCAGGGTTGCGATCAGGGTGATACTTCATTGCCATTTTGCGATAGGCTTTTTTAAGCTCTTCATCGCTGGCACCTTTTGCTACGCCCAGTACTTCATAAAAATCGCGTTTACTTTTAGACACAGCCAATTCCTCTCAACAACCTGAATGACACAAGTCGGCTCGAGGCCGACTTGTTATTTAAGTACTTCAAAATTACGTTAATCAATACGTCTTTTTAACATTAAATGACTGGGTTACTTCTTGTCATTAACCTCTTTAAAGTCAGCATCGACGACATCTGCATCTGGCGCTGCACCAGGGGCTCCGCCAGGGGCTGCACCCGCAGAACCGCCGCCAGCTTTTGCTTGTTCAGCAGCCATCACCTTCTCGCCCAGCTTCTGACTTGCTTTACCCAAAGCTTCAGTCTTCGCCTCAATAGCAGCCTTATCGCTGCCCTTAATGGCTTCATCCAACTCTTTAAGGGCTGCTTCAATCGCCTCTTTCTCGGCAGCTTCTAAGCTAGCACCATGCTCTTCTAAGGCCTTCTTAGTCGAGTGAGCCAAGGCATCAGCTGTATTACGAGCTGTTACTAACTCAAGCACTTTCTTATCTTCAGCAGCATTGGCTTCAGCATCTTTCACCATACGTTGAATTTCTTCTTCAGTTAAGCCAGAGTTCGCCTTGATGGTGATCTTGTTCTCTTTGCCAGTAGTTTTGTCTTTTGCAGTGACATGCAAAATTCCGTTGGCATCAATATCAAAAGTCACTTCAATTTGCGGCATACCGCGTTGCGCTGGTGCAATACCTTCAAGATTAAATTCACCGAGCAACTTATTTGCAGCAGCCATTTCACGCTCGCCCTGGAAACACTTAATGGTTACGGCAGGCTGGTTATCTTCCGCAGTGGAATAAACCTGCGAATGCTTAGTAGGAATCGTCGTGTTCTTCGGAATCATCTTAGTCATCACGCCACCCAAGGTTTCGATGCCTAAAGATAATGGGGTCACGTCTAAGAGCAATACGTCTTTACGATCACCAGACAATACCGATCCCTGAATTGCAGCACCAACAGCAACCGCTTCATCAGGGTTAACGTCTTTGCGTGGCTCTTTACCGAAAATTTCTTTTACTTTGTCCTGAACTGCAGGCATACGGGTTTGACCACCAACCAAAATGACATCATCAATATCGGCAGTGCTCACACCAGCATCTTTAATCGCAGTTAAGCAAGGGCCAGCCGTACGGGTGATCAACTCCTCTACCAAGGACTCTAATTTAGCGCGGGTGAGCTTCAAATTTAAATGCTTAGGACCGCTAGCATCAGCTGTCACATAAGGTAAATTGATTTCAGTTTGCTGTGCAGATGACAACTCGATCTTGGCTTTTTCAGCAGCATCTTTTAAGCGCTGTAATGCCAACACGTCTTTACTTAAATCTACACCCTGTTCTTTTTTGAACTCAGCAATGATCCAATCAATGATGCGCTGGTCAAAGTCCTCACCGCCCAAGAAAGTATCACCGTTGGTAGAAAGCACCTCAAATTGCTTCTCACCATCCACGTTCGCAATTTCAATAATGGATACATCAAAGGTACCGCCGCCTAGGTCATATACGGCGATCTTGCGGTCTACCTTGTCTTGCTTGTCTAAACCAAATGCCAATGCAGCAGCAGTAGGCTCATTGATGATGCGCTTGACATCTAAACCGGCAATACGACCAGCATCTTTAGTTGCTTGACGTTGGCTGTCATTAAAGTAAGCTGGAACAGTAATAACAGCTTCAGTCACTTCTTCACCAAGATAGTCCTCAGCAGTCTTTTTCATCTTGCGCAAAATTTCAGCAGACACTTGTTGTGGCGCCATTTTCTTATCGCGTGCCTGTACCCAAGCATCGCCGTTTTCGGCTTGAATAATGGCATAAGGCATTAGACCGATGTCTTTTTGCACCTCAGGATCAGTGAACTTGCGACCCATCAAACGCTTAACAGCGTAAATGGTGTTTTTAGGATTTGTGACTGACTGACGCTTAGCAGGTGCGCCAACCAATACTTCGCCATCTTCAACGTATGCGATGATAGATGGAGTTGTGCGACCGCCTTCTGCGTTCTCAACAACTTTAGGTGCATTGTTTTCAACGACTGAAACGCACGAGTTAGTGGTTCCTAAGTCGATTCCGATAATCTTTCCCATAATTGCTCCAAAAAATTAAGTTACTTTGTTGTACTTCTAATGTGTTTTCGGTAATCACTACCGCTAATATTCCAATACTCACTAAATGGGGTCTAAAAAGGGGAATTCAAGGGCTGAAATAGCAAAAAAGGCAGATTTCTGCCTTTTTCATACTTTTTTAGGGTTTTGACCCCTATTTTTAATTTATTTCGGGGCGCTCACAGTGACTAAAGCCGGTCTAAGCACCCGATCTGCCACGGTATAACCTCGCTGGAGTACTGAAACTACGGTGTTGGCCTCTTGCTCAGAAGGTACTGAAGCAATCGCCTGGTGGTGGTGCGGATCAAATTTATCCCCCACTGCAGGATTAATTTCAGTCATGCGGCCCTTATCAAACGCAGATAAGAGTTGCTTGAGTGTAATTTCTAAACCCTCTTTAAAAGCCTTGGCATCACCAGTGTCCGTACTTAAAGCTGCATACAAGCTATCGGTCACTGGGACCAAATGTTCGGCAAAACTCTCAATCGCGAACTTATGTGCCTTAGCAATATCTTCAACGGCGCGGCGACGAATATTTTCGCCTTCCGCCTTAGCGCGCAAGAAGTTATCTTCGAGCTCGCCAATCTTTTGATTGAGCTCTGCAATCTCTTCCTCTGGGGTTTTGACAACGGCAACTTCAGGAGCTGCTTCAGCCGAGGTCTGCGCTGCTGAATTTTCTTGCTCTGGATTTGGATTTTCTTGTGTCATGGATGCTCATTCACTTTTTCTGTATTTTGCTCTACCTACGCTGCTCTAACTAAGGCCAGTAGTTTTCAATATTGGGACATTTTATTGAATTTCAAGTCTTAGATTTGTCAGCCAACTCTGCCCGCTCAGCGCGCAAAGTCAGCTCCTCTTTAGATTCCGTTCCTAAAGTCCACCCCAGTAAGTGCTGATAGGCTATGTCACGTAGAGCATTAATCCATTTTGGATTGCTATTTAAACAAGGAATATAACGGTAATCATTACCACCATGTTCTAGAAATGTTTCCTTTGCTTCCATTCCAATTTCTTCCAATGTCTCCAGGCAATCCGCCGGAAATCCCGGGCAGAACACATCAACTCGAGAGCAGCCTTCTTTTGCTAACTTCTCAATAGTTGGAGCGGTATAGGGCTTTAACCATTCCGCTTTACCAAAGCGAGACTGGAAAGTGACAATATATTGTCCTGGCTCCAACCCTAAAGACTCTCCAAGCAAGCGACCTGTTTTCAGGCACTCGCAGTGATAAGGATCACCCTGCATTAAATTGCGTTTAGGTAGGCCATGAAAAGACATTACAAAGCGATCGCCTCTTGCAAAATCTGGAGCACCATCTTTGTCCCAGGCGCTTAGCACCTGATCTGCAAGTGCAGCAATATAAGCGGGATTGTCATGGTAATGCTTGACTATACGCAGCTCGGGTTGATTTCTCCAGGTACTCAGAACCCGAAAGACGTCATCAAAGCTAGAAGCAGTAGTGGTGGCTGAATACTGAGGATATAAAGGCAATAGCAATAAACGCTCCATGCCTTGCTCCTTCAAGCTTTCCAAGACCTCTTTGGCAGAAGGCTTGCCATAGCGCATTGCTAAATCGACTAAAACAGTATGCCCCTCATCTGCAAACTTCTCGCCCAGCTCTTTGGCTTGCAAACGAGAGTAGTGCATGAGGGGTGAGCCCAGTTGCGGCAACCAAATCGATGCATATTTTTTTGCTGAGGTACTGCTACGAATCGGCAGAATAATGCCATTCAAAATGAACCACCAAATAAAGCGTGGAATTTCTACGACACGCGGATCTGAGAGAAATTCTTTTAAATAAGCTCTCACTGCTTTTGGCGTTGGCGCAGATGGCGTACCTAAGTTCAACAGCAGTACTGCTGTCTTATTGACTCGTAGGTGTGGGTTCTGATTCAAAATATGTATCTTTAATAATCGATTGTTAGGAGCTCAGCGCCCCTGATAATAACTTGGAGGTGATGTCCACAATTGGAATAACCCGGTCATAAGCCATGCGGGTTGGGCCAATGACACCCAAAGTACCAACGATCTGGCCATCTACGCTATATGGCGCACTAATTACTGCTAAATCTTCATAAGGCAATAGGTCACTCTCGCCACCAATAAAGATTTGAATACCGTCGGCATGACTCGATACGTCAAGCAGCTGCATGAGTACTGATTTTTGCTCTAACATGTCAAACATCTTACGTAGCTTGTCGAGGTTAGAGCTTAAATCACCCACATTCAATAAGCGCCGCTCGCCAGAGAGCACCATGTCACCCTGGCTCATATCGTAGTCAGCAACGCCGCTTTGCAATGCCAAAGCCATCAGACCAGAGATATCTGCTCTTAAATTATCTAGGTCAGATTTGAGGTGCAAGCGCACTTGATCAAAACTTTTTCCAGCAAACTGTGCGTTGATGTAATTACCAGCCTCAATTAATTGACTTGGCGTGTAATCCTGAGTCGTTGGCAAAATTCGATTTTGGACATCCCCTTCTGGAGTCACCATAATCAATAAGATCTTGCCTTCGCCTAAACGTAGAAACTCAATATGCTTAAAAACTTGGGCTCGCTTGGGAGTCATCACTACCCCAGCAAAATGACTTAAGTTCGACAAAATCTGAGCGGCAGAACTCAAAACCCGTTGCGGGGAATCTGGCAAGAGTCCTCTTTCGAGCTCACGGGTAGCAATTTCTTCTAGGGGACGAACCGTCACCATCGTATCTACAAATAAGCGATAGCCTCTAGGGGTCGGAATTCGGCCAGCTGAAGTATGGGGGCTAGTGACTAGCCCCATATCCTCCAAATCAGCCATCACATTACGAATAGTGGCTGCAGAGAGGTCTAAACCTGAAAATCTCGATAGCGTGCGCGAGCCAATAGGCTGGCCCTCCTCGATATATCGCTCGATGAGGGTTTTTAGTAAAGCGCGGGAACGTTCGTCCATGGTGGAGGGGATTTTATGCCTATGGTTTAATCGTTATATGTTAAGCCCATCCCCCAATTCCTCCAAGAAGGCATTTAGCCGGGTGGCGCTCGTCGGCAAATTTCAGGCTGATGGCATTGAAGAACACCTCAAAGACCTTGCCAAACTGGTCTTGGGACTGGGTTGTGAGGTTTTTATTGAGTCTGCCACTGCTGCCCATCATGGCTTAAAAGACTATCCCACTAAGAAACCCCAGGACTTTAGTGGATCAATTGATCTGGTTGTTGTCTTGGGTGGCGATGGAACCATGTTGGGCATTGCCCGTCAATTAGCAGGGAGCAATGTCCCACTCGTAGGAATCAATATGGGTCGTCTTGGCTACATGACAGATATTCCCATTCAGTCTGTGCAAGATATCCTACCCAAAATCATCGCTGGCGAATATGAATCTGATACACGGACATTGCTTGATGCTGTTGTCATTCGTAATGGCAAAGTAATTAATCGCGCATTAGCACTAAATGATGTTGTCGTGAATCGCTCCGCTATTTCAGGAATGGTAGAACTAGCCGTTCGAGTCAATGGCTCTTTTATGTACAACCAACGTTCTGACGGTTTGATTGTTTCTACTCCGACTGGCTCTACTGCTTACGCTTTATCTGCCGGTGGTCCTATTTTGCATCCCCACGTTCCAGGTATTTTGCTTGTTCCAATTGCTCCCCATTCCCTTTCTAATCGGCCGATTGTTCTGCCGCAAGATAGTGTGACGGTGATTGAGGTAGTTAATGGACTTGAAGTCATTGTCAATTTTGATATGCAATCACAAACCAATTTACAAAGCGGCGACACAATTGAAGTGCGTCAATCCGATAAAACCATTGCTCTTTTACACCCTAGCAATCACAGCGACTACAAAACTTTGCGTGAGAAATTGCATTGGAATGAATACCCATCGACTTTCTGATGTCGAGTTCTTTGCTACGCTAATACATGCTTCAAACTATCTCACTTCGCGATTTCGTCATTGTCGATCAGCTTGAGCTGGATTTTTCTGCTGGGTTTACCGTCCTGACTGGTGAAACTGGCGCTGGAAAATCCATTCTGCTTGACGCTCTTAGTCTAGTTTTAGGCGAACGCGCTGATAGCAGCCAAATTCGGGAAGGTAGCAGCCGTGCAGAAATCTCTGCTCTCTTTCAAATTGATCCGGAGCTTATTCAATCTTTTGGGCAATGGTTAGATGGGCAAGGATTTCCGCTTGAAGATCATGGTCAAAGCCTCTTACTCAAAAGAACTATAGAAAGTAATGGCAGGAGTCGCGCCTTCATTAATGGCAGCATTGCTACCGTAACGCAATTGCGTGAGGCAGGTGATCAACTGGTTGATATTCATGGGCAACATGCTCATCAACTACTGCTGAAGGGTGGCGCCCAACGCGAGCTACTAGATCGTCATGCTGGTTTATTACCGCTTGCAACTGAAGTGGCACAGAACTTCAAAACGCTGAATGATTCTCGTCGTCTCTTAGAGCAAGCAGAAAATGCAGGGCAAGATATTGAGCGTGAGCGTGAGCGCTTAGAGTGGCAACTCGAAGAGCTTACCGAGCTATCTCCCCAAGAGAATGAATGGGCCAATATTCAAGGTGAGCATGCGCGACTTGCCAATGGGGCCAAAATCATTGGCGGCTGCCAAGAAGCGATTGAAGTTTTGAGTGATTCAGATAACTCGATTGAATCGAGCCTCTCCAAGGTATGCAGCACTATTGGTGCATTAGCCGAGCATGATCCAGCACTGAACACTATTAGCGAAGCCCTGGAATCCGCACAAATTCAATTAGATGAAGCTATTCATAGCCTTAATCGATACTTACAAAAAGCAGATCTTGACCCAACACGACTGGCCCAAGTTGAAGAGCGCATGCAAGCACTGCACACCGCCGCTCGCAAATATCGTACTGAAGCAGATGCACTACCAGCACTTCTTCTAGATACTGCCGAACGTTTGGATGCTCTAACGGCATCTCAGAATATCGAAGCCTTACGCGAAAAAGTGCAACAAGAAGAAGTTGCTTATCTCAAACTTGCAAAACAGCTCTCAAAAAAACGTGGGGAAGCTGCGGCTGAACTAGGAAAATTAGTCACCGATGCCATGCAGGATCTATCCATGGCTGGGGGGCGATTAGAAATAGCTTTGACGCCACTCAGTGAAGGTGGCTCTCACGGCTTAGAGCAAATCGAATTCTTGGTTGCAGGACATGCTGGCAGCACACCACGCTCATTGGCTAAGGTAGCCTCTGGTGGCGAACTTGCCCGTATTAGCCTAGCAATTAGTGTGATCACTAGCAAAGCCTCATTCACACCTACTTTAATATTTGATGAAGTCGATGCAGGTATTGGTGGGGCCGTTGCAGAAACTGTTGGCAAGCTATTGCACCAATTGGGGCAATCTCATCAAATATTGTGCGTGACGCATCTGCCTCAAGTTGCCGCGCAAGGAAATCACCACCTGAAGGTCAGTAAATCACAGAGTGGTGATAAAACAATCTCACAAGTACAGCCCTTAGCCAGAATAGAACGCGTTGAAGAGGTGGCGCGTATGTTGGGTGGCACAACAATAACAGACACCACACGTCGTCATGCTCGCGAGTTACTAGGGCAAAACTAGGATTTAAGAGCTTTACTCAGCATTGGAAGGGGCTTGAAAGATTTCTAGCCAGAGTGCTTCAACAACAGATCTGGCAGCCCTAAGTTCAGGCTCATTCTCAAGATTACTCCGTGTTTTTTCTGCCCCATCCAAACGCAGGCGATGTTGACGAGATCTTAAGAGACGGTAAGCATTACCAACGGAATCGGCTATTTTTGGATCCATTAAACCTGCTTCTCCAGTAATGCGAAGCAAAGCAATATTGCCTAGATTACCAATCAGTTGTGGATGTTGATATGAATAAGCCAGGACTAAGAACTGCACAATAAATTCAATATCCACCATACCGCCTGAGTCGTGCTTTAAATCAAACTCACCGCTCACATTTGGATGGCCAGCATGCACTTTGCGGCGCATCTCTAAAATTTCAGCGCGTAGCTGATTGATGTTACGTTGCTGACTTAATACCTCCGAGCGCACAAGGTCAAATTCCAAACCTATAACCGGATTGCCGGCAGAAAAACGCGCCCTAGTTAAAGCTTGATGCTCCCAGACCCAAGCGGCGTTATCGCCTTCACGCAACTGATATTTTTTAAATGCTTCAGTATCAGTAACTAAAAATCCAGCTGACCCATTCGGGCGAAGCCGCGTATCAATCTCAAACAAACTACCAGTTGAGGTAAACGCTGTTAACCAGTTAATCATCCTCTTAGCAAGCAGTGCATAAATTTCTTGCGCGGCGTAATCAGACTCCACTGATTGATATAAAAATACTAAATCTAGATCAGAGGCATAACCCAGCTCCTTACCCCCCAACTTTCCATAAGAAATTATTGCAAATGGCGCAAGGAAGTCTTTGGGTAAGCCAAATTTCTGAGCAACGCCCGGCCATACTCGCTCAAAAGTAGTCTGTAGAATGAGATCTGCCAAAGCAGATAAATGGTCGCTTACCTTTTCAATCGCGAGAGGCTCTTTAACACCAATTCCAAGATCAGCTAAAAGCGTAATAAATGTCTCGGTATGGTGGGTCACACGCAGAATATCCATCGCCTGCTCTGAACTATCACCATCGGTCATGACATCATCAAGGCGCATATTCAGATTCGTTTTGACGTCTCGCCAATATTCTTCGGGCTCTTCAATTAAAGCCTTCTCAGTTCCCGAATGCAGTAAGTGATCGAGTAAATGTGGATGCCGCGTCAGATACTGTGCGCCCCATTGAGATACCTTTAGCAAATCCAGCACATTTAAGAGTGCTCTTGGGTATTCTGCCAAGATGGATAAATAAGCGCTACGTCTTGCAATGGCTTCAAGTAAATCAAAAAAACGTAATAAAGTTTGATCGGCATGAGCTTGATTACCGCCGGTGAGCTGCAAACTCTTCGCAGCTTGACGTATCAAATTATCAAAGATGAGTCGACTCTTCTCGGGCAACTGTCTTTGCTTAGGGCTATCAACCCATCCACTCCAGCGCACAAGAGTTTGAGGGAAATAGCTCCCATCTGGCTCCCAAGTGACATCAAGGGGGGCAAGCTTTAGCCGAGAATTGTCATCTAGTAAGAAAGCTTTTTCAAAAAGGCTAGCAACATGATTTTGGTGAAGATCTAATTCGGCCATAAAGGATTTACCGTCCTGACTCAGATCCTCTCCTGCCATTGATATTGCCAAACGCGAGCGGACCAATTCATCATCTGGCAGGTAATGGGTTTGTTGATCATCCCAAACTTGGATGCGATGCTCTAGGCGTCTTAAAAAGATATAAGCCGCCTTCAAGGTATTCACCTCTTCTATGGGCAAGATTCCTCGTTGCCCAATCAGACTAAGAACTTCTAAAGTGGGGCGCACCCTAAAGCGAGGGTCAGTACCGCCTCGCATCAATTGAAACATTTGCGCTAGAAATTCAATTTCTCGAATCCCCCCGCGACCTAATTTAATATCGCGCGAGCGACCCTGATGCCCAGCAGATTTCTTATCAGCTTCACGCTGAATCTGGGCATGCAAATCCCTGATTGAGGCAATCACGCCATAATCCAAATGTCGTCGATAGACAAATGGACGAATGAGTTGGTCCAACTCCTTTGCGCAGTAATCATGCTCCATTGATCCTGGCAATGGGGAGATCAAACGACCTTTAATCCAGGCATAACGCTCCCACTCTCTGCCCTGAACTAAAAGATATTCCTCCAGCATGTCTAAGCTACAGACCAATGGACCAGAGTCCCCATTGGGACGCAGACGCATATCTACCCGAAAGACAAAGCCATTTTCATCATGCTCGGACAAGAGCTTCATCAAGCGCTTACCCATACGAGAAAACCATTCATGGTTTGAAAGGGCTTTAGGTCCACCTTCAGTCTCGCCCTCATGCTCGTACAAGAAAATCAAATCAATATCAGATGAGAGATTGAGCTCAAGACCGCCTAATTTACCCATGCCTACAACCATGAGCGGCATCTCAGCATTATTTGGTTTGCTCCATGGAACCCCAAATCGACTTTTTAAATCTTCACGAATATAGGCAATACAGTCTGCAACTGCCAACTGCGCAAAATGGCTCAAGGCATGTGTCACCTCATCAAGACTCGCCATTCCATTCAGATCCCGAAACGCGATCCAAATCATCAGGCGCTGTCTAGCTAGCCGTAAATTGGCCATAAATTGCGCTTCATCCAGCACCGATTCTTGCTCAGTAATTTCAGGGGTTTTCAGCAAATCCTGGATGCCCTGAAAATCGACCTTTTGCTGCCCACAAGTACTCAGCCAGTCAACCCATTCAGGGCGAGCATTCAGCCAGCGCTGTGCATACGTGGAATGCCGTTGTAGAAACCCAATTTGCCTAGAAAAATCATCCATTCCCCCATCTTAATCCGTAGCCCAAATCCCGTGGCAGAAGCTTGGCGATCAACTGAATGCTGACGGATAATAGGGGCCATGCTGCAAAATATCATTCCGCCTCGCCTCAAGAGCGTGCTTACTAAAGGTCCTCAAGGTTCTGGCGGATCCTGGCTCAAACGTGCCCTCATTCTTTACAGCCTCGTTTTGGCATTATTGTTAGTTGGTCACTTTGGTATTCGCTTCATTATTTGGCCCCAAATTGAGAAATCTAAAGTCTCAGTAGAAAGACTCATTAGCGCTCGTATTGGTGCAGATGTCACCATGGATGATTTAAGAGTCTCCTGGACTGGTATCAGGCCTGATTTTGAAATCGATGGTCTACGCTTTAATGGCCCTGATAACTCGCAACCCTTTTTACAGATTGCAACAATTCGTGGCGAGCTCAGTTGGAATTCCTTCTATCACTTAGCACCCTATTTTCATGAGCTCTACTTTGAAAACGCCCAAATTTATACCCAACGTGATAACAAAGGCATCATCAGCATCGCTGGAATTCCTATTCATGGAAAGTCAAATGATCCTGGGCTAGAAAATTGGCTGCTGTCTCAAGATAAGATTGCTGTTAGCAATGTCAAATTATTTTGGACAGATAAGCTAGATAAAAAACTCACCACCGCTATAGAGATTCAAAATCTAGAGCTGACGAACGGCATTCGCAATCATCAGGCCTCACTCAAAACAATCACACCATGGACTAATGGACCTCTAGAAATCAAGGCTGACTTCGTTCACCACCTTGGCGGTCAAGCTGGAAATTGGCGCGACTGGATTGGAACTATTTCTTGGAATGTAGCGGAACTTAATCTCAGTCAAATTGCAAAAGATTTTTCCCTTCCCCTAAATACTCTGGAAGGAAAGCTTAGTTCTAAGGGAAAATTAAAAATAGATAACGGGCAGCCTGATGGTGGTGAAGCTTATGTAGCAGCAGACAATCTCACTATTCAGCTGGCAAAAAATGAAGACGCTATTGCTTTAGGTAGATTAGAGACTAATCTCACTCAAGAAAATAATAGTGGTTTTATTTCTGTTACTACGAAAACATTTGCTTGGCGAGACCTAGATAGCTCAAAGAATGCGCCATTAGAAAATTTAAGCCCAATGACGTTTAGCTGGAGACCGCCGGGGGCAGATGGCGAGATTAAAGAATTCGGATTTTCTTCGCCTAAAATTCTGGTTGAAGACGTTGCTCTATTCGCATTAAATCTCCCCCTGTCTAAAAAAGTACATCAATGGATTAAAGCGTCTCAGGCCGATGGTGAGCTGCAAAATCTTGATATTCGTTGGTCCGAGAGTAAATCTTCGCTGTCGTCATTAAACATCCCCGGAGGCTTTTTCAAATCAAACAAACTTGATTTCTCTGTTAGCGCCAAGTTAGTTGATCTCAGCTTTGTTGGTATTGACAAAAGTATGCCATCTGTTTCAAACCTCTCTGGATTTATTACCGGCAATCAGAATCAAGGCAGTTTTTCAGTTAATTCCAATGATCTAGAAGTAAATATCAATGACTTATTAGTCGATCCTAAAATTAAACTAGACCGGGCGAATGGGCAGCTGAGCTGGTCTAAGAAAAAAGATAACTGGGTCATCGATGCTAAACAACTTGCTTTAAGCAATCCAGAAATTGACACAACCCTAGATATCAATTACGTCATTGGTGGCCCTAAAAAACCAGATCAAATGATGCTGGATATGAATTTCGCAAGAGCTGACTTAAGAACTGCATACCGATATCTACCCCTTGGGATGGGAAAAGATGCAAGGCTATACCTGAGTAAAGCATTCTCTGCGGGCAGCATACAAAAAGGTAGCCTTCATATCAAAGGCGATCCCAATGGCGTCCCTTACCCCAATAGCACTAATGGAGAGTTCACTTTAAATCTGCCAATCATCGGAGCTACCTTCAGTCCTGTTCCATTGTTACCAAATAACCAAGGGGTCTGGTCTGCATTTAGCAAAGTGAATGGCGTAGTTACAATGCAAAACTCTCGCTTTGCGGTTGATATTTCTCAGGCGAATTACAAAGATGTTGCACTCAACCAATTTCATGCGGAAATTCCGAATGTCAGCGCACAACAATTGGTTTTATCGGTGAATGGTAATGCTCAAGGTAATGCGCCACAGATGTTGGAGTATTTATACGCTTCACCGTTTGGCAAAAAACAAAGCAAGTTAGAAAAAAATCTACGAGTTAGCGGGCCCGTCAATCTTGACATAGGATTAAAGGTTCCCCTATCTATCAATGACGATATTAATGTTGATATCAAGCTAGCTTTACCCGGCAATAAAGCACAGTGGGCCAATTTACCTCCACTCGAAAATCTCAAGGGCAAAATTCGGATTACCGAAATTAATCCCGAATTTGAAGATGTCACCGCCAACTTCTTAGGCGGCTCTCTGAAAATCGGCAGCTCTCCATCGACCCCGGGGAAACAAAACTTTAATATTGCAGGCGATATTACTGCGGGCTTCATCAAGAACTATCTCGTTAATACAATAAAAACTGAGTCCACGCCATTACTTGAGGCAATGAGTGGATCTGCAAAATACGAAGGCACACTCAGCTTTAATAAAACTGGTAGCGAAACGAATCTCAAGTTTGGTTTGCGTGACTGGGCTAGCACTGCACCAGCACCGGCGAAGAAACTGATGGGCACACCAATGGTGGGACAAATTACCCTTAAAACTGCGCCTAATAGTCCATCGGGGGCAAATCGCCTTAGCTGGAATGGCAAACTTGGTGATATATACACAATTCAAGGAGACCTAAATAGTGATGACGAGTTCCGATTTGCGCTAGGCATAGGCGCAGCAGCAAACTTGTCTCAACCCGGGCTTAATCTCAACCTAGCAAGTAATGAACTCAATCTAGATGATTGGCTGGATTTTTTCAGAAAGCAAAAGCAAAAAAATAATTCCTCTAAAGCAGATTATGCGAGTGAAAGTAATATTTCTATTACCGCACAGGTTAAGAAACTCACTTTGCTTGAGCGTAACTGGCAAGACATGAATCTATCTACTAGCAATAAGAATGGCGTCTGGCGGATGCGCATCAACTCACCTCTCGCTGCTGGCCAAGTTCAATATCAGGCACCTAATCAAACCGATGTCAGCGGTCTTATTAGCGGCCATTTAAGTCGCCTCAAGGTTCCAGATGAGACTATCCTGGCGACAGGTACTAAGAGCCCCCCTAAGGAAACTAACAAATCGGCCCAAAACAATAGCGCTAATAAAAGTAAGCTCTCACCTAATGCAATTCCAAGCCTAGACTTAACTATTGATGACTTTAATTGGTCAACTATCTCACTTGGAAAAACCAAGCTCAAAACGAAGACTAGCAACAACCTTCTAACGATTGAGTCTATTCAATTTAATAATCCTCAGGGCAGCTCCACTACCACTGGGCAATGGATTGGGGCAAGTACAAATCAGCAGGAACATAGTAACCTCAATATCGATTTAGATATTAAAGATGCTGGCCTCATTATTGCTAAGTGGGGTTCACAAAAATCCGTTGAGGGTGGGCAAGGTAAACTCACAGCGAATGCAGAGTGGGATGGCTCACCCTTTAATCCAAAATTTGAAACTCTTAGTGGCAAGGTCAATTTAAATCTTGAAAAAGGTCGCTTGCTAGAAGTCGACACTAGCGGCGCTCAAATTCTGGATGTGCTGAGTCTTCAAAGTCTATTTAGGTTTGCTACTCTAGATCTGCAAGGTAGTCTTGGCAATATTGTGAGTAAAGGCACGCCCTTCAACAATATCGATGCAAGCTTTGACATTGCGAGTGGCGTTGCTCAAACTAAGCAATTCACCATGGGCCTAGATCAGGCTAAGGTCACTATGACAGGGCAAATTAATATCCCGAAAAAAAAACAAGATCTGCGTGTCACGATCTTCCCAACTATTGATGCCACTGCTGGCTCCTTAGCGGCTTTTGCTATTAACCCAATTGTTGGATTGGGGGTACTAGTTGGACAGTACCTCATTACTAGTCAAATCAATCGAAATTTACAATCTGATTATTTAGTACAGGGTTCTTGGGATAAGCCAGAGGTTATTCCATTAGATCAAAAAGGTCAGCCAATTGACACTAAAACTTTAAACACGATACGTAGTAAAGACTTATTAAAAGAACAAAGTAAACCGAGCACCAACACTACACCAGCACCAAAACCGCAGGTGCAGTCTTTATGAGCAAATCAAACTCCACTGAACTGAAGATTGCCGGGATTCAAATGGTGTCTAGCGCATCCTTACAAGAGAACCTAGAAACAGCCCGCAGATTGATTAAAGCTGCCGCTCATGATGGTGCGCAGATTGTTGTTCTTCCTGAGTACTTTTGCATCATGGGACTCAAAGACACGGATAAAGTGAATATCCGGGAAAAATTGGGTAATGGTCCAATTCAAGAAGCGCTTGCAGCCTTCGCTAAAGATAATGGTATTTATTTAATTGCGGGAACTATTCCTCTTGAAGCAAAAGATCCTAACAAAGTATTAAATACAACCCTAGTTTTTAGTCCAGATGGGCAGCGGGCTGGACGCTATGACAAGATTCATTTATTTGGCTTTCAGACAAACACAGAGCGCTATCAAGAATCTGAAACCATTGAGGCTGGCGAACAGCCCGGCATTATCAAGATCACTATCAATGGTACTGAATGGACCTTTGGTCTAAGCATCTGCTATGACTTACGTTTCCCAGAACTGTATCGCGCCCTAGGGCAAGTAGATTGCCACATCATTCCCGCTGCGTTTACTTATACAACCGGCAAAGACCATTGGGAAATACTGTTACGAGCTCGCGCTATTGAAAACCAGTGCTACGTCCTAGCTTCAGCGCAAGGCGGTGTGCACCAAAACCAAAGGCGTACCTGGGGTAATACCATGCTGATCGACCCATGGGGTGAGGTTCTAACTACCCTACCAGAAGGTGAGGGGCTTATTTCTGGGGTTTTGAGCAAAGATAAATTAAACGAGGTACGCTCTAAGTTACCTGCACTCGCACACCGTAAGCTTTAAAGAAAGACCTGCCGAATCACATGAATGCACCCGAAGCACTATTTCCAGTCAACTGGACCAAAGCCAAAAAGCAAGCAGACCTTCTTAAATTAGCCAAGTCGATTCTGCTTGAGCCAACTGGACTCTCAGAGCAAGATCTTCACAAAACATTTGGCAGCATGTTTACCCATCGCCTAGATGATGTTGATCTCTACTTCCAACATACTCGCAGCGAAAGCTGGAGTCTTGAAGAAGGTATTGTGAAATCAGGCAGCTTTAATATTGATCAAGGCGTAGGCGTACGCGCTATTTACGGTGATAAAACTGCCTTTGCCTACTCGGATGAAATTAATTTAGAAGCACTGAGCAAGGCCGCTAAAGCGACCCGCGTTATTGGCCCACAGGGAGGCAAGCAGGCGGTTGCTAGCAAACTATTTAATCCAATATCCAACAAGCTGTACTCAGACATGAATCCTTTGGACTCACTACAGCCCAAAGAAAAAATTGCCCTCTTAGAAAGCATTGAGCGCCGCGCAAAAGCCCGTGATCCTCGCATCATCCAGGTGATGGCCAGTCTTGCCGGTGAGTTTGACGTTGTTCTAGTAGTCCGCGCAGATGGTTTACTAGCTGCAGATGTAAGGCCGCTGGTACGCGTTTCAGTCCATGTGATTGCAGAACAAAATGGTCGCCGTGAATCTGGATCTTCAGGTGGTGGTGCACGACACGATTACCATTATTTTGATACTACCCTGATTAATCAATACGTCGATGAAGCGGTTGATGGCGCTTTAGTAAATTTAGAGTCGCGTCCTGCGCCTGCTGGCCCGATGACGGTTGTCATGGGTCCAGGCTGGCCCGGCGTACTCCTCCATGAGGCAGTAGGTCATGGCCTTGAGGGTGACTTCAATCGCAAAGGTTCTTCCGCTTTTGCTGGCCGTATCGGGCAACGCGTAGCCGCTAAGGGAGTCACTGTGGTTGATGATGGCACTCTGTCTGGTCGCAGAGGATCACTCAATATTGATGATGAAGGCACTCCTACTCAATGCACTACTTTGATTGAGGATGGAATTTTAAAAGGCTACATTCAGGACAGCCTCAATGCACGACTCATGAAAATGCCTCTCACCGGTAATGGTCGCCGCGAAAGTTTTGCATCGCTACCAATGCCCCGCATGACCAATACTTATATGCTAGCTGGCAAGGATGATCCTCAAGAAATTGTGGCTAGTATCAAGCGCGGCCTATATGCAGTGAATTTTGGTGGTGGCCAAGTAGACATTACTAGTGGCAAATTTGTGTTCTCAGCCTCGGAAGCTTATTGGGTTGAAAACGGCAAAATTCAGTACCCCGTCAAAGGCGCTACCATTATTGGCAGTGGCCCAGAGTCCCTCAAACAGGTCTCGATGATTGGTAACGACCTTAAATTAGATGGCGGGATTGGGGTTTGTGGCAAGGAGGGGCAAAGCGTCCCGGTCGGGGTTGGACAGCCCACTTTGCGGATCGACAGCCTTACCGTGGGTGGAACTGCCTGATATTACTGAATTACGGCTTAAAATAACCCTATGAGCCAACAAAATACTAATCCTGCTAACTGGTACTCTGCCGTTGATAAGACGTCAGATACCGACGACCAACGCATCGACAAAATTACTGTTCTGGCACCACCAGAGCATCTCATTCGCTTCTTTCCGATTTCAGGAACGCCCACTGAAGTATTGATCAGCAAAACTCGTAAAAAGATTCGCGACATTATTCACGGGAAAGATGATCGCCTACTCGTCATCATTGGGCCCTGCTCGATTCATGATCCACGTGCGGCACTCGAATACTGCCAGCGTCTCTTAACTGAGCGCGATCGCTTCGCTGGCGAATTAGAAATTGTGATGCGCGTCTATTTTGAAAAGCCTCGCACTACTGTTGGCTGGAAAGGTCTGATCAACGACCCGTATCTAGATGAGAGCTATCGTATTGAAGAAGGTCTGCGTCTTGCACGTCAAGTCCTCATGGAAATTAATCGTCTTGGCATGCCAGCAGGTAGTGAATTCCTAGATGTCATCTCCCCACAATATATTGCTGACCTCATTTCTTGGGGCGCAATTGGCGCCCGCACAACCGAAAGCCAAGTGCATCGCGAACTCGCGTCTGGTTTGTCTGCGCCTATTGGATTTAAGAATGGCACTGATGGCAACATCAAGATCGCTACTGATGCTATTCAAGCAGCGGGTCGTCCACACCACTTCTTATCTGTTCATAAGAATGGTCAAGTATCCGTTGTGGAAACTAAAGGCAATCAAGATTGTCACGTCATTTTGCGCGGTGGCAAAGAGCCCAACTATGAAGCGGCACACGTCAAAGCAGCCTGCGCTGAGCTAGCAGCAGCCAAGCTCCCAGCCAGTTTGATGGTTGACCTATCGCATGCTAACTCCAGCAAGAAACATGAGCGCCAAATTGTTGTGGCTGATGATATTGCCCAACAAATTGAGTCTGGTTCACATGAAATTTTTGGCGTAATGGTAGAAAGTCATCTCAATGATGGTGCGCAGAAGTTTACGCCTGGTAAAGATGATCCAAGCAAGCTCGAGTACGGCAAGAGCATTACGGATGCCTGCATTAATTGGGATGATTCTGTGAAAGTACTTGAGCGTTTAGCTGGTGCAGTCAAGAAACGCAGAAGCAAGAAAAAATAATCTTAGTTCTCAACTCAAGCAGAAATCAACGTAATACTAAAAGAGACTAATTTATTTAGTCTCTTTTTTTTCATGCTTCCAAAGCACATCCGTACCGCCAGCTGCGCGATTGAGAATGCGTGAAAGGACGAACAATAAATCAGATAAACGATTGACATATTGACGTGGGGAGTCATACAAAGGCTCTGCCCAGCCTAAGCGCACAATCGAGCGCTCAGCTCTTCTGCAGACGGTACGACATACATGTGCTTGCGCGGCAGCACGAGTACCACCAGGCAGAATGAATTCGGTCAAAGGAGGTAATTCTTTGTTGTACTTCTCTAGCCAAACATCCAGCTGAGCCACATGGTCTGGATTTAAGAGCTTATAGTTAGGGATACAAAGCTCGCCACCCAGATCAAATAAATCATGCTGAACTTGCATGAAAAGCCCTTTTAGCTCAGTAGCAATGCTTTCTGGGAACTCCTCAGTCATCAAAACACCGATCGATGAGTTCAACTCATCGACGTCGCCCATAGCGCAAATCCGTAAATGATCCTTCTCCACGCGACTTCCATCGCCTAATCCGGTCATTCCAGCATCACCCGTTCTAGTAGCGATTTTTGATAGTCGATTTCCCATGAGCTTAATTATAGGTAAATGGCTAAAATGATTCCTATGAATATGGTGACCCCACCCCCCGATATAGCCGCTATCAGCGCACTACAGTCAAAACTGGTCTCAGCCTTGCGTCCGATTCTTCCAGAGCACGCCCTACTTTGGGAGCCTGAAGACACGATTCCCTACGAATGTGATGGTTTGGCTGCCTATAAGCGTATGCCTTTAGCAGTTGCTCTACCAGAAACAGAGGAGCAAGTCGCCAAAATCCTCAAAATCTGCTTTGAGATGCAAATCCCAATAGTTCCTCGAGGATCAGGAACTGGACTATCAGGTGGAGCAATGCCAATCTCCCAAGGCTTAGTGCTCTCCCTTGCAAAGCTCAAGAAAATTCTTAGTATTGACGCATTTACTCGCACTGCAGTGGTTCAGCCGGGAGTTCGCAACTTAGCCATCTCTGAAGCCGTTGCTCACCTGGGTCTTTACTACGCACCAGATCCCTCATCTCAGATTGCCTGCTCCATTGGCGGTAACGTAAATGAAAACTCTGGTGGAGTGCATTGTCTTAAATACGGCCTCACCTTACATAACGTTCTGCGCGTACGTGGCATTTTGATGAACGGTGAGATTGTTGAATTTGGCGGCCTAGCTCCAGATTCTCCTGGTTTAGATTTGCTTGCTATTGTTTTGGGCAGCGAAGGCATGCTAGCAGTAGTCACAGAAGTAACTGTCAAGTTAGTAGCCAAACCAAAACTGGCGCGCGTCATCATGGCAAGTTTTGACGATATTGAAAAAGGTGGTAATGCTGTTGCGGCGATCATCGCTGCCGGCATTATTCCTGCTGGTTTAGAGATGATGGACCAAGCAACCACCCGAGCTGTAGAAGAATTTGTCAATGCAGGCTACGACTTAGAGGCAGCAGCCATTTTGCTTTGTGAATCTGACGGAACTCCAGAAGAGGTTGCTGAAGAGATTGAACGCATGACGAAAGTGCTTGAAGAATCGGGCGCTAGTGGTATTCGGATTTCCAGAGATGAGACTGAACGCTTGAAGTTTTGGAGTGGCCGTAAAAATGCCTTCCCGGCAGCAGGACGAATCGCTGCGGATTACTACTGTATGGATGGGACTATCCCACGTAGACATATTGCCACCCTACTCAAGCGTATTCAGGGTATGGAAAAAAAATATGGCTTAGGTTGCTTGAACGTATTTCATGCAGGTGACGGCAATATGCATCCATTGATTTTGTTTAATGGTGCTGATGAGGAAGAATGGCATCGCGCTGAAGAATTTGGCACTGATATTCTCGAAGCTTGTGTTGAGCTTGGCGGCACAATTACTGGTGAACATGGGGTTGGTCTTGAAAAGATTAACACCATGTGTATTCAGTTTGGTGATGGTGAACGCGAGTCTTTCTGGGGTGTGAAGAGCGCCTTTGATCCAGAAAAGCTTCTTAATCCTGATAAGGGCATCCCAACACTGAGTCGCTGTGCTGAATATGGCCGCATGCGCATTAGCGGAGGCAAACTACCGCATCCAGAATTGGAGCGCTTTTAATGAATGCTGCCAATCCCATTATTGAGACATTTCGTGAACAGATCCAAAATGCAGTAAGCAATAAAACACAACTCTCTATTGAAGGTGGCGGGACCAAGTCTTGGTATGGCAATCCCAATAGTCACATAAAACTCGATACTCGTCCTTACTCTGGAATCTTAGAATATCAGCCAGAAGAATTAGTCATTACGGCTTGTGCAGGCACACCCCTGAAAGAAATTGAAGCTGCGCTCAAAGCAAAAAATCAGATGCTGGCATTTGAGCCACCTCACTTTGGTGAAAAAGCCACTTTTGGCGGCGCCATTGCAGCGGGCTTAGCTGGTCCAAATCGCATTAGCGTTGGCAACTTGCGAGATTTTGTTTTGGGTGCGCGCATTCTTGATGGCAAAGGCCAAGATTTATCTTTTGGCGGACAAGTAATGAAAAACGTAGCCGGCTACGATATCTCTCGCTTATTACCAGGCTCCATGGGAACTCTTTCATTACTCCTAGAGGCATCGGTCAAGGTATTACCAAGACCAGCAGCTACTGCAACACTGCGTTGCCATATCTCTCAAGAGAAAGCATTGCGCACTTTAAATGAGTGGGCCGGTCAACCATTACCAATGTCAGCAAGCTGTTGGATCGGCAATCCTGCTGGCGAAGGTCAATTGACAATTCGTTTAGCAGGTGCAGCAGCAGCAATCAAAGCTGCTATTCCCTTAATGAGCTCTTTGGTAGACGCAAGTGAAGTAGATACTCAATCTGCCGAAGCATTTTGGAATGATTTGCGCGAGCATCAGCTACCATTATTTGAAAATCTCGCTGCTGATCAAACTCTGTATCGCCTAGCATTACCTGCAGCCTGTGGACCACTCACGATTCCCGGAGCAGGTCATGAAATTATTCTAGAGTGGCATGGTCAGCAGCGTTGGATTAAAGCGCCCGGGGATGAAGCTACATTTAATTCAATCAAACAATTAGCAACAAGTCATGGTGGACATGCAACTCGTTTCAGACAGGGCGCAAGCATAAATCCTCAATTCCAACGCTTTACAATGCTGAGTGAGCAAGCGCACTCCAAAGCCCTCGAGCTCGTACAAGAGCGTCTGAGATCTGCATTTGATCCTACTGGCGTATTTGCAACTAAACGTCTTCCATAAGCATATCTATGTACACTCAACTTGCCCCCCAATTTGTAAATACTCCAGAAGGTATTGAAGCAGCCCGTATTTTGGGTAAATGTGTTCACTGTGGTTTTTGTACTGCTACTTGCCCGACTTATCAGATACTGGGTGATGAGCTCGATGGCCCACGTGGTCGCATTTACCTCATTAAGCAAATGGCTGAAGGCTCAGCCCCCACCGAAAAAACTCGCCTGCACTTAGATCGCTGTCTGACTTGTCGCAATTGCGAAAGCACCTGCCCTAGCGGTGTGCAATACGGCAACTTAATTGATATTGGTCGCAAGTGGGCTGAAGACAATACACCTCAGCGCCCTCTTGGTGAGCGCTTAACACGCTGGGCTTTGAGAGAAGGCTTAACTAAGCCAGCATTATTTAATTCAGCTATGGCTTTAGGTCGCTTAGTGCGTCCACTGATGCCAAACGGTATCCAACGCAAAATTCCACAGCAGAAGAGTAAGGCGTTAGATAGCTCTACTGATCCTTCTACAAGGCCAACAACCGTACATGCTCGAAAAATGCTTATTCTGGAAGGCTGTGTTCAACCAGGCATGTTGCCAAACATCAATTCTGCGACTGCACGCGTTTTAGATGCATTGAAGATTCAGCTGATTAGCGCTCCAAATGCCACTTGCTGTGGTGCCTTGCGTTATCACTTAAACGATCAAGCAGGCGGCCTAGAGAATGCCAAGCAAAATATTGATGCTTGGTGGCCTTTAGTTGAAAGCGGTGTTGAGGCAATCATCATGACTGCCTCTGGTTGTGGTGTGATAGTTAAGGATTATGGCCACCTCTTTGCCAATGAACCTGCCTATGCAGCTAGGGCCAAAAAGATCTCCCATCTAACCAAGGACATCTCTGAAATTCTGCCCGATCTGCAAAATGAATTAATCCAACTGATCGGCACAGATCAAAAACCAGGCGTGGTGTATCACCCACCCTGCACTTTGCAGCATGGCCAACAAATTCGGGGCAAAGTGGAAGATTTGCTATCGAGTATCGGCATCGGTGTTCGTTTGTGCGCTGATAGTCATCTATGCTGCGGTTCTGCAGGCACCTATTCAGTTACCCAGCCCGAGCTCTCGGAGCAGTTACGCAAGAATAAGTTAGGTCACTTGAATGCGGCTTGCGAAGAATCTGGTGCAGAAATAATTGTTTCTGGAAATGTGGGTTGTATTACACACCTTCAGCAAGAAGATACGCCAGTACTCCATTGGATCGAGATCGTAGATCAATTGATTCGCAAATCTTCGAAGGCCCAATGAACTCCATTGTTGTTAACCTGATGCAGGTAAGGCAACGCATCGAGCTTGCCTGTTTAGCAGCAAAGCGTGAGCCCGAAGAAATCGAACTCTTAGCAGTCAGTAAGACCTTTCCAACACATGCAATTGAAGAAGCCATGCACGCAGGACAATCTGCTTTTGGTGAAAACTACGTTCAAGAGGGTGTTGAAAAAATTACTCAACTCGCTAAATTGCGCCCTTGGCTAGTTTGGCACTTCATCGGCCCGCTTCAAAGCAATAAGACTAGAGAAGTTGCTGAGCATTTTGATTGGGTGCATAGCGTTGACCGTCTCAAAATTGCAGAACGCCTCTCTGCTCAGCGTGGTGAATTTCCTAACCTAGCTGAATTGCAGCTGTGTGTTCAAGTGAATGTGAGCGATGAAGATAGCAAAAGCGGCGTCCCCCTTTCTGAGGCTGAGGCACTCTGTGAATCTATAGCTCAATTACCCAATATCATTCTCAGAGGTTTAATGGCTATTCCGGCTCCAAGCTTAGATCTGAACGAGCAGCGCAAAGCTTTTGCCCAAGTCCAAGATTGTTTTAAACGTATTCAAGCGTTCCGAGCAATAGACCCTCGGTATCAATTCTTTGATACCCTTTCTATGGGTATGTCTGATGATCTTGAGGCAGCCATTGCCCAAGGCAGTACTATTGTACGTGTAGGCACTGCCATTTTTGGGAAGCGCGATAAGATTAGCAAATGAGTACAAATCAGATCAGCCAAAATAATAGTCATGTGCACATCACCTTTATTGGTGGTGGCAATATGGGTCGCGCCTTGATTAGCGGCTTACTTGCGAATGGATTTAACTCCAATCAAATTTCAGTAGTCGAAGCTAATGCAGTAACTGCCCTACAGCTACATGAAGACTTTGGTGTTCAAGGCATTGGCGCTTTGGAGCAGATTGCTTTTGATTTCTCAAAAAATAATGTTCTTGTCATGGCCATCAAGCCACAGGACTTTAATGTTGTTGCTAAGGGCCTATCTTCAAAACTCAAGCATGCAACGGCACCTGGTCCATTGATTTTGAGTATTGCCGCTGGCATTCGTTTAAAAGATATGAGTCGCTGGCTAGACCATGCCCGCTGTGTCCGCGCTATGCCCAATACTCCCGCATTAATTGGCAAAGGCATTACTGGACTATTTGCCGATGCAACTGTCAATGAATCTGACCGCGAACTAGCCCAGACTATCTGCAATGCAGTTGGTCAAAGCATTTGGGTATCCGAAGAAAAACTCATGGATGCTGTTACAGCAGTTTCTGGTAGTGGTCCTGCTTACGTTTTTGCCTTTTTAGAAGCCATGCAATCAGCTGGTGAGAAATTAGGCCTAGATGCAAAGAGTGCTCGCAAACTAGCTTATGCAACCCTTGAGGGCGCAACGCAACTTGCCCATAACTCTGATGAACATGCTGGCATTCTTCGTGAGCGTGTCACCTCTAAAGGCGGCACTACAGCAGCAGCGCTTGAGGTCATGAAGCAAGAAGGCTGGAATGAGATTCTTGAAAAAGCAATTGATGCTGCCAGTCAGCGCGGCAAAGCAATGGGTGATGAACTGGGTAAGAGCTAATTACCTAAGTAACTCTTAGTTCAGACTGAGGCCCAGCACAATTCCTAGAAATAAAAATCCACCTAACCAGTTGTTATGGCGGAAAGCCGCAAAGCATTCTTCGCGCTTACGGGTAGAGATCAGCTTGAGGTGGTAGATGGCGCAAGCTAAGGCTATAAACCATCCCGCTAAAAAGTAATTACTCAAGTTAGCCAATTGCGCTACCCAAATTTGACTAATAAACAAGATGGCATAACTTACTGCAATTGCCGCAACATCATATTGCCCAAAGGTAATTGCAGAAGTGCGTAGACCTAATCGAAGATCATCTTCCCGATCAACCATGGCATAGGCAGTGTCATAAGCAATGGCCCAAAAAATATTTCCCACAAATAAGATCCAAGCTTCCATAGGAATGTCATTCAAGGTAGCTGCATAAGCCATGGGGATACCAAAACCAAAAGCGATACCGAGAACCGCTTGGGGCATTGCAAAGAAGCGTTTAGTAAAGGGATAAATGAAGGCCACTGCCAATGCAAAAAATGACAATGTCTTGGTATAAGTATTGAGTGACTGAATCAGCAAAAAAGCAAGCAAAGCCAGAGTAGCTGCAACTAGTAGCGCCTCCTTACCCGAAATCTTGCCACTCGTTACGGGGCGTCCTTGCGTTCTCAGCACATGCCGATCAAAGTTGCGATCAGCATAATCATTCATTGCACAACCTGCGCTACGCATCAAGAAAGTGCCCGCCACGAAGATCAATGAGATTTTGAGCTCTGGCACACCACTACTGGCAAGCCATAAAGCCCAAAGGGTTGGCCATAAGAGCAATAAAGTGCCAATTGGCTTATCTAGGCGAATCAGATAAGCATATGAGATAAGGCGATCATTCAAGGACATAAGGTAATTATCATGCCTTTAGAAATTCAGCGCGAGATCCTAGCCAGCGCTCTAAATGGCGCTCCACTAAGTCAGCATGCTCGGCCAGCAATCTTTCGGCAGCTTGTTGAGCTAATTCAATTAACCAAGCATCGCGTTGTAAATCTACAAATCGCAACATGGCATCTCCAGACTGCTTCGCTCCGAGCAGTTCACCGGGGCCGCGCAGGGAAAGGTCCCGCTCTGCGATCACAAAGCCATCGGATACCTCACGTAAAGTTTGCAGGCGCTCTTTTGCTGCCATAGATAAGGGCTCTGCATACATCAAGATACAAACAGAGTCCGCAGAACCACGGCCCACACGCCCACGTAATTGATGAATCTGGGCATAACCAAAGCGCTCTGCATGTTCAATCACCATGAGCGCTGCATTCGGTACATCCACACCCACCTCAATCACTGTAGTAGCTACCAACAATTGAATTTCATTGGCTTTGAAGGCAGCCATCACTGCTGCTTTTTCTTCGGCTTTTAAGCGGCCATGCACTAAGCCTACTTTAAAGTTTGGCAAGGCCTGCGTCAGTTGCTCAAAACTTTCAACGGCAGTTTGTAACTGCAAGGCTTCAGACTCTTCAATCAAAGGGCAAACCCAATAGGCTTGCAATCCTTTGGAGAGCCAACTGTGTAAGCCGCCAATGACCTCGTCACGACGACTAGCCTTCACTACCTTGGTAGTAATGGGTTTTCGACCGGGAGGTAACTCATCAATGACAGATACATCGAGGTCTGCGTAATACGTCATCGCTAAAGTACGTGGAATTGGCGTTGCTGACATCATCAGTTGATGACAGTAAAACAATTCAGATCCCAGTCTTTGCTGAATTTCTAAACGCTGCCTCACACCAAAACGATGTTGTTCATCAATAACTGCTAATCCTAATTTGGAAAAACTCACACTCTCCTGAATCAGGGCGTGGGTACCAATAATCAGCTGAGCATGACCACTCTCAATCATTTCTTGGGCCAGTTTTTTTTCTTTTGCTTTCAAACTACCTGACAGCCAAGCAATACGAACACCCAATGGTTCAAACCACTCTTTCATTTTTAAGTAATGCTGCTCAGCCAAGATTTCTGTGGGAGCCATGACTGCAGCCTGATAACCATGATCTATAACACGTGCTGCCGCCAGGGCTGCAACTACCGTCTTACCACTACCCACATCACCCTGTAATAGACGATTCATGGGGAATGATTTTTCTAGATCATGGCCAATCTCAGACCAAACACGAGCTTGCGCAGTAGTTAAAGTAAATGGCAGCGCTTTCAGTAAGTGCGCCTCAAGACTTTTATCTTTTGACGGTTTTACGAAACTCGGAGCATGCCGCTCTCTTCGAATGGCATGAGCACGTTTCAAGGAAATCTGCTGCGCCAGTAATTCTTCGAACTGCACACGGCGCCATGCAGGATCGGTACGCTCTAATAACGCTTGAGTATCAGCATCGGCAGGTGGCTGATGTAAATAGGTGATAGCAGCTTGTAGACTTGGCCAATCATTGCTGGGAAGCAGTTCTGTCATTAACTTTTTGGGTAAGAACTCAGCCAAGCTATCTTGCAAAGTAGGATGGCGTAATGCTTGCGCAACTGCTTTACGAATGACTGTTTGCGAAACACCAGCACTAGCTGGATAGACTGGAGTCAAACTCATTGGTAAAGGGGTATCTGCTGCTAAAGCTTTAACAGTGGGGTGGACCATTTCTGGCCCCTGAAATCCTTCGCGCACCTCGCCACGAACTCGTATATGCGCTCCCACCGCCATTTGCTTTTGCTGGCTGGGATAGAAATTGAGGAAGCGGAGCTGCAAAGTCTCGGTCTCATCTTCAATGGTGACCAACATCTGCCTTCTCGGTCTAAATAGGACCTGATTCCGGATTACGACCCCTTGGGTCTGGGCCGCGCCAAATCTGCCCCGACTGAGAGCCTCCTCAATTGTGAATAGCTCGGTTTCATCTTCATAGCGAGATGGAAGATGCAAAGCAAGGGCCATAGGGCTGTCTAAACCCATTTTTTGGAGTGTGCTTGGCGCTTGTTTAGTAGTCATCGTTAAAATCTAATACCTGATGGTAATGCTATGCAACTTTCTGACTTCAATTACGAACTTCCTGCCGATCTAATTGCCCAACACCCTTTGGCAAATAGAACCGATAGCCGCCTCCTCGAGGTCAAGGCTGAGAGGGGAAATCACGCCCAGCTAATAGATCGTCAGTTTAAGGACATCCTAAGCATTATCAAGCCAGGTGATTTATTGGTGTTCAATGACACCAAGGTAATCCCAGCCCGTCTCCATGGCAAAAAAGAGACAGGTGGAATTATCGAGCTACTCATCGAACGAATTACTGGAGATATGCAAGCTTGGGTTCAAATTAGGGCATCCAAGGTTCCTAAGACTGGCTCGATTGTTCATATACACAACCAATCTGGAGAAACTTTCCCAGTGGAAATGATTGGATATGATGGCCGCTTTTACGAAGTACGCTTCCCAGAAAATATATTTGAGTTGCTCGAGCGCTTCGGTGAGTTGCCACTCCCACCTTATATTGAACATCAACCCGATAGTGAGGACGCACAGCGCTACCAAACTGTAGTAGCAAAAAATCCAGGCGCTGTGGCAGCACCTACCGCAGGACTTCACTTTGATGAAAAAATTTTGCAGCAATTAAAAGACTTAGGGGCGCATGTAGCATCAATCACACTTCATGTCGGGGCAGGAACCTTTACCCCAGTTCGCGAAGAAGATCTCACAAAACACAAAATGCATCATGAGTGGTTCTCTATTCCACAAGAAACTTTGCAAGCGATTGAGAAAACCAAACAACAAGGTGGGAGAATTATCGCCGTCGGCACCACCAGCCTGAGGGCTCTGGAGAGCCAGGCCCTGAACCAGAAAAGCAGCGGCGAGACCAACCTCTTTATCACCCCAGGCTTTGAGTTCAAAACAGTGGATTGTTTGTTGACAAACTTTCATCTGCCAAAATCTACCCTATTGATGTTGGTGAGTGCTTTTGCAGGCATGGGCAATATTCGCGCCGCTTACCAACATGCCATTGATCAAAAGTATCGTTTCTTTAGTTACGGAGATGCGATGTTTCTAAGCCGACTTGAGAATCTAAATTCATGACCAAACCTGTTCACTTTAATATTTTGGCGCGCGACTCGCAAAGCCCTGCTCGCCTTGGTCAGCTTGATCTTCCACACGGCAGCGTGCAAACACCAATCTTTATGCCAGTCGGAACTTACGGTACTGTGAAGGCAATGACGCCACGCGATCTTAATGAAGCAAAAGCGCAGATTATTTTAGGCAACACTTTTCATCTTTGGTTGCGCCCTGGTTTAGATGTGATCAAAAAACATGGTGGACTACATCGCTTCATGGCTTGGGACAAACCCATACTGACTGATTCTGGCGGCTTTCAGGTATTTAGTTTGGGAGCACTCCGCAAAATCTCTGAAGAAGGTGTGACTTTTGCATCACCGATTAATGGTGACAAACTTTTTATGTCGCCAGAAGTGTCCATGGAAATCCAGGCGGTATTGAACAGTGATATCGCCATGCAATTTGATGAATGCACTCCTTATGAAATCAAAGGCCAACCTACTTCAGAAAAAACTGCTCGTGCATCCCTCGAGATGTCGCTTCGCTGGGGTGATCGTTCACTCAAGCGCTTTCGGGAACTCAACACTGGCAACGGTCTATTTGGCATCGTTCAGGGTGGCATGTTTGAGAATCTCAGAGAATTTTCTTTAGATGCGGTCAGCCAACAGGGCTTTGATGGCATTGCCATTGGAGGCTTATCGGTTGGCGAGCCCAAACCAGAGTTTGAGCGTATTTTGAATTTCACGGCCCCTAAGTTACCAGAGCATATGCCGCACTACCTCATGGGAGTAGGCACCCCTGAAGATCTGATGTTGGGCGTCAGCCTGGGCATTGACATGTTTGATTGCGTAATGCCTACTCGCAATGCTCGCAATGGATGGCTGTTCACCCGCTTTGGTGATCTCAAATTGCGGAATTCTGGGTACAAAGACGATGATCGGCCGCTAGACCCTAGCTGTGTCTGCTATACCTGCCAAAATTTCACCAGGTCCTACTTAAATCACCTCCAAAAGGCGAATGAGATCCTCGGATCCCAGCTCAATACCATCCACAACCTGTCTTACTACCTCCAGCTCATGACTGAAGTGCGAGAGGCCTTGAGTAAAGACCGCTTTAGTGCCTATCGTGAGGAATTTCACCAGAATCGCCAGCGTGGTGTTGAGCCTGGGCAGGATTAATAGCCCTACGGAGGCCTATACCCCTCCGAATCACCTCCAAAGCCCCACACAGTTTAGAATTGCGGGTTTACGGCTTTACTTAAAAGTCTAAAAGTGAAGCGGTTTTCAAATAGTCTTTAACGGAGGTTTTATATGTGGATTAGTAACGCTTTTGCCCAAGCTCCAGCTGCGGGTCCAGATTCTGGTGGCTTGATGAGCTTCCTACCATTGGTTTTGATGTTTGCAGTGTTGTACTTCATCATGATTCGCCCACAAATGAAGCGTCAAAAAGAAACTAAAGCCATGCTTGAAGCTTTAGCAGTTGGCGATGAAGTGGTTACAGTAGGCGGCATCATGGGCAAAGTAACTGCGTTAAAAGACGCAGTAGTTACTGTTGAAATTTCCGCCGGCACTGAAGTCCAATTACAAAAAGGTGCCATCACTAATGTATTGCCAAAAGGCACATTAAAGTCTGCTTAATACGCTTGTTTAAAAGTATCTCGATATGAATCGCTACCCTCTCTGGAAATATCTAGTAATCGCCTTTGCCTTAATGATCGGCGGGCTATATTCATTACCCAATTTCTATGGTGAGGCTCCAGCGGTTCAGATCTCTTCCGCCAAACCAACCATTAAGGTTGATTTGGCGACACAAGCTCGCGTTGAAAAGATTTTGTCTGATGCCGATATCAGTAACACTGGGATTTTCTTTGAGAATGCTACAAATGTAGGCTCCATCAAAATTCGCTTCAACAATACAGACATCCAACTGCGCGCTCGCGATCTCCTGCAGCAAAAAATCAATCTTGATCAAAATGATCCTAATTTCACAGTTGCACTAAATCTCTTATCCAATACTCCAGGTTGGTTAAGTGCGATCAATGCTCTACCAATGCCTTTGGGTCTTGACTTGCGAGGTGGCGTGTATTTCCTCCTACAGGTAGACATGAAAGGCGCAGTACAAAAGAAGGTAACTTCTTTAGCAACCGATATTCGCAGTCAATTGCGTGATAAGAATATTCGTCATCAGGGTATTGAACGTGGTGCTGATAGCATCACCATTAATTTTGGCAGTACTACTGATGCTGATGCTGCTCGTACAGTTTTACTCTCCGCTCAACCGGATCTCATTTGGCAAGTAAAACCTGCTGGTCTGTCGCCAAAGTTAGTTGGTGAATTTAAGCCAACGGCATTAAAAGAGGTGCAAGATAGCGCGGTTAAACAAAACATCATCACCTTAAATAAACGCGTGAATGAGTTGGCTGTTAAAGAGCCTGTCATTCAACAACAAGGTGCTGAGCGCATCGTGGTGCAGTTACCAGGCGTTCAAGATACTGCTCGTGCCAAAGATATTATTGGTCGCACAGCAACACTAGAATCCCGTCTAGCAGATCCATCGGTCTCTACCATCGGTCTTGGTGAAACCCCACCTCCAGGCACGGATACCTTCCGCTTTGGAGAAAACCGCTTAGGCGTCTTTAAGAAGTCAGTCATTTTCAGCGGCGATCGCATTACTGACGCGAGTGCTGGCTTTGATCAAAATCAACGTCCTGCTGTAAATATCTCTCTTGATGCTGCTGGTGGTCGGGTGATGCAAGAGGTCACTCGCGAGAACTTGGGCAAGCCAATGGGCATGATTCTCTTTGAAAAAGGAAAAGGGGAAGTTCTCACCATTGCCACCATACAAGGCGAATTTGGCTCAAAGTTCCAGATTACAGGTCAGCCAACTACTGCAAGCGCAAATGACTTAGCGCTTTTGCTTCGTGCCGGCTCTCTCGCCGCACCAATGGAAATCATTGAAGAGCGTACGATTGGACCAAGCCTGGGTGCAGAAAATATTGAAAAGGGATTTAAATCTCTCTTAATCGGCTTTGGCGCAATTGCTATTTTTATGATCGGTTACTACTTGCTGTTTGGCACATTCTCAGTCATTGCGTTGGCAGTGAACTTGCTCCTACTGATCTCTGTGCTGTCGATGCTGCAAGCCACCCTTACTTTGCCAGGCATCGCTGCGATGGCCCTAGCACTCGGCATGGCGATTGACTCAAACGTTTTAATTAATGAACGTATTCGTGAAGAATTACGTAGTGGAGCCGCACCACAAACTGCCATTGCCGTTGGCTTTGATAAAGCATGGGCAACTATTTTGGATTCCAACGTGACTACCTTAATTGCGGGTCTAGCCCTCTTAGCATTTGGCTCCGGTCCCATTAAAGGCTTTGCGGTGGTTCACTGCTTAGGTATTTTAACTTCCATGTTCTCAGCCGTCTTCTTCTCACGCGGTCTTGTTAATCTCTGGTATGGCAGACACAAGAAGGTTCAAAAACTTGCTATCGGCCAAGTTTGGCGCCCACAGGAGAAATAAGCCATGGAATTTTTCCGGATTAAAAAAGATATCCCCTTCATGCGCCATGCATTGGTGCTCAATGCGATTTCTTTAATTACTTTTTTAGCGGCTGTCTTCTTCTTATGGCAGAACGGCCTTCACCTCTCGATTGAATTTACTGGTGGCACCGTTATGGAGGTGAGCTACCCTCAAACCGCTCCACTAGACTCTATTCGCGCCAAGGTTGAGAAGTTAGGCTATACAGATACGCAAATACAGAACTTTGGTAGCTCACGTGACATCATGATTCGCCTGCCCTTACAAAAAGATACCGAAGGCAAACTCATTTCCTCTGCAGACCAAAGTGCGGCTGTAATGCAAGCGCTTGAGCCAGTAAGTACTGGCGCTAAATTGCAGCGTGTAGAGTTCGTTGGCCCTCAAGTGGGTGAAGAACTGGCTTTGGATGGCTTGAAGGCCTTAATCTTTGTGATTATTGGTATTGTGATTTACCTCTCCTTCCGCTTTGAGTGGAAGTTTGCCCTAGCTGGAATCATCGCCAACTTACATGACATCGTGATCATCTTAGGTTTCTTCGCTTTCTTCCAATGGGAGTTCTCACTCTCTGTCTTAGCAGCAGTACTTGCCGTTCTGGGTTACTCCGTCAATGAATCTGTGGTGATCTTTGACCGTATTCGTGAAAACTTTCGCAAATATCGCAAGATGGACACCCGCGAGATTATCGATAATGCAATTACCAGCACAATCAGCCGCACTGTGATTACTCACGGCAGTACTGAGATGATGGTTCTAGCGATGCTTATCTTTGGTGGCCCAACCCTGTTTTACTTTGCCCTAGCGCTGACCATTGGTATTTTGTTTGGTATTTACTCTTCAGTATTCGTAGCAGCGGCCTTAGCGATGTGGCTTGGAGTAACACGCGAAGATTTAGCGAAGGGCGATAAAAAACCGGATGACAATGCCCGAAATGATGACCCTAATTTTGGGGCACAGGTTTAAGTATTCTGACTTAAGGCAAAGAAAAGGTTTTTTGATCAAGGGCAGCCAATATTCGCCCAGTTGCGCCTTGATGTTCAATTGAGTAAGTTTTTGCGGCATCACTCATCTTGCTAAGCTCAGCAGGATTCAAGAGCAAAGCCTTCAGGGCCTCCATCAAAGCGATTGAATCACCCAGCGATAAATCGCCTTCGATACGCTTAGTGGCGCCGGCTTGAATGGCGTCTAGGGAAGCTTGCTGAAAGTTATAGGTGTAAGCGCCCAACAAAACTGGGCAGCCAGCTGCGCAAGCCTCTATCAAGTTTTGACCACCAAACGGCAAGAGGCTGCCACCCATCACCACTAAATCAGTAGCACTGTAATACATTGGCATTTCACCCATAGAGTCACCCAAAACGACATCCAAGCCACTGCAATCTCTTGGAGTGCCGGGCCACTCACTGCGACGACAAAACTTCAAGCCAGCCGAATGAATGGCATCAGCAACTTCTGTAAATCTTTCGGGGTGACGGGGCACTAAGCAGAGTAATGGTGTGGTCTCGAAAGTATTGCTCAATAACAAATCCTTCCAAGCCTTCAAAATGATGGCCTCTTCACCATTACGCGTGCTGGCCGCACAAACCATCAAGCGCTGTTGAGCATGTAACTCCTGTTGCCATAGCCTGCCTTGATGCACTAGCTGTTCATCGAGAGCTACATCAAACTTGAGATTACCAACGATGCAGATATTTTTAATACCAAGACTGCGGTAACGCTGTGCGTCAAAATCCGTCTGCGCCAAGATGCCTGCAAAGGCCTGAAATAATGAGCGGCCTGCTTTACCAAATCGGCTTACACGACGAGCACTTCTTTCTGAAAGACGCGCATTGACTAGAAACAAAGGTAAGCCAAGTTCTGCACAACGGAAAACAACTGTTGGCCATGCTTCAGTTTCCATAAAGAGGCCACGCTTCGGCTTAAAGGTATTCAGAAAATGTTCAACTGACCAGCACAGGTCATAAGGTAAATACACTTGCCTTATCTGGCCAGAGGTAATTTGCTTAGCAAATAATTGTTTGCCTGTACGACGACCATTCAAAGTCATATGCGTGAGCAAAATAGTTTCGCCCCGTGCAAGATAAGCTTCAACTAATGGCTGGGCGGCGCGCGTCTCACCAACGGATACTGCATGAATCCAAATAGACCCTTGAGTAATCGGTTTGTCATATCCAAAACCGAGGCGCTCTGGGATATGGTGCAGGTATGCAAAAGTATGGCGAGCGCGCCATACTAGGCGTACAAACGCGAATGGCAACAAGAGATGCCATAGCAATTGATAAACAGCAAACCAGACTAGGGGGCGTGCCCCATACTCTGCATTAGAGTTCACACTCACTTTTTGAGACGTTCGGTCAATTCAACCGCCTTGCCTAAATAAGAAGAGGGCGTCATTTCAAGCAAACGTGATTTAGCATCTTCTGGAATCTTCAAGCCACGGATGAAGTTTTGTAAATCCGCCTGATTAATTCCTTTGCCACGAGTTAATTCTTTCAACTGCTCGTAAGGATTCTCAATACCGTAGCGACGCATAACGGTTTGTACTGGCTCAGCCAATACCTCCCAACACGAATCTAAATCTGCAGCAATCGCGGCATGATTTACTTCTAACTTACCAAGGCCCCGTAAAGCGCTGTCATAAGCTAATACGCTATGACCAAATGCTGGGCCCAAATTACGCAAGACTGTTGAATCAGTGAGATCGCGCTGCCAACGAGAGATTGGTAACTTTTCTGCAAGGTGGCGGAGCAATGCATTTGCAACCCCTAGGTTACCTTCCGAGTTCTCAAAATCAATCGGGTTCACTTTATGTGGCATTGTCGATGAACCAATCTCACCAGCTTTAGTGCGCTGCTTAAAATAGCCCACAGAAATATAAGCCCAGAAATCTCGATCCATATCCAATAGGATGGTGTTGGCACGAGCAATCGCATCGAACAACTGCGCCATACCATCATGCGGCTCAATCTGAATGGTGTAAGGATTGAAAGTTAAACCAAGGCGTGTCTCAACTACATTCTTGGAGAAGTTTTCCCAATCAAAATCTGGGTATGCAGATAAATGCGCATTGTAATTACCCACTGCGCCATTCATCTTGCCCAGCAATGGAACCGCAGCAATTGAATCAATTGCACGCTCTAAACGTTTTGCGATGTTGGCAATTTCTTTACCAAGCGTGCTTGGTGAAGCAGGCTGACCATGTGTACGCGATAGCAAGGGTACCTTGGCATTTTCAAGCGCAAGCTCGGTTAATACAGAAAGTACTTTTCGTAGTTGCGGTAAGAGCACTTCATCACGCGCACCGCGCAACATCAAACCATGCGAAGTATTGTTGATATCTTCAGAAGTACAAGCAAAGTGAATGAATTCACTGGCTTTTAAGAGATCGGGGCGCGCTGCTACTTTTTCTTTTAAGAAATACTCAACTGCTTTGACATCATGATTAGTGACAGCTTCGATGTCTTTAATGCGCTGGGCATCTGCATCGGAAAAATTTTGTGGCAGTGAAAGTAAGAAAGCTTCATCGGCTGAATTAATTTTTGGTACATCAGGAAGACCAGCAGCTGCCAAGGCCAGTAACCAATGAATTTCCACAAACACCCGCTGGCGCATAAAAGCTGCTTCAGAAAGCCAAGGACGTAGAGCATCAAGCTTGCTGGCATAACGGCCATCCAAGGGGGAAAGGGCATTGAGGGTAGAAAGCGGCTGACTCACGAATATGGCCTTTGCAATGAAAACGTCGATAAAAGCCCATTTTAATGCGTTCCGAGCTCAAGCACGCCCCTATCAGGATGGCTATACTGTGCCCTATGAAAATAATCGGATCCCTTACCAGCCCCTATGTTCGTAAAGTACGCATCGTTTTTTCAGAGAAAAAGGTCGATGTTGACCTTGAATTGGAGAACGTTTGGGCGGCAGACACAAAAATAGCCATTTCTAACCCCTTAGGCAAGGTTCCCTGCCTCATTCTCGACGATGGCGAGGCAATCTACGACTCGCGCGTCATCGCTGAATATGCTGATGCCTTAAGCCCAGTGAGCAGGCTCATTCCGGCTGATAGCCGTGAGCGCGCAAGCGTGAAAACCTGGGAAGCTCTGGCCGACGGAATCATGGATGCCGGTATTTTGGCCCGTCTCGAGCGCACTTGGCGCCCAGCAGAACAACAGAGCACAGCTTGGGTTGATCGCCAAATGGGCAAGATTCAAAATTCTCTGCGTCAAATGTCAGAGGTCTTGGGTGAAAATGCCTGGTGTCACGGCAACCAAATCACGCTTGCTGATATTGCAACAGGTTGTGCACTTGGTTGGTTGCTACTTCGTTTCCCAGATGTGAAATGGCAAGCGCAATATCCAAACTTAGATCGCCTCTACCAAAAGCTATTACAGCGACCCTCTTTTGCTGAAACTGAACCGCCAGCAGCGTAAATCAGTTTTCAAGTGCTTATTGGGATTAGGCGGAAATAATTCCGCCGCCCAAACAAATATCGCCGTCATATAAAACAGCAGATTGTCCTGGCGTTACTGCCCATTGTGCTTCTAGAAAACTCAAACTGAAATTCAAAGGTACGTCACTTGTATTTAATACACATGCTGAATCAGCTTGGCGATAACGCGTCTTAGCAGAGTAGTTTCCAGCGCTAGGCGCAGATCCTGCAATCCAACTGGCATCGATAGCCTCTAGCCTATTAGCCAAGAGCCAAGGATGTTCATGACCCTGAGCTACATATAGAGTGTTATTTGCCATATCCTTACGCGCCACATACCAAGCGTCACCATTACCATCTTGACTACCGCCCAAACCAATCCCTTTACGCTGCCCTAAGGTGAAAAAAGCCAAGCCTATATGCTCTCCAACAATCTTGCCATCAGGGGTTTTAATTGGCCCGGGTGTACGCGGCAAATAACGGTTTAAGAATTCTCGAAATGGGCGCTCGCCAATAAAACAAATTCCGGTGCTATCTTTTTTGCGTGCATTGTGTAAACCAATTTTTTCAGCAATGGTGCGCACTTCTGTTTTCGGAATATCCCCTAATGGAAATAAAACATTTGCTAATTGTTGTTGCGTTAAGCGATGCAAAAAATAACTTTGGTCTTTGCTCGCATCAACAGCTTTTAATAATTGAACTTTGCCGGCCTCATGGCGCACTCTGGAATAGTGCCCCGTAGCAATAGCATCAGCACCCAAACTCATGGCATGGTCTAAAAAAGCTTTGAATTTAATTTCAGCGTTACAGAGAACATCAGGATTGGGAGTTCGCCCAGCAGCGTATTCACGCAAAAACTCAGCAAATACCCGTTCACGGTATTCGGCAGCAAAATTGACTGCCTCGACATCGATTCCAATCATATCGGCCACTGAGACGACATCAAGCCAATCCTGGCGGGCAGAGCAATATTCTTCGCTATCGTCGTCTTCCCAATTTTTCATAAACAGGCCGATAACCTCATAACCCTGCTCTTTGAGCATCCAGGCTGCCACGGACGAATCTACCCCTCCAGACATGCCAATAACGACTTTCTTAGGCTTTTTAGGGGGGGATACGGGAGAATTAGGCCGGCTCATCAAAAAAATGCGAAAATACTTTGTAGACAGATAAACCCCATTGTAGAAGTCTCAACCAGACTTCGCATGATTTTAGGCAAAACCATAGCCGGCAGACCTGGGGACTCAGTAAATAGGTAAAACCTAGCCTGTTTATCTATAAAATAGACTTTTAAAAATTTTGCTTTTGGAGACATGCCATGCGCATAGGAGTGCCGCTGGAAACAAGGCCTGAGGAAACTCGAGTAGCCGCAACACCAGAAACCGTAAAAAAACTGATCAGCCAAGGTCATTCCGTCGTCATTCAAAAAGACGCTGGTGTGCAAGCTAGTCAGCCAGACTCTGCATATGAAGCAGTAGGCGCCACTATTGGTAGCGCTACTGATGCATTTGGAGCAGAGATTATTTTGAAGGTGCGCGCTCCTGAGGCTGCTGAACTCAAACAGATTAAATCTGGTAGCGTATTAATTGGCATGCTTGATCCGTTTGATAACGACAATATTGCTGCAATGGCTGCGCAAGGTGTAACCGCATTTTCATTAGAAGCTGCGCCACGAACTACGCGGGCCCAGAGCATGGACGTCTTATCTTCACAAGCAAATATTGCTGGTTACAAGTCCGTCATGATTGCTGCTAATGAATATCAACGTTTCATGCCAATGCTCATGACGGCTGCAGGTACTGTGAAAGCTGCACGAGTATTAATTTTGGGAGCTGGTGTTGCTGGCTTACAAGCTATCGCAACCGCTAAACGTTTAGGTGCCGTGATTGAGGCATCAGATGTACGTCCTGCAGCTAAAGAACAAATTGAATCTTTGGGCGCTAAGTTTGTTGATGTTCCTTATGAAACAGATGAAGAGCGTGAGATTGCTAAAGGCGTTGGTGGCTATGCCCGCCCTATGCCAGAAGCTTGGATGAAACGTCAAGCAGCCTTGGTTGCTGAACGTGCCCAGCAAGCTGACATTGTGATTACTACTGCCTTGATTCCAGGACGTAAGCCGCCAGTTCTCTTACATAGTGATACCGTTGCCAAGATGAAACCAGGCTCTATCGTGATTGATATTGCTGCTGGTCGTGGTGATAACGGTTCTGGCAACTGCCCACTCACACAAGCTGACAAAATTGTTCAAGTCAATGGTGTCAAGATTGTTGGTTACACCAATCTTGCAAGTATGGTTGCAGCAGATGCATCAGCACTCTACGCACGTAACTTAATCGACTTCATGAAATTGATTGTTGATAAAGATGCGAAACTCGTGATCCCTGCTGATGACGATATCGTGACCGCCTGCTTAATGTGTCGTGATGGTCAAGCCGTCCGTAAAAACTAATATCAGAAATTTAGACTAAGGAAATATCATGGATCTCGCTGCCTTTCAAAGCATCCTCACAGTCCAAAACATCACTGTGTTTGTGTTGGCTATTTTTGTTGGCTACCACGTAGTTTGGAACGTTACCCCTGCATTGCACACTCCATTAATGGCTGTTACTAACGCTATCTCTGGAATCATCATTGTTGGCGCACTTCTACAAACTGAAGTTATCGGTGGCGATGAAATCACCCTCACCAGCATCATTGGTGCGGTTGCAGTATTCCTGGCTTCCATCAATATTTTTGGTGGCTTTATGGTCACTCGTCGCATGCTGGAGATGTTCAAGAAGAAAGCTCCTAAAGCGGATGCGGCTGGAACTAAATAAAACTAGAACAAGATCTACATAGAGATTTAAAGAGACCAAATAATGTTAAACATAACTGCAATTTCCTATCTCATTTCATCGGTGTTGTTTATCCTCGCCTTGCGTGGACTTTCCTCACCAACTACCTCACGCCAAGGTAACACTTTCGGCATGGTTGGCATGCTACTTGCTGTCATTACGACTTTCCTGATTCCTGACTTTAAGCCAGTCTTTTCTCTGATCATTGCTGCAATTGTTGGTGGCGCAATTATCGGTGTAATTGCTGCTAAACGAGTACAAATGACCAAGATGCCTGAGCTCGTGGCCTTGATGCACTCATTTGTAGGTTTGTCGGCTGTATTGATTGCCATTGCTGCCGTATTTAATCCTGCGCAAGACCATACTGGCGCGCAAAAGATTGAACTCTTTATTGGCGCATTTATTGGTGCGATTACCTTTACTGCTTCTGTGATTGCTTTCGGTAAGCTATCAGGCAAGGTCAGTGGTAAGCCAGTCACTTTCTCTGGCCAGCACTTGCTCAACTTGATCTTAGCGATTTCAATGGTTGGCGCAGGCGTTGCTTATTACATGGGTGACAGCCACGCAGCCTTCTTAGCTATGTGCGCAATTGCCTTGGTATTGGGTGTGACTTTGATCATCCCAATCGGCGGTGCTGATATGCCGGTGGTGGTATCTATGCTCAATAGCTATTCTGGTTGGGCAGCGGCAGGTATTGGCTTTACCTTGAACAACCCTGTATTGATTATTGCTGGCGCTTGCGTAGGGTCTTCAGGTGCAATTCTCTCTTACATCATGTGTAAGGCAATGAACCGCTCTATCGTTGCAGTATTGCTCGGTGGCTTCGGTGCTGAGGCTGTTGCAGGCGGTGACGATGATGGTGGCCCAAAGAACTACAAAACAGGATCGCCAGAAGATGCGGCTTTCTTGATGACCAACGCAGACACCGTCATCATTGTTCCGGGTTATGGTCTGGCAGTTGCCCGTGCTCAGCATGCTCTGAAAGAGTTAACTGAAAAATTGACTCATCATGGCGTCACTGTGAAATATGCAATTCACCCAGTTGCAGGTCGCATGCCTGGCCACATGAACGTACTCTTAGCTGAAGCTGAAGTTCCATATGACCAAGTGTTTGAGATGGAAGACATCAATAGCGACTTTGGTCAAGCCGATGTAGTGTTGGTGCTTGGCGCAAACGACGTAGTAAACCCAGCAGCGCGTACACCAGGCAGCCCAATTTTTGGTATGCCTATCTTGGAAGCATTTAAAGCAAAAACCATCATCGTCAACAAGCGATCAATGGCCGCTGGTTATGCTGGCCTTGATAATGAACTCTTTTACATGGATAAAACCATGATGGTCTTCGGTGATGCGAAGAAAGTAGTTGAAGATATGGTCAAGGCTGTAGATTAAAAAGAATTTAGTCATCCAAACCGCCTTCGGGCGGTTTTTTATTGCGCTAAGATATGCCCAAAGAAATCTCAATATACCGAGGCAATATGTACAACAAACAACTATTACTTACCTCTATTTTCTGCATCTGCAACATGTTGTATGCTGGTTTAGCTAATGCTCAAGCCAACTACCCTAATCGCACCATTCAAACAATCATGCCTTTGCAAGCTGGCAGTGGCGTTGATATCTTGATGCGCCCCATTACCCAAAAAATGAGCGAGAACTTAGGTCAAGCAATCACGATAGAAAATATTCCCGGAGGCGCAGGGCTCATTGGAACCGCGAAGGTTGCACAGAGCTCTGCAGATGGATATACCTTAGGCGCATTTAATGACAGCATCCTAACCATGTTGCCTAATCTTTATAAAAAGATTGATTACGATCCTGTCCAAAGTTTTACACCAATCTCTGAAGTGGCTGCTATTACATTTGTGATGGTTGCAAATCCCTCTTTCCCTGGTAATACTGCTGCAGACTTGGTTCGTATTGCCAAAGAAAAACCTGGCAAGATTGACTATGCCTCCGGGGGCAACGGATCCCCACAACATATCGGCATGGAAATTTTTCGCCAATATACCGGCGCTCCAATTGTCCACATTCCCTATCGCGGTGCTGCTGCCGCTGTTACGGATGTCATGGCGGGTCAAGTGCCAGTCATGATTAGTGCTCTATCAGTTGTACTCCCGCATATTCGGGCTGGTAAGCTAAAAGTACTAGGGGTTGCAAGTAAAACACGTTCGCCGCTCCTCCCCAATACGCCAACGATTAGTGAGAGTGTTAAAGGTTATGAGTTCTCAACTTGGGGCGCACTCTTGGCGCCTAAAGGCACGTCTCCAGCCATCATTGAAAAACTGACCGAGTCTTTAGCGACCGCTCTCAAGGATCAAAAGCTACGTGAGCAACTGATACAACAAGGATTTGAATTTGTACCGCTTGGTCCAGATCATCTAAAAGAAATGATTGCACAAGGTCTAGTAAAAATGAAGAAGGTCATCAAGGATGGCGGGATTCAGCCGGATTAGAACCCGCCCTATCAATCACTGATTTAATAATAAAAAACGCCTGGTCTTTTGAACCAGGCGTTTTAATTTCTACAGCGAGAAGCTGGAGAGGTGAGGCAATTACATCATGCCGCCCATACCACCCATTCCACCCATACCGCCCATATCGGGCATACCACCACCAGCTGAGTCATCTTTTGGTGCTTCACAGATTGCGCAATCGGTAGTCAATAACAAGGCTGCAACAGAAGCTGCATTTACCAATGCAGTTTTAGTTACTTTAGTTGGGTCAATCACACCTTGAGCTACGAGGTCGCCATATTCGCCAGTAGCAGCGTTGTAACCGTTATTACCCTTGCTAGCCAATACCGCATTCACAACAACGCTTGCTTCGTCACCAGCATTGGAAACGATGATACGCAGTGGCTCTTCCATAGCACGCAACACGATACTGATACCAGCATCTTGATCTGCGTTATCACCTTTTAAGCCCTTGATACCTTGCATAGCGCGTATTAAAGCTACGCCACCGCCAGGAACAATACCTTCTTCAACTGCAGCACGAGTTGCGTGCAATGCGTCATCGACACGGGCCTTCTTCTCCTTCATCTCAACTTCGGTAGCAGCACCTACACGAATCACTGCAACACCGCCGGCCAACTTGGCAACGCGCTCTTGCAATTTTTCTTTATCGTAGTCGCTAGTTGCTTCGTCGATCTGAACACGAATGTTCTTCACGCGCGCTTCGATTGCTTTGGCATCGCCAGCACCGTCGATGATGATGGTGTTTTCTTTGCCAATTTCAATACGCTTCGCTTGACCTAAGTGCTCAAGAGTAGTTTTCTCAAGAGTGAGGCCAATTTCTTCAGCAATCACTGTACCGCCAGTCAAAATGGCAATGTCTTCCAACATTGCTTTACGACGGTCGCCAAAGCCTGGAGCCTTAACAGCACAGGTCTTGATAATGCCGCGAATGTTGTTCACAACCAAGGTTGCCAAGGCTTCGCCTTCAACATCTTCAGCAATGATCAGCAAAGGACGGCCAGACTTAGCAACTTGCTCGAGTACTGGGAGCAAATCACGAATGTTGCTTACTTTTTTATCGAACAAGAGAACGTATGGGCTTTCCAATACGGCAACTTGCTTTTCAGGTTGATTGATGAAGTATGGAGAAAGGTAACCGCGATCAAACTGCATACCCTCAACCACTTCAAGCTCATCTTCTAAAGACTTACCATCTTCAACAGTAATCACGCCTTCTTTACCTACTTTTTCCATTGCTTCAGCAATACGCTGACCAATGCTGTGATCACTATTAGCTGAAATCGAACCAACTTGAGCGATTTCTTTAGTGGTTGTACAGGGCTTGCTGATTTTTGCGAGCTCTGTAATAGCAGCTGTAACAGCTTTATCAATACCGCGTTTCAGATCCATCGGGTTGTGGCCTGAAACAACATATTTCATACCTTCGCGCACGATAGACTGAGCCAATACAGTAGCAGTAGTTGTACCGTCACCAGCGATATCAGCGGTTTTGGAAGCAACTTCCTTCACCATCTGTGCACCCATGTTCTGTAACTTGTCTTTGAGTTCGATTTCTTTTGCAACGGATACACCATCTTTAGTCACAGTTGGACCGCCGAATGAGCGCTCTATTACAACGTTACGGCCTTTTGGTCCCAAGGTAGTTTTTACTGCGTTCGCGAGAATGTTCACGCCTTCTACCATTTTGGTACGGGCGCTATCTCCAAATACAACGTCTTTTGCTGCCATGATTAAATTCCTCTCTTAGATACTGAAATTACTTCTGCACAACAGCCATGATGTCTTCTTCGCGCATGACGAGAAGCTCATCGCCGTCGACCTTGACCGTTTGACCTGCATATTTACCAAATAACACGCGATCGCCTACTTTGACATCCGGTGCATTTAATTTGCCGCTGTCATCGCGCTTGCCTGGGCCTACTGCCAAAATTTCGCCTTGATCTGGCTTTTCTGCAGCAGCATCAGGAATGATGATTCCGGAAGCAGTTTTTGATTCTTGATCTAAACGCTTGATGATTACGCGATCATGTAAGGGACGCAAATTCATCTCTTCTCCTATGTTAGTAAGTGTTAACTAATTAAATTTCTATATAAATCAAAGCTTTATAATCTCTTCACACGAAGACTAAGGTCGATTTACTTAAAAATCAGCCATTTTTAGCACTCATGTGTTGGGAGTGCTGATTATATAGGTCTGATCCCCGAGATTTCAATGGTTAGTCTTAAATATCTTTTAATAAAGGCTGGTCAATTTGCCTTATAAGAAAGCTTCATTTAGTCAAAACTCGGCCCTTTTAGCCGCTAAATTGATAGTCTAAAAAATCATAACCCTTTGTTTTTTATTAATTTTTTGGCATTTCGTTTTGTAATTTCGCCATACCAAGTGCTTCGCCTTTACTAGCTGCAATGATTTGCTCTTGCCACAAGAGTTGGCGTCCCAGATATGCCAAACCATCTGTTTTGAACTTTTGCAGCTTCATGAGTTTTTCAATAATGCATTGCGATAGATGCACCTCCTTAATCAGCACTAAATCGTATTGATCGATTTCCCTTAAGGCTGATTTTTGTGACAAATACCAAATCTGCATCCAATTGCGAATCTGCTCTTTCCAACTGGAAAAATGGGCTCGATAGTACAGTCCAGCACCAACGATATCCACAATCTTCATCAATTGCTCGGACTCTTTTACCCAGTAAGGGTGAAGCACTTTCTTTTGCGGCGTATACAGAGATTCTAATTGAGGATGCTCTTTAAACCAGATCTGCACATACTCAAAGAGGGAACTAAAGTGCGCGCAGATTTCTTGGACATCCGTAAGCTGCTCAGACTCATAATCTCTGACCATCGATTCATACTGGCTCCATGCATAGTGCGCTTGTTCAGTTTGTTTTGGGCCAATGCGAAAACTCATATTCAATAAGTAATCTGGCGCGAAGTCGATATATTGCTCAGGGACATTAAGCATAGCGGCCATCATCGAGACGTCTAACTGCCCAAATATTTCATCATTTTTTGTGCGAATCTTATCTTCCATGCGGCTGCGACGCCAGAAGCTATCCACAAACTGCATGGCTAAATCTTCTTCGATTGCACCCTCAGGATTGAGATCCCTAAAGACGGCTTTAATTAAATCTTTATAGGCCTTCTCATCCTCATAGGGCAACACCTTGCTTTTCGCATGGCGGCTATGCCTGAGGGCGTTAAAGCGGGATCGATTTTTTCCAGCATCAGACTTGGGGCCTGTTTGCCCCTGAAATTTACTAACAGAGGATTTACGGCTAGCGCTAGTAGCGCTTTGAGTGGTTGGCATTTTTAAAGCTCCTTCCCCGTACATGGATTGGGGAACTGTTTTCGTAGGTCTTGGCCCATGCAGCCAAGTATTTAACTAATAGAGATACAAAATACTGTATATCTAAACAGTATTGTAAAAGAAATAAAAAAGTTTGGCAGCTTTAGAAGGGAAATTTGTAGAGCTATTTTTTCAGCTGCCAACGAACGCCAGCACCCTCATCGGGCGAGCCAATAAATTCGATGCCAGCCTCTTCCAAAACCTTTTGTACTGCATCCAAAGTTTTCACTTGGCCGGATGGAATGCCATCTGAGGACTCCATACGAACTACGGTTGTGTAAGCAACACCGGATAACTCAGCCAATCTTGTTGCAGTCATCCCAATAAGCGCCCTGGCTGCTTTGATTTGCCCACTTGTAATCACAATAAATTCTTACTATAATAGGATATATTGTTCTAATAAAAGAACTTAATATTGTTTATAAAGGATAAAAAATGCTTATTAATCAACATTTTAGCGTAGATCGTAGTAAATATATAGGCGGTTCTGATATTGGGGCCATCTTAGGCTTATCTCGCTTTAAAACCCCATTGGAGGTCTGGATGGAAAAGACCGGTAAAGAAACCAAGAAGGTAGATTCCCTGCCCCTTCGTTTTGGGTCTTATGCAGAAGAGTTTGTAGCATCGGAGTATTCGCGCGCCACTGGCTTTGAGTTACTTCACGATGAATCAATCTATCTTCATCCGCAGCACTCTTTTATGTCGGCGCACATTGATCGATTTGTTTTGGAAGATGAAGAAGGTCTACCCCCAACCAGAATCCTCGAATGCAAAACAGCTAACCCCTTTAGTTTTAGTGACTGGGGTGAAGTAGGCTCTGATCAAGTGCCCATGAGTTATCTGTGTCAATGCGTTTGGTATATGGCTATTACTGGGATAGATAAAACAGACCTAGCAGTGCTCTTTGGCAATAGTGATTTTAGGATCTATGAGATTGCTAGGGATCAAGCGCTCGAAGAATTGGTGATTGCAAAAGCCATTACTTTTTGGGATGAGCATGTTTTAAAAGATATCCCACCTCCAGCAATTAGCGAAAAAGACTGCCAAAGCCTCTTTAGTAAAGGAGATCCAGCAAAGTCTGCAGAAGCTAAACAGGAAACGCTAGAGCTCACTAAACGATTTCAGTTACTCAATAGCGAGATCAATTTTCTAGAAGAAGAGATCTCTTCTATTAAGCAAACCATCATGAGTCAAATGGGCGAAGCAGAACTACTCACTTATCAAGGAAAAACATTGGCGACCTGGAAGGCGCCAAAGCCCTCTTTTAGATTAGATAGCAATCGATTTGAGTTTGAGCATCCTGATCTGGCTAGCAGCTACAAGATCCCAGTGCAAAACAGTCGGCGCTTGGTGATTAAAGAACACAAAAACAATGAAGGAGATGCATGATGAAACGCACCACTGGTAAACGTACCCATACTCTGAAAAGTATTTTAGAAAGGCAACAAGTCGCAACTGCCGCAGCTAAAGTAAATAGTGATGGCTGCATATCTATGGCCGATACCACCACTCTGTTTGATATTCAAGAAGATCTGATTGAAGGCGCTGAGGAATGTCTAAATCCAATTAGCCATACCAAGGTAGTGAGCTTTAATACTAAAACCAGTGATCAAGTAGCCAGGTCATCCATGAGTAAATCCATTGAACTTTTTCATGATCTGATTGATAAAGAGCTCATCAGAGCAGCAGCTGGGTTAGGTGCTGATGAAGCAGAACTCCAGGCTTGGGTAGATCTGCAAATCGAAGTTCCAGCAAAGACTATCTTGACCCTTTTGCGAATGATGCAAAGTCTGCATTTAGATCCCCTATGTGAAGAGATTGGCTTTACCCAATATGACGATGGGCATTGGCAAATCTTTATCACGATTGAAGGATGCTCCAAGTTACTAAACCAACACCCTCAATTTAATGGCTTAGTCTTTAATCAAGCAGATACCTTAGTAGAGGGTGTGCCAGAGTGGGTTGAGTGCTCAATTTATAGACGCGACCGTATCATGCCCATTACAGTAAGAGAGTACTTAATAGAGGTGCGCAGTGAAAAGGAGATTTGGCAAAAGATGCCTAGAAGGATGCTAAGGCACCGGGCACTTCAGCAGTGTGTGCGCCTAGCAATGGGTTAGCCCTAGTAATCATTTGAGGCTAAAGGATTTAATTAGGGTAATGAATTATGAGAGCAGAAGCCCATGATAGACCCATATAAACAGGGGGTCTACGGGTGGTCAGTGTCGGTGTGTAAGCAAATGTGTAAGAAAATTCATGGATTTAAGGAAAGTTGCTTATAAAAATCCAAACAATATGTTTTAGACCTTAAGCTTTAACTGGCATTTCTCAATCATTGCCCTTGAAAGCTGATCATTAAATTTATCCACAATAGCCTGATATAAAGTCTTTGCCTTTTCATAATTAGCTTGGGTGTAATGCTCAAAAGCATCAGTAGTAAGTTCGCATAGTTCTTGCTCAGCCTCGGTTGCCATCGTTTCTGCATCTCCATCACGTATACCGACCAGCTCATAAATAAGCAATTCAGACTTACGGCCTTTAACTAAAATCTGGTCTATAGGCCTAACACAAAGACGCTCGCCAGCCTCTTTAAATAAAGAATGGCTTACACAGATGCTGGTGCCAAATTCTTTGTTCATACCCTCTAAGCGAGAAGCGATATTGACACCATCCCCCATTACTGTGTAACTTAATCTTTCAGATGAGCCAATGTTACCTACAAGAACAGCATCAGAATGAATTCCAATGCGCGCCGTTAATGGCGGCTTCTTATCAGCTATCAACTTGGCATTAAGTCCAAGCATCCTTCTTTGCGCCTTCACAGCGGCAACACAAGCATGATAGGCATGATTTTGATTTAGCAAAGGGGCACCCCAAAAGGCCATCACTGAATCACCAATAAACTTGTCGACTGTACCACCCTCTTCTTTAATGGCATAAGTCATCAACTCAAGATAAGATGAAACTCTTAATAAAAGCTCACGAGAGGGAGTGATCTCCGAGAGCGAAGAAAAATCCTTTAGATCTGAGAATAAGATTGTCAAATATCTACTCTCTCCACCTAACTCAATATCCTTACCTGAATTGAGTAAATCATTCACTAAATCTCTGGGTACATAGGAAGTAAAGGCAGCAATCGTCGACTTTAATCTTTTAATTGCTTTCGATAGGGTGCTGATTTCATAAATACTAGATTTAACTAGAGTAGTATTCTCGCTCTTGAAAGCTAGGATATTTTGGATTTCAATAGTGAGACTCTCTAGGGGCCTAGAAATTAATTTGGACAAATAAAACGTGAGAAATACGATACCCATGAATGCCAGCACACCAAATAAAATTAGGTTTTGATTGATCCTATTTAGTTCGCCCATGAAATCACCAATAGGCACAATAGTCATAACACTCCAAGGCTTTATATAGTCTGCAGGAAAGGAGCTGAAAATTGCAAGATAAGGCTCTTGTTTATCGCCAAAAAATAGTTCGATTTGCTTTAACTTGCTGGAATCATGCATTTCCATTGCCAGTGATGCGGCAGAGTTTTCTAATTCCAATACTTTTCTGGGAACTAAAACATCTTTTTTCTTTATAAAGCCGGAATTAACATCTGGGTGAACAACAATATCGCCACCTGCATTAAAGATAATAGTTTGACTATTTTTACTAATTTTATTTTTCTCAAGGAAATCAGCAAATGTCTTTACTTGAACTTGAGCAGTAACGGTTCCAAATAATTCATTCTTAACAAGAATGGGGTATGTAGTTCCTATAACAGCCTGTTTAGTACTCGTTGCAAAAAAAGGATCATCTAAGAAAGGAATATCAACCTTTCCTTCGGAAACATTATTAACAATGCCTTTGTAAAAATTTCGAGTTCTAGGATCATACTTAGTTGGAGATGTGAATTTCTCAATGACATCGCCCCAAGATCTGAAAAAAGTATAAGTAGATTCAGCATTTTGATTTTTACTCCGATCAATTACCCAGCTCACAAATCTGGATCCATCCGGAGGAACTCGCTCCCCAACAGGAATTGACTTATTTGTTTTTTGTACCTGCCTAAATGAACCTTCTTTTGATGCCAAAAAATAACTAACTATATTTGGATTATTTTCTAGATTAACTATGATGTGCTCAGCAATTTTATCCTGATTAATTAATTCAGGATTCGAGGCAACTAGCCTTGAAGTCACTCTAGCAGCATCAGCAATTGGGTCAAGAAAATCAATTAAATTATGTATTGATTCATCATTTGCCCGAGTAACTAAATCAATCGCATTTTTTTTATAAATTGAGTAATTAGTTTGATAAGAATAAAATATGAATGCTATAAATAATGGGATGATTAGCAGCAAAAAGATAACGCTAATACTTAATCTCAACTTGACATTACGGACTTCCAACCTGGCTGAAAAATTTTTAATTTTGCTCATAATATAGGTGCCAGAAAAATATATTTCTACTGGAGTAGTTGTTGAATTCTACTGCGATGTGCAGTTTTGAGCAATTTGGATCCATAGGAAAAATAAAGCCAATAAAATTAATTTTGAAGAACTGCTAACAACCCAAAGCAGACGTCCAAGGAAAAACCACCCGGAGGTGGTTTTAGTGTTTCTTGGTGGCCTGAGACGGAATCGACCAGGGTCTAAGGTGCTTAATCCACTACTCATACTTACTTCAGGTGATCCATAAGTTCTAGACTCGGGCTCTATACAAGTGTTGGCATTGAAAATATGTAGGGTTTGCCTACACACTTTTTTGCATGCCCAGCGTTACTTAAAGTAACGCTTACATGACCAAACCTAACCTTTAGTCTCAAAAGACTTCTTTTTGTGACTTTTAGGTCTAGTTTAGGTTCTCTGGTTATGAGTCCTCTGCTCTAACCAACTGAGCTATAGGTGTATTAGCGCTCATTCCAATATCCTCCTAGGTATTAACCACGTTATTATCAAAAAATGAAGCTTAAATTTAAGATAAAAATTACAAAATCTAAAGATTGCATACATTACCTGTTGGCAATCATTTTGTCTTTTTTTCTATCAAACTCATTTGCCGAAAAGGCAATCAAACCAGTAGCAGAAAAAACAGTGCTTCCTAAAAGTGTCATTGTAAGTTTAGAGAAAAATAAAATCCCCCTTGATTCCTTCAGCGTTTCAATTTTGAGGATCAATGAAAAAAATAAAAATTCAATTCAATCACTTCCTTATCTAAGTTGGCGCGCTACCGAGGCTATGAACCCTGCCTCAACCATGAAGCTATTAACCACAATTAGCGCGCTAGATTTACTGGGGCCGCAATACCAATGGCGCACCAATCTCTTTACTGATGGTGTCATTGATAAAGGTGTTCTAAAAGGCAATATCTATTTACAGGGTACGGGAGATCCTAAGTTAGTACCTGAAGAGTTTGAGAGACTAATGAAACAACTCCAAGGGTTGGGAATACAAAAAATAGATGGAAATTTGATATTTGATCGAAGTGCTTATGCCACTAGCGTGATGGGTACCAACACTATTGATGGCGAATCTAACCGCTCATATAACGTAGCGCCTGATGCACTTCTGTACTCCTTCAAAACTCTCTCATTTCAAATTAGCAAAGCCAAGCAGACTGACTATATTGATATTAGCGTTACTCCAGCACTGGCAGGTTTTCGCATACAAAATGATCTATCCTTAAATAATCAGCCATGTGATGCTTGGAAAAAAAATCTAAATTTTGATATTTCTCCGGACTTTAGCCAAACCAAGAGTGGTCCGCCTTCTTTAGTTGCTAAATTCTCAGGCTCTTTTCCTGCGTCTTGTGGGAGCACCACTTATAACCTTGTAACTCTTGATCCGGATACCCTACTCACGAAAGGATTTACTGCAGCCTGGGAATTAGCGGGCGGCACCTGGATAAAACAGCCTACCGGAACAGATGGGTTAGTCCCCATTAGTGCTCGTCCACTATTAAACTTTAATGGCAGTCAATTGGATAACGATATTCAAGACATTAATAAATTTTCTAATAACGTCATGGCACGTCAGCTTTTTCTTACCATTGGCCTAGAAAAAATTGGTAAGCCTGCATCAATCTCTAATAGTGAAATCGTTGTTAAAGCTTGGCTTAAAGAACAAAAATTAGATTTCCCTGAATTGATTATTGAAAATGGGTCCGGGCTCTCTCGTAATGAATCCATCTCAGCGCAGCATCTCACTGAACTATTAGTTGCCGCTAGAAAATTACCTACTTCAGATATTTTTTTCAACAGTCTTCCAATAGCAGGCGCAGATGGAACTATGAAAAATCGTTTAATCACCCAGCTACGGAAATTTTTACATATTAGGAAAAAGCCCGAAGTGAGAATGAAAACGGGCTCACTAGCTGATGTCAAATCTATTTCTGGCTATGTGATTAGTAAATCAGGAAACCTATATGCGGTGACCTCATTTATAAATCATCCTAACGCATGGAAGGGTAATGAGGCACATGATCAACTATTAGCTTGGCTACTAGAAGATGGTCCAGAACCAAAACAGGCGCGCTGAAGTCGGTCCCTCACACCATCCCACTCCTCGCCTACTGGTGGCTCCGGAAACAAAATGAGGTCCCAGCCCTGTTGATCGAGATCCCGCAAAGAACGATATAAGCGACTAGCAAATATAGCGCTATCACTAGGAACAATCACTTCCTCAAAATGCACAGATGGATGACCACCTTCGCTCAATGAAGAATCTGAATCCCATACTGCAACTGCTACACAAGATTTGATATCCGGAAACTCGCTCAGAGCATCCAATACCCTTCCTGATGCATACATCCTTAAAGGGGTTGTTGGAGCGTAATGCGCACGCAGGCTTCCAGATACCCTTGTCAAAGTAGCATCCTGCTCGCTAGCATTGCTCTCTCCAGGAAGATGGACTCGGATACCCGTCTTAGCAAAAATCTCACTAGGGGTGATAAGTCCTGGTCGCAATAAGATTGCGTGATCACCAGAAGATAAATCAATGATGGTCGATTCAATACCTACCTCACAATCACCACCATCCAGAATCAATAGGCCTGGGATGTCCTCGAATTCACTTCGGACATCGGCAGCACTTGTTGGCGATACCTTGCCAAATCGATTTGCAGAGGGAGCTACTACCCCGCCTTTAAATTGACGTAATAATTCTTGGGCAATAGGATGAGCAGGTGAACGAATAGCTACCGTATCCTGCCCACCAGTTAATTCATTCAGAACGCTCTTATCTTTTCTAAAGACTAAGGTTAGAGGGCCAGGCCAAAAGGTATTGACTAGCTTTAGCGCATCCTCCGATAAATCTCTTACCCAAGGCGCCAACACTGGCACCCAATCCACCTGAGCTTGATCCAATTGATCGGGAGCTGCCAAATGCACAATTAGTGGATGATTGGATGGTCGACCCTTAGCGCTGAAAATTTTGTTGATGGCCTCTGGATTTTTTGCATCTGCCCCTAGCCCATATACCGTCTCGGTTGGAAATGCAACCAAACCGCCATTGCCTAATGTCTGAACTGCTTCATTAATCACTGCAAAAGATTGCAGTGGCGTACTATCGGCGGACATTACTAGGGCTCGATACCTAATTCAGCGGCTACAGCAGCACAATTTTGGCGAGCCTCATTCAATACTTCACCTAAACAGTTGATATGACCCATCTTTCTGCCGATGCGAGGAGCAGATTTACCGTAGAGATGCAACTTTGCATCAGGATGTGCGAGCACCTTATTCCAGGCAGGTTCTCTTGCTTTATCTTCACTACCCTCAAACCAAAGATCACCCAATAAATTTAACATCGAAACTGGGGCTAATTGTCGAGTATCACCTAAAGGTAAACGAGCCATTGCTCTTACCTGCTGCTCAAATTGGCTACTGACACAAGCATCCATGGTGTAGTGCCCAGAGTTATGTGGACGAGGTGCAATTTCATTGGCAACAATGTCGCCATTCTTGAGTACAAAGAACTCAACGCAGAGAACGCCAACATAATCAATCTTCCGAATCAGTGCTTTTGCCGCATCAACAATCTTTTTTTCTTGAGCAGGCTTTAGTGAAGGGGCTGGTACGGTAGAAGTATGCAAGATACCGTCACGATGAATATTTTGCGACACGGGATAAGCTAGGACAGCGTCATCATGGCCCCGCACTACTAAAGCAGAAACCTCAAAATCTAGATCCATACGCTTTTCCAAAACGCAGGGTACGCATCCGAATTCACTCCAAGCAGCCGCCAACTCCTGCACGTCATGAACGGTTGCCTGACCTTTGCCGTCATAACCCATGCGGGCAGTCTTTAGTATTCCAGGGAAAAGGTCTGTAGGGGCATGAGCAAGATCGGCATCATGCTCTATCACAAAATAGGGTGCAGGCCCAATATTGGTTTCAGACTTCCAGGTAGCTAAGAATTTTTTTTCTTCAATTCGATTTTGCGCTAGCAAGACGCAACTACTGCGCGGCGCTACAAATACCCCTAGAGCTTCCAGATTATCTAGAGCTTGTGCTGGAACATTTTCGAATTCAGTACTGACGGCTGCGCATAATGCTGCCATCTCTTTTAAGGCGGTTGGATCGGTGTAATCAGCCTGAATAAACTTTTCTGCAATAGAGCCCGCCGGACTATCGGGACCGGGATCTAAAACACAAACTTTATAACCCATTGCTTGTGCAGCCTGGGTAAACATGCGCCCTAATTGACCGCCACCTAATATTCCTAAATACGAACCCGGCAAGATGGGCTCCATACGATCTGCCATGTAATTAATATCCTGGCAAATTCATAGAGCGCGCGGTGTCAGATTGCTTTGCCCGAAACTCTGCGAGACGTTTAGCAAGATCTGCATCATGTAATGCGAGCCCCGCTATGACATGCAAGGCAGCATTAGCCGCGCCAGCCTCACCAATT
>NZ_JACVPY010000002.1:1427716-1505638 GCF_018881635.1 Polynucleobacter sp. UB-Piko-W3
TGCACCACCTGCGCCAGCAATGATGGCCTGCAAACCATTGGCTTGGGCATCCTCTGCATACTGAAACATATCGTCTGGCATGCGATGTGCTGAGAGCACTTTAGCCTCGTGAGCGATGTCAAATTGCTCAAGCATTTGAGCGGCGTGTTGCATCGTCTCCCAATCTGAATTGGAGCCCATCACTATTCCGACTATTGGCTTCTTGTTCATCTACCTCTCCAAATGCCCTAAATATTTACTCAGGACCTATTATCCCTGAGTTAAACGATTCAGGGCTTCACGGTACTTTTGGGCCGTCTTTTCAATCACATTAGCTGGTAATTGCGGCGCAGGGGCAGTCTTAGGCCACAACTTGCCGTGTACTTGGGCAGTTTCCAACCAATCACGCACAAATTGCTTGTCATAGGATGGCGGGTTTGAACCCACATGATAAGTTTCTGCTGGCCAGAAGCGTGAAGAATCTGCAGTGAGGATCTCATCCATCAAAACCAATTGACCCAAATCATCTAAACCAAACTCAAACTTAGTATCAGCAATAATAATTCCACGAGTCGCAGCATAGTCAGATGCTTCTTTATAAAGACGGATGCTGACTGCACGAATTTGATTAGCTAATTTCTCGCCAATGAGTTCAACCACTTTCTCAAATGAAATATTTTCGTCATGATTACCAACTTCTGCTTTGGCGGCAGGGGTAAAAATTGGCTCAGGTAATTTTTGGGCATTCTCTAAACCAGCAGGCAATGTGATACCACAAACCTTGCCACTTTCTTTGTAGTCCTTCCAGCCGCTTCCAGCGAGATATCCGCGCACAACTGCCTCTACTAAAATAGGCTTTAAGCGCTTAGCAACTACTGCACGACCGATTACTTGAGAAACTTCGTCGGAAGTTACCACATTTGCAGGGTCAATCCCAGTCAAATGATTTGGGATAACGGAAGCTAATTTATCAAACCAAAAATTAGCCATTTGATTAAGAACGATGCCCTTCTCTGGGATTGGTTCACCCATCACGACATCAAATGCGGATAAGCGATCAGTAGTGATCATCAGTAGCTTGTCATCGCCTAGAGCATAGACATCACGCACCTTACCTTTAGATACCAAAGGTAATGACTTAATAGAAGTGGCGTATAAAGCTGGCATCTTTAATTCACTTTACGATCTGAGTGAGTTTGCCGCTCTTATAGAGTTCAGCCATTTTTTCCAAAGGTATAGGCTTGATTTTAGATGCTTGACCAGCGCAGCCAAAAGCCTGAAAACGTGCGATACAAACTTTCTTAGCTGCTTCGCGCGCTGGTTTTAGATAATCGCGGGGATCAAATTTGCTTGGATTCTCCATGAGGTAACGGCGGATAGCACCCGTCATTGCTAAGCGGATGTCGGTATCAATATTAATCTTACGAACACCATTCTTAATACCCTCTTGAATCTCCTCAACGGGGACACCGTAGGTTTCTTTCATATCGCCACCGAACTCACGAATCTCTGCCAGTAATTCTTGCGGAACACTAGAAGAGCCATGCATTACCAAGTGCGTATTCGGAATACGCATATGAATTTCTCTAATACGATCAATCGCCAAAATATCGCCTGTAGGCTTCTTAGTAAATTTATAAGCGCCGTGGCTAGTACCAATCGCAATCGCTAAGGCATCACACTGAGTAGCCTTCACAAAGTCAGCAGCTTGTTCAACGTCTGTTAATAACTGTTCACGAGTCATCTTGCCATCGGCACCATGACCATCCTCTTTATCACCCTGCATTGTTTCCAAAGAGCCCAAAACTCCCAGCTCTGCTTCCACGGTAACTCCAATGGAATGAGAAAACTTCACCACTTCCTGAGATACGGCTAAGTTGTACTCGTAACTGGCTACCGTTTTGCCATCGGCTTCAAGCGAACCATCCATCATCACGCTAGTAAAACCACTCTTGATTGCCGCCATACAGACAGCTGGGCTTTGACCATGATCTTGATGCATGACAACTGGAATATGGGGATATGCTTCGACAGCTGCAGAGATGAGGTGACGTAAAAATGCCTCACCAGCATATTTACGTGCGCCAGCAGATGCTTGCATGATGACTGGTGAATCAGCCTCATTAGCCGCCTCCATAATTGCGGTCACTTGTTCAAGGTTATTGACATTAAACGCCGGTAAACCATAACCGTTTTCAGCAGCATGATCCAAAAGTTGCCGTAAAGATACTAAAGCCATGATTTTCTCTTAATAGATATAGGTAAATAGTTAATCAATATACAAATTACTTCACATGAACAATTTTGAGGGTATTCGTGCCACCAGGTTCGCCCATTGGCTCCCCAGAAGTCAGCACGACAGTATCGCCCTTTTTAACTGCGCCAGCCTTTTTCAAGCAGGCTTCTACTTCTTGCAAAGCAGTATCGCGGTCTTTGGTGTAATCCAAACCAATTGGCGTGACATTACGATAAGTACTTAAAGCTCTTTGGGTGGCAATCTTTGAAGTCAATGCAAAGATGGGTACATGAATATTATGACGGCTCATCCAAATTGGGGTTGAACCAGAATCCGTCAAGGCAGCAATCGCATTTGCATGCAAATGATGCGCAGTAAATAAAGCGCCCAAGGCAATTGTTTGATCAATGCGGGTAAATCGTTGATCTAAAAAGTCGGTATCCAATTTTACTGTATCTGATTTCTCAGCTTCAACACAGATCTCGGCCATCGCTTTAATAGTTTGTATTGGATATGAGCCAGCAGCAGACTCAGCGGAGAGCATCACAGCATCCGTTCCATCCAATACGGCATTGGCTACGTCACTTACTTCAGCGCGTGTGGGTACTGGAGCATTAATCATCGACTCCATCATTTGGGTTGCTGTAATCGTAAATTTATCGGCCTCACGCGCCCAAGAAATCATCCGCTTTTGTAATGCAGGCACTGCAGCGTTACCAACCTCAATAGCGAGATCGCCACGGGCAACCATAATGCCATCACTTTGCTCAATAATGCTTTTGAGTGCTTTAGGCTCAATCGCTTCTGCACGCTCGACCTTAGCAATGGTTCGCACTTTGCCAACACCATATTTAGCACTAGCAGCATCAGCTAGCTTACGTGCATATGCCATATCAGCGCCATCTTTTGGAAAGCTAATCGCCAAGAAATCAACGCCCATGGCAATTGCAGCATCTAGATCAGCAATATCTTTTTCAGTAAGCGCTGGTGCTGTCAAACCACCACCGGCACGGTTGATACCCTTGTTATTTGAGAGTGGCCCGCCTTGTTCCACGAGTGTGAAGATTTCCCCGCCCTTAACGCTCTCAACACGCAGTACAACCAAGCCATCATTTAATAAGAGGCGATCGCCAGGCTTCACATCATTTGGGAGCTCTTTGTAATCAAGCCCCACACGTCCTTGATTGCCAAGCTCACAGGCGACGTCCAGAATAAACTTCTCACCCTCTTTAAGAAGAATTTTGCTATCTGCAAATTTGCCCACACGAATCTTAGGGCCCTGCAGATCGGCCATGATGCCAACCTCTTTGCCCACTTCGGCAGAAATGCTTCTGACTAAGTCATGGCGTGCTTTGTGATCTGCCACAGTCCCGTGTGAGAAGTTCATGCGCACCACATCAACACCTGCGCGGATCATATCGCGCAATACTTCAGGCTTTTCAGATGCTGGTCCTAGAGTTGCAATAATTTTTGTTGCTCTTAACATATTTAGTCTTTCGCTCTTTCTGCAAGTACTGCAAAGGCTGGCAAAGTTTTACCTTCGAGAAATTCTAAGAAAGCGCCACCACCAGTTGAAATGTAATCCACTTGATTCTCAATACCGTACTTAGCAATCGCTGCTAAGGTATCTCCACCTCCAGCGATTGAGAATGCTGGTGAGTGTGCAATTGCTGCAGCCAGCATTTTTGTACCACCGCCAAATTGATCAATTTCGAAGACGCCTAATGGGCCATTCCAGACAATTGTGCCTGCATGCGCAAGCATTGTGGAAAGGCGCGCAGCAGTCTTAGGACCGATATCCAAAATCATGTCATCTTCGGCAACTTGATCTGCAGGTACACGATTTGCGCGGGCTAGCGGAGAGAGCTCATTTGCAACGACGACATCCTCAGGAATGGGTACATGGGCACCGCGCTTTTCCATGAGATTCATAATTTCTCTAGCTTCGTTGACCAAGTCTGGCTCGGCAAGCGATTTACCAATTGGTAAACCTTTAGCAAGCATGAAGGTATTGGCAATACCTCCACCCACAATCAATTCATCGACTTTCTCAGAGAGAGCCTTCAGAATGGTGAGCTTAGAGGACACTTTAGAGCCGGCAACGATCGCTATTAGGGGACGTCTTGGATTTGCTAATGCACGACTTAGTGCGTCTAATTCAGCTGCCATCAATGGACCAGCACAAGCAACTGGTGCAAACTTAGCAACGCCATTGGTGGTTGCTTCAGCACGATGTGCAGTACCAAATGCATCATTTACATAAACATCGCATAGAGCCGCAATTTTTTTAGCTAGCGCATCATCATTTTTTTTCTCACCCACATTTACTCGGCAGTTTTCCAAGAGCACTACTTCGCCTGGCTGTACTTGAAATCCTCCATCGACCCAATTACTAATGAGTGGTACTTTGCGATGAAGCAAAGTAGCAATCCGATCGGCGATCGGGGCTAAGCTATCTTCAGATTTAAATTGGCCTTCAATGGGTCGCCCTAAGTGAGAGGTCACCATCACTGCAGCGCCAGCGTCCAGACACATCTGCAATGCAGGCATCGAGGCCCGAATACGCGTGTCTTCAGTAATGTTGCCTGCCTCATCTTGGGGCACATTGAGGTCGGCGCGAATCAGCACCCGCTTCCCCTTTAATTGGCCCGCTTGGGCTAATTCACTTAAACGTTTAACTTGAAATAAGGCTTCCGGCATGGGATTGGGCAAATGTGGTGATTTATGAGGAATACTCCATTCTAAATCGTCTAGCCCAAATATCCCACAGGATCTCAGACACCCTGCAGTCCTGCCTGCTCTACAATAGGAGCTTGGACGCATTTTGGGTCTAGGGCCATAAACCCTCCCTCGGCGCACCGATTAACTAGACACAAAAAGGTAGAGAAAATGTCGATGTCCGACCGCGATGGCTTTATTTGGTCCGATGGGAAGCTCATTCCCTGGCGTGAGGCCAATATTCACGTTCTAACCCATAGTCTGCACTACGGTATGGGCGTATTTGAGGGCATCCGCGCCTACAAAACACCCCAAGGTACAGCCATTTTCCGCCTCCCAGAGCATGTCAAGCGCCTCTTTAATGGCACCAAGATTTTTCAAATGAACATGCCTTTCAGCCCAGAAGTGATTACCAAGGCAATTATTGATGTGGTCAACAGCAATAAGCTCGAGGCCTGCTACATCCGTCCAATCATCTTTATTGGCTCCCAGAAACTCGGCATCTCTCCCAAAGGAAATAGTATTCATACGGCGATTGCTGCCTGGGAATGGGGTGCTTATTTAGGTGAAGATGGGCTCAATAAAGGCATTCGGGTAAAGACATCTTCATTTACCCGCCACTTTGTGAATTCTTCACTCGTGCGCGCTAAGGCCTCTGGCTATTACATCAACTCTATTTTGGCCAATCAAGAAGTCACAGCCAATGGATATGACGAAGCTTTATTGCTTGATACCGAGGGTTATGTGTCCGAGGGTTCTGGCGAAAATCTTTTCATGATTCGTAATGGCATTGTGTACACCCCTGACTTAGCATCCTGCTTGGATGGTATTACGCGCGACTCTGTCATTCAGATTGCAAAAGATCTTGGATATGAAGTTCGTGAAAAACGGTTGACGCGTGATGAAGTTTATTCCGCAGATGAAGCTTTCTTTACTGGTACTGCAGCTGAAGTAACTCCGATTCGTGAGTTAGATGACCGCTCTATTGGTGATGGTAAGCGTGGTCCGATTACTGAACAAATTCAGAAGACGTATTTCGATGCGGTGTACGGCAGAAATGATCAATACAAATCTTGGCTCACCTACGTTAAGTAATCAGGAAAAAAGATGCCTCAAGCTCAAGTTGTGATGGTGGATGGAAAGGACTTGCCATTACATTGCCCCACCAATCAAACTCCAGCCTGGAATTCTCATCCGCGAGTCTTCTTGGACATCACCAAAACTGGGGAAGCGAAGTGCCCATATTGCGGCGCTGAATATAAGCTCGTTCCCGGCACCGAGCCACACGGACACTAAGCCTTATCAGCACCTCATCATGGGGTGCTGACTCGGGATACAACACATGCAAAGTATTCTGATCATTGCCCCGAATTGGATTGGGGATGCTGTAAGTACCCAGCCTCTTCTGGCTAATCTCAAGGTGCTTTATCCAAATTCTCAGATTGATGTTCTTGCTAGCAATTGGGTGGCGCCGATCTATCGTGCCTGCTCGCAAGTGCATGAAGTCATTGAGGCGAAGTTTGAGCATAAAAAACTGCAATGGAACTTACGTAAGCAAATAGCCAAAAAAATTCAGGCTAAAAACTATCAGGCCTGTTTTGTATTACCCAACAGTTTTAAATCTGCGCTGATCCCCTGGTTAGCCAATATTCCCTTTCGGATTGGCTATCGCGGCGAATTGCGTTTTGGCCTGATTAATTTAGCCCTAAACAACCCAAGCAAAGTTAATCGCCCACCGATGGTGGAGCACTATTTAGCCCTGAGCCAACTTCTCAAAGATGATGAATCTATTTCCCTTGATAAATTAGTACCCAAGTTAAATGTATCTGGCGCAGCGAAACAACAAGTAGAGCAAAAATTGCAAGGCGCTAACATCAATAGCAACTCTATTTATGCAATATGCCCTGGAGCAGAATATGGTCCATCTAAAAGATGGCCTACCGAATACTTTGCAGTGTTGGCACAGCAACTCATTAAGCAAAACTCAAATAATCAGATCATTCTTTTAGGTAGCAAAAATGATCATTCTCTTGCTCAAGAAATTACCTCCCAGGGACAGCAAGCTAGTAATGTTCATAACTGGTGTGGCAATACATCACTAGATGAAGCAATTGCCTTGATTGGCATGAGTAAAGCGGTGGTCAGCAATGATTCAGGGCTGATGCATATTGCAGCTGCGTTACAGATCCCTCAAGTTGCCATTTTTGGCTCCAGCGATCCAGCGCACACGCCGCCTTTATCAGATAGGGCTAAGATAATCTGGCTCAATATGTCTTGTAGCCCATGTCACAAAAGAGTATGCCCCCTAGGGCACTTACGCTGCCTAAAAGATATCCTGCCAGAGCAAGTATTGATTACACTCAACACATTGAAGTAATTACTGGAAAAGTAAGCGATGACTAAACTTGCAAGGCTCTTTCATAATGCCGATGAAGTCGTAGATGCTTGGCGAGAGGCGCTACGCAATCGTGATGTCAAAGGTGCTTTGGATATCTGGCTTGATGATGACTCCATCACCTGCGTCCTGCCCGAAGGGCATCGTCTTAGCGGTCATGTAGAAATTCGGAAGGGCTTGGAGAGACTTTTATCTAAGCAGCCATTATTTTTAGAGCCGATTGCTTGTATTAGCCACTCTATTCCAGGTGCTGCGATTTATGACACTACAGAAGCAGTCCACCTCAGAGCTGATCAAGTAGAGGCTGAATTTTTCCTCAATATCACATTAGTACTCTTGCAAGATAGTCAAGGTTGGCGCATTGCACACCTACATTCCAGTCGCTCGACTGAAGAAACTTTTGATGCCCCCTCTACACCACACGGCCTCCATTAAAGATCGACATGGATGAGCACGTATTAAGGTCACTCATCAAGTGGCCTAGTGTGCCTGATTGCTTTGGTTGGCTTGCTTTAGATCGTCGAGGACAATGGCGTATGCGTGATGAATTTGCGCAGCAAAATAAATTACCTGGCCAAGTCATTACTCATAGAACCTTAAATGAATTCATCTCCAGAAACTATGCATGCGATAGTCTAGGTAGATACTTTTTTCAGAATGGCCCACAGCGTGTCTTTATCACGCTCGACGCCACACCTTGGGTAGCCCGTATCACCCTAAGCGAGAGTGGCTTAGAACTGATTACTCAATGCAATAATCCGATAGAGGCTGCTCGCGCATTAAGTGATGAAAAGGGTAATATTTACATCGTTGGAAAAGTGAATCAACTAATCTACCGGCAAGAAAATAAAGATTCGTTTACTAAAGAAGATTGCCAGACAGTAGCACTTTTACATGATCATGACTTGGATCACTTCTCCCAATTGGCAAAACTGCATGAAGAAGCCTGTAGTTTTGGTGGCTCTTGGGAATGGCAAGGCAAACAATTGTCCTTAGGCCCGATCCATTCAGAAGAGTTGGCTGCTCGCTTTCAATTCATTGCAAGGCCAAGCAATTAATCGCAATCCTAACTAGGTATTTTGCCCTGCTCTTTGAGCTCATCTTGATACTGCCTTTGCATTTCTCTTAAGCGCGCGTCAATACTGGAGCCTTGATAGTAGTCAGACCCACCTGCCGAACGAGCGATCTTCAATTGCTCAATTGCTGATGGCCAAGCTCCTTCAAGAGCATATTTTTCTCCAAGAGCAAAATGACGCATTGGTACATTCTTAGCCTGATCATAGGATTTTGATAGCAAACTCCACCAGACAATTTCATTAGGCTGCAAGCGAGTACGGGCTTTAAGCCAGACAATTGCATCATTGGTACGACCGAGCACTAAATCCGCATTGATCATCGCGGCGCCCGCAGCATAAGACTGAGGGTAAGCACGCAAAGTAGCTTGTGCAATTTGTAAAGCTTCTACACCCTTGCCTTTGGCTAAGGCCAATTCAGATGCAGTAATGTCTAAAGATAAGCTTTGCCTCTGAATCGGTGAGCCTGGTGCGCTGGCAGCTTGAGCCAAATTGCGAGCTTGTTGTAAATATGCTTCTGCTTGATCTACTTTTCCTTGGCGTTGTGCAATGAGTGCTAAACCGTAAAAACCTTCCATTTGCTTACCCGCTTGAGGCTGCTTACTTAAGCTTTCAAAAGTATTTTTAAGGTCATACATACCACTCGAAGTACCAGACTGCTCCATACGCGCTCTAGCTTTAATAAAATAAAACTCTACTGCGGTGGGAACATTACGCGCAGCGACCCTCCTTGCTCTATCTTGCATGTCAGCAATACGATCAGTCGTTAAAGGATGGGTACGGACATAGGCTGGAACACCCTTATCCATCACGCCGGTAGCTCTTTGTAAGCGCTGAAAGAAGCCTGGGGCACCATTTACATCGTATCCACTGGCCTCCAAAATCTGAAAGCCAATACGGTCTGCCTCACGCTCAGCATCTCTTGAGTATGAAAGTTGATTATCGATAGCCATTGCCTGACCGCCCTGCATCAGACCAGCAGCTGCCGAAGGATTGCGAGACATAGCTAATGCACCAAGTACCATACCTGCAATGGCGATCATGTTATTAGTAGATTGCTTATCCATTTGGCGCGCAAGGTGACGTTGCAATACATGTCCTGTTTCATGACCCATGACAGATGCCACTTCTGAATCTGTTTCTGCACTTACCAGTAGGCCCGTATGAAAACCAATAAATCCGCCTGGCAAAGCAAAGGCATTAATGCTGCTGTCTTTGACTGCAAAGACTTCAAAGTTGTAGGCGCCACTACCCTGTTCATTGGCGCCACCAAGCTGCAATTGTTTAGCAGCCTGCAATAATCGGCGCTCCATAGCGTTTAGAAAATCATAGATCGGTAAATCATTTGAATAATCTGGATCGGGACGAATCTGGCGCATGATCATTTCGCCATACTTTCGCTCATCTATCCGACTCAGAGAGTCGCCCCCAGGATCACCCATATCGGGCAAAATAATATTAGGCTGGCTTTGTAAAGTATTGCGATTAGGCAGCTTGGAAGATTTAGCATCCGGAGACTGCATCGCTTTGCCGATATTTTGAATGGCTGCAGAATTACCATCTACAGAGACATCTCCGACAGGAGTAGCAGCATAAGCAGGCATAACACCTGAGCAGAACAAAGCGAGTGCCAGCTGAGCAGCTAAAAGACGCTGCCAAAACGAGGTTTTTCTAAGGAACTTTATATCCTGCATCTCTATATGGTAAAACTTATCCCATGAATAAACTAACTCATTTTGATGAAAGCGGCCAAGCCCATATGGTAAATGTGGGTGATAAAGCCTCTACCCATAGAATCGCTATTGCTACAGGCAAGATCAGCATGCTTCCCGAGACCTTCAAAATGGTTGAAGCAGGAAACCACAAAAAGGGTGATGTGCTGGGTATTGCTAGGATTGCAGGCATCCAAGCATCAAAGAAAACTGCAGATCTCATTCCCCTTTGTCATCCGCTGGCATTAACCCATGTTAGCCTCGAGTTTCAATCAAACTCAACTGACAACAGTATCACTTGCCAAGTAAAAGCGGAAACTACCGGCCCTACTGGCGTGGAAATGGAAGCCCTCACCGCAGTCCAAGTCGCCCTTCTCACAATCTACGATATGTGCAAAGCGGTAGATCGTGGCATGGTGATGGGTGATGTAAGACTACTAGAGAAGAGTGGTGGTAAGTCGGGGGAGTGGAAGGCTTAAAGAGGTGGCGCAAGCACTCAATATATATAAGACTACTTGTAACCCAAAATGTCATTATGGGTTCGTTCCTGTCCCTCACCAAACCATTTAGTACAAATTCCCGAACCGCTATAAAGTGGTTTTTTTCTAGAGTTAACTTGCATTTGATACATTGCATCGAAACAATCTCTTCGACTGAGAAATTGGAAGGACTCACTATGAGTCTGAGCTCCTTTATAGAAGTGAAAGAAGTCTAAGGTCCACGGTGAAGTAACTGTAATCTGCGTGGCCACCTTCTGATCCTCCACTTGTGGACTGCTACAGGCCACCAAAACCAGAGCCAACATTCCAAGAATGTACCTTGAATATTTCAACATATGAATAGATTAATACATACAGAATAGTCGGCCCATGTTCTGCGCCTATAGCTTCAGGTTATAAAAGGTTTCATAAATTTAACCGCCCTAAGACGGTTAAATAATAGCGATAGCTTATTACCAAATTCCTATTTACTAATTCTGCATTCCGACGGTAAGAGCTGAGGCAATAGATTTGTCTCTGTAGATCTGCAAGACCAACCACCCGCCCAAGTAGCGCCCTCTGGTTTTGAAAGGTCAATTGGTTTGGGTGCATTAGCATCTGGATCATTAGTCGGGATCAGATGTAATGTGTTCTTACCGTCTGGCGCAACACTGACTTGATAGTCGATAGCAATAGCACCTGACGGTGTTATTTCAATCAACTTCACACTGCGGGTAGGCCCAAAGGTGAACGATCCGCTTGTAGCATCATCCATTGCTACAGTGCCACGACTTGCAAATGCTTCTGTCACCGCAAGTTTTGCACTGGAAGATAAATTCATCCCCTCCACAACACGACTACGCGCAATGTAATCTTGATACTGAGGAACGGCAACTGCTACCAAAATACCAATGATGGCAACTACGACCATCACTTCAATCAAGGTAAATCCAGAATCTTGGTGAGTCTCTTGTTGTTTTGGCTCGTCGTATTTTTTACTTTGCATATCTTCTAGCTCCTGAGGTGAAATGCCTCATCATCCAGTCTATACCCCTTCTAATCAAGGAATCTGGGCGTTAAAAAAGCCGGCTTTAGAGGCCGGCTTTTCTGATTCATTTGAAATCCGGTTAATGCGCTTCTTTTCCGGCATTTCGTTTTTTTATATAGGTGCCTACCAAAATAACAATGGCAACACCAATGACCTCAAAGGCTAGTTTTGCATCGCCTAGTGCCTCTTGAATACTGTCTTTGATAGCAGGGTCATCTACTAGCATACCGCCTGCCAGTAAGCCTAACAAGCCAGCGCCCAAAGTTATAATGATTGGGAAACGATCCATTACTTTCAAAAGAAGTGCACTACCAAAAATGATTAATGGAATAGACATTCCAAGGCCAATAATCAAAAGAAGTAAACGAGTCTCTTCAGGTCCTTTTTGTGCCGCTGCAGCCACAGCAAGTACGTTATCTAAACTCATTACCAAGTCAGCAATCAAAATCGTACGAATAGCCCCCCAAATGCTGGTCTTAGCTTCCATATGTTCTTCACCGCCACTATCAGATAGCAACTGAATGCCGATATAGAGGAGTAATAAGCCGCCAACAATTTTGAGATACGGCAAAGTCAATAAAGCCACTGCAGTAATGGTTAACACTACGCGCAAAATAATTGCAGCAGCACTACCCCAGAAGATGGCCTTCTTTTGCTGAGCAGGTGGCAAGTTACGTGACGCTAATGCAATCACCACTGCGTTATCACCAGATAGCAAAATATTCGCTACGATGATTGATAGAAGTGCCGCCCAAAAGGTGGCATCTGAAAATGCTGAAAAATCCATACTGTCTCCCTACGTTTTTATGTTTTAACTACTTTTTAAACTACTAATCACTAAAGATCAGGTGCTGCTAAACAGTATTAATGTCGCAGCATCTTTTCTTGATCGCTAATTACAACATGGCCTTCAGTAATGCCGCCATTTCCGATGGATTCTTTGTTACTTTAAAGCCGCACTCTTCCATTACGGCAAGTTTGGCATCAGCAGTATCCGCTCCGCCAGAAATCAATGCACCAGCGTGGCCCATCCGTTTTCCAGGAGGCGCTGTTACACCAGCAATAAAGCCAACTACTGGCTTTTTCATATTGTCTCTGCACCAGCGAGCAGCTTCAGCCTCATCTGGACCGCCGATCTCACCAATCATGATGACGGCATCAGTTTCTGGATCTTCATTGAACATTCTCATGATGTCGATATGCTTCAAGCCATTGATTGGGTCACCACCAATACCAACAGCAGTTGATTGACCTAAACCAATTGCAGTTAATTGACCAACCGCCTCATAGGTCAAAGTACCGGAGCGGCTCACAACACCAATGCGGCCCTTCTTATGAATATGGCCAGGCATGATGCCGATCTTGATTTCATCAGGAGTAATGATTCCAGGGCAATTAGGACCAAGCAATAAAGTTTTCTTGCCGCCAGCAACTTCTTTCGCATGCATCTTATTGCGCACTTCTAGCATGTCACGCACAGGAATACCCTCAGTAATGCAAATCACGAAATCAAGATCAGCCTCAACCGCTTCCCAGATGGCAGCAGCAGCACCTGGAGGCGGAACATAAATAACTGAAGTCGTTGCACCAGTTTGCGCAGCAGCTTCTTTAACAGTCGCGTAAATTGGAATGTTAAAAATGGACTCGCCAGCCTTTTTAGGATTGACGCCAGCAACAAAGCAATTTTTGCCGTTTGCATATTCTTGACACTTCTCAGTATGGAACTGACCGGTCTTACCAGTAATACCTTGGGTAATGACTTTGGTGTTTTTATTAATCAAAATAGACATATTGAAATTCCTGGATTATTTGTTTTTGGCAACCGCAGCTACTACCTTGGTAGCAGCCTCAGCCATCGAATCGGCGCTAATGATTGGCAAACCAGAGTCCGCAAGAATCTTCCTACCTAACTCTTCGTTTGTACCCTTCATGCGCACAACCAGTGGCACTGTCAGATTTACAGCCTTACATGCCGTCACTACGCCATCAGCGATCACGTCGCAACGCATAATGCCGCCAAAGATGTTCACCAAAATTGCCTCAACACTCTTGTTCTTGAGCATGATCTTGAATGCTTCGGTTACTTTTTCTGCTGTAGCGCCACCACCAACGTCTAAGAAGTTTGCCGGCTCGCCGCCGAACAGCTTAATCGTATCCATGGTTGCCATAGCTAAACCAGCACCATTCACCAAACAACCAATATTGCCATCTAAAGAGATGTAAGCCAGGTCAAATTTAGAAGCCTCAATCTCAGCAGCATCTTCTTCATCGACATCACGATAAGCAACGATTTCTGGATGACGGAATAATGCATTCGGATCAAAGTTAAATTTTGCATCGAGCGCCTTGATCTTGCCATTCCCCTCAAGGATCAACGGGTTGATCTCCACTAATGAGGCATCTGTATCCCAATAGGTTTTATAGAGATTCTTGAATACGTCACGCGCCATCGGAATAGACGCATCAGGCACGCCGATACCTTTTGCAATGATGTCGCAATCAGCATCTGTCAAACCAATCAATGGATCAACAAATACTTTGATAATTTTTTCTGGATGAGATTCTGCAACCTCTTCAATATCCATACCACCTTCGCTTGAAGCCATGATCACATTCTTTTGTGTGCCACGATCTGTCACGATGCTGAAGTAGTACTCTTTTTTGATATCTGCGCCATCTTCGATTAAGAGGCGATTGACTTTTTGACCTTCTGGTCCTGTTTGGTGAGTCTTAAGCTGCATGCCCAAAATTTCAGAGGCGTATTTCTTCACGTCGTCCATGCTTCTTGCCAACTTCACGCCACCACCCTTACCGCGACCGCCTGCATGAATCTGCGCCTTGACAACCCATACTGGGCCACCCAATTTTTCAGCAGCCTTCATTGCCTCATCAACACTAAATGCAGGAATGCCGTTTGGAACAGGCACATTAAATTGGCGCAGAAGTTCTTTGCCTTGGTACTCGTGAATTTTCATAATTACTCCGAAACGGTATCTTTTTTAGTAAGCGACGAGGATTAGTTAAACCGATACTGCCTTGATCCCGTACTTACTCTAGAAATAGCGAAATTAGCCAAATTTGAATAAATGCGAACGGCTTGACAGACCCAATAATTTTATCATGTTGCAACGCCGCATTTGCCTATTTCGGATCCGCAACCGCCCTGCTCTAATCAGGCTTTTGCCCGCCAACCACCTTTGCCACCACTTCGGAGCTAAAACCCTTAGATGCCAAGAAGCGGTATTGCCTAGCGCGCTCCTTCTGATCCTGGGTTACGTTGTCATACTTTCGAGCCCAAAGCTCATGGGCACGCTGAAATTCAGTTTCCCGCAAGGACTGCAATAGGACGGCTGACTGGGCCGCATCAACCCCTGCCCGTTGGAGCTCATCTGCAATTTTGCGCGTCCCATAGCGCTCACTTCGTCTTCGAACCAAGGCTTCAGCAAAACGCTCGTCTGATAGCCAGCCTCTGGCCTCAAAGTCATCTAGCACTGCTGTGATTTGTGCCGTGGTCGATTCTGAAGTTTGATCAACTTGATCACCCCCCAGCTTTGCCCATCTTGCCTCTGACTCTGCCAACTTTGCCGCTAAACCTTTGCGACTATATTCTCGGAGCGATAAAAGACGCAAAGCCCGAGCTTTGAGACTCGGGCTTTGTTTGGTTCTTTCTTTGCTGCTACTAGCTAGCTCTGACATCGAACTATTCGACTTCCTCTTCTTCGCTCAGCACATCAGTTACTACAGCTGAGCCAGATTTAACACCTAACTTCGCACGAATTTTGACTTCGATGTCTTTAGCAATCTCTGGGTTCTCTTTCAGGAAATCGCGCACATTATCTTTGCCTTGACCGATGCGATCGCCGTTATAGCTATACCAAGAGCCAGACTTTTCAACGATATCGGCTTCAACACCCATATCAATGATTTCACCTTCTCTGGAAATGCCAGCGCCATACATGATGTCAAAAATAGCTTCACGGAATGGAGGAGAGACCTTGTTCTTCACAACCTTCACACGGGTTTCATTACCAACAATCTCATCCCCTTTTTTGATGCTACCAATGCGGCGAATGTCTAAACGCATAGAGGCGTAGAACTTGAGCGCATTACCGCCAGTAGTAGTTTCTGGGGAGCCAAACATCACACCGATCTTCATGCGAATTTGATTAATAAAGATCACTGTTGTGTTGGTACGCTTAATAGCGCCAGTCAACTTACGTAAAGCTTGACTCATCAAGCGAGCCTGTAAGCCCGGCAAGGAGTCGCCCATATCGCCTTCAATCTCGGCCCTTGGAACCAAAGCAGCAACTGAGTCAATCACAATTAAATCAATGGAGCCTGAACGTACTAATGCATCAGCAATTTCTAATGCTTGCTCACCAGTATCTGGCTGAGAGATCAATAGATTATTGACATCAACCCCAAGGCGCGATGCGTACTGCACATCTAATGCATGCTCTGCATCGATAAATGCACAAGTGCCACCAAGCTTTTGCATTTCTGCAATCGCATGTAAAGTTAAAGTTGTTTTACCAGATGACTCTGGCCCGTAAATCTCAATCACACGACCCCGTGCAATACCGCCAACTCCTAAAGCAATATCAAGGCCTAGTGAACCGCTAGACACCACTTGAACATCTTGACTGATTTCAGCATCGCCCAATCTCATGATCGAGCCCTTGCCAAATTGCTTCTCAATTTGTGCCAAAGCTGCTGTTAATGCTTTTTGCTTGTCTCCGCTCATTCCCTCAAATTCTGAGGAGGCTGATTTTCTTTTGTCATCTATGGCCATTTTTTGATTCCTTTTCGCTTTAATTGGGCTTTTTCCCGAAGTTTTATCTACTGTTTCACAACTTAGAAGTTACTGTATATAAAAACAGTAGTATTTGCAAGCGACTTTTTAAAGGAATTTACAGATTTTTAGCGAGGCTAGGCTTGATAGAGGTGCGAGCCCAATAGAAAAGGAGGGGCATCGCTATTGCCCAAACCACGCTAATTAGGCCTAAACCCAGGATTTGGGACCCAGAATCCCAATTTGCTGCCCCTAACCGTATTCCAGCCTCATAAGATAAGGGGCCAGAAATTGCCCCTAAAACAACCCCTAGAAAAAGCTTACCTTTTAGCCAAGATAAGGAGCTATTGAGGGTAGTGGCCACTAAAAGCCAGAGTACCCACATCCATACTGGCGATACATAAGGAGAAGGCCATGCACCTTTAAAGTCGAGAAACCCTAAGTACATCAAGAGGCTATCGGTCAGGATCCCATAAGAGAGGACTTTGAGCAGCAAGCTGAGCTCCAGCTTTGGGCTCTGGGAGCGCCAGACATGAAAGGCAACATAGGCTAGCGTACCAATCACTGGCCATAGCACCTGGTGATGCGCTGCACCCAGTACACAAGCAAACCAGCCTGCCTGGAAAAGGACAAAGTTCCAAAATTTAGCCATAAGACGATTCTAGCCAACCTAAGAAAAAGGCCACTGCCGGTGGGCAATGGCCTTGAGATTTGGTGGCGATTCAGGGATTCGAACCCCGGACCTGTGGATTATGATTCCATCGCTCTAACCAACTGAGCTAAATCGCCGAACGTGTGATTGTAGCAAATCTGCCCCATTCTGTAACGGCCTAAGCTAGAAACCGTAATATAGGGGCATGAGAAAAGAGCTCCCAAAATTCCTAATTGTGGCCATTTTGAGTGGTTTTCTGGTCTCGAGTGTATCTGCGGCGCAAATCTTCATCACCAACTACTCCTCGGAAGCAAATGCCAAGGTTTTTGTGACCAAATATCAGTCCGAGGCTAACTGCATTGTGTATGAAACCCAATACTCCAGTGATAGTGAGCCGGGAGTATGGTTCTATACCAAGTACAAAAGCAATGCGCGAGCAGCGATCTACTACACCCAATATAAATCGGATGCTGACTTGATCGTCTATTTCACAAAATACAAAAGTGATGCGCGCTGTCGCTACTAACTCAATTTTTATTCATGAGACTACTTTCAATTTCCACGGGCAAAGTTATGCCACTGTTTGGTAATCACCACCCAGACTACCAATCGGTTGCTTCGGCAATCCGTAAAAAGAGTGTTAGTAATTTAGAGGATCCCTTGCCTGTTGAGATTTATTCTCTTGGAGTCAAAGGAGATGAGCAAGCAGATCTGAGTGCGCATGGTGGAATTGAAAAAGCAATTTATGTTTATCCAGCAGAGCACTATGCTTTTTGGAACGAGTTACTCACCCGTGAAACTAAAAAATCAACAGTGCTTAAGCATGGAGCAATCGGTGAGAACTTCACTATTGAAGGCTTGCTAGAAACCGAAGTTTTTATTGGCGACAAACTTCTCATTGGCGATCTTGAATTTGTCGTTGTCAAACTGCGTGAACCCTGCTTCAAATTTAATGCCACCTTGGGCTATAAAGGTGCTGCTAAAGCCATGGTGCAGTCAGGCTTTTGTGGCTGGTATTTGCGTGTACTCAAAACTGGAAGTGTGGCCGCCGGCGTGCAGATCACCATTATTCCCGGAGCAAGAGATACTTCTATTGCCGAGCAAAATCGCAATCTAATTCAACATCGCAATCAACAAGATTTGTGGGAATAAAAAAACCCGACCATTTTGTGGTCGGGCTTCTTATTTACTGCAGACTAAAGATGCTTAGTCATTTGCGTAGATATCTACGTCTTTAGTTTCTTTAACAAACAGCACACCGATAATCAATGTCATCGTAGCGATGATGATTGGATACCAGAGACCGTAGTAAATATTACCGTTTTGCGCAACCAAGGCAAAGGCGATTGTTGGCATCAAGCCACCGAACCAACCGTTACCAATGTGATATGGCAAGGACATTGAGGTGTAACGAATACGAGTTGGGAACAACTCAACTAGCATCGCAGCGATTGGACCATAAACCATGGTTACCAAGATCACCAAAATTACCAAGATACCCAAAACTGCAGGAAGGTTAATAGCAGCAGGGTCAGCCTTGGCAGGATAACCAGCAGCATTCAATGCATCACGAATAGCTTTCTTAAACTCTGCATCTTTTGCTTTCGCATCAGCTGGTGCTAAACCTTTAGCGGTATAACCCTGAATCTCTGTGTCGCCAATCTTCACAACAGCAACTCCACCGGCTGGGCCAGCAATGGTTGTGTAGCTTGCAGAGTTAGAGGCCATCACTTGCTTAGCAATATCGCATGAGCTAGTGAACTTTGCAGTACCCGTTGGGTTGAACTGGAAAGTACATTCGTTCACATCAGCAGTAATACTGGCTGGTGCAGTTGCCATCGCTTTTTCCAATGCTGGATTAGCAAAGTGGGTTAAGCCATTAAACAAGGAAACTGGTGTGTTCGGGATGTACAAAATGATCGCTAACAGCAAACCACCCATGATGATCACTTTACGGCCAATCTTGTCTGACAGTGCGCCAAAGACGATGAAGAATGGTGTACCGATGACTAATGAAGCGGCAATCAACAAGTTTGCAGTCTTAGGATCTACTTTCAATACCTGGGTAAGGTAGAACAAAGCATAGAACTGACCTGTGTACCAAACCACCGCTTGACCAGCAACCAAACCAAACAAAGCCAAGATTACGATCTTTAAGTTTTTCCACTGACCGAATGACTCTGTCAAAGGTGCTTTGGTCAACTTGCCTTCATTCTTCATTTTTGTAAATGCTGGTGATTCAGCCATGGACAAACGAATCCAAACTGAGATGCCTAGCAAAATGATGGAAGCAATGAAAGGAACGCGCCAGCCCCAAACATCAAAGTCTGGACCAGTGATTTCACGTGTGAACAAAATCACGAGCAAGGACATGAACAAGCCAAGAGTAGCAGTTGTCTGAATCCAAGCTGTGTATGCACCACGCTTACCGTGAGGAGCATGTTCTGCAACATAAGTAGCAGCACCACCGTACTCACCGCCCAAAGCCAAACCTTGCAGCATACGTAAGGCGATCAACAATACAGGTGCAGCAACACCAATCGTTGCATAGTTAGGCAAAATACCCACAATAAATGTGGCTCCACCCATGATCACAATGGTGACCAAGAAGGTGTACTTACGACCAATCAAATCGCCTAAACGACCGAACACCAATGCGCCAAATGGACGCACAATGAAACCAGCCGCAAATGCTAACAAGGCAAAAATGAAGGCAGAGCCAGCATCTAAGCCTGAGAAAAACTGCTTGGCGATAACGGCAGCCAAAGAACCGTACAGATAAAAGTCGTACCACTCAAAAACCGTACCTAAAGAGGAAGCAAAAATAACTTTGCGCTCAGCGGCGGTCATTGGGGCTGCTTTAGTTGATGTTGACATCAGTAGCTCCTAACTATTTTTATTAAATAAAAAACAACCCGCCGATTATGCTTTGAAAAAACCCAAAGAAATCCACCACTTAGGGTAACTCCCCATCGATTTAAGTCAGGGTTTTCCCGATATATGTGGATTAGGTGCAACATCATAAAACCTTGATAAAAATAAGGTTTAGCCCAGCTTTATGGCAAGATGCACTTTCGGGGTGCATATTCGCGCATCCAGGTGCAAACCACAGAGTTAATCAAGCTGCATTTCGCTTTAATAGTTCCAGAAGTTAATAAAAAGGCAGTGTCAAAAATGCCATCCCATCAAAAAATGAACAAGGAGCAATTCAAATGAAAAGACGTGACTTTCTAGGTAAGACTGCACTTGGCGCTGCTGCTGGAGTATTGGCTGCACCGGCGATTGCCCAATCCCTGCCAGAGGTGAAGTGGCGCTGTGCCTCTAGCTTTCCAAAGAGCTTGGATACGATTTATGGTGGTGGTGAATTCATTGCTAAACGAGTGGCCGCTTTAACAGACGGCAAATTCCAGATTCGTATTTTTGGCGCGGGTGAAATTGTTCCAGCCTTCGGCACCGTTGATGCAGTTCAGCAAGGGACTGTGGAGTGCACCCATACTGCCGGCTATTACTTTGTAGGCAAAAATAAAACCTTTGCTTTTGATACAACCGTTCCATTTGGCATGAATCAGCGTCAACAAAATGCCTGGATGTATTGGGGTGGCGGCTTAAAACTTCAACGTGAGTTCTTACGTGACTACAACATTATTTCTTTCCCAGCCGGAAACACCGGAACACAGATGGGTGGATGGTTTAAAAAGCCAGTGAAAACTGTTGCAGACCTCAAGGGTCTCAAAATGCGAATCGCTGGACTTGGTGGCGAAGTGATGTCACGCCTAGGCGCTATCCCACAGCAAATCGCTGGTGGTGATATTTATCCTGCGCTTGAAAAAGGGGTGATCGATGCGGCTGAGTGGGTTGGCCCGTACGACGATGAAAAATTAGGCTTTTACAAAATTGCGCCTTACTACTACTACCCAGGATGGTGGGAGGCTTGTTCAATGTACTCCATGTACGTGAACATTAAGGAATGGGAAAAATTGCCTAAGCAATATCAAGAAGCCTTGGCTTCAGCCTGCGCAGAATGCAACATCGACATGATGGCTGAGTACGACTACAAAAACCCAATCGCTTTACAAAGCTTAATTAAGAATGGTGTCAAGCTACAGTCTTATTCCACAGACATTATGAAAGCAGCTTCTGCTGCCGCTTTTGAAATGTATGAAGAAGAGGCTGGCAAGAATCCATCGTTCAAGAAGATTTACGAGCCTTGGAAAAAATTCCGCAACGATCAAATGCTGTGGAACAAAGTCGCTGAGCAAACTCTCATGAGCTTCATGTTGACTAATCCAGTCAAATAAAACCTTATTGAGAATCTGATATGCCAAAACAATTTTTAGTTTTCGCAAGCTTTGTTGATCGTTTAAATGACCGTTTTGGTGTATTAGCGAGTTGGATGGTATTGATAGCCGTACTGGTCAGCACAGCAAATGCGCTGATTCGGTATGGCTTCAATATCAGCTCCAACGGTTGGCTTGAAGCGCAGTGGTATTTGTTCGCCGGCATGGTGATGTTTGGTGCTGCAACGACTTTCCGTCTCAATGAACACGTGCGAGTAGACGTTCTCTATGCAATGTACCCCAACAAATTTCGCCTCTGGCTGGACTTTTGGGGCGGCATTGTTTTCTTCTTACCGGTAACCATCATCATTGGTTATTACTCTTGGGAATTTTTTCTTACTTCGGTCATTCAAAATGAAACTTCAAGTAACCCAGGCGGCCTGATTCGTTGGCCAGTTCGTGGAGCAATTACTTTGGGCTTTTTCTTACTAACACTCCAAGGTATTTCTGAAATCATCAAACGCTATGCAGCCATTATTGGCATGATTCAAATCGATCCTAAGTACGAAAGACCGCTCCAATGATTAGCCATGATTTGATGGCCCCCATCATGTTTGGGGGCCTTATTATATTTTTGTTGCTTGGATATCCAGCTGCTTTTTCTCTTGGTGCTGTTGGCTTATTCTTTGCATTTATCGGCATCGAAATGGGCATGTTTCAGCCCACTTTCTTGCAAGCCCTTCCAGACCGAGTCTTTGGCATTCTCTCCAATGACTTGTTGCTCTCAATTCCTTTTTTCACCTTTATGGGTGCGATTCTGGAAAAGTGTGGATTAGCTGAAGATATGCTCGAAGGATTGGGTCAATTGTTTGGTCCAATCCGTGGTGGCCTAGCTTATGCCGTCATTATTGTTGGCGCGATTCTCGGAGCAATTACTGGAACCGTTGCTGCATCCGTAATTGCGATGGGCTTAATCTCCCTGCCGATCATGCTGCGCTATGGCTACAACCCGCGCGTTGCGACTGGTGTGATTGCCGCCTCAGGAACGATTACCCAACTCATCCCGCCGTCACTCGTATTAATTGTGTTGGCTGATCAGTTAGGTAAGTCTGTTGGTGATATGTATGCCGGTGCTATTGGGCCCTCAATCATTCAAGTAGCGCTGTTCTGTTTATTCATTTTCTTCTTATCAATTTTTAGACCGCAAGATGTACCTGCACTGCCTCCAGAGGCGCGCCCAACAATTGATTGGAAGTTATTTAAGAAAATCCTCTGGGGTATTGTTCCCTCTATCGCACTCATCTTCTTAGTACTCGGAACGATTTTGATGGGCCTAGCCACACCAACTGAAGGTGGCGCCATGGGTTCTGTAGGAGCATTAGTTCTCGCAGCAATGAACAAACGCCTACAAAAAACGCTAGTTTGGGAGGCGATGACCTCTACTATGCGCATCAATGCCATGGTGATCTTCATTCTGATTGGCTCTACTGTATTTGGCTTGACATTCCGCGGTGTAGATGGAGACCTTTGGATTGAGGAGCTCTTAACAGGTCTGCCAGGTGGTCAAGTAGGCTTCTTGATTGCGGTGAACTTATTTGTATTCTTCTTAGCCTTCTTCTTAGACTATTTTGAAATCGCGTTCATCATCATTCCATTGTTAGCTCCAGTTGCAGAAAAACTGGGGATCGATCTCATTTGGTTTGGCGTGCTTCTGGGCGCCAATATGCAAACCTCATTCATGCATCCGCCCTTTGGTTTTGCCTTGTTTTATTTGCGAGGGGTAGCGGATAAAACCGTTAAAAGCTCAGATATTTACTATGGGGCACTGCCCTGGGTTGGTCTACAACTGATTCTGGTAGCGATCATCATCTTCATCCCAGAAACAGTGACCTACTTTGTTGATAAGCCGATAGCTGCCTTTGATGCTAGCGGACCATCGGTTGATCCATTAGCTGGCGTCGAACAAAATGAGATCACAGTAGACTCTAGTGCAGATATCGAGCGGCAATTGCGCGAAAATAAATAATATAAAAATAGTGGCACAAAACAATAGAGGGGTTTTGCAATGCAGGCAAAGTGGGGTATACAAGGGATGGCGGTCGCACCGCATTCCCTTGCTTCTGAATCAGCGTTAGCAGTTCTTCGAGAGGGTGGTAATGCATTAGAGGCAATGGTTGCTGCCGCAGCCACTATTGCTGTTGTTTATCCCCACATGAATTCAATCGGTGGCGACTCTTTCTGGGTCATACATTCACCTGGTAAGGCGATGGGTGGCATTGATGCATGCGGTGCCGCTGCTGGTTTGGCTAGTAAGCAATGGTATGCAGATCATGGCATTACTAAAGCGATTCCATTTCGTGGACCCGTTGCAGCCAATACCGTTGCCGGCACAATCTCTGGCTGGGGTGCTGCACATAAGCTATCTAAAAAAGGTTTAGGCGGCAAGATTCCTTTGTCTCGTTTATTGGCAGACGCTATTCATTACGCAGAAACTGGTGTGCCAGTGACTTATAGTCAATCCAGCCTAACTGAAAAGAAGCGTGCAGAGCTGAGTGCTATTCCAGGTTTTTCTAAGACCTTCTTAGTCAATGGCAAGGCACCGGCTGTGGGTAGCATCTTCAAACAAGAACGTCTAGAGAAAACTTTGCGCCAGATTGCAAGCAAAGGTACGGATGATTTTTATCGTGGCGATCTTGCTAACCTTCTGGCAAAAGAGCTCACTGATATTGGTAGCCCATTACGTTTTAGTGATCTTGCGCGGCATCAGGCAAAACTCATTGATCCACTAGAGCTCAAGCACAGCATGGCTAAGGTCTACAACATGGTACCGCCTACTCAGGGCGTAGTGTCATTGATGATTATTGGCATCTTGGATCAATTGAACTTAAAACGCTTTAAGGTCGACAGTACTGAGTATGTCCACCACTGTGTTGAAGCAACGAAGCAGGCATTTAAGATTCGGGATCAGTTTGTTACTGACCCTGCTTACATGACAAAAAATGCACAGTCATTTTTATCGCCCGCGTTTCTGAAAAAACTGGCTAAGAATATTAATCCCAAAAAAGCCTTACCTTGGGGTCAGGGTAAAGGCCCAGCAGATACCATCTGGATGGGCGTGATTGACGGCGATGGCAACTGCGTCTCTTTCATTCAAAGTATTTATCATGAGTTTGGTGCTGGTATTGTTCTGCCGAAGTCTGGCGTGAATTGGCAGAACCGTGGCTGCAGCTTTTCTTTAGACCCTAAGACGCTAAACCATCTCGAGCCTTACCGTAAACCCTTTCACACACTCAATCCTGCCATGGCCATATTCAAGGATGGTCGCTCAATGGTGTACGGAACTATGGGTGGCGATGGCCAACCTCAAACGCAATGTGCACTTTTTACGCGCACTGCTACTTATGGACTTGATCCGCAAGATGCCATTAGTCGTCCACGTTGGTTACTGGGACGAACTTGGGGTCAAACGAGCGATAGTCTCAAACTAGAATCTCGCTTTAGTCCATGGGTTGCAAAAGAATTACATGCCATGGGTCATGAAATTGAGATGCTGGACTCTTTTGATGAGACCGTAGGTCACGCTGGTTGCATCATTCGTGATCCATCTGGCACATTACGCGGCGGCTGGGACCCACGAAGTGATGGGGCTGTTAGCGCGTTTTAAACCTATGAAACTAAAGCTTTATAGCTACTGGCGTAGCTCAGCCGCTTTCCGTGTTCGCATTGCGTTGAATCTCAAAGGCATAGACTACGAAGTCATTCCGGTTCACCTTGGCAAAAATGGTGGCGAACAACTGACTGAGTCCTATCAAAATAAAAACCCCAATCGTCTCGTGCCGCTATTAGATGATGGAAAAAATAGTATTCATCAATCGCTCGCCATTATTGAATACTTAGATGAAATTCAAGTCAAACCTGCTTTACTACCAAGCTCACCAATGGATCGTGCCTGGGTGCGATCATTGGCCATGGATGTGGCGATTGATATTCATCCTATTAGTAACTTGCGGGTACTGCGCTACTTAATAAAAGAACTTGGAGCCAGTAATGAAACTAAGGATGCTTGGTATCAACATTGGATCAAGCTAGGACTAACAAGCGTTGAAAAGCAACTCAGTACTGATCAGCGCCGCGGCCGTTTTGCCTTTGGTGATCAGCCTGGTCTGATTGATATTTGCTTGGTGCCACAACTCTTCAATGCTCTCAGTAGCAAAATGGATATGAGTCACTACCCGACTCTGATGCAAATATTGGATGAATGCATGAAACTACCTACATTTATAGATGCTTCTTGGGAAAAGCAAATTGATGCAGAGGGACCAAATCCCTTTAGTTGATTTTGGATTCCATCATTTTGACTAAGGCATAAACAGATTCGTTATAGGGTGTCGGAACACCATAGCGCTTACCCAGCTCCACAATATATCCATTTAAAAAATCCATCTCGGTCATTTTTCCTCTCGCCAAATCCTGAGCAGTTGAGGAAACCTGTGTCACCATCGTCTTTGCAATCGACTCGTTTGCAGCAAGCGCCTCTGACATACTGATCTTGACGTCTTCAAGTGCAGCGATAGCAAGAAACTCTTTGGTAGTTTCTTCAATCAGCTTCACAACCTCAGGGGACTTTACCATCTCCCCATAGGAAATCTGACCAATTCCTGAAATCGCATTAAAGGAACAGTTCACCAAAAACTTAAGCCACATATCCCTTTTAATTTGCGGCGCAATCGAGCATGGAACGCCTGCTCCTTCAAAGAGCTTACAAATTAAGGTGAGGTTTTGATCATCAGTAGGTAATGCCGTACCAAGACCTCCCACCAAAAGTTCGCCGCGACCATGATGCTTCATAGTTCTTTGACCAATCATCCCTGCAGCAACATAAACCACTGCTGCATAAACCGGATTAGCAATCACTTTGGAGGCAATATCAATATTTGCCACTCCATTTTGGAGACTTAAGATCACTGCCTTGCTTGGCAAAACAGATTTAACTTCTGCAAGCGTACGCTCTGTATCAAGCGACTTCACACCCAGTAAAACTAAATCAGCATCCTTCAGAGTAGAAAGATCAGAGTTGGCCTTAACTTTCACTGTTTCATGAAATGCCTTGCAATCCATTTCTAAGCCAAATGCATTCAAGGCCTCTACACGCTCAGGTCTTGCAATAAAAGTAACATCATAATGGCCGCGAGCTAGCATGCCACCAAAGTAGCACCCGACTGCACCCGCACCTAAGACGTATATCTTTTGATCACTCGGTGCTTTATAAATCAAGGACCAGTGTTCCGCTCTTGATATGAGAAATACAGGGAGTTAAAAACTCCTGATGCTCATCATCACTCAAAATACAATCCCCATGCTCTACATCGCCACTGATATATCTTGTCTTACAAGTGCCGCACAAGCCTGATTGGCAAGAAGTAGGTATATCAATACCTGATCTTGCCAAAGCATCGATCAGTGACTCGGCTCTGGTGACGCTTATTTTTTGGCCATTACTCTGAATCTCGATCACCAACTCTTCAGAGTCCACACTAGAAATTTTATTCACTTTTTTGTCTCACTCCACAAAAAGAATGGGCTGCAATTGCAGCCCATCTCTTCTGATCTGTCAATTAATGCTTAAATTGTGCTTTTGCAGCTTGCTCAAGCGCTTCCATCTTTTGCTTCACGAAGTCAGTGCGCTCTTTGCCTTTGTACTGCTCACTCTCAGTGAGAATCGCAATCACGCCTTTAGCCACAAAGCGTCTTTGCGCGACCTCTTCTTCAGTAGTGGCACCAATTGGCAATTCGAATACAGTACCAGAGCAATAGCTATTGGGCGCACCATTCAATTCCTTTAACCATTCAGAAAAAGATTCTGCACTTGCTGCTGGATTAGAACCACGAATGGCATCCCGCAACATCTTTCTAAATAAATAAGGGCCCGCATCAAATTTAGTTGGATTCTCTAGAGCATGAATTGCGATCGGCCTTTGACTAATAATGGCCTCGTAATCACCAGGTGCATATTGAGCCATCTTGTAATTGGAGCGCGCTCTATGATCGGTAGGAATGTCCACAATATCGTCAATGGTGTGCTTACTAAAACGCTCAGCCCTTCTTAAAGCAACCTGGCCATCCAAAAAGTCGATTGATTCATATCCGACCAGCTCTTTTTGTCCGATTCCACGGGTATCAATGCCGGGGCCCATCACACGCCAGCCAATCATCTTGCTATTGAAGTCATCGACTGGAACTGTCCAGCGAATAATATGAAAACGGCTAAATAGTTTTTTATTAGAGCCATCTTCAGAAGTGTAGGCATGCAAGCTGAGGTTTGGTAACACTTGATGTTGAACACGAATAAACAATTTATCGTTGTTGACACGACGCGCACCAGAACAAGCCAAGCCTCGCCCACCATGGATTGGCACAAACTGCATATCTGGATGCACTTCCATTGTTGGAGAACCTACCTCATCAAAGGTCGTACCTTGAAAGTGGCCACCTACTACGTTTTTGGCAGCATGTAATTCAGCTGTGTGAAAGTTATCCGCTGCATTGTCTTGAACTTGCAACCAATTGCAGTGTTGGAAATTACTATAAGGGACAAGCTCATCACCAGGTGCTACTGTGAAATCAGACTCCCACTCTGGGAATGGTGGCTCTTTATCAGGAGGGCCCATATAGGCAAATACTAAGCCGTTTCTTTCGAAAGCTTTATAGGCGCCCTGTTGAATTGAGCATGCATATTTTTTTGCTTCCGCTTCTTCACCCTTAGGAAATGGTGCATTCAAACAAGTGCCGTCTACATCAAATACCATGCCGTGATAACAACACTTAATCCCATGCTCTTGAATCTGTCCATACTCTAGTGAAGCACCGCGATGAACGCAGTGTGCATGCAATACGCCAATGCTCCCACTACCATCACGAAACGCTACCAATTCTTCACCCAAGATAGTCAAAAATTTTGGTGTGTCAGTTAATTCAATTGACATACAAACTGGATGCCAAAAACCGCGCATGTACTCGCCTGTTGGTGTGCCTGGACCAACCTCTGTGAGCTCAGGATCATGTCCTGGAACTTTATTGGTGTAGTAGCCACCATAAGGAACTAATTTCTTAGGCGTTGCAGATCCTGCCGATGCGCCGACCTTTTTCTCCGCTTGTTCCTGTTTAGTTGTCATTCATGCTGCTCCTGTTGATTAACTAGCTATATCTAAAACTATTCAATTACTCAAACATATCTGGCTGGTTTTCTTTTAGATAACCCCAGATTGGCTGGAAATGTAGCCAGCCAATATATTCGCTGCCCACGTGTTCACGACTGTAGCGTGCGGTTTCTGGCGATAACAACATAGGCTTAATACCGGTAGCTTCAACCATCATCTGCTGTTTGCAGCAACGCTCTAAAGCGATAAACCAGAACGCTGCAGCCTCAATACTGTGACGACTGACTGTTAATAAGCCATGATTGCGGTGAATAATCGCTTTCACTTTTTTCAATGAACCTGCTACGTTGTAGCCTGAATTATCCTCAACTGCTACTTGACCAGCTTGTTCTGCTAAAACCATATGGTCCTCAAAGAATGCTGCTGCATCTTGAGAGATTGGATCAAGTGGTTTACCTAGCGCTGCAAATGCTGTTCCATAGACTGTATGTGCATGACACATAGCCACAATATCAGGATGTTTTTCATGAACTGCTGCGTGCAACACGAATCCCGCACGGTTCAATGCATGCTTACCTTCCAAAATATTGCCTTCATGGTCGGCCAAGATTAAGTTAGATACTTTCACTTGATCAAAATGCACTGCCATTGGATTAGTCCAATACAAATTTGGATGCTCTGGATCACGAACGGTTAAATGTCCTGCAAATCCGTAGTCAAACTTCTCTAGAGCAAACGCTCTACATGCCGCAACCAATCGCTCCTTGAGATGCTGACGCTGCTCAGCAAAATTATTAAATTTTGGCTGGTAAGGAAAAATCTGGGATTTGTCTTCAGGTTGATAAATGGACTCTCTGTCGCCCAAGTCCAATTTACGTTCTTTCTCCATTACCGCAGCCATGTGAATTCCTTTTTTTGATGATGCAAATTTGATGTTTTGAGAAAACTCAAAAGATAACTAAGCCGTAATCATCGGCTTTCCCGAGAGTTTTGACAAACGATAAGTATTCATAGATAGATGAATATAAATCATGTATATTATATTTACATGAGAAAAATGCCAAGTTATGTTCTTTTGCGGGCTTTTGAGGCTGCTGCCCGCCTCGAAAGCTTTACCTTGGCTGCTCAAGAGCTACATCTCACACAGTCGGCCATTAGTCACCAAATTAGAGCGCTTGAAGATTATTTTGCTAAGCCGCTATTTTTGCGAAAGAACCGCAAAGTAGAGCCAACATTAGAGGGACGACGTTTATTAGACTCTCTTTCCAGGGTATTTGATGTCATTGAGGCGGCATGCAATGAAGTCACCCTTGCCCCAAGCTCACAAGTTCTTGTCCTGCACTGCTCACCCAGTTTTGCTGCAAAGTGGCTCAGCCCAAGACTTCCTGAGTTCATTAAAAATAATCCCGATATCACTATTCGCCTCACTTCTGGAGCAGAGCCAATTGATCTTTTGCGTAATCAAGAAATTGATATTGCGATCTCTTATCAATCAACTCGCGAAGGCCCTGGAATTACATCCTTATCTCTAGGTGAAGAAAAAATTGCGCCGCTTTGTTCCCCGGAATTAATTGATCCGAAAATGCCAGTAGAAGAGTTAATGAGTAACTTAACTCTCATCGAGTCATCACTAAATCACCATACATGGGAGCAGTGGTTTGAGATTAATCAACTCAAAAATCCATCAAGTCGAAAAATGTCATTTGATCGTGCAGCCCTTTCTGTATCGGCCGCCGTGGACGGCATAGGCGCTGTTCTTGAGAGCGTGCGCTTTGCTGAAAGAGAACTCTCACGAGGTGAGTTGGTTGAACTCGGTAAGGGAATCTTTTTACCCACTAATGATAGAACCCATTTTTTATCTTATCGATCGAATGCTAAAAACAGTCAAAAAATTAAGCTCTTTAGAGAATGGATATGCATTAAGGCGGGAGTCACTGCAGAGTGAAATCACCAGTGTTTTTTTTCCTTCTCAGTGGAATCTGCTTTTCTACTGTAGATGCAATGGCCAAAATTCTGGTCCAAGACACTAATCTCATCGCTGTAGTATGGTCTCGATTTTTTGGTCAACTATTACTTGCGGCTCCAATAGCTTGGTACTTCCTAGGAAAAAATTTTTGGCGCACTCAAAATTTAGGCTTGCAACTCTTTCGATCTTGCTTACTTGTTGCAACAGCAGCCTTATTTTTTGCAGGGCTCAATTGGCTTCCTCTAGCTGAAGCATCATCGATTACCTTCACTGCTCCAATTTGGGTGGCAATCCTATCAGGACCTATATTGGGTGAGCGCGTTGGACTAAAAGATTGGTTCGTTGCTGCCCTAGGATTCCTGGGCATCCTCTTCATTGCAAGACCAGGCTCGGCAATTTTTCATTTAGCGGCGCTACTACTTGTTCTCATGGCATTTCTCAACGCCATCTTTCAGCTGTGCACCAGAAAACTAGTTGAAGACTCGGAGTACACAACTTTCTTTTATAGCGGAATCGTTGGACTTGTGATCTCTACTTTATTGCTACCGATTTCGGCTCCACTTCCCTCATTACCTGCATATGAATATGTATTGTTTGGTTTGATAGGCTTATTTGGTGGATTAGCCCATCTATTAGTTGTACTAGCTTTCTACAAAATGCGGCCTTACAAGCTAACTCCTTTAGTTTTCTTGCAACTGATATGGGCCGTTGGCTATGGCTACTTGATTTTTGGTGAACTACCCGATGGCTTAAGCGTCGTTGGCATGATTTTGATTGCCTCTTCAGGGATCTGGCTGATCTGGAACCATCGCACAATATCAACCTAAGATCTAGGCAAACACTTTTTCCATTTCTCGTCGAAATTGAATCGCCTGCAAAGTAGCGTCGTAATCCACATCACTCCAACACACTGGTTTGCCAGCTGGAATATCTTTGTTGAGCACCATATTGTGCGCCAAACCAATAGGTAAGGCACCAAGCTTTAGAGAGTCAGCAGTTGTCATCAGTTTTCCGTAAACGGTAAAGCCGCCCTCTCCGTCTAATTTCTCGCCCGACTTGAGCGTGCGCTTAGCGGTAGCTACTACGTCGCCCTTCCAATCTCCAGTTGCTCCCGTAGCCTCTCCTCGTACGGCAATACTTGCCACTGAGATACCCAGCTCCACACCGATCAAATGGTAAGGCTTATACATCGCTGCATATTTACCAGTGCTATCTGTTTTTAGGCCGTATTGTGAAAAGCAATCAATCACATATTGGCTGGGTGCTTCAAACACTGCAAAAACACCCCAACGCAAATCTCTAAATACCGGACGTCCATCCCGCTCAACTGAAGACACTACTTCAACAGTTCCTTTTTGTTTCAGAATTCCACCTTCAGATACAGGACGGAAGATATGCGGCAAGTCATCCACTCCGCAAGGTGGAAACTCTAAGCCATTACTAGGGGGAATTAAGTCGCAAGCATTTGATACTGCGGCCATTTCGAGGGCTGACTTCGTTCCATCCAAAAATGAATTGAACATTTGTGCATTAAAGTCGCCACCAGCAACTTGCGATTCAGAAAAGCCATAATGGCCCCAAACTGTATCCGGAGTGGACTGGTGATAGATAGGCAAATATTTAGTGCCCTTACCAGCACACACTACTTCTAAGCCAATCGTTCTTGCCCAATCGACCAATTCAGCAATGAGAGCAGGCTGATCACCTGAGGCCATTGAATAAATCACACCAGCCTCTGCCGCCTTACGCGCAAGCAAGGGTCCAGCCAAAACATCTGCCTCGACGTTCACCATAATGATGTGCTTACGATGATCAAAACACAGTAATGCATGACGAATACCAGCTGCTGGGCTGCCTGTAGAATCGATCACGATATCGATATGCTCACTAGCAATCATTTTTTCTACATCGTCAGTCACAAAAGTGGCGCCTGACTTTGCTGCCTCTTGTAGCGAAGTAGCACTATAACGAGGCGCATCCCAACCTACACGAGCAAGGGATTCTTTGGCACGCGTGGGAGATAAATCAGCAACTGCAACTAGATGAATACCTGGAGTCCGTGGTGCTTGCGAGAGATACATAGAGCCAAATTTACCTGCGCCAATAATGCCCACACGTACGGGATTATTGTTCGCAGCACGCACTTTGAGCTTTTGAATAAGGGACATCTAAAAATCTCCAGTTAATTCGGTATTAAGTAATAGGCAATAGAGGGATGATCATAAGGCATCAAGAGAAAAGATCATTTTTTCAATGATTCTTTTGCTACCTTATAAATACTGTCTGCATTGACGCCAAAATATTCACGTAATGCTGCCCTCGTATCACTCCTGCCGAAACCATCAGTACCAAGCGTAATGTATCGTCTGCCTTCAGGAATATAGGCGCGAATACTGTCTGGTAGCGCATGTACGTAGTCTGTAGCAGCCACAATCGGGCCACGTCCCTCAGTAAGCGTTTGGCTAATAAATGCTTGTTCGGTGCCAGTCTCACCAGCAAGCCTTGCCTGCTCTTTTGCCTTGCCATCTCTAGATAATTCACTCCAACTAGTCACGCTAAAGATATCAACATTAATGCCAGTGTTAGCAAGCATGTCTGCTGCCTTCAGCACCTCAGTCATGATGGCTCCAGAACCTAGCAAAGTTACACAAGAGTTACTATCCCCAGTGCTAGCTTTTACCGTCTTTAATTTATAGCAGCCACGAATCACGCCCTCGACAGCATTCTCAGGTAAATCAGGCTGAGCATAGTTTTCATTCATGAGCGTGATGTAATAGAACAAATCTTTTTGATCAACTAACATATCGCGCATACCTTGATCCACAATCACCGCCAACTCGCCTGCAAAAGCAGGGTCGTATGCCTTGCAATTGGGGATAGTTCCAGCAACGAGCTGGCTACTACCATCTTGGTGCTGTAAACCTTCACCGCCCAATGTTGTTCTACCAGAGGTTGCTCCTAATAAAAATCCCCTAGCGCGTTGATCAGCGGCTGCCCAAATAGCATCACCAATACGCTGAAAGCCAAACATTGAATAGTAGATATAGAAAGGCAGCATTGCGATGCCGTGAACGCTATAGCTAGTTGCTGCAGCAGTCCAACTTGCAATGGCACCCGCCTCACTAATGCCCTCTTCCAGAATTTGCCCGTCTAATGCTTCGCGATAGCTCAGAACCGAACCAATATCTTCCGGTTCATAGCGCTGACCTACGCTCGAGTAAATACCAACCTGCTTAAATAAATTGGCCATCCCAAATGTCCGTGCTTCATCGGCCACGATTGGTACGACTCTAGGCCCGAGCTCTTTATCTTTCAGTAAATTTCCAAGCATGCGGACAAAAGCCATCGTCGTCGACATCTCTTTTGATTCAGCTTTGATTGCAAAAGCTGCATAAGAAGCAATATCGGGGATATTTAACTTTTCACATTCTGAATAACGCTTAGGTAGCTGACCGCCAAGCTTAGTACGTTGTTCTTTTAAATACTTTAGCTCTTCACTATTTTCATCAGGCCTAAAGAAGGTAAGGTTAGTAGCCTGCTCATCTGTTAAGGGCAAATTAAATCGATTGCGATAGGCAATCAATGCTTCGTCATCTAACTTTTTCTGACTATGGGTAGTCATTTTTCCTTGGCCAGCATTACCCATGCCATAGCCTTTTTTGGTATGCGCCAAGATCACTGTTGGCTGACCTATATGATTAGCAGCAGCTTGATAGGCTGCATGAATTTTGACTAAATCATGACCGCCTCTTTTGAGCCGATCAATTTGTTCATCCGTCATACCCTGAGCAAGCCTGGCTAATTCTTCATTTTGACCAAAGAAATTTTTACGATTAAAACTGCCATCTTTTGCAGCAAAGGTTTGCATTTGTCCATCAACAGTTTGAGCAAACGCTTTTACTAATGCTCCAGTAGTGTCTCTGGCAAAGAGCCCATCCCAATCACTTCCCCATACCAACTTAATGACATTCCAACCAGAACCTCTAAAGAGTTTTTCGAGCTCATCAATAATTCTGCCATTGCCGCGCACTGGTCCATCCAAGCGTTGCAAGTTGCAATTGACTACCCAAACCAAGTTATCCAACTTTTCTCTAGATGCCAATGTCAGGGCGCTCATACTTTCTGGCTCATCCATCTCACCATCACCAAATACACCCCAAACTTTCCTGGTGGAGCAATCTAGTAATTTGCGATCACTCAGATAACGCATAAAGCGTGCATGGTAAATGGAGCTGATTGGCCCAATTCCCATTGAGCCAGTTGGGAACTGCCAAAAATCAGGCATTAACCAAGGATGTGGATAGCTTGATAAGCCCCTCGCTCCAGATTCAGGTGCAGTAATTTCACGTCTGTAATGCAACAGGTCATTCTCTGTAAGTCTTCCCTCTAGATAAGCACGGGCGTAGACTCCAGGCGCGCTATGAGGCTGAAAGAAAACTAAGTCTCCGCGCTCTTTGGCCTCTCCACCCTGAGTTCTTGCGCGGAAAAAATGATTAAAGCCCACTTCAAATAAATCTGCCGCGCTAGCGTAACTAGCAATATGGCCGCCCAACTCCCCATAGACTTCATTTGCTTTTGCAACCATGGCGAGTGCATTCCACCTCATCAAAGATGCGAGTTTTTCTTCAATCGCTAGGTCTCCAGGAAATGGAGGCTGCTCATCCACTGGGATTGAATTGACATAAGGGGTTACTAAATCTGGCACCCAATTAATTTGATTTTTATTGGCTAGCTTTAGCAAACTATCCAAAATGAATTTAGCCCTTGCGCTATCACCTGAGGCTAGCAAGTCCATAAATGCCTCGTTCCACTCTGCAGTTTCTGCAGGATCGGTATCAACGTGCTCAAGATTTAAATATTTTTTAATGTCGGGGGCGTTCATGAAAAATTCCTCTGTGACTTTTTATCTTTTAAGTTCATAACAACACCTTACGAAAATCACCTAATAACTGAGTGAGATACCTAGTGAAATGGGTTGCTAAGGCGCCATCAATAACTCGGTGATCCGCAGTCATTGAAAGCGGGTAGATGAGGCGCGGAATAAATTGTGCGCCATCCCAAACTGGCTTCATAGCAGACTTATTGACTGCCAGAATAGCCACCTCTGGTGCATTCACAATAGGGGCAGAGTAGGTGCCGCCAATTCCACCCAATGAAGAGATCGTAAAACTCGCGCCCTGCATCTGATCCGGTTTCAGCCTTCCCTCGCGGGCCAGTATGGCTAGCGCAGCAGTTTCTGCTGCAATCTCTCGAATACCTTTCTGATCCACGTTCCGAATCACCGGAACGACTAAGCCACCCTTGGTATCTACGGCAAATCCAATATGGAAATATTTTTTCAAGATGAGATCTTCACCATCCAGCGAGGCATTAAATGTTGGGTACTTCTTGAGGGCGGCAACTGCAGCCTTAATTAAGAATGCTAATAAAGTAATCTTAATCTCGTCTTTTTTATTTTCTTGATTCAACTCAGCACGAAACTCTTCAAGCTCAGTGATATCCGCATCATCGTGATAAGTTACTGCTGGAATCATCGCCCAATTGCGCGCAAGATTAGCGGCTGAAACTTTCTGAATTCGACTACGAGCTTGACGCTCTATTTCTCCGAACTTTGTAAAGTCCACCTTAGGCCAAGGTAATAGGTCAAGGCCGCCATTGCCCTGAGGTACTTGGGGAGAACTTTCTTTTGCCAACATTGAGCGCTTTATAAATTGCCCGATATCTTCTTTGGTGATTCGGCCTCTTTGGCCACTGCCTTGAACCTGCCTAATATCAACACCAAATTCACGGGCAAATTTTCTGGTCGAGGGGCCAGCCCAACACTCAGACCCCATCATGTCTGGATCTTTTCGAACCTCTGGAAACGCAATCTCAATACTCACAACCCCTCCAAAAATTGACGGCTGTACCTAAGGCTCAATTTTGTAGGATTACAGTCAAAATAGGATGCTAATTATTGGTCATAAATGATAATTTTCAGCATAATATGCTGATATAAGTATTTTTTAAGGAATTTTATGAAGCTAGACCCCATAGATATCAGAATATTGAATGAACTGCAAAATGACAGTTCCCATAGCAATGTGGAGTTAGCTAAGCGGGTTCACTTATCACCTTCACCCTGTTTGATGCGGGTGAAGGCACTCAAAGATAAGGGCGTTATCCGCAACTATGTGGCACTAGCTGACCCGAAGATTTTGGGGCTTGGCTTAAATGTTTTCATCTCGATTAGCCTTAAAGAGCAATCTAAAGAGGCCTTAGCGCAATTTGAACAGCGCATCTCTGAACACGATGAAGTAATGGAGTGCTATCTCATGACTGGTGATAGCGACTACCTGATTCGGGTGGCAGTAGCCGATATGGGTGCACTGGAAAAATTTATCCTAGAGCAACTCACGCCAATACCTGGAATTGAAAAAATTCGGTCTAGCTTTGCTTTAAAGCAAGTGCGCTATAAAACTGCTTTACCATTACCTAAGTAAATATTGGGCAATATAGAAGTTATCTGAGACATTTATTAGAAAGAAAGCAATGCCACAAACAAATAATAAGGTAGCGCTCGTCACTGGAGCTGGAGTAGGTATTGGAAGAGCAGCGGCTAAGGCGCTTCTCAAAGGCGGCTATCAAGTTGTCCTCACTGGACGCAATCTAGAGAAACTAGAAAAAGCAATTATCGATATCGGCGGAAATAATGAGAACTGCCTAGCAGTTACCTGTGACGTTGGTAAACCAGAGCAAGTAAAGAAATTGTTTGCCGCCCTAAAGGAACGCTTTGGACGTATTGACGTCTTGTTTAACAATGCAGGTATTGGTGCGCCCGCGATTCCAATGGAAGACTTGACATATGAGCAGTGGATGAATGTTGTGAATTCAAATCTCTGTGGTGCCTTCTTATGCTCGCAAGAAGCTATTCGGATGATGAAAGCACAATCTCCACAAGGCGGCAGAATTATCAATAACGGCTCAATCTCTGCGCATGCCCCAAGACCCATGTCAGCCCCCTACTCTGCTACTAAACATGGGATTAGCGGTTTAACAAAAACGATTGCGCTAGATGGTCGTCCATTTAACATTGCCTGCGGACAAATTGATATTGGTAATGCGGCAACAGAAATGACAGAGCGCATGGCTGCTGGAATCATGCAGGCTGATCAATCCATTAAGGTTGAACCACGCATGGATGTAGAGCACGTTGGAGAGGCAGTTCTGCATATGGCGCAGCTACCGCTAGAAAGTAATATTTTATCGATGACGATCATGGCCACCAAAATGCCTTTTGTTGGCAGAGGCTAGTTTTAATTGATTCGGAGATAGATGCTCACTCTAAACCCGTGAGCATCCAATCAATTATTCAGAAATCTTTTTAAGCGTCTTGGTATAACGCTGCGCATTCTTAATATAGCGTCCAGCAATATCATCAATACCAGCAATTTGCTCTGGGCTTAGTGTTTTGACTGCCTTAGCGGGCGAGCCAATAATCATTGAGCCCTCTGGAAACTCTTTACCCTCAGTTACTAGAGCTCCCGCACCAACCAAACAGTTTTTGCCAATCTTGGCGCCATTTAAGATCACTGCACCAATACCAATCAGACTTCCGTCACCGATACAGCAACCATGAAGCATGACTTGATGCCCCACTGTAACGTTTTTACCAATCATGAGCGGGAAGCCAGGATCAGTATGCAGAACTGATGCATCCTGTACGTTGCTACCTTCACCAATTTGAATAAGATCGTTATCGGCGCGGATAACGACTTTGGGCCAGATGCTCACATTTTTATGGAGCTCTACTTTGCCGATCACCTCAGCGCTCTGGGCAACCCAAGCTCCCTCAGATAACTGAGGAGCATTTCCGTCTAGTTCAAATATAGCCATGACTCATTATAGGTATGAAACAGGCTATATAGAAAGACTGAAAACTACCAGTTAGGCTCACGATCTGGAGTAGAAGAAATACGGTGCACACTTAAGTCGGCGCCCTCATACTCCTCCTCTTGAGACATCCGAATACCGAGTACTGCCTTCAGTGTTCCGTAGACTATAAATCCACCAATTAAGGCGATGCCCACGCCAAGCGCACTACCAATCAACTGGCCCGTAAAGGTGACGCCACCAATCCCGCCGAGCGCTTTCGTTCCAAAAATACCGGCAGCCAATCCACCCCAGAGTCCACACAGGCCATGCAGCGGCCAAACGCCCAGAACATCATCGATTTTCCAGCGGTTTTGGACCAAGGTAAACATATAAACAAACAATGCACCCGCCACTACGCCAACAAATAATGCGCCGATCGGATGCATCAAATCAGATCCTGCACAAACAGCAACTAAACCTGCAAGAGGGCCGTTATATACAAAACCCGGATCGTTGCGACCAACCACCCAGGCTGCGAGCGTGCCGCCGACCATCGCCATCAATGAATTCATTGCGACTAAGCCGCTGATCTTATCAATCGTCTGTGCACTCATCACATTAAAACCAAACCAACCTACCGCAAGAATCCATGCACCTAAAGCAAGAAACGGAATGCTTGAAGGTGGATGCGCAGAAATCTGACCCTCTTTGGTATAGCGCCCACGACGAGCCCCCAAAAGAATCACTGCTGGCAAAGCAATCCAACCGCCTACTGCATGAACTACTACTGAGCCAGCAAAATCATGAAATTCTTCGCCAGTCAAACCTTTGATCCACGCCTGAATACCATAGTGCTGATTCCATGCGATACCTTCAAAGAAAGGATAAATAAAACCCACCAACACAAATGTTGCAATGAGTTGTGGATTGAATTTAGCGCGCTCCGCAATGCCACCAGAAACAATTGCAGGAATAGCGGCGGCAAAAGTAAGTAAGAAGAAAAACTTCACTAACTCATAGCCATTTTTCTCAGCCAGCAATTCTGCGCCGGAGAAAAAGCTCACGCCATAAGCAATGCTATATCCAATGAAAAAATAGGCAATGGTTGAAACTGCAAAGTCCACCAAGATTTTGACCAAGGCATTGACTTGGTTCTTTTTACGAACAGTGCCTAGTTCAAGGAAAGCAAAACCAGCATGCATGGCCAGAACCATGACTGCACCGAGCAAAATGAATAAAGCATCACTACCTGTTTTTAAAATTTCCACGAAATTTCTCCTTTGATTTTTTGCATCATTATGGGGAAAAGATAATTCCAAATCAGTGCAGAATGCACCTCTTTAGTGCGCTAATAGGTCAAATATATGGTTTATGATGGAATTTCATATACCTTAGGGGAAGCCCATGAAGAAATTCCTTATTATTTCGGCAGCTTTTGCAGCATTCTCTGCCCCAGCTCAGGCTCAAGAAACCATCAAAGTACTGAGCACCCAAGAATTAGTCAATGTTTGCAAACTCCCCGCAAGTCCAGAATCTCGCAGTTTTTGTATTGGATTTACGACTGCCGTATATGAAACCTATTTAGCAACACGACACCCACAACGTGCCAAACCCTTTATTTGCGTTAAGCAACCTGCTCCTGCGCGCGATGAAGTGATCGGTGATTTTGTAAAGTTTGCACAATCGAATCAACAAGCAGCTGACAAACCAGCTTCAGGTGTGTTTTTAGGCTTTATGGCCACACGCTTTCCTTGCGCCAGTAAATAATTCACACAACTTAGCAAACTCAAAATCTATTTAAAGGATCAGTTGATATGAAAAAAATTATCGCGATTTCGGTAGCAACGCTTGTGATTGTTGGCTGCTCAAATATGAGCAATACAGAGCAACGCACACTTTCAGGCGCAAGCATCGGCGCAGCTGCTGGTGCAGTCGGTACTGCTATTTTCCACGGCAATCCTATTTGGGGTGCAGTTGGCGGCGCAGCTGTTGGCGCAGCCTCTGGTTATGTATACGATGCTTATAAGAAAGAGCAAGCATCAGAATATAACTCCGGCTACAAGGCAGGAAAAAATAATCAGCCGGCAAAAGCACCAAACTAATTCTAGTCTTAGTGCAGCAAACAACCCAGCTTATATTAATTTACTAGCTGGGTTTTTATTTGGATCTGTCCCGCTAAAGCTTTATGTATAGGGCACTTATTGGCAATCTCTATCAAGCGATCTTTTTCTTCTGCGCTTAAATTACCAATCAACTGAATATCGCGTGTAAATTTTTCGACATCATCTACCCGCTCAATATCGACAATCACGATAGCATTCTCTAGACTCATTGCTTTACGACTGGCATACATCTTTAAGGTCATACTTGTACAAGCCGCTAAAGCAGCGCCTAGATATTCATGTGGACTAGGCCCAGTTCCACCACCACCCTTACTAACTTCTGCATCAGATAAAAAATGTAAATCGCCCGTACTTAACTTTTGCTGGAGTGGACCTTCGCCAAACTGTGACTCTACTTTTCTCATCATGACCTCAATTAAAATAAATAATGCTACTTAGGGCTTACTTGCTTTATCGACTGTGGGTAGCTGAGCTTTTTTCCAGGCACTAAACCCACCCTCTAGATGAGATACATTGGGCACCCCCATTCTTTGCAGTGTCTCAGTCGCCAAGGCAGAACGCCAAGCAGAAGCACAATAAAGAACTAAACGCTTACCTTCGCCAAAAATCGGCTTGTAATAAGGACTCTCAGGGTCAACCCAAAATTCCAACATCCCTCTGGGAGCATGCATTGCATTTGGAATCATACCTTCGCGCTCTAATTCTCGAACATCACGAATATCAACAAAAACAGTATTAGAGTCGCCCAGCAAGTCTTGCGCCTTTGCTAGCGGAACAGTTTCAATTTGGGTCATTGCGCTGGCAATGAGCTCTTTATAGCCAATCTTTAATTTCACCAAAACCCCCTAAAGTGACAATGTCTTAGAGTATTCAATCACCTGCTACCATCCTGCTATGAACTTTACCCCTACAGAACTTGGCGCCAGTATTATTTTTGCCATTGCAGTTTTACATACTTTTTGCACTGCCTACTTTGAGACTCTAGCCAAAAACTCAAGGAGCCATTCTGGCCTTTGGCACCTCCTGGGCGAAGTTGAAATTGTTTTTGGCTTTTGGGCAGCTATCCTAATCATCTTCATTTGTTTTATTGATGATTTAGATACTGCCAGAGCTTTTTTAGCAAAGCGTAACTTTACAGAGCCTTTATTCGTATTTGCCATCATGATTGTGGCGGGCAGCAAGCCAATTCTATTTATCTCTACTGAAGTTTTGTATCTGCTGGCGAAAGGGCTCCAGCTCATTTTGCGCATTAGAAGTGCGCCTTCTTTATATTTCTTGACACTATCAATCACGCCATTGTTAGGATCTCTTATTACAGAGCCTGCAGCCATGACATTGGCTGCATTTTTACTGCGTGATTCAGTCTATCGACACCAGTGCTCAAAAGCATTGCTATTTGGAACGCTGGGCGTACTCTTTGTCAACGTCTCCATTGGCGGTACCTTAACCAACTTCGCTGCACCTCCAGTTCTCATGGTTGCTTCAACCTGGGGTTGGAGCTCAGCGTTCATGTTTACCAATTTCGGCATTGAATCCTGCATTGCCATTTTTATTAATGCACTTGGAGTAACACTGCTATTTCATCGTCAGCTGATTGAGCCAAACAGCAGTACCAAGCAAGTCAAAATACCACTTGCAGTGATCTTGATGCATTTACTATTCTTGCTTGGCGTTGTGGTGTTTGCTCATGACCCTGTGATCTTTATGTGGATACTACTGTTCTTTATTGGCTACACCACTGCATATCCTAAACATCAAAATCCGCTGATTCTGAAAGAGGCATTATTGGTTGGCTTCTTCTTGGCCGGTTTAGTGGTTTTAGGAGCATTGCAAGGATGGTGGCTGCAACCGATTCTTGAAAAGATGAGTCCCACTGCAGTCTTTTATGGCAGTCTTGCACTAACAGCGATCACAGATAATGCAGCGCTGACTTATTTGGGATCCTTGGTCACAGATACTTCCTTAGAGTTCAAGCTGGCTTTAGTGGGCGGAGCGGTTGCTGGCGGTGGATTGACTGTCATCGCTAATGCACCCAACCCAGCAGGAATTGCCATCTTGCGGCAACACTTTCCAAATGGGGCTGTGTCAGCCCTCTATCTCCTAATAGCAGCACTTCCACCCACAGTAGTAGCAATTTTGGCTTATCGACTCATATAGACGGTAAAATCTGAGCTTCGCCCCCAGTTATAAACCTGAGAACGGCATATGAAAAAGCTCTATATCAAAACTTTTGGCTGTCAAATGAACGAGTATGACTCGGGTAAGATGGCCGACCTGCTACATGCCGAAGAAGGCATGGTCATGACCAATACCCCAGAAGATGCAGATGTCGTTCTTCTCAATACTTGCTCCATTCGAGAAAAAGCCGAAGATAAAGTCTTCTCCGACCTAGGACGTTTGCGTGAGCTTAAGAAAACTAAACCTCATTTATTAATTGGTGTTGGTGGTTGTGTAGCAAGCCAAGAGGGTCAGCAAATTGTCAGTCGTGCGCCCTATGTTGACGTAGTCTTTGGGCCGCAAACATTACATCGCTTACCTGACCTGCTTGCGCAACGTCGCAATACTGGCATCTCACAAGTAGACATTTCTTTTCCTGAAATTGAAAAGTTTGATCATCTTCCTGCATCGCGCCAAACTCGAGGATCTGCCTATGTCTCTATTATGGAAGGATGCTCCAAGTACTGTAGCTACTGCGTAGTTCCTTATACACGCGGGGAAGAAGTATCAAGACCATTTGATGATGTTCTTACCGAGGTTGCAGGACTTGCCAGCAAAGGTGTTAAAGAAATTGTTTTACTTGGTCAAAACGTTAATGCCTATCTTGGCAAAATGGGTGGCACAGATGAGATCGCCGACTTTGCTTTACTGATTGAATACATTGCTGATATTCCTGGGGTTGAGCGTATTCGCTTTACCACTAGCCACCCTAAAGAATTCACGCAACGCCTGATCGATGTGTATGCCAAAGTTCCTAAGCTGGTGAGTCACTTGCATCTACCAGTTCAACATGGGGCTGACTCAATGCTATCGGCCATGAAACGGGGCTATACCGCATTGGAATATAAAAGCATCATTCGCAAAATGCGAGCCGTACGACCTGATTTGACCTTATCAAGCGATTTTATTGTAGGTTTTCCTGGTGAGACTGAGGCAGACTTTGAAAAGCTCTTGAAGATGGTTCGCGAGCTTGAGTTCGACAATAGTTTTTGCTTTATCTTTAGTCCGCGTCCAGGAACACCAGCCGCCAATCTCACTGATGAAACTCCATACGAAACAAAACTAAAGCGCTTACAAACGCTGTTAGCACTTGTTGAGGGACAAGCAAATCAAATCAGTCAAAAAATGCTGGGCAATACCGAGAGGGTGTTGATTGAAGGTCTAGCAAAGGATGGTATCAACTTACAAGGTCGCGCCGAGAATAATCGCGTTGTGCATTTCATAACACCCGACCAAGCAATTGAATCGCTGATCGGACAGATGGTTGATATTCGCATTACTGAAGTACTAAATTACACCTTAAGAGGCGAATTAGTCAAAGCCCATGCTCACTAAACTCACCATTGATCTTCAGTATGCAAGCCCAGCTATTGAGGCTGCTATATCTAAGGCTGCCTCTGCTACTTTAATCAAAAAGTGGGTGAAGGCCACAACAGACCATGGCGGCTTATTAACATTGCGTTTTGTGAATGCTGCCGAAGGAAAAAAAATGAATCTCGCATTTCGCAAAAAAGATTACGCAAGCAATGTCCTCACTTTCCCGTATGAGCTTTCTAAAAATAGTTTGTCTGCAGACATTATTTTTTGCCTACCCATTATTCAAAAAGAAGCGAAAGAACAGAATAAGTCTCTGAAAGCTCATTTGGCTCACTTGATCGTTCACGGCTGCCTCCATGCTCAAGCATATGACCATGAGATTAAAAAGGCAGCCGAAAAGATGGAGGCTCTTGAAGTCAAAATATTGCATCAACTAGGCTTTACCAACCCCTATCTAGACCAATAATTCATGATCTGATACAGATTCATTGATTTAACCTATTTCTACGCTATTCTTGCTACATGCCCGACCCCAATAAATCCCTCTTAGATCGCTTAGCTGCTTTTTTATCACCATTGCCAACCAAGCCTAGTGAGCGACGCCAAGAGTTAATCGCTACACTACGTGAAGCACAAACTGAAGGTCTCATTGATGCTGATGCACTCTCGATGATTGAGGGTGTGTTTCAGGTTGGTCAACTCTGTGCCCGCGATATCTTAGTGCCTCGCGCTCAAATTGATTGGATCGATATCAACTTACCTCTTGGTGATTTGATTAAAACTGTTATTGAAGCAGCGCACTCCCGCTTTCCAGTATTTGAGGGCAGTCGTGATAACGTGATTGGCATTCTGTTAGCTAAAGATTTACTAAGGCACGCAACAGAAAAAGATTTTCAAGTACGTGACTGGCTTCGTCCAGCGGTCTTTATTCCTGAATCAAAGCGCTTGAGCGTTCTTTTGCGTGACTTCAAAGATAACCGCAATCATTTAGCGGTTGTAGTCGATGAATATAGTGGTATAGCCGGCATTATCACTATCGAGGATGTGCTTGAACAAATCGTTGGTGATATTGAGGATGAGCACGATATCGATGAAGAGGCTGACAATATTATCTATTTAGATAACGGTGATATTCGAGTAAAAGGCATTACCGAACTCGAGCAGTTGAATGAAGCACTCGGCACTGAATTTGCAGTGGAAGATATTGAAACTGTAGCGGGTCTTGTGGTTCAGCATCTGGGCCGCGTTCCAAAAATTGGTGAGCTGATTGCAATGGATGGTGTTGAGTTTGAAGTACTACGTGCCGACCCAAGACAAGTTCATATCTTGCTGGCACGTCAAATACCAAAAACCGTAGACTGAGAATCACCTTGCTTGATCTGCATTCTGGCAAGGCCCATCGAAGTGTGAACGCATTAGTGCTCATCACGTTATCGGTTTTAGGTGCTCTAATTGCCTTAGCGGCCGAACTGCCATATGGCGGCTGGATACAGATCCCCTTACTCAGCATCCTTTGGTGGCGACTTAGCCTACTAAAAGATTGCTCACTAAAACAGTACTTTTTCTCTAGTCTCTCATTTGGTATTGGCTACTTTGTTGCAGGGCTTTGGTGGCTTTATATCAGCTTGCATGATGTTGGCGGCATGAATTTTTTACTTTCCTGCATGGCGGTTTTTTTACTCTCGACATATGTTGCTTTCTATTTCTCAATCGCATGCATATCAATCAGACTCTTTAAATCCTCTTATGTATTAGGTCTGTTGCTAGCCTCAAGTTGGGTGCTTGGTGAATACCTACGCGAAGAAATATTTACCGGCTTTCCTTGGATGGGTTTTGCAGAGACGCAAGTCAATGGACCCTTTGCATCCATAGCCCCATTTTTTGGTGGGTTGGCCTGTACTTTTTTAGTGATCTGGACTTCTTGGGAGATTTTTCATCTCAAGCAGCGTTTCAAAATTAGTGTCATTAGCATTGCTGCCGTCCTTACGATTTCACAGCTGGCAGGATTCATTTCTTTTACTAAACCCTTTGGCGAGCCTATTAGCATTCGTCTGATACAAGGGAATTTTGAGCAAAGTCTGAAATTCAATCCACTAGAAATCAATCAACAAATTGATTTCTACGCCAGTGAAATTAAGAGGCAGAAGGCTGATCTTGTGATCATTCCTGAAACTGCATTTCCATGGCCTCAAAATAATCTTCCAGTTGGCTTGATGAATTATTTGCAAAACTTCTCAAATAGCAGCTCAAGCAATCTTCTCCTTGGTCTGATTGGTGAAGTGAGAACTGCTAAGGGTATGCAGTACACGAACCGAGCAACTGGCTTATCCCCAAATACTGCTCCATACCATTACGATAAATCTCACTTAGTACCATTTGGTGAATTTATTCCGCTAGGCTTCCGGTGGTTTGTCCAAGCCTTTAACGTACCGATGAGTGACTTCGCTAGAGGAAGTCTTAAGCAAGAGCCCTTTGAGATTGCACGCAAAAATCAATCTGCGATTCATGCTGCCATAACGATTTGTTATGAGGATGTATTTGGTGGCGAGCTAGCTTCTCGCATTCAGAATAGTCAAGCGCCCGTTAACTTGCTGATTAATATGACCAACCTTGCCTGGTTTGGGCAATCACAAGCCCCCACACAACAATTGCGCCTATCCCAAATGCGCTCGCTTGAAACAGGTCTGCCAGCCTTACGCGCTACGAATACTGGTATTACCGCAGTCTTGGGTGCCGATGGCAAGATACTGGACGCCCTCCCCGAATTTACTCAAGCAAGTTTAAGCGCCCAGCTCCAGCCATATGCAGGTAAAACGCCGTACGTCATTTGGGGTAATTTGCCAATTTTGAGCATTTCCTGCCTCCTGCTGATCTGGGGCCTGATTCGTCATCGACGTTTTTAGTCATTTTTGACTCCAGACCCTGCTAGCCATGTAAAATCAACGGCTTAGCCAGGTTAATCATGCTTACTTTTCAGCAAATCATTCTCAAACTTCAAGATTATTGGGACCAACAAGGTTGTGCCCTATTGCAGCCCATCGACCTTGAGGTTGGCGCAGGCACATCGCATACCGCGACCTTTCTTCGCGCTATCGGTCCAGAGCCTTGGAAAGCAGCTTATGTACAACCATCCCGCCGACCCAAAGATGGTCGCTATGGCGAGAATCCAAACCGCCTACAACATTACTACCAATATCAAGTTGTTCTAAAGCCGGCCCCTGAAAATATTCTTGAGCTATACCTTGGATCACTAGCTGCATTAGGCCTTAATCTCAAAGAAAATGATGTGCGTTTTGTAGAAGACGATTGGGAGAACCCCACTCTAGGAGCTTGGGGCTTAGGTTGGGAGGTTTGGTTAAATGGCATGGAAGTGACTCAGTTCACTTATTTCCAACAAGTGGGTGGCTTAGATTGCAAGCCCGTGCTTGGCGAAATTACTTACGGTATCGAACGCTTAGCGATGTATATCCAAAATTGCTCAAATGTTTATGACCTCGTTTGGACGGACGGCATTTCTTATGGTGATGTGTATCACCAAAATGAAGTAGAGCAATCTTGCTATAACTTTGAACACTCAAATACTGAATTTTTATTTTCAAACTTTGCAAATTATGAGAGCGAAGCAAAACGCTTGATGGAAGTACCACTTGCCCTACCAGCCTATGAGATGGTTCTGAAGGCGGCACATACCTTCAATCTCCTTGATGCTCGTGGTGCTATTTCAGTTACTGAACGTGCTGCTTATATTGGCCGTATTCGCAACCTTTCTCGCTCAGTAGCTCAAGCTTATTTTGAGTCACGTGAAAAGCTAGGCTTCCCAATGTGTCAACGCCAAGCTAAGGCTTAGGTATCCAGATCTCAGTAATCTATCTATGAGCACAACCAATTTACCTTCTCAGTCTGCTACTTTATTAATTGAAGTGTTCACCGAAGAATTGCCTCCTAAGTCACTACGTCGCTTAGGTGATGCTTTTAGCGAGGGAATCTTTGCTGCCTTAAAGGCTGCTGGCTTAGCAAATGAATTATCACAGGCAACTAGCTTTGCTACACCACGTCGACTGGCAGTTCAAATCAGTAATGTTCTTGATCAAGCGCCCGACTATCCAGTACGCGAAAAACTACTTCCGACTAGCATTGCTTTTGATGCTCAAGGAAAAGCAACTCCGCCTTTACTAAAAAAATTAGGCGCACTTGGTTATGGTGAGATTGATATCGCCACCCTTGAGAAATCTGGTGAAGGTAAAAATGAAGCGCTCTACCTTAATGTGATTGCCAAGGGTGCGGCACTAGAACACACCGCACGAACAGCGCTTGAGCAAACGCTCAGTAAATTACCAATTGCCAAAATGATGCACTATCAAGTGCTACAGAAAGATGGTCAATTAGCTGATGTTCAATTTGCACGGCCAGCCCACCGTATTATTGCTTTGCACGGCAGTAAAACTCTGCACATTAGCGCCTTAGGTATTCATGCGGGCAACCAAACAGAGGGGCATCGCTTCCTAGCGCCTGGCAATATCACTATAGTTACTGCAGATAATTATGAAAATGAGCTGCAAACCAAGGCCAAGGTAGTTCCTAGCTTTAATCAGCGTAGAGCGCAAATTGAAGTGGCGCTCCTAAAGGCAGCTGGCAGTGATCTTGTATTGATGCCTGATAGCTTATTAGATGAAGTGACTGCCCTGGTTGAATGGCCTGTCATTTATGAATGTCACTTTGATCAAGAATTCTTGGAAGTGCCGCAAGAATGCTTAATTCTCACTATGCAAACTAATCAAAAATACTTTGCATTGACTGATCAGCAAGGAAAATTACGTAATCGTTTCTTAATTGTTTCTAATATTGAAACTGCTAAGCCAGATGCCATTATCTCTGGTAATGAACGGGTTGTACGTCCACGTCTTGCAGATGCTCGTTTCTTTTTCCAACAAGATCAAAAACGTTCTTTGGCTTCCCGCGTTACCGATCTTGGCAAGGTGGTCTATCACAATCAACTAGGCAGTCAGCTTGAACGCGCTAAGCGTGTTCAAGGTCTTGCTGTAGGTATTGCAAAAAAACTTCATGCTGACGAAAAGCTAGCAAGTCGTGCTGCAGAGGTTGCCAAAACTGACCTACTAACCGATATGGTTGGGGAGTTCCCCGAACTACAAGGCATCATGGGTAGCTACTATGCGACACATGATGGTGAAGATTCTGAGGTAGCTGCCGCATGTAGCGAACACTATATGCCACGCTTTGCGGGTGATGCCCTACCGCAGACTGCAACTGGAACAATCTTAGCTATTGCCGATAAGCTTGAAACTCTTGTTGGCATTTGGGGTGTTGGACTAGCCCCCACTGGCGATAAAGACCCCTATGCGCTGCGTCGTCATGCCTTAGGTATTTGTCGTCTACTCTTGGAAAAGAACCTCTCTTTAGGTTTACCTGAGTTAATTGAGTTGGCTCGTGTGCAGTTTCCGCAAAAAGACGTCCAAGCAAAAGCAAACTCTACTGATATTTATGAATTCATCATCGATCGCTTACGTGCTTATCTCCGAGATCAGTCCATTACTGGAAAATCATTCACCAGCGCTGAAATTGATGCTGTTCTTAGCCAAGAACCCGTGCATATTAATTACTTGATTCAACGTTTAACTGCTTTGCGAGAATTTAATGCTTTGCCTGAAGCGGGCCAACTTGCTGCCGCAAATAAACGGATTAGTAATATTCTGAAGAAAACAACCACCCCAATTCCGGCAAGCTGCTCTAGCAAGTTATTGCAAATTCCTGCGGAAGCTAGTCTGCACAAAGCTTTAGAAAGCATTACCCCCGCACTCACTGCCGCCTATGAAAAGCGTCAATTTGTTGAACTCTTAAAAACTCTAGTTGCCTTGAGCGCACCGATTGACCAGTTCTTTGCTGACATCATGGTGATGGATCCTGATCCAGAGTTACGCGATAACCGCCTAGCTCTTCTGCAACAACTTCACCAGAAAATGAATCTCGTTGCCGATCTCGGCAAATTAGCATGAGCCTGAGCTCCTCCAAACTCATTATTCTCGATCGCGACGGCGTGATCAATGAAGATCGTGACGATTATGTGAAATCTGTTGATGAATGGGTTCCACTGCCAGGCAGCTTAGAAGCAATAGCACTACTAAATCAAGCAGGCTATCAAATAGCGATTGCCACCAACCAATCTGGTTTATCTAGAGGTTATTTTGCGATTAATGATTTACATGCAATGCACAGCAAAATGGATAAACTCCTACAGCCATTAGGTGGTCACATTGATAGTATCTTTTTTTGCCCGCATGTAGATTCTCATGGCTGTGATTGTCGTAAGCCTGCACCTGGCCTGATTAAAGAGATTGCCTTACGTTATAAGAAGTTGGACAGCACCCAACCCCTCTTGGGAGTACCCATTGTTGGTGATTCTTTGCGCGATCTACAGGCTGGTATTGCCTTAGGCGCCTCACCTCACTTAGTTCTCACTGGCAAAGGTCAAAAGACCATCGATCAAGGCAACCTACCCGAAGGTACACAGATTCATGCCGATCTGATGGCATTTGCAAACGCACTCCTAGAAGGTAAGGCTTAGAGACAGAATGATCTACTTACGCTCTACTCTCTTTGCTTTATTTCTACTCATCTTTACCCCGATTTGGTCTGTGTTATGCATGCTGGCATTTCCTTTTTTGACCCCAGAAAACCGCTATAGCTTTATCGGACTTTGGAACAAAGTAGTCATTTGGCTTTTGTGGCATCTATGCGGTATCCATTATGAAATTCGAGGGATGGAGCATATGCGTGCAGTACTAGATCAACCGGTCGTCATCCTTAGCAAACACCAATCTGCTTACGAAACGATTGCCTATATTGCCCTTCTTCCTAAACAGCTTTGCTTCGTTTTTAAACGCGAGCTGCTTTGGATTCCATTTTTTGGCTGGGCCTTAGCTTTGCTCAAGATGATTCACATTAATCGCGCAAATAAACAAACAGCAGCGCTATCAGTTGCTAGCCAGGGTCGTAAACGCCTAAGCGAAGGTAAGTGGATCATGCTTTTCCCAGAGGGCACCAGAACACCTAGAGGCTCAACTAAACCTTATCGTAAAGGTGGCGCGCGTCTTGCAAGCGCCACAGGTGCGCTAGTCATACCCATTGCACACAATGCTGGTAATTTCTGGCCGAAGAATAGCTTTTTAAAGCGTCCTGGCACAGTGATCTTTTCGATTGGCCCAGCGATTATTTCTGAAGGTAAATCAGGCGAAGAATTACAACAAGAAGTTGAGGGCTGGATCGAATCTGAAATGCGAGTAATTGATCCAAGCGCCTATAAATAAGATTGTTTAAGAGGCTAAAACTTTAGCCCACTCAATATATCGCTCGACTCGAATATCCTGCGCCCTAGCCTTTAACTCAAGCTCGGTCAAACTCAATCTCTCTGCAAACGCTTGTAAATTAGTGCGCAGCATCTTTCTTCTTTGAGAAAAGGCTGCAGCAACTACCTGCTCTAAGGCGCTCCACTGAGTATTGCTTAAATTAAAGTCTTTGCGTGGAATCATGCGAACCACCGCAGAGTTCACTTTTGGCTTTGGTTCAAAGGCCTCAGGCGGGACCTCCAGGACAAGCTCCATATCGTAGCGAGCTTGAAGCATCACAGACAATCTACTGAAATCAGAGCCTCCTGCCTTTGCCACCATCCGCTCTACAACTTCGGCTTGCAACATAAATATTTGTTCATCAATGCATGAGGCAGCTGAAACAAGGTGGAACAATAATGGCGAAGAAATGTTGTAAGGTAAATTACCCACTACCTTACAGAACCCTTTTTTATTAGAGCGATTCTTAGCCCACTCCAGGAAATTAAACTGTAAGGCATCGCCTTCGATGACGGTTAAGTCATCGAGGTTTTGCTGCTTCCAATAGGCTACTAAGTCACGGTCAATTTCTAGAAGATCGAGTTGATCGAGATTTCTGAGTAAAGGTATGGTTAAAGCACCAAGACCGGGGCCAATCTCAATCACATGCATATCTGGGCCAGGATTGATTAAAGCTACGATCGAATAAATAATCCCATCATTCTGCAAAAAATTCTGCCCAAAACGTTTGCGCGCACGATGCATTACTTAGCTGATATTTCTTTTATTAAGGGCAAGTGTATAAGCCAAACGAAGAGCTTCAAGCATGCTGCCAGAATCAGCAATGTCTTTCCCAGCAATATCCAATGCAGTTCCATGGTCTACTGAGGTGCGAATGATTGGCAAACCTAAAGTGACGTTCACGCCACCGCCAAATGTGACAAATTTAAACGGAGCCAATCCCTGGTCGTGATACATCGCTATAAATGCATCAACATGCTCTAGTGCAGCGGCATCAAACATGGTATCCCCAGGATACGGCCCAGAAACCCTGATACCTTGCTGTTTAGCGGCCTCAATTGCAGGCGCAATCATCTCAATTTCTTCGCGCCCCAAATAACCCGATTCTCCAGCATGCGGATTCAAGCCAGCAACCCGAATCGCTGGTCTGGCGATACCAAATTTTTCATGCAACTCTTGGTTTACTATTTGAATCGTTTCAAGCAAAAGCTCGTAACTTAGGGATGCAGAAACTTCCTTCAAAGGAAGGTGGGTGCTTACCAATGCAATCCTTAGGTCGATTTGAGACTTAATTCCCAAAAAGCCAGCAGGTAATGGAGCACATAACATCATGACTACGTGCTTTGTATTGCAGCGCTGCGCTAAATACTCAGTATGTCCAGTAAAAGGAATGCCAGCATTATTAATTAGGCTCTTTTGAACTGGGGCTGTAACCATCGCATCGAAATCTCCATTTAGACAAGCTTCGCTAGCTTGATCTAGAAGATTGAGAACATATTGAGCATTGGCAGGATTTAAAACTCCTGGGACCATAGGTGAACCAAGTGAAATTGATTCAATCATTAAACGCTCAGTAGTGCTCAGGTTTTTACCTGAAGAATCTTTAAATAAGCTTGCATCGCCTAATAAAGTTATCTGTACATGAGGCTGCTCACTCAAAAAATTCTTTGCTGCAGCCAAAGAAACTTCTGGCCCGATACCAGCAGGATCACCAGTAGTGATTACTAATTTAACGAAGCGCGGCGTCGGCTGCATCGTCTGTATTCAAGATTTTTACAGTTGCTGTATCGCGCAATTCACGCACCCAGTCCTGATAAGCTTGTTCGAATTTTCTTTCACGGATAGCCGCGCGCGCAAAATCTCGCTGTTTTTCTACCGTTAACTGTGCTTGACGACGCTCTAACACCTGAATAAGGTGCCAACCAAATTCAGACCTGACCGGATTACTCACTTCACCTATTTGAAGTCGATTCATCGCCTGCTCAAATTCAGGCACCAAATCTCCAGGACCCATCCAACCCAAATCACCGCCGTTTGGAGCCGAGCCATCCTCAGAATATTTTTTAGCGAGCTCACCAAAATCAGCAGTCTTAGCGCGCACTTGATCGCGATAACCTTGCAAGCGCCTCTCAGCATCTTGATCGGTTAGCCCTGGTCTATTTTTTAACAAAATATGACGCGACATCGTTTGGGTGATTGGAATATTTTGGGGTGTTGTAGACACGGGCTCTTGCGTTGAGGCTTGCTGAGCAGGGGCTACAGCAATAGCGCGACGGTCTAAAACCTTGAGTACGTGATATCCGGCTGGACTCTTAACAACGCTAGCTGCAACTTGCCCGCCGCCAGTATTTCGGATGGCTTCATAGAATAATTGTGGCAAACGATCAGGGCTACGGTAACCTAAATCTTGAAATTTAATTTTAGGATTTTCTTTTGCGGCAGCAGCGCCGAGTTGCAAAAAGTCTACATCGCCTTTTGCATCACGCAACAAGGCCTCAGCCTGCTTCTTTGCTTCTGCTTGAGCGCTTGCGCCGGCACCCGCATCGACAGGAATAAAAATCTGAGCAACATCAATTTCTTCTGGACCCCCTTTAACTGGTGGCGCAGAAAGTTGGTCGCCGCCGCCAGCCATGGCACGCATGCGATCAGCAATGAAATTATCTATCTCCGCATCTGAAATCTTGATCTTAGTATCTACTGAGCGCTCTCGATACCGGCTAACAATAATATCTTCACGTAAATTCTCTTTATAGCGCTCAAATGATAGTCCTGTAGAAATGACTTTGGACCTAAATTCGGCATAACTCACTTTATTTTTAGAGGCAATATCTCCAATAATTTGATCTAGCTCTTTATTGGTGACTATGATGCCTTCTTGCTCAGCATTTTGTAATTGAATTTTTTCAATAATGAGGCGGTCTAAAATTAGTGTTCTTAAATTCGTAAGGTCAGGTAACTTCGAACCCTGCTTCTGAAGCATTGCGATTCGATCATCGATTTCCTTGCGGGTGACATAACCTGTATTTACTACTGCAGCAACGCCATCGATATTGCGAATCTTTTTCTCTGTTGTATTGCTAGTCTTAGCAGAATCTTGAGAGTGGGCAATACCCGAAAACAAAACGACACCTAGCAGTAGGACAGTAGTCAGGTGCTGTTTCAGGTGATTCCTACAAAGCATCATTGATAGTTCTCATATATTGAAGGAGGTATAGGCTTTGAAGTGGGCATATATCCAGGTACATTTAGCTTCATGATATCAACTGGATTGCTACCGGCACTAGCAAAGCCCCTAAATTCTATTTGGAAGAGCACTTGAGTAGTTGTTAAGACTGATGAATTCAGCATCTGGGAATATGCGCCGCGGAATGTCCAGCAATCTTTGGTCCATTCGAAGCCAATTAAAGTATTTAAGGTTTTAGTTGTCAATGCATCATAACCCCACCGCCCTAATGCAGATAATTCCCGTGTAATAGGCCATTGACCAGAAATATTGTACTGATCGGTTGTAGTCGCCGCAGGGGTAAAAGTCTGATTATTTTGAATCGATGACTCAACAGGCGGTGACCACACATTGCGATAGCCAAAGTTCAAACTTCTTCCAGGGGTAGGTCGCCAACTACCGCCCACGGTAGTTTGCACAAAACGATTGAGTTGGGTGTTGTACTGACCAAATATATCGGCACTTAAGTTTCCGAGCAATCGAATTGAGCCGGAGCCTAGGGTATCTGAATAGGTTGATGGATTAGCGATATTGCCGTTTAAACCAACCTTTTGCGCTGAGAACTGTTGTTGTTGCGCTAGGGTTACATTCGCACGCTCAGCTCCAGTACCTGCCTCAAGCATCCTACTGGTCATACCCAGTGTTGCAGCATTTTTATCTGCAATACGATCATTACCAATAAAAGTGTTTTCAGCAAAAATCTGTGAGACACCAAAACCTGCATCTGCAGTATCAAAAATTGGAGTTTGTGCCTGATTTTGGTATGGGGTATAGACATACATTGCTCTTGGCTCCATCGTCAGCAACATATCGCGCCCAAAGAATCCTTTTAGCTCTGCGGCATCCCTTTCGAAGGCCATACCAGAATCTAGGCTAAGTGTTGGAATAGTGAAGCCCTGAGCTGGCGCTGCTCCAACATTATTAAAAGGCGCAGCGTTATAGGTGTTTGCTTGAAAACTGACCTTGGGCGTAACGTAATAACCTGGTGTCACTTGTGGCAATGCCATTGCACCCTTCACTACCGTTCTGTCAGCTTGGCTATATACACCGGGGGCAGTGGCGGGTAAGTGCCCTTGAATGTTGTATGCAAAACGCGTGAAATCTGTAGAAAATGTGGTTGCCGGTCCACTCGGTAAGGTTATGTACTTACCATTTGAACTTACAACAGCCGGAGTTAAACGATTGTTATAGGCAGCAGTAACATTGGGCAATACGTTATATGGCGATTGCACCGTAACGCTTGGATCAGGTTGTAGTGTTTGGAAAGTCATGGCCCTCGCTGAAACATTCCAATTACTTAAACTACCTGTAAGCCCCTTGGTTGTTCCAACCTCCTGACGGAATTGATTAGTTACCGCCCCTGCAATACTTTGAGAAAACTGGGTTGGGTACAAATTGTCTGAAACTCTGGCCATGTTTGCATAACCTGTCCATGAGCCTGGCAAAGGAACTCCGCCCGGTCCAATGCCCCCACTAAATGCCTGTCGTTGCTGCCAATCGTATTTCCATCGGTCAGTGCCTGTTTGCTTGTCATATGGCAAAATCTCGCCCGCGAGAGTGCCAGAATATTTACTATCTAAGAACCGGTACTGTGCACCTAACATCACGCCACGTTGAGCCATATAACGAGGTAATAAAAGTAAATCGCGATTGGGTGCAATATTGACGTAGTAAGGTTGGGTAATATCAAAGCCATTGTTCGAGTTATAGCCGGCAACGGGAGCCAAAATACCGGAACGACGCTGCCCACCGGTTGGAGCACTGAAATAAGGGGTGTAGGCAATTGGTACATCAAAGAATCGCATCACTCCGTGTGTGCCAACCATTTCTTTTTGCTCGTTATCGATTTCTAGATTGCTGACCGTGAAATACCAGTCCATATTTTCTGGAGTACAGGTTGTATAAGTTGCTTTATCAAAAACAAAAACATCAGGACTATCAATCGTTAATTTTTTTGCTTTGCCACTTCCGCGACTATCACGCAGTTCGTAAGTAGGCATCTCCATGAAACCTTCACGTGCATCGACTTTAAATTGTCCGCTAGGCCCCTTAAAGACAACGTTCCCTTTAGAAAGCTCTGCGTTACCAGTTAAATTAGCAATATCGGTATCAGGGTCATAGGTAATTTCATCTGCCTTAAGAACTGCGCCATTACGACGAATCTGCGCACGACCTTTCAAATGCATATCACGATCCACTACACCATCAATTACATCGCTAGAGGTAAAGGTCAACGATTTACCATCTTCAATTGGCTGACCAACGCGCAATTGATCATCCAACTTCAATATGGTCACATTGCCACGGTCAGGTAATAAAACAGTATTGGGATTCGACTGCGAAACTGGGGGTAATGGAGTAGGCGCCTGCGCCCGAATCGGGAGTGCGAGTTGCAGCAATATCACCCCCATGATGATGCGCAGGGTTATAGCCAAAAAAAGAGGGGCGCAAAGGCCGGCGCGACGGCGATAATGACTCATGGATCCAGACCAGCCTTATTATACGAATCGACCATGACTGACTCTCGCCTAAATACCCTCCGCGACTGGCTAAAAGCCCTAGACCCTAGCTGGCAATTAGATCTTGACACTTTGGCTCCAGCCTCAGCAGATGCCAGCTTTAGACGGTATTTCCGAATTCAGTCCCAAAAGCACAATTACGGGACTTTAATCGTGATGGATGCGCCTCCTCAGCACGAGCCTTTGGATGCTTTTATTCAGGTCGATTTATTACTCTCTTCTGCAGGGTTAAACGCTCCAAAAATCCTCGAACAAAATGTTGCACAGGGCTTTCTTTTATTAAATGATTTGGGCACCAAGACCTATCTGGCAGAACTCACTAGTGAAACCGCAGATCACCTCTACAAAGATGCAACTCATGCTTTAGTCCAAATGCAATTAGCCAGCAAGCCGAATGTACTGCCAAATTATGATGAAGCGCTATTGCAAAGAGAGCTTGATTTATTTCCTGAATGGTATTTAAGGAAGCATCTCCATATTGAATTAAATGATCTTCAGCAAACCCAGCTTCGTAAAGCTTTTGAGTTGATTATTGAAAATAATCTAGCGCAAGCAAAAGTCTACGTTCATCGTGACTACCATTCACGAAATTTAATGGTGACCGAAAAAGATAATCCAGGCGTGATCGATTTTCAAGACGCCGTTTATGGTCCCATTACTTACGATGCCTCCTCCTTGTGGCGCGATGCTTATATCGCCTGGCCTGAAGAGCGTGTCATTGATTGGATTATTAAATTCTGGGAAGAGGGTCGTAAAGTTGGCCTCCCAATGCCAAATGATTTCGGGCAGTTCTATCGTGATTTTGAGTGGATGGGCTTGCAACGCCATCTGAAAGTCCTTGGTATCTTTGCAAGGCTGTTTCATCGCGATGGTAAAGATGGTTATCTCAAAGATATCCCTTTAGTTTTAGAGTACGCGATTGCGACTGCAAATCGTTACATTGAATTAAAACCTTTGGCGCGCATTTTGGAGTCGACCCGCCAAAGTAAAGAATCATAAGTAAAAAGTAATGGACAAGCAAAATTCTCTTCCTTGCTTTCTTCTGGCTGCCGGTAGAGGCGAGCGGATGCGTCCACTCACTGATGACTTACCGAAACCCTTACTCACAATTCAAAATAAGTCTTTACTAGCATGGCATCTTGAAGCCCTTGCTCAGTCAGGCATCCAAAAGGTTGTGATTAATCATGCTTGGCTTGGTAAAAAAATTGAAGAGAGCCTGGGAGATGGCCATCAATTTGGTCTTAGTATTGAGTACTCCCCAGAAGCAAGCGCTCTAGAAACTGCAGGAGGGATCCGCCAAGCACTCCCCCTACTTTCCCCGGAAGACTATTTTCTAGTGATCAATGGCGATGTATTTGCCCCAAATCTAGCAATCAAGTCTCTTTTGGAGGAGGCCTCAAAGCTTCAAAGCAGTCCCAAGAAAGTATTGGCACACCTTTTAATGGTTCCAAACCCAGTTCAACATCCAAATGGTGACTTCTACCTCAAAGACTCCATAGTCAGCACTGACAAATCAGCAGGAGCAGAAAAACTGACTTTTTCAGGGATTGGCATCTACCATAAAGACCTTTTCAGAGAATTAAAAATGGGCGTCCCAGCCAAACTGGCGCCCCTACTCATCCAAGCCATGGAACAAAATAAGGTGTCTGGTGAAAAATATACCGGTCCGTGGCACGATGTAGGTACTCCACAACGCTTACAAGAGCTCAATGCAGCTTATGAATAACAATATCTATCAAGAACGCAGAAATGCGCTCGCAAAACAAATTCACGCCAAATCTGGTGGTGGTATTGCCGTTATTTCTACTGCACCTGAGCTAGCACGTAATCGCGATAGCGAATTTCCTTATCGTCATGACAGTGATTTCTTTTACTTAACCGGCTTTGAAGAGCCGGGTGCAACCTTGGTTATGGAAGTCAACAGTAGCGGCAAAAACTACAAGCTTCAATCGCACTTATTTTGCAGACCAAAAGATACTGAACGAGAAATTTGGGATGGCATTCGTCTCGGGCCTGATGCCGCAATCGCAGGACTTGGTGTTGAATTCGCATATAGCAACCAAGAACTTGATCATAAGTTAGGTGAACTGTTAGCTGATCAAGATGCGGTTTATATCCGCTTAGCAGAAAGCGCAGAAGCGGATCGGCGCTTACGTCACTGGATGAAGAAGGTTCGCGGACAAGCGCGCGCTGGTATTAATCCACCTTCAGAGTTGCATGATGTAGAGGCTCTGATTCATGAGATGCGCCTCTTCAAAGATGCACATGAGGTTGATACTATGCGCCGTGCCGCAGTCATCTCTGCACGGGCCCATATTCGGGCTATGCAAGTGTGCAAACCTGGCTTGCGCGAATATCAACTTGAAGCAGAATTGCTCCATGAATTCCGCAATAGCGGAGCACAAAGTGTGGCCTATAACAGTATTGTTGCTGGAGGCGCAAACTCATGCATCCTTCACTACCGGGCGGGATCAACCGAATTACGCAGTGGTGAACTTTGCTTAATTGATGCAGGCTGTGAGCTTGATGGATACGCATCTGATATCACACGCACTTTTCCAGTCAATGGAAAATTTACAGGCCCTCAGCGCGCACTCTACGACATCACCCTCGCTGCACAAGAATCAGCAGTTACAATGACCAAGCCAGGAAACACGTTTATGCAGCCCCATGAAGCGGCACTTAAAGTGCTCACCCAAGGACTGCTAGATGAAAAACTACTCAAACTTTCAGAGTTAGGCTCGCTTGAGAATGCCATCGAGACTGGTGCTTATCGCCGCTTCTACATGCACCGCACCTCCCACTGGCTGGGTATGGATGTACATGATGTTGGCTCTTATCGCGAACAAAGCAATAGCTCCTCCAAAGAAGAGAAGCCTTGGCGCATTCTCAAAAACGGAATGGTCATCACGATTGAGCCTGGCTTATATGTAAGACCTGCGGATGATATTGATGAGGCTTTCTGGAATATTGGTATTCGCATTGAGGATGACGCAGTGATTAATGATTCTGGCTGCGAATTAATCTCTCGCGGGGTACCAGTCAAGGCCGATGAAATCGAAGCCATTATGAAGAACGCCTAAATTCAAATCATGAGTGCATCTCGTTGTGACATCTTGATTCAGGGAGGCGGGCCGGTTGGACTTGCTTGCGCTGCGTGGACTTTGCAAAAGTTTCCTGATGCAAAAGTTATCCTGATTGATCGAAACCCGGTCGATGATGCCGATCTAGTCGCAGCCGATAGTCGTGGCATTGCGCTTTCTCATGGCAGCAAACTACTGCTCGATACGATTCATGCTTGGCCTGCTGACAGTGCTGATATTCATCGTGTGCATGTTTCACAAGCAGGTCGCTTTGGTCGCGCATTGATGACGCGAGAAGAGCTTAGTCAAGATGCTTTGGGACACATCATTCGCTATCGTGATATTCATATGGCATTACGACAAGCACTAAGATCAATTCAAAACAAGAGCCCTCATTTTGTTTGGCAACACATTAACAAAGAAGATGGGCAGGCTGAGATCAACGCCAGGTGTATTGTGCACGCTGAGGGGGGTCTATTTAAAAATCAAGACTGGGTTGAATCTGGCAGAGACTATGATCAATCGGCTTTAGTGGGTTTAGTTGAGGTAGAGAATGCTCCACCTCATCAAGCCTGGGAACGCTTTACATCGGAAGGACCACTAGCAGTTCTTCCAAGTCATTATGGTCCCAATATTTTGAATCTTGTATGGTGCGGAACTCCTGGTTCTTCACAGCATCGTCTGCAATTAAGTGATGCTGATTTTCTGACATCATTGCAAAACGAGTTTGGCTCACGTATTGGACGCTTTCTCAAAATTCAAGATCGTCGCCTATATGAGCTAGGCCTGAACTACCGCAAAGAAATTACTAAAGATAATGAAGTGTGGATTGGTAATGCTGCACAAGCTTTGCACCCCGTTGCGGGACAGGGGTTAAATTTAGGATTGCGCGATGCTTTCTTGCTGGCTGAAAAGTTAGTCGCGGCATTTTCAGGAACAGCAGAAAACCAAACGCCAGCAAACATTCAAAGTGCATTAGAGAGTTATGCGCAAAGTCGCAAAGTCGACCGCACCACCACCATTGGTCTTACAGACTTCATGGCTAGGGTATTTACTTCAAATCTGGCTCCAATAGTGATGGCCCGTGGATTAGCTTTATCGGCCCTTCAGTGGCTTCCGCCAGTCAAAACAGCCTTAGCTCGCCAGATGATGTTTGGTAGGCGCTAGAGGGCTTAAAAGGCCTTACAAATCTCAGCATTCTAGGATTCATAGGAATCAAGCAATTTGCCTAAAAATTAGGCAAATTTGGACCTCTTTGTGCTAAAGTGTCATGCTTTCCGCAAGACTCAGCTCAATAGATGAAGATCGGCTCACACCTCCTCGCAAACAGACTATTTGTAGCCCCTATGGCTGGAGTTACTGACCGTCCATTTAGAGAGCTTTGCAAGAAATTAGGCGCTGGATACGCTGTCTCAGAAATGGTGGCTTCAAATGCCCTACTTTGGAAAAGCGAAAAGACGCAACGTCGCGCAAATCATGTTGGGGAATTCAAGCCCATCGCCGTACAAATTGCAGGCGCAGATCCTGCCATGATGGCTGCTGCGGCAAAAATCAATGTAGACCATGGCGCACAAATTATTGATATCAATATGGGTTGCCCAGCAAAAAAAGTTTGTAATGTCGCTGCGGGTTCAGCCTTGTTACGTGATGAGCCATTAGTGCAACAAATTTTGGAGGCGGTAGTTAAAGCAGTTGGTACCGGACCAGATGCAGTGCCCGTTACTTTAAAAATTCGGACGGGCTGGGATCGTGAGCATAAAAATGCAATCGAGATTGCGCGTCTTGCAGAACGCTCTGGTATCTCTATGCTGACTGTTCATGGTCGCACAAGAGCAGATCTCTATCATGGTGAAGCGGAGTATGAAACGATTACTGCCGTAAAAAATAATGTGCAAATTCCAGTTGTTGCGAATGGTGACATCACTAGCCCAGAAAAGGCAGAGGCTGTTTTAAGGATCACTGGTGCCGATGCCATCATGATCGGTCGTGCTGCACAAGGCCGTCCATGGATCTTTCGCGAGATTAATTATTACTTAGAGACCGGCGGTAAGCTGCCAACTCCTGAAATTAATGAGATTCAAGACATCATGAATACTCACTTACTAGATCACTACGAGTTTTATGGTGAATATATTGGCCTACGAACAGCCCGTAAGCATATTGGCTGGTATTGCAAAGGTTTGCGTGATTCGCATGCATTCCGCCAACGCATGAATACTGCTGATGATTGCAAAACTCAATTACAGCTGGTTAATGATTATTTTGATGAGATGAAATCTCATTCTGACCGTTTGCTTTTTTTAGAAGCAGCGTAGCCTTCAACTAAGTTATAGCTCAATTATTTTATTTTTTAGATTTAAATATTATGACCAATAAACATCCAATTACTGAGTGCATTGAAACCCAGCTGCAGAGCTATTTGAATGACCTCAAAGGAACACCTCCGACAGATATCTATCAAATGGTATTGGCCGTAGTGGAAAAACCTATGCTTGAATTAGTCATGCAGCATGCTAAACAAAACCAATCTTTAGCTGCTCAGTACCTTGGTATTAATCGCAATACCTTGCACAAGAAACTCGTTGAACACCATTTGCTGAAATAAACCGCAATATTACATAACCATTTTTAAGCCATTTATTAAACCTTTCGAAAATTATGATCCGTACAGCCCTACTCTCTGTCTCCGATAAAAATGGTATTGTGCCCTTTGCCAAAGCCCTTCACGAGCAAGGCATCAAACTGATTTCAACTGGTGGCACAGCAAAACTCTTAGCAGAGAACAATCTGCCAGTTGTAGAAGTTTCCTCTTTGACCAAATTCCCTGAGATGTTAGATGGTCGTGTAAAGACGCTCCACCCAATGGTGCATGGTGGGCTGTTGGCGCGTAGAGACTTCCCTGAACATATGGCGGCGCTCAAAGAGCACGGTATTGATACGATCGATATGCTAGTGATCAACCTTTACCCATTTAATGAGACGGTCGCTAAAGAAAGCTGCTCATTCGAAGACGCAGTAGAGAACATTGATATTGGCGGTCCAGCCATGTTACGTGCTGCAGCCAAAAATCATCAAGATGTCACCGTATTGATTTCGCCTGAAGACTACGCCCCAGTATTGGCAGAGATGAAGGCCAATAAAAACATTGTTTCTTATAAAACTAACTTAGCCCTAGCCAAAAAAGTGTTTGCTCATACAGCACAATACGATGGAGCAATTGCTAACTATCTATCTGCATTAGGAGATGACTTAGACCATAAAGCTCGCTCCGCATATCCAGAGACACTGCATCTTGCTTTTGAAAAAGTGCAAGAGATGCGTTACGGTGAAAACCCACATCAATCTGCATCCTTCTATAAAGATATTTACCCAGTAGATGGCGCGCTTGCCAATTACAAACAATTACAAGGCAAAGAGCTGTCTTACAACAACATCGCTGATGCTGATTCTGCTTGGGAATGCGTTAAGAGTTTTACGGGCAATACAGGGGGAGTTGCTGCTTGCGTCATCATTAAACATGCGAACCCTTGTGGTGTAGCTGTTGGTGCCAGTCCACTGGAGGCCTATCAGAAGGCTTTCAAAACTGACCCAAGCTCCGCCTTTGGTGGAATCATTGCATTTAATGTTCCATGTGATGGCGCTGCTGCCCAAGAGATCTCAAAGCAATTTGTCGAGGTTTTGATTGCTCCCAGTTTTAGCGATGAGGCAAAAGCTATTTTTGCAGCAAAGCAAAATGTGCGCCTCTTAGAAATTCCAATTGGTACAGCCTTTAATGCTTTTGATTTCAAACGCGTTGGTGGTGGCTTACTAGTGCAGTCACCTGACTCTAAGAACGTCCTTCAAAACGAAATGCGTGTTGTTAGCCAAAGACAGCCAACTCTAAGCGAGATGAATGACATGATGTTTGCCTGGCGTGTTGCGAAGTTCGTTAAATCTAATGCAATTGTCTATTGCGCCAATGGCATGACTCTAGGTATTGGTGCGGGCCAAATGAGCCGCGTTGACTCAGCCCGGATGGCAAGCATTAAGGCTGAAAACGCCGGTCTTAGCCTGAAGGGCTCAGCAGTGGCAAGTGATGCCTTCTTTCCATTTCGCGATGGCTTAGATGTTGTCGTGAATGGAGGTGCGAGTTGCGCAATACAGCCCGGCGGCAGTATGCGCGATGATGAGATCATTGCAGCAGCTAATGAGCATGGTATTGCCATGATCTTTACTGGCACACGTCACTTCCGTCATTAAGCCAAAAATAATTCGAGCACCTATGCGCTGGATTGGAATCGACCCAGGTTTACGCACCACCGGTTTCGGTGTTATTGATGTTGATGGCCAGAAACTCACTTACGTAGCCTCTGGGACGATTGAGAGTGGTGATCCTGCTAAAGGCTTACCAGAGCGATTAGGCGCTCTTTACGCTGGCGTAAAAGAAGTTCTAGAGACCTACAAACCAGAATCTGCTGCGATTGAAGAAGTTTTCTTGAACGTAAACCCGCGCTCGACACTCATGCTCGGTCAAGCCAGAGGTGCCGTGATTGCTGCATTAGTGTCTGAAAAACTTCCGGTTGCCGAGTACAGTGCCTTAAGAGTGAAGCAAGCGATTGTGGGAACAGGTCGCGCTGCCAAACCACAAGTACAAGAAATGGTGAAGCGCTTACTGCGTCTTAACCGTGCACCAGGCACAGATGCTTCAGATGCCCTAGGAGTCGCCATCTGCGCAGCACATCATGCACAAATTCCAAAAGCAATCACTGCGGCTTTAGCTCCAAAAATGCGGGGCAAATAAAAGTGTCTGAGCACATTACAGGTTAAGATCTTTATATGATTGGTCGCATTCAAGGAATCCTCGTTTCAATTCATCCGCCTCGGCTCTTAGTGGATTGCCAGGGTATTGGCTATGAAGTGGATGTACCGATGAGCACCTTGTATCAATTACCCCAAGCAGGTCAAAAAATTACCCTTCTCACTCATTTCCAAGTGCGTGAGGATGCTCAACAACTTTTTGGCTTTGCCACTGAGACTGAACGGGAAGCATTTAGACAGCTCATCAAGATTAGCGGTGTTGGCTCTAGAACTGCATTAGCCGTTCTATCTGGTATGAGTGTGCATGAACTAGCTCAAGCGATTGCCCTACAAGAAGCAGGACGCCTCACCCAGGTTCCTGGTATTGGCAAGAAAACTGCTGAACGTCTTTGTCTTGAACTCAAAGGTAAGCTAGCCCCAGATCTTGGCATTACTGCCGGGGGCAAGCCTCAAGCCATTGAAGCTAGCAGCGAAGTATTGCAAGCGCTTTTAGCTTTAGGCTATTCAGAAAAAGAGGCGCTTTTGGCGCTTAAGAAAATCCCTCCAGATACCTCGGTTTCTGATGGCATCCGAATGGGCCTGAAATATCTATCTAAGCCCTAAGTAGATAAACACCACTACACTTGCAGCATGGCAATTCATACAGACGACCTTAGCTCTATTCCTGAAGACCTACCAGAGGGTGGTGATCGCATCGTCAGTGGTGCCGCAGGAAACTCGGAAGCTGTTTTTGAAAGAGCACTGCGCCCTAAACAACTCGATGAGTATGTTGGCCAAACCAAAGCTCGCGCCCAATTAGAGATTTTTATTAGCGCTACTAGAGCTCGCCAAGAAGCCTTAGATCACGTTCTACTCTTTGGCCCTCCAGGGCTTGGTAAAACAACTCTTGCCCACATCATCGCCAGAGAGCTTGGTGTGAACTTGCGCCAGACTAGTGGGCCAGTTCTCGATAGACCGGGCGATCTTGCTGCTTTACTTACTAATTTAGAAGCCAATGATGTGCTCTTCATTGATGAGATCCATCGCCTATCTCCAGTTGTTGAAGAAATTCTCTATCCAGCTCTTGAGGATTACAGCTTAGACATCATGATTGGTGAAGGCCCTGCAGCACGTAGCGTCAAGATCGATCTCAAACCATTTACATTGATCGGCGCCACCACTCGGGCTGGCATGCTCACCAACCCATTGCGTGATCGCTTTGGCATTGTGGCAAGACTTGAGTTCTACACCACTGAAGAACTGACCAAAATTATTAATCGCTCAGCCAGCCTACTCAAGGCAGATATAGATCCAGAGGGTTCAGTAGAAATTGCCAAGCGTGCGCGCGGTACCCCCCGTATTGCTAACCGCCTACTCCGTCGAGTACGCGACTACGCAGAAGTCAAAGGCACAGGCACGATCACCAAGGCTATGGCTGATGCCGCATTGAAGATGCTAGATGTTGATCCGAGTGGCTTTGATGTGATGGATAGAAAACTACTCGAAGCTATTCTTCATAAGTTCGATGGCGGTCCAGTAGGTATTGATAATTTGGCAGCAGCGATTGGGGAAGAACGCGACACGATTGAGGATGTTCTAGAGCCCTACCTCATTCAGCAGGGATATCTTCAAAGAACTTCACGTGGCCGTATAGCAACACGTCAGGCCTATGAGCACTTTGGCTTAACGCCACCTAGCGGTAACGCTAGCTTAGATATTTAAACTAAAGTTACTTTCGCAAATTTGCGCTTACCAACCTGTACTACGTAGGTTCCTGCTTCAATCTTCGCTTGCTTGTCACTAACAGTTGCGCCATCAATTTTTACGCCGTTCTGCTCGATATTGCGCATAGCTTCTGATGTGGATGGGGCTAATCCTGCAGCCTTAAGCAGGTTTGCGATAACCATGGGAGCGCCAGAAAGAGTTACTTCTGGAATGTCGTCTGGCACACCACCTTTAGCGCGGTGATTGAAGTCTTCCAGGGCTTTTTCTGCCGCAGCTTGTGAATGAAAGCGTGCCACGATTTCTTGTGCGAGTAGTACTTTGCAATCTTTTGGATTTCTTCCGCTAGCGACTTCTTGTTTCATTAAATCAATTTCAGACATTGGACGGAATGACAGCAGTGTGAAGTAATCCCACATCAAATCATCTGAGATGCTCAAGAGTTTTCCGAACATATCACCAGCAGATTCGCTGATACCAATGTAATTTCCCTTGGACTTACTCATTTTCTCAACGCCATCCAGACCAACCAAGAGCGGCATCGTCAAAATACATTGTGGCTCTTGGCCATACTCCCGCTGGAGCTCGCGGCCCACTAAGAGATTAAATTTTTGATCTGTACCGCCTAACTCTAAATCACTCTTCAGAGCAACAGAGTCATAGCCCTGCATCAATGGATATAAAAACTCATGAATCGAAATAGGTACACCATTGCGATAGCGCTTGGTAAAGTCATCACGCTCAAGCATTCTGGCAACCGTATGTTTTGCAGCCAGCTGAATCATACCGCGCGCGCCCAATGGATCACACCACTCGCTGTTGTAGCGTACTTCTGTTTTAGAGGGATCAAGCACCATACTTGCTTGACGATAGTAAGTTTCTGCATTGACCGCTATTTCTTCCGCTGTCAATGGTGGACGGGTTGCATTACGACCCGATGGATCGCCAATCATGCTGGTGAAGTCGCCAATCAAGAAAATGACCGTATGACCTAAATCCTGCAACTGACGCAATTTATTCAGAACTACCGTATGCCCCAAATGAATGTCAGGCGCTGTTGGATCTAGGCCTAACTTAATCCGAAGTGGGGTCTTAGTAGCCTGGCTACGAGCCAATTTTTGAACCCAGTCAGCCTCAACCAATAGCTCATCACAGCCACGCTTAGTGACTTCGAGGGCCGCAAAGACTTCAGGGGTCAAAGGATATTTTTGTTCTGGTTTAGCCGTCATGCTGGTTCGTATACTGATACAGTTATTTGGTATTTCAATTGTTAAGCATAATTGTCGCATTCCTGAGAACTCGATGAACAAACCGCACTCCCTCTACATTGGTCTCATGTCTGGTACTAGCCTAGATGGGATTGATGCCGTTCTCGCCAAGATTGGACCTAATGGAGAAACCAACGCCCAAGCGGCTGTGAGTACCCCCTTCAGCCTTGAACTTCGCAAAGCCATGATTGAGCTTCAAACTTCAGGCCCCAATGAGCTGCACAGAGAGAAACAGGCTGGCAATGCCTTAGCCATAGCTTATGCCGATGCCGTCAGCCAATTACTGAAAAAAGCCAATTTACAGCCATCCGATATTGCTGCAATTGGTGCGCATGGTCAAACTATTCGCCATCAACCACATCTTGGAGATATGTCGTATACCCACCAAACACTCAACCCTGCCCTCCTAGCAGAAAAGACCGGGATTGATGTCATCGCGGATTTTAGAAGTCGTGATCTAGCGGCTGGTGGGCATGGCGCACCCTTGGTGCCCGCCTTTCATGCGCAACAATTTACGTTCCCCGAAAATTTAGCAATTTTGAACATCGGTGGTATTGCCAACCTCACACTCCTACCAAAAAATGGTGAAGTCACCGGCTTTGATTGTGGTCCAGGAAATATGTTGATGGATTCCTGGATACACGAACATCAAGGTAATACATTTGATGAGAATGGTGCTTGGGCGCTGCAAGGAAAAGTGAATGCAGCACTTCTACAGTTGATGTTGTCAGATTCTTTTTTTAGCAAAGCGCCTCCAAAAAGTACGGGGCGAGATGACTTTCATTTAGCTTGGTTGCAGGAAAAACTTGGCAACAGCAATCATCATGCCGAAGATGTGCAAGCCACCTTACTGCATCTGACGGCACATGCAGCCTTGGAGGCTTTAGCACGTCATGCCCCGCAAACCCAGAAGTTGATTATCTGTGGAGGAGGCGCCCGAAATAGTGCCTTGATGAATTTACTTCAAGTCAAAGCGCAGTATTTCTTCAAAAAGCCTATAGAAATTACGACGAGTGACTCTGCTGGTATTGACCCACAACTCGTTGAAGGCCTAGCTTTTGCCTGGCTTGCATGGGCCCATAAAGAAAAACGGCCAGCAAATTTGCCAGCCGTTACAGGAGCGAAAGGCCCTAGAATTCTAGGCGCTTGCTATCCTGCTTAACTATATATGCTAATTTCTTTAAGCGGAGAAAGAAGATCCGCAACCACAAGTAGTCGTTGCATTTGGATTCTTAATCACAAACTGTGAACCGTTGATATCTTCCTTGTAGTCTATCTCAGCACCAACTAGATATTGGAAGCTCATTGAATCTACTAAAAGAGTAACGCCATTCTTTTCAAACAAGGTGTCATCTTCATTCACGGCATCATCAAATGTAAAGCCATATTGAAAGCCTGAACATCCACCACCTTGAACGAATACGCGCAACTTCAATTCTGGGTTACCTTCTTCAGCAATCAAATCGGCCACTTTTGCAGCAGCACTATCCGTAAATACCAACGGGGTTGGTGGCTCGGCTAAATCTTGTGCGGGTTGTACAACTTCTTGGCTAGCTAATTGGGTCATAGTTCACTCCTAAATCAAAAGGCAATACTGATATTCTAGGCTTTTAATCCTTAGCCTGCTGAAGGGATATTAATCGATAAAACCAGTCAAATTACGGGGATACCGCAATCTGGGTCAGTCCAGTCGTCTCAGGTAGGCCAAACATGAGGTTCATACACTGCACGCCCTGTCCTGAAGCCCCTTTTACCAAATTGTCTTCCACCACCAAAATGACCAGGGTATCTCCGCCGCCTGGACGATGGATGGCAATGCGAATACCGTTGCTACCTCTCACAGAACGAGTCTCTGGATGGCTGCCTGAGGGCATGACATCTACAAAAGGTTCATTTTGATAGAAGCTCTCGTACAGCTTTTGATAATCAAGGTCTTTGCCGGCTTCGGTCAAGCGGACATACAAGGTCGAATGAATGCCTCTTACCATAGGCGTGAGATGTGGCACAAATGTCAGCCCAATTTGATCGTGGCCGGCAATGGCTTTTAGGCCCTGCACAATCTCCGGAAGATGCCGATGGCCCTTAACACTGTAGGCTTTGAAGTTGTCACTTGCCTCGGAGAGCAAGGTGCCAATCTCTGCCTTACGTCCAGCACCAGAAGTTCCAGACTTAGAGTCAGAAATAATATGATTACCATCAATGAGCTGTTTGCCACCAGTCGACTTTGGGGAAAGCAAAGGTGCAAGGCCAAGCTGTACGGAAGTTGGGTAGCAACCCGCTAAACCCACTACGCGCGCTTTTTTAATGGCCTCACGATTAATTTCTGCCAAACCATAAACTGCTTCTGCCAGAATATCTGGACAGCTATGCTCTATGCCATACCACTTAGCGAACTCTTTCACATCCTTCAGCCTAAAGTCGGCCGCTAAATCCAAAATCTTGACATTGTGAGTAAGTAATTCTTTTGCTTGCGCCATAGCAACACCATGTGGTGTTGCGAAGAACACTGCATCACATTCATTTAATTTGGCTTCATCTGGTGTAGTGAATTTAAGATCAACACGACCGCGCAAAGATGGGAACATCTCAGCAACTGGTATGCCAGCCTCTGTGCGAGATGTAATAGCAACAATCTTTACCTCGGGGTGCTGCGCCAACAAACGCAATAATTCCACACCGGTATATCCTGTGCCGCCAACGATGCCAACCTTAATCATGTCTTTCTCCAAGATACCTACTAAGTGAAGATTAAACGAACCTCACAATACCCCAATTGTAGAAACAAAAAGGGCCGCTTGCGCGACCCTTTCGAAAAACTTCAGCGACCGAAAGAAATTAGCGCTTGCTGAACTGCTTACGACGACGCGCGCCGTGCAGACCAACCTTCTTACGCTCAACTTCACGAGCATCACGAGTCACCAAACCTGCTTTAGACAGAGTTGGTTTCAAGGCATTGTCGTAGTCAATCAAGGCACGAGTTACGCCGTGACGAACTGCACCAGCTTGGCCAGTTTCACCGCCACCAGAAACGTTTACTTTGATATCAAAGGTCGTTAAGTGGGCTGTGAGAGCCAAAGGCTGACGAGCAATCATGCGTGATGTTTCACGAGCAAAATAAGCATCGATAGGCTTACCGTTAACAGTAATTTCGCCTTTGCCAGATTTAATGAAGACGCGCGCAACTGAACTCTTGCGGCGACCCGTTCCGTAATTCCAATTTCCGTAATTAATAGCCATTTGGTTTCCTTAAATCTCTAACGCTTTTGGCTGTTGAGCCGCATGCGGATGATTGGCGTCGCCGTAGACTTTTAATTTCTTAATCATGGCATAGCCTAGTGGGCCTTTAGGCAACATACCCTTCACAGCCTTCTCCAAAGCACGGCCTGGGAAACGGTCTTGCATTTTGTCGAAGTTAGTCGAGCTAATACCACCTGGGTATCCGCTGTGACGGTAATAGATCTTGTTCAAGCCTTTTGTGCCTGTGACACGCAGCTTAGAAGAATTGATGACAACAATAAAGTCGCCGGTATCAACGTGTGGTGTGTATTCAGGCTTGTGCTTGCCGCGTAGACGGTGTGCCACTTCACTGGCGACACGACCGAGGACTTTGTCCGTAGCGTCAATCACGAACCATTCATGCACTACCTCATGGGATTTTGCAGAAAAAGTTTTCATGATTTCTCAAATTGTTATAGTCAACAAAAAAATTACTCCAATCAAATTACGTCCACCTTGGCCCTGCTTATGTTTGCAAGCTCGCAGATTCTGAAATCTAACTGGTAAAACAATTACCGCTGACTAGTTCGGTAATTCAGTAAAGCCATGAATTGTATCCTAAAAAAAGCCCAGGAACGAGTCCTGGGCTGGAATCCACCTTTGTTTGGGTGGAGGAGACACTGGGAGGTAAGTCGCAGTCTTGTATAAGACTGACTACCAATACGGGTATTGTATCGAGAACGATGGTGCGATGCAAGAAAATTGACCAAAATCAAGTTTTTGATGTTTTTTGGTCAAATCCGGGCTCTCACTAAAATCGATAGAAATTGGTAAACTATTGATAATAATGATTAATTTAGTAAGTTAGGGGTCACTAATATGGAATGTCGAGTATCTTGGTTAGGCAATGGAGGAATGGCTTTTTCTGCTGAAACCGGAAGTGGTCACCTGGTCAACATGGACGGCGCCCCTGAAGCTGGGGGAAGAAACTTGGCACCTAGGCCAATGGAGCTTCTTTTGGCTGGAGCCGGAGGCTGCTCTGCATTTGATGTGGTTTTAATCCTACAGAGGTCTCGCCAGGCTATTAGCAGCTGCGAGGTCACCCTTCAAGCCGAACGGGCCACAGAAGACCCCAAAGTCTTCACCAAGATCAATTTGCACTTCAAGGTCAAAGGAAAAGATCTAGACCAGGCGAAGGTAGATCGTGCCGTGAAGCTTTCACATGAAAAGTACTGCTCAGCCACCACCATGCTCGCCAAAACAGCTGAACTGACTTACAGCATCGAAGTCATTTCTGAATAAGTGCAGAGTCAATCGATAAGCCGGATTCTGTCGCCTAGACTTTTCAATCTAGGGGCAATCATTCCTCTAGGCCGGCAGTTACCTGACGGCTCAAGCTCCCTACCCGCAGACTCAGCGGGACGCCTCATCGCCTGCTTACTTGGGATTGCTCCGGGTGGAGGTTACCGCGTTTCACCGTAACTAAATACGCTCGTCTCTGTGGCCCTATTCCTCACGTCGCCGTGGATGGCCGTTAGCCATCACCCCTCCCTATGGAGTCCGGACTTTCCTCCCCCTCAATAAAGAGGCGGCGATTGCCCAATTGACTCTGCGCCTGCAGTCTAACGCAGTCAGACTATTTTGGTTGAGGAATTAAAACTTTTAGATCAAACAAGTGACCATGCAATCGTTTCGCCAGCACGCAGCGGAACAATCGTGGCATCACCAAAAGGCAACTCCTGTGGAATCCTTTGGGCTTGCTTCTTGAGGGTAATTTTTTTGCTATTGCGTGGCAAAGAATAAAAATCGGGGCCAAAGAAACTGGCAAATCCCTCCAACTGGTCTAGTTTGCCAATACTCTCGAATGCTTCAGCATATAAACCAAGAGCATTAAACGCGCTATAGCACCCTGCACAACCACAGGCTGCCTCCTTGTCTCCCTTGGCATGAGGCGCACTATCGGTTCCCAAAAAGAAACGGGGATTACCGCTAGTAGCAGCCTCCAATAAGGCCACGCGATGCTCTTCACGCTTTAAAACTGGTAAGCAGTAATGGTGAGGACGAATACCGCCAGAAAAAATCGCATTACGATTCATCAGTAAATGTTGCGGGGTAATTGTAGCCGCTAAGGTATTGCCAATTGCAACAGCATCACGCACATAATGCGCAGCTTGTTTGGTGGTGATATGTTCAAACACAATCTTGAGCTGCGGAAAATCTTTACGCAATGGCTCTAATATCTTATCAATAAAGACTGCTTCACGATCAAATATATCGATGTCAGCATGAGTTACTTCACCATGAACTAATAGCGGCATTCCTACTACTTGCATTGCCTCTAAGGCTTTATAGCAATGTTTGATATCACTTACCCCTGAATCACTATTTGTAGTGGCACCAGCAGGATATAGTTTGATTCCAGTAATACCTTGTTCTTTAGCCTTACGCACTTCATCAGCCGAAGTATTGTCAGTCAGGTACAAGGTCATTAAAGGCTCAAAATGATTGATGCCAAGGGATTTCAGGTTAGCCTCTATCCTTGATCGGTAAGCCTTTGCCAATTCCACATTAGTCACTGGCGGCTTTAAATTTGGCATGATGATGGCACGGGTAAATTGACGAGCTGTATCAGTCAAGACATCCTTCATCGCTTCGCCATCACGAATGTGCAAATGCCAGTCATCTGGTTGGATGAGTTCAATTTGTGTTGGGCTGTTCGGCATGATTATTGATTGAGCAAAATGATACGAAAGTCATTCACATTAGTAAGTGTAGGGCCAGTTTCCACTAAAGCACCTAATTCTGCAAAGAAGCTATAACAATCATGAGCAAGTAAGAATGGCTCTGGAGCAATTCCCTGAACTAGACTGCTCTTACGAACATCGCCTGTAAACCACGCGCCCGCATTTTTTTCACTACCATCAATACCATCAGTATCTGCAGCCAAAGCTGCCAAATGAGGCAAATCTTTAGACGCTGAAAAGAGTGAGAGTAGATACTCACTGCAACGACCGCCACGGCCTTTAATGCCTGCAGGAATAGTGACAGTACATTCTCCGCCAGAAATGATTGCTAGCGGCTTGCCACCTTTAGCTAAATGTACACGAGCTAGATCTGCTTGCGCACGCCCAACCTGTTGCGCCTCACCGGTAATCGTATCGCCTAGAACAATGGGTTCATAACCTTGGCTACGAACATAATCTGCCGCAGCTTCTAAACTTTTATAGGCTGTGGCAATCACATGATTTGCTACTTGAGCGTTCACTAAATCAGCATCTTTTAGAGTCTCTGGCTTTTTCCCCGCAAGGCCTTGCGCTAGATGATTGAGAACTGATGCTGGAATCTCATCTACACCCAAACGATATTTTTCAAAGATAGCCAAGGCATCTTGATAAGTAGAATAATCAGATGCACAGGGACCGCTGGCAATATCTGCAGGAGAATCACCGGTCACGTCGGAGATCAGCAAAGCCTCTACGCGTGCGCCATGAGCAATGGCAACTCTTGCTAAATTACCACCCAAAATTGCAGACAAATGCTTGCGAACAATATTCATTTCCTCAATCGGAGCACCACTTCGTAAGAGCGCTTCAGTAGTCTTGCGCATGTCATCGATAGAGATTCCTTCTTGAGGCAAGGTCAGAAGACTTGAGCCGCCACCAGAAACTAATGCAATCAATACATCACCTGGTTCCAATTGCTGGGTTAGTGCATAGATTGCCTTAGCGCCATTCATACCCGCTTGATCAGGCACTGGATGACCAGCTTCAATAATTTGAATATGAGCAGTAGGAGATGCGTGCCCGTAACGGGTCAACACTACGCCCTCCAGCTTTACTTGTGGCCAATGTGTTTTTGCGTAGGTCTCCAGCGCGCTCGCCATAGAAGCGCTAGCCTTACCAGCGCCTACCACCAAACATCTGCCGCTGGGCTCTTGTCCAGCAGGGAATATCTTGGCTAAATATTGCGGAACAATCACTTGGGGATCAGCCACAGCGACAGCAGCCGCAAAGGCATTTTTTAGAATCTCTTGTGTAGAAATTGGCTGATTATTATGTTGGATCATCAAGCTATTCTAATCAAGAGCAGCACGTTCTTGCATTTGCCACATCTCGGCATATTTACCTTGCGCTGCCAGTAACTCTAAATGGGTTCCCCGCTCGACGATTTGCCCATGCTCCATTACCAAAATTTGGTCCGCATGAATAATGGTCGATAGCCTATGCGCAATGATGAGAGTGGTGCGATTTTTAGCCAAACTCAGCAATTCTTCTTGAAAAGCCCGCTCAGTTTTGGAATCTAAGGCGGAGGTTGCCTCATCAAAAATGAGCATGGCTGGCTTTTTCAACAAAGTTCGCGCAATCGCTACTCGCTGTTTCTCGCCTCCAGAAAGCTTTAAACCCCTCTCGCCGACTTGGGTATCGTAGCCATCTGGTAAGCGCTTGATAAAACCATCAATTTGCGCAGCTCTTGCTGCCTCATGCATCTCTTCAATGGAGGCGGAAGGATCACCATAGGCTATGTTGTAACCAATAGTGTCGTTAAATAAGACTGTATCTTGCGGAACAATACCAATTGCTTTACGCAAGCTGGCCTGAGTGACATCTTGAATATTTTGTCCATCAATCAAAATTTTTCCGGACTGCACATCATAAAAACGAAATAACAATCTAGCTAAGGTGCTCTTGCCTGCGCCACTTTGTCCAACCACAGCAGTAATCGTTCCCGCCGGAATATGAAAGCTCACATCATGGAGAATTTCTCGTTTGGCATCATAGTGAAATGATACGTTCTCAAAATAGACTGCAGGCCCATGACCATAATCTTCAATATGAAGTGGCTTAGCATTTGGTGTATCTGCAATTTCTTTATCGGTATTCAGCAAAGAGAACATGCGCTCCATGTCCGTTAGAGACTGCTTGATCTCGCGGTAAATTACGCCCAGAAAATTGAGGGGAATATACAACTGAATCATTAGGGTATTAACGAGTACCAGGTCTCCTAGCGTCATGCTGCTATCAACCACACCGAGCGTAGCGCGCCATAAAATTAAGACTAAACCAATAGCAATGATAGTTTGTTGGCCAAAATTAAGAACCGCTAAAGATTTTTGCGACTTAATAGCAGCGGCTTGATAGCGCACCAAATTTTTGTCATAACGACTTGCTTCAAAAGCTTCGTTACCAAAATACTTCACGGTCTCAAAATTCAATAGAGAATCAATTGCTTTCTGATTCGCCTTCGAATCCATGTCATTCATGGTCTTACGAAAATGGGTGCGCCACTCTGTTACCACCACAGTAAACACAATATAGATAAGCAAAGCGCATAAGGTAATTGCTGCAAACCAAATATCATATGAGTAAGCTAAGTAACCCAATACCAAGATGAACTCAACAAGTGTTGGTAGGATGCTATAGAGTGAATAAGAAATCAGCGATTGAATGCCGCGTGTGCCACGCTCGATATCACGGCTTACGCCGCCAGTCTGTCTAGCCAGGTGAAAACTCAGCGCCAAAGAATGTAAATGCTCAAAGACTTGGAGAGCCACTTTACGGACAGCATTTTGGGTCACTCGAGCAAAAAGAAACTCGCGCAACTCTGCAAACAAGGAAGCAGACATCCGTAGGAGCCCATAAGCCAAAATAAGTCCTACCGGAACCAAAAGCAAGGCTTGCGGAGAATCTGCTCTGATATTTAAATCATCAATTAAACGCTTGAGCAAAATAGGAATGCCTAGATTGGTAACCTTAGCAGCAACCAAGCAAGCTAGAGCAATCGCAACTCTAAATTTATATTCAAGTAGATAAGGAATTAAATCGCGAATGACCTTCCAATCGCTTCCCTGAGAAGGTTTGGAATCTGCTCCTGAATGATGGTGCCCTGATGAAGGTCTCATTACTTGATCTTATTCCTTATTCTCTGAGAATAATTTCAGAATAGCCTCGCCATTACTGGGAGAAAAACATTTCTTGACTGCCTCTGCAAATGGCAACCACTGATATGCCACATGCTCTCTTGGAGAAAGCTTGATAGGGGTGTTATCCGGAACTTGCAATGCAAACCAATGTTCAGTATTTCTGGTGATGCCAGGCGCATAACGAAAACGCCAATCTGGATAAATTTCGTATTCAATTTGGTGATGCATATTACGCAAAGCACCCACAGGCAACTGATCAATAGCGATGCCTGTTTCTTCAAATACCTCGCGGGTAGCTGCTAATGCGAGATCCTCATTCAGTGCATCAAGACTTCCGGTTACAGACTGCCAGAAGTTGGAGCGATCGGCACGCTCTATCAATAAAACATCCCTATTCGATTTGTAGATAACAACTAAAACCGAAATAGGAATTTTCAAGATGGAAGTGGGTATTACTTTGCTTGTTTAAGCAGCGGGAGCAGCTTGACGTAAGCGAATGTGTAATTCACGTAATTGACGCTCATCTACCGGGCTAGGAGCCTGCGTCAATAGGCATTGCGCACGCTGTGTTTTAGGGAAGGCAATCACATCACGAATCGATTCAGCACCCGTCATCATCGTCACAATACGATCTAAGCCAAATGCAATACCACCATGTGGAGGTGCGCCATACTGAAGCGCATCCAATAAGAAACCAAACTTGGCTTGCGCTTCTTCAGGGCCAATCTTCAAAGCGCGGAATACCTGACTTTGAACCGCTTCTTGATGGATACGCACTGAACCACCGCCAATTTCGCTACCGTTGAGTACCATGTCATAGGCTTTTGCTAAACACTTAC
>NZ_JACVPY010000002.1:1505794-1745630 GCF_018881635.1 Polynucleobacter sp. UB-Piko-W3
CCCAAGCAGAATGACCAATGCGTAGACGTAAATTACCAATCGCGTCATTCACCACCTTTTCTTTATCAGCACCGAAGAAAATAATGTCGCCATCTTTAGCGCCAGTACGTTTTAAGATGCCCTCAATTGCTGCATCATGCAAATTCTTGACGATCGGAGATTGCAAACCATTGCGACCTTCAGCAACCGAGTTCACCTTAATCCAGGCCAAACCTTTGGCACCATAGATGCTAACGAACTGAGTGTAGTCATCAATCTCACTCCGACTAATCTCAGCACCACCAGGGACACATAAGCCGACTACACGGCCGCCCTCTTGGTTTGCAGCGCCTGAGAAGACCTTGAAATCGACATCTTTCATCAAATCAGTCAACTCCGTGAACTCAAAGCTCACCCGCAGATCTGGCTTGTCGGATCCAAAGCGTGCCATACCCTCTGAATAAGGCATAGTTGGGAATGGATTGGGTAATTCAACATTCATCGTCTTCTTGAAAATATGACGAATCATGTTTTCAAAGAGCTCTCGAATCTCTAGCTCGCTTAAGAAAGCTGTTTCACAGTCAATCTGCGTAAATTCAGGCTGGCGATCTGCGCGCAAATCTTCATCGCGAAAGCATTTAGTAATTTGGTAGTAACGATCAAAGCCAGCTACCATCAACAGCTGTTTAAATAACTGTGGAGATTGTGGCAATGCAAAGAATTGGCCATCATGCATACGGGAGGGGACCAAGTAATCACGGGCACCTTCTGGCGTACTCTTGGTCAACATCGGAGTTTCGATATCAATAAAACCAGCCTCATCTAAATAGCGGCGGCACTCCATTGCAACGTTGTAACGCAAACGTAAGTTCTTCTGCATTTGAGGGCGGCGTAAATCTAATACTCGATGAGTTAAACGTGTTGTCTCAGATAAATTCTCATCATCAATCTGAAATGGTGGAGTTACAGAAGCATTCAAGATCACAAGGTTGTAACAAAGGATTTCTACTTTTCCGCTAGCTAGATCATTATTTTCAGTTCCAGCAGGACGTGCGCGCACAAGTCCTTTAATCTGAATGCAGAACTCGCTTCGCACTTGCTCGGCCAAAGTAAACATCTCAGGACGATCCGGGTCGCATACTATCTGGACAAAACCTTCACGGTCACGCAAATCAATAAAGATCACGCCTCCATGGTCACGGCGGCGATTCACCCATCCGGCAAGGGTTACTTCTTTACCAATCAGTGAATCGGTTACCTGTCCACAGGTATGGCTTCGCATCGACATAACAATTTCCTATAAATCAAAGATGGCGTGGTGACTGGGGTGCAGGCAATCCACTAGAACTATTGGGAGGTACAGAGCCCATTGAAACGATATGTTTCAATGCTTCTTCTACGCTCATCTCCAGTTCAATCGTTTGAGCACGCGGCACAATCATGAAAAAACCAGAGGTAGGATTTGGAGTAGTAGGCAAGAATACGTTTACATAATCCTCACCCAATTTAGCAGTCACTTCTCGTGCAGGAGCGCCTGTTTGAAAAGCGATTACCCAAGAATCGGCATGAGGGTAACGGATCAATAAGGCCTTACTAAAGGCTTGACCGCTTCCAGAAAATAAAGTGGATGAAACCTGCTGAACACTGGAATAAATTGAACGCACAATCGGAATACGATTGACAAACTTATCCCAAATCTTTAACCACCATTGACCAGCAAAACTAATCGCCAGTAATCCGGTGAACATAATGACTGCAATCACAATCAATATTCCAACGCCTGGAAGCTCACGGAAATGCTGAAAATCTAATGCGGTATCACTTGGAAGAACCACGATAATGGCATGCATCACCGAGCCATATACGCTGTCTAGCAAACCTAAGCCCCACCCAATCACCCAAACGGTGATTGCTAGCGGTGCCCAAACCAGGATGCCTGCGATAAAGTATTTTTTCATGTGTTCTGCCTAGCCCGCTATTTTAGCGGTTTAGAGCCCAATCAGCCAAAGACTAGTAAATACCTAGGCTGATAATCAAAATTCCAGCTAAAAAACCACCAGCAAAGAGCAAGGCGCCCGCCACGAGACGATGAGTTCGCCTTTCTTCGAGTAAAAGCGCTTTTAGGGCCTCTAGCTCGCCATTTTGATCTTTTGTCTGATCGCGACCTTGCACTAGGGCATCAGCAATCAAACGGGGCAAAGTTGGCAGAATCTTGGCCCAAGAAGGTGCCTCCGTTTTTAAGCCCTCAATTAAGCCACGCCAACCCAATTGCTTACTGATCCATTTTTCTAAGATAGGCTTAGCGGTTTTCCATAGATCCAGGTCGGGGTCTAATTGGCGCGCCAGACCTTCGACATTTAAGAGCGTTTTTTGTAAGAGCGTTAACTGCGGTTGAATTTCTATCTTAAAGCGGCGCGATGTTTGAAATAAACGCAACAAAACTAAGCCAAGAGAAATCTCTTTGAGCGGGCGGTCAAAGTAAGGTTCGCACACTGAACGTACTGCACCTTCTAATTCTTCAACCCGAGTATCGGCAGGTACCCAACCTGATTCGACATGCAGCTCTGCAACCCGACGGTAATCACGATTAAAGAAAGCCAAGAAATTCAGCGCTAAATAATTTTTATCGGATTCGCTCAGCGCACCAACAATGCCAAAGTCTAAAGAAATAAAGCGGCCGAATGTTTCTGGCTCAAGGCTAATCATGATGTTTCCAGGATGCATATCTGCGTGGAAAAATCCATGCTCAAACACTTGAGTGAAAAATATCTCAACACCATCCGCAGCTAACTTTTTGAAATCGACTCCAGCCGCTCCTAGCTCTGCAATTCTTCCAATAGAGATGCCATACATCCTCTCCATCACAATCACATTGGTATGGCATAGATCCCAATACATCTCTGGAATCATTAACTGCTGTGAATCTTCAAAATTTCTGCGTAGCTGACTTGAATTGGAAGCTTCGCGCATTAAATCCAATTCATCATGGAGATAAGTATCAAACTCAGCAACATTCTCACGAGGCTTTAATCGACGCCCGTCTTCAGAGCTTTTTTCGATAACCTTCGCTAAGTCATACATCAAGGCGATATCGCCCTCAATCACCGGCAGAATGCCAGGTCGCAAGACTTTAATAGCAACCGCTTTACGATCCCATTCTGGATGTTTTTCAGTGGCACGCAAAATTCCAAAATGGACTTGTGCAACAGAGGCACTCGCTACAGGTGTCGCATCAAAACTAATAAAGACTTCCTCGATCGGCTGACCTAATGCTTTTTCAATTAAGCGGCGTGACTCTTCATTAGAAAATGGCGGAACTTGGTCCTGTAGCTTTGCTAACTCGTCAGCAATATCTTCTGGCAATAAATCTCGACGCGTTGAAAGCACTTGTCCAAACTTCACAAAGATTGGGCCAAGAGCTTCTAGCGTCAAACGAATACGCTCTCCCCTAGGCAAGCCTACACCAGGTGAAGTCCAACAGACAACGGTGAGGGCGCCTTTACTAATTCCTGGCTTGAGAATATCGCGCAAAAGCGGCAATAAGCCATAACGCCAAGCAGTAAAGAAAATAAAACAAAGACGAGCAATTCGACGCACGATTTATCTAGCCTTTTGCTCTAAGTGTTGAATACGCTTCTCGATTCTATCCACAGATTCGCGTAACTCATTTATTACGGATTTATGAGCTATAAAGTCTCGTTTGTTCAAAAGCACTTTTCTTTCTTCACTGACATACTCAACGACATTGTCCAGCAAATCGGAAGCGGCGGAACGAGATGCTGAGACAAACTTTTTACCTTGTCTCACAGCAAAGTTTGCCGGCGCATCACCAACTAAACGAGCCAAATCTTCTTCATACTCCCAACGAAGCTGACCGGCTAAGCGGCCTATTAATTGAGCTAAGTCTGCATCACCAGTAAGCTTCACAGCTTTAAAAGCTTGCTCACGCAAGCTACCTGAACTTGCTGCTAAATCGCCCAATGCTTTACTTGAAACTTCTAAAGTCAAAGAGGGGCTATCAGCCTCTTTTAAAACGCCTAAGTAGCCAGTAGGCGCAATCTCAAATCCAAGCTCACCCAAAGGCAATTGAAGCAAAATCGTTTTGCCAGTATGTTTAGCCAATTCTGCTGATGCCCAAGGCTCACTCCCTAATACATGGTTGATTCCGCGGCAAGCAGCCCCAGCAGCAATGGTATGGGTAGAGGATAAATGCGTATTCATAAGTGTAAAAAACCCGCACTAGTGCGGGTTTTCCAATGGAAAGTACCTAGAGCTTAAACTAACTGCGAGATACCCGCTAGTACCCAGCCTCCTGGGCCCTCTACTGGCTTACTTAAATTCCAGATTTCAGAGAAGTCGCTTGCCGGAGCGCCTACTTGCTCACGAATCATGCCGCTGAACTGAATACTACAGAAATAATGCGCATCTACAGTCTCAATACCAATGAGCTGGGCATTAATGGTAACTACATCAGTTTGATTGGTAGTATCGGTCCGACCTGCTAGATCCTGTTGAATTGTGGCGAACATATCCGGTGTCGTAAATTCACGCAAGGCAACAAGATCGCCCTGATCCCAAGCTTTTTGCAAAGTAGAAAAGTACTGCTTTGCGTTCTCCAAAAAACTCCGCTCATCAAAACCGGGTGGTAATGTTGATTGAAATGCCGGAGCCTCAGCGCTCACGCCACCAAAGGCATTTGCAGCTGGCGTAAAAGCGGGCTCATGTCTAGGGGCTTGCTCAATACTAGTTCTCTGTAGACCACCCGCTGGAGCATTAGCAGCGCTACCTGCACCAGAAAAGGATGGGAGCAATCTACGAATCACAAACATGATGGCAAAGCCTGCCAACACAGCAATTAAGAGTCCAGTAATCATGGAGGATGCACCCTCCCCTAAACCGAAATGAGATAAAAGATAGCCAATACCTAAACCGGCAGCTAAGCCACCTAAGAGACCGCCCATACCACCAAAGCGGCTAGGTGCTTGAGGAGCTGGAGCAGGAGCGGCTGGCTGAGCTTGCTGTGCAGGCTTTTGTGCTGGAGCAGCCTGCTTTTGCATTGGTGCGCTTGGCGCTTTTCCAACGCTCTTGCCATTACCCAAACGGGCAGCATCAACATGGCCAACAGTTGCAAATACCAAAGTAAGACTTAGTAGAACTGCTTTGAAAAAATGCTTATTCATCTTTATGACTCCCTCTAATAACTTCTGAATTACTTTAATTTATAAGCGCTTAAAAGCTATATAACTGTCAGTATTTAACACCAATATGTAAGGCAACGATACCCCCAGTCATCCTATGGGTTTCTACTTCATCAAAACCCACACCCAGCATCATTTCTTTGAGGGTTTGCGCATCGGGGTGCATCCGGATAGATTCTGCCAAATAGCGATAGCTTTCTGAATCTTGCGCAATCTTATCGCCCAACCAAGGCAAGACCTTGAAAGAATAGGTGTCATATGCAGGCTGCAAAAATGCATCGGGCTTAGAGAACTCCAACACCAGAACTCGTCCACCCGGCTTAATCACCCGACACATTTCACCTAATGCCACTTCTTTATGGGTCATATTGCGCAAACCAAACGCTACGGTGACAACATCAAAATGATTATTTGGAAACGGAATCTTTTCAGCATCAAACTGTACGCAAGGTAAGGCCATGCCGCGGTCTAATAAGCGATCACGCCCCACACCCAACATCGACGCATTAATGTCACTTAACCAAACTTGAGCGTCAGGATTAATACCCCAATCTGCTGCCTTGGCAAATGCTGCTGCAAGATCGCCAGTACCTCCAGCGATATCTAAAACCTTTTGTCCTGACCGAACATTTGCACGCGCAATCGTGATTTTTTTCCAAACACGATGCAAACCAAATGACATTAAGTCATTCATCACATCATATTTGTTTGCTACTGAATGAAATACCTCGGCAACCTTGCCGGCTTTTTCAGCCTCATCAACGCTTTGATAACCAAAATGAGTTTTACTCATTAGTGACTTCCACAAGAATGGCCAGCGACATTCATAGGCGCATCACGATCAAGGCCTGCGGCCGCCAATTTATCTAAATGCTCTTTCCATAACTGTTCTTGATTCTCACAGAGGTACTGCAAGTAATCCCAAGAATAGAGGCCTGAATCATGGCCATCAGAAAAGCTAGGCTTTAGTGCGTAATGTCCAACTGGCTCAAGGTTAGCAATCAAAACATCGCGCTTACCAGTTTGCAAAGTCTCCTGTCCTGGTCCGTGACCCTGAACTTCTGCTGAAGGTGACAGTACCCTCAAAAACTCAAAAGGAAGACGATAGATATTGCCATTTTCATAAGAGAGCTCAAGCACCTTAGATTGCTGATGTACCACGATATTATTCGGAATCATTAAACGAGAACCCTTTCAATACCACCCTGATTTGCTTTAGCAACATAATCTTGCATCCAATTTTCACCAAGTAATTTATTGGCCATCTCCACCACAATGTAATCAGCAGTGGTATCGCTATCTGAATCGAAACGGCTTAAGCCCTGCAAACAAGATGGGCAGCTTGTCAATACTTTGACATCGCCAGCAGGGCTGTCCTTACGTAATTCATTCGCAGCTTTTTTCATCTCAATTTCCTTACGGAAGCGAACCTGGGTCGAGATGTCTGGCCTTGTAACGGCCAAGGTTCCAGACTCGCCGCAGCAACGATCATTCTTCAAAATCGATTTACCATCCTCTAATTGAATCAACTCATTTACGGTCTTCAAGGGATCCTGTAACTTCATTGGAGAATGGCAAGGATCGTGATACATATACTTCACTCCGGTGACTCCAGATAGCTTGACGCCTTTTTCTGCCAAGTACTCATGAATATCAATGATGCGACAACCTGGGAAGATCTGTTCGAACTGATAACCGGCTAACTGGTCATAACAAGTTCCGCAGGAGACCACGACGGTCTTGATGTCTAAGTAATTCAGAGTATTGGCAACCCGATGAAATAAGACACGGTTATCCGTAATCATCTTGTCAGCTTTATCAAAATCACCATTACCACGCTGTGGATAGCCGCAACATAAATAACCTGGCGGCAATACTGTTTGTACACCAACATTCCACAGCATTGCTTGCGTTGCTAGGCCCACTTGCGAGAAGAGGCGCTCAGATCCACAGCCCGGGAAGTAAAACACAGCTTCGGTATCAGCAGAAGTCGTCTTTGGGTCGCGAATAATTGGTACATAGTTTGCATCTTCGATATCTAATAAAGCACGGGCAGTTTTTTTAGGCAGATTACCTGGCATCTTCTTATTGACAAAGAAAATAACCTGCTCTTTTATGCTCGGCTTTCCTACAGTTGCAGGTGGATGTACGGTTTGCTTCTTGGCAAACTTGCGAAAAATATCGTTACCTAAACGCTGCAACTGATAACCCCAGCCAATCATGGTCTTGCGAGCCAAATTAATCGTTTCTGGACTAGTAGCATTCAAGAAGAACATCGATGCCGCTGTACCAGGATTAAAGCGCTGCTGACCCATCTTACGTAAGAGGTTGCGCATATTCATTGAGACATCACCAAAGTCAATATTGACTGGACAAGGTGTCAGACACTTATGGCAAACAGTACAGTGTGCTGCCACATCATCAAACATTTCCCAATGGCGAATGGAAACACCACGACGGGTTTGCTCTTCATACAAAAAGGCTTCTATTAATAATGAAGTAGCCAAAATTTTGTCGCGTGGGCTGTACAGTAAATTAGCGCGTGGAACGTGAGTAGCGCAGACAGGCTTGCACTTACCGCAGCGCAGGCAATCCTTCACGCTATCAGCAATCGCTCCGATATCACTTTGCTGCATGATGATGGACTCATGTCCCATTAAACCAAAGCTCGGCGTATAGGCCATACTCAGATCCGCATGCGGCATCAGCTTACCCTTATTAAACCTGCCTTCAGGGTCAACACGATTCTTATAACTCCGAAAATCTTTTAATTCCGCTTCAGTTAAATACTCAAGCTTAGTAATGCCAATCCCGTGCTCACCAGAAATCACGCCATCTAAAGATCGAGCCAATTTCATAATGCGATCGACTGAGTGGTGTGCATCTTGCAACATCTCATAGTCATCCGAGTTCACTGGAATATTGGTGTGTACATTGCCGTCACCAGCATGCATGTGCAAAGCCACGAATACCCGTTTGCGCAAAATAGTTTTATGAATTGCCTCAAGCTTAGCCAGAATAGGTTCAAATGCTAGGCCGCCAAAAATAATACGCAGTTCAGAGCGGACTTCTTCTTTCCATGAGGCGCGCAAACTGTAATTTTGTAGTTGCGGGAAATAGGTATCCATCTGCGTCAGCCAATCAGCCCAGCGACTACGTACCTTGGTAATAAGGTCTAGAGCCTGCTGAACACGATCTCCCAAGATTTCTGCTGTTGGTATCTCGTATTCTTGATCGCTCTTACCTAATGGCAAAGTGCTCTTTTTCAAAAATAATTCAAGACCATCAAGCACTTGCAATTTGTTCTTTAGGGACAATTCGATATTGATACGATCAATGCCATCGGTGTACTCGCCCATCCGCGGCAATGGAATCACAACGTCTTCATTGATCTTAAATGCATTGGTATGGCGAGCAATCGCTGCTGTACGAGCGCGATCTAACCAAAACTTTTTACGAGCCTCTGCACTGACTGCAACAAAGCCTTCACCAACACGCAAGTTCGCCATCCGCACTACTTCGCTAGTAGCTGCCGCTACCTCTGCTTCATTATCGCCAGCAATATCTCCAATTAAGACCATCTTGGGCAAGCTATTGCGCTTAGATTTTGTGGAGTAACCAACCGCCTTTAAGTAGCGATCATCCAAATGCTCAAGGCCAGCCAAAATGGGTCCGCCCTGTTTACTTAAGTCATCTAAGTAAGCTTTAATTTCTACAATACTCGGAATAGCCTCGCGTGCCTGTCCAAAGAACTCGAGGCAAACCGTCCGCATGAACGCGGGCATGCGATGCAAGATCCAAGTTGCGCTGGTAATTAATCCGTCGCAACCTTCTTTTTGAATGCCAGGTAAGCCAGATAAAAATTTATCTGTTACGTCTTTACCCAAGCCTTCTTTTCGGAAACGCTTGCCTTCAACTTCTAATAATTCGGTTTTCAAAATCCGTTGGCCAGGCTCACTATTGCCATCAGACCATGTCAGCTGAAAGCGGACAGTGGCAACATCATGAATCTTGCCAAGGTTATGTTCAAGACGCTCCACATCCAACCAATTACCTTGTGGATCAACCATGCGCCAGCTTGCAAGATTATCTAAAGCAGTTCCCCAAAGAACTGCTTTTTTTCCGCCAGCATTCATCGCGATATTGCCACCAATACAGCTTGCATCTGCAGAAGTAGGATCTACTGCAAATACAAGTCCGGCCCGTTCTGCAGCATCAGATACACGACGGGTTACAACTCCTGCGCCAGTAAAAATAGTGGGCACATCATGATCAAGACCAGGCAAACGCTTACTCTTTACAATATCTATTTGCTCAAGCTTCTCAGTATTAATCACCGCAGACATCGCATATAGAGGAATAGCGCCGCCGGTATAGCCAGTGCCGCCTCCCCGAGGAATGATCGTGAGACCTAATTCAACACAGGCTCTAACTAAGCCCGGAATTTCAGACTCGTAATCAGGCTTCAGAACAACTAATGGGTACTCCACCCGCCAGTCAGTTGCATCTGTCACATGTGCAGCACGTGATATACCATCAAAACAAATATTGTCACTAGCAGTGTGGCGTCCTAATTCTTTATTGGCACGCTTACGAATTTGCTCAACTTCTTTAAAACCGTTTTCAAAACTTTCAATCGCGCCATAAGCAGCACTTAATAAAATTTCTACTTGATCAGCTGAGTCACCACTATTCCGTTTTTTTACTTCGCCCAGACGATGCCATAAAGCATCGATCAATTGTTTGCGTCGATCAGGGCTATCTAATAAATCATCCTGCAAGAATGGATTGCGTTGAACTACCCAAATATCACCCAAGATTTCAAACAACATCCGTGCAGAGCGGCCAGTTCGTCGGACGCCACGCAAATCATTCAGAACGCGCCATGACTCCTCGCCCAACAAGCGAATAACAATCTCTCGATCAGAAAAGGAGGTGTAGTTATAGGGAATTTCACGAAGACGGGGGGAATCCGCCTCAGCGTCCAACAACCGGTTCAAAGCTAGTGGGGCATTCATAGCGACATATTTGGTAAATAAGCATTTTAATTGAGCGAACCTGATAGTGGCAGGAAAAGGTGAAAGTCGCTCCCTGAAGAGATAAAACCTTGCAAATCTAAGGGCTTAGGAGCCATCCGTGGTACGCTCATTGGATGGCAACGAACTATTTAAAGAAAATTTTATCGGCTCGCGTCTATGACGTAGCCAGAGAAACTGAGCTACAGCTCGCGCCTGAGCTCACCAAACGTTTGGGCAATCAGGTTCTCTTAAAAAGAGAGGATAACCAACCAGTTTTCTCATTCAAACTCCGTGGTGCCTATAACAAGATGGCTCATTTATCCCCGGAAGCCATAAAACGCGGGGTAATTGCCGCTTCCGCAGGAAACCATGCCCAAGGGGTGGCTCTCTCAGCAGCCAAAATGAAATGTAAAGCCGTCATCGTGATGCCGGTAACTACGCCTAGCCTAAAAATTGATGCAGTGAGGGCCAGGGGCGGCTCTTGGGTAGAAATCATCCTGCATGGTGAGTCTTATAGTGATGCCTTCAAGCACTCAGAACTCTTGGGCAAAAAACGGGGTCTGACTTTTGTCCACCCATTTGATGACCCTGATGTCATTGCCGGTCAAGGAACAATCGCGCAAGAAATTTTTTCACAACACCAAGAACCAATCGATGCAATTTTTGTTGCCATCGGTGGTGGTGGCTTAATTTCTGGTATCGGCGAATACACCAAAGCAGTTAGCCCAAAGACTAAAGTCATTGGTGTACAAGCTTCCGACTCCGATGCTATGAATCAATCTCTCAAAGCAGGCAAACGTATCGAAATGAAAGATGTTGGTCTTTTTTCAGATGGTACTGCGGTGAAATTGGTTGGCAAAGAAACTTTCCGTATTTGTAAAAAGGTGGTTGACGAAATCGTCACTGTTGATACTGATGAAATCTGCGCAGCCATTAACGATGTCTTTACTGATACCCGTAGCATCCTTGAGCCTGCTGGCGCACTAGCAATTGCAGGCATGAAGAAGTATGTTCAGAAAAAGCGTATTCAGAAGAAAACGCTTGTGGCAGTTGCCTGTGGCGCCAATATGAACTTTAGTCGTCTACGCTTTGTAGCAGAACGCGCAGATGTTGGTGAGTTTCGTGAAGCAGTATTTGCTGTGACTATTCCTGAAGAGCGAGGATCGTTTAAGCGTTTCTGCCAATTACTCGGCAAGCGTAACGTGACAGAATTTAACTATCGTATTGGCGATCAAAGCGAAGCGCATATTTTTGTTGGTGTCAGCACTCAAAAAGCGGGCGACAGCGAGGCAATTGCAAAACACTTCCGTAAAGCGAAGTTTGCAACGATTGACTTAACGCATGATGAGCTGGCGAAGTCTCATCTACGTCATATGGTGGGTGGTCACTCTGTACTTGCTAAAGATGAATTACTCTACCGCTTTGAGTTTCCAGAACGTCCGGGGGCTCTAATGAAATTCTTAACCAGCATGGCACCGAACTGGAATATTAGCTTGTTCCATTACCGTAACCATGGTGCGGACTACGGCCGCATTCTAGTAGGTATACAGGTCCCCAAGAATGAGCAAAAGAAATTCCAAGTATTTTTAGAGAAATTAGCCTATCCGCATTGGGATGAAAGCAATAACCCTGCTTATCGTCTTTTCCTGAAATGAAACTGAATACGTAAGATGTCATATACGCTCACCGGAAAACTTGTCGTTGCGATTTCTTCGCGCGCCCTGTTTGATTTTGAAGAAGAGAATCGCATCTTCGAATCGGCCGATGACAGCGCCTACATGAAGTTACAACTTGAGCGCCTAAGTGAGGCAGCTCAAAAAGGTGTGGCATTTCCCTTGGTCAAAAAACTTCTTGCCTTTAATGACGAGGGTATGCAACGCGTTGAGGTGGTGATCCTCTCCCGCAATGATCCAGTCAGCGGCTTAAGAGTATTCCGCTCTGCAGAACACCATGGCTTACATCTTGAACGTGGTGTATTTACAAGAGGTCGTCCTCCATATCACTACCTACGCTCATTGCACGCTAATCTTTTCTTATCTGCAAATGAAGATGATGTGCGAGCCACCATTGATGCAGGCTTCCCAGCAGCACGCGTCTATCCAGAATCAAGCAAAACAGCAGAATCACATCCAAATGAGATTCGTATTGCATTTGACGGAGATGCAGTACTTTTTTCAGATGAGGCAGAGCAGGTTTTCCAGAAAAAAGGTCTTGAGGCTTTTGTAGATCATGAAAGCAAGAAGGTCGATATTCCACTGCCGCCAGGGCCCTTCAAACCCTTACTGGAAGCACTTCATAGTCTGCAACGCTCCACTAGCGAAAACGGTATGAGGATTCGTACTGCCTTGGTTACTGCACGCTCCGCTCCTGCACATGAACGTGCCATTCGGACTCTGATGGCATGGGGCATTGATGTAGATGAAGCAATGTTCCTCGGTGGTTTATCAAAGAGTGAGTTCTTAAGAGAATTCGAGCCAGACTTCTTCTTCGATGATCAAACTGGTCATTGCCAATCAGCAGCATCTGTTGCGCCTACTGGCCATGTGGTATCAGGCGTATCGAACAAACCTAAGAAGTAAGCAAATATATTAATGGCAACAATATCTCTTGGACAAGCAACGCAATATCCAGATCAATATGATCCGAGCTTGCTCTTTCCGATTCCTAGAATTGAGAACCGCAAAAAACTAGGCCTTCAAGAAGGTCGAGTATTGCCTTTCGTTGGTGTTGATATTTGGAATGCTTTTGAACTCAGCTGGCTCAATAAAAAAGGTAAGCCTCAAATAGCATTAGCAGAGTTTCAAATTCCTGCAGACTCCCCTAATATGGTTGAGTCTAAGTCCTTCAAGCTTTATCTCAATAGCCTAAATAGTGCTCGCTTCGAAGATGAGAATGAAGTCAAAGAAAGGCTCACCACTGATTTATCAGCAATCGCTGGCAGTAAGATCACAACCCGCATCAACCCAACTGAAGTAATTGCTAAAAAAGGTATGCAAGAAATGGGAGGCATCCTAATGGATCGCCTGGATATTGAAATAGATCCGAATCTCCCTGCAGACCCAAGCCTGCTTGGAGTCAATGAATCATTTGGGCCAATTGAACAGTGCTTAGTTTCCCATTTACTGAAATCGAACTGTCCCGTAACAGGGCAGCCAGACTGGGCTAGCGTGCAGATTCGTTATCAAGGGCGCCCAATTCTTGAGGAAGGTTTATTACGCTACCTCATTGGCTTCAGACAATTAGGAGAGTTTCATGAGCACTGTGTTGAAACGATCTTCACCGACATCAAGCGCCAGTGCAAACCGGAAAAACTCTCTGTCTATGCGCGCTACACAAGACGGGGTGGACTCGATATCAATCCATTTAGAACGGATCACAACTCACCGTGGCCTGAAAATATTCGGCACGCACGCCAATAAAATAGGAGTAGGTAAATAAAAACCCCTTCTAGGAATTCCTAGAAGGGGTTTTTGCTATTACGGTTTTACTATTTAAAACGGAATATCGTCATCCATTGCACCGAGTGATGCGGCATTAGATGATGCTGGAGCAGACTGCTCAGCCGGCTTTGAACGAGCATAGCTCTCGCCACCATCACCACTTCCACTTACTGGCTTACCACCAAGCATTTGCATTGTTTCTGCAACGATCTCAGTAGAATACTTTTCTTGCCCACTGGCATCCGTCCATTTACGTGTTCGTAAACGGCCTTCACAATAAACTTGGGAACCTTTTTTGAGGTATTGACCGGCGATTTCTGCGAGCTTACCAAAGAACGCAACACGATGCCATTCTGTGGTTTCTTTCATTTCACCAGTTTGCTTATCTTTGTAGCGATCAGATGTTGCTACTGAAATGTTTGTAACGGCATCGCCGCTTGGCATGTAACGTGTTTCTGGATCGCGCCCTACGTTACCTACGATGATGACTTTATTTACCGAAGCCATGTTGTCTCCCGAAGAAAAATACTGCTGTTATTGCTGCTCGAAATGTACTGCTCGTTTTAATTTAATCAATAGTGCTACGGCTATGTCTTTAGGGCTACATCCTTTGAGTCTGTTGCTCTCGCCGGCATTTCACCCATCGACCAAGCGATTATAAGCCAGCAAACTAAGAGGACTGTGCCGGCTGCAAAGACCGATAAATCACCATGGCTATCCATCAACCAACCCCCTAATAAGGCACCAGAAAAGAGACCAATGGATTGGGTTGTGTTGTAAACCCCTAAAGCCGTTCCCTTCGACTCTTTTGCATAACGCGTCACTAATGAAGGTTGTAAAGCCTCTAGTAAGTTAAAGCCTACGAAATAAATCAGTAATGCGACTGTGATTAGCGTCACAGTTGAGGCTTGAGTAAAGATAATTTCGGCAATAATCAGAAGAATGATGGCGATTAATAAGACAAGTCGTATGCGCTGTTTTTTCTCGCCATAAATTAAAAGTGGCACCATAAAGACAAAAGAAAGCAGCACGACTGAGAGATAAATTTGCCAATGTGAAGCTAGCGGAAATCCAGCCTGCTCTAATAAGCGCGGTACTACTAAAAACATTGCCACTTGAGTGGCGTTTAATACAAATACTCCAATATTGAGACGCATCAGCTCTGGCCGTAGAAACACCACTTTGAGTGAATCTTGTTGCACAGGAACTTGAGGTTTGTTATCTGGTAATACAAAATAGGTCACAACCATTGCTATCACGCCTAAGATTGCGAGCACCACAAACATTCCGCTCAAAGTAATCATGCGGTACAGAGGAGCAGCAACAACCAAGGAAATAGCAAAAGATAGAGAAATGCTGGCACCAACCAAAGCCATGGCTTGACTACGTACTTGTTCCCGGGTTAGATCGGCAACCCAAGCAGAAACAGCCGCAGAAATGGCTCCAGCACCCATAACGCCTCTACCAATCGAGATCCACAGCAAATCATCTTTAGAGGCGCAAATTAAGGCTCCAGCAACAAATAAGGATAGGCCCCATAAAACGACTGTTTTTCTACCAATTCGGTCGGAAAGTCTGCCTAAAGGTATATGGAAGCAGGCCTGAACAATATTGAAAATTCCCAAGGCCAGCCCTATCAAGAAGGCTTGATCGCCTCCGGGCAAGTCTTTGGCATGAATGCTAAAGACGGGCAAAAGCAAGAAAAGGCCCAGCATACGCAGGCCAAAGATGCCTGCCAAGGCTAGAGAGGAGCGAAGTTCAGAAGGATTCATGGGAAAGAGCTATATTAACAAGTTACGCTAAAAAATAATGACTAACGAAATCAAGATCCGCGGTGCCCGCACCCATAACCTCAAAAATATCAATCTAGACATCCCTAGAGAGAAATTAGTCGTCCTCACTGGATTGTCAGGCTCCGGCAAAAGCTCATTAGCTTTCGATACTCTCTATGCAGAAGGCCAGCGTCGCTATGTCGAATCGCTCTCTGCCTACGCGCGGCAGTTTTTGCAGCTCATGGAAAAGCCAGATGTCGACACCATAGAAGGTTTATCACCTGCAATTTCGATTGAACAAAAAGCAACTAGCCATAACCCACGCTCAACTGTGGGAACTGTTACTGAAATTCATGATTACCTACGTCTGCTGTTCGCACGAGCAGGTACACCCCATTGCCCCGACCATGATCTTCCATTAGAAGCGCAAAGTGTTTCGCAAATGGTAGACACCGTACTGTCGATGCCAGAAGATACAAAGTTAATGATTCTGGCGCCGGTTGTCAGCGAACGCAAAGGCGAGTTTGTAGATCTCTTTCAAGACCTGCAGGCTCAAGGCTTTGTGCGCTTTCGAGTGCGCTCTGGTGGTGGCACGGCCAATGCCGCAAAAGCAGCAATCTTTGAAGTAGATCAATTACCCACGCTGAAAAAAAACGATAAGCACTCCATTGAGGTAGTAGTGGATCGCATTAAAGTGCGCCCTGATATTCAGCAGCGTCTTGCGGAATCTTTTGAGACAGCTCTGCGACTAGCAGATGGCAAAGCCATGATTGTCGATATGGATAGTGGTAAAGAAATGATTTTCTCAAGCAAGTTTGCTTGCCCAGTTTGCTCATACTCCCTTCAAGAACTGGAGCCACGCCTCTTCTCATTTAATAATCCAATGGGTGCTTGCCCATCATGTGATGGCCTTGGTCATCAATCCTTTTTTGATCCAAAACGGATCGTTGCCCATCCAGATTTATCCCTGGCTTCTGGTGCGATCAAAGGCTGGGACCGTCGCAATCAGTTTTACTTCAAGTTACTGCAGACCTTGGCTAAGCACGGTGGCTTTGATGTGGAGAAGCCTTTTGAAACACTCTCTAAGAAACAGCAAGACCTCATCCTGCTGGGCTCAGGCGATGTGACTATTCCTTTTGAGTACATCAACGAGCGTGGAAAAAACACGACGCGAGAGCACGCCTTTGAAGGCATCATTGCCAACTTTGAGCGTCGCTATCGTGAAACAGACTCCATGACTGTGCGTGAAGAGTTATCGCGCTATCAAAATGTACAAACTTGTCCAGTATGTAATGGCACCCGCTTACGTAAGGAAGCGCGTTTTGTCAAAGTCGGCGAGAAAAAACAATCACGCGCTATTTATGAGATCAGCGCATTACCACTTAAAGAAGCAAAAGAGTATTTCGAAGCTCTAGAACTCAAAGGGGCTAAACGAGAAATTGCTGACAAGATTGTTAAAGAGCTTAGTGCACGCCTACGCTTCTTAAATGATGTAGGACTTGACTATCTTTCTCTTGAACGTAGCGCGGACACCCTTTCTGGCGGTGAAGCGCAGCGTATTCGCCTTGCAAGCCAGATTGGCTCTGGCTTAACCGGAGTCATGTACGTTCTAGATGAACCATCTATTGGACTACATCAACGTGATAACGATCGTTTGATTGGCACACTCAAGCACTTACGCGATCTTGGTAATAGCGTCTTAGTCGTTGAGCATGATGAGGATATGATTCGGGCGTCTGACTGGGTCATCGACATTGGTCCTGGTGCCGGCGTGCATGGTGGCGAGATTGTGGCTCAAGGCACTCCTGCTGAAGTTGAAGCAAATCTGAATTCTTTAACTGGTGCCTATCTTTCTGGTCGCGAAGCCATTGCAGTTCCAGAAAAACGCATTCCAGTTAATGATCGATTCTTAGAAATTCTCGGCGCACGTGGCAATAACTTGCAATCTGTGCACGCCAAAATTCCTGTAGGGCTACTGACTTGTGTTACTGGTGTTTCAGGGTCTGGTAAATCCACATTGATTAATGACACCTTGCATCATGCGGTGGCACAGCACCTTTATGGCTCTAACGCAGAACCAGCAGCACACGATTCAATGAAGGGCTTAGAACATTTTGACAAAGTCATTAGCGTAGATCAGTCACCGATTGGCAGAACACCGCGCTCTAACCCAGCAACCTATACAGGGCTATTTACACCGATTAGAGAACTTTTTGCAGGTGTTCCAGCGTCACGTGAGCGTGGCTATGAAGCTGGCCGCTTCTCTTTTAACGTTAAGGGTGGTCGCTGTGACTCTTGTGAAGGGGATGGTGTACTGAAAGTAGAAATGCACTTTTTGCCAGACGTGTATGTGCCTTGTGATGTTTGTCATGGCAAGCGTTACAACCGCGAAACTTTGGACATTCGCTACAAGGGTAAGAACATTCATGAAGTTCTGTCGATGACCATCGAACAAGCACATGAATTCTTTGAGGCTGTTCCGATTGTTAAACGTAAACTCAAAACTCTGCTTGATGTTGGCTTAGGTTATGTCAAGCTTGGGCAGAGTGCTACCACCCTATCTGGCGGTGAGGCACAACGTGTCAAGCTTTCACTTGAGCTCTCTAAACGCGATACCGGTAGAACCCTATATATCCTGGATGAACCGACTACTGGTTTACATTTCCATGATATCCAGCTATTGCTTACAGTAATTCAGACATTGAAAAAGCAAGGCAACACTATCGTCATCATTGAGCACAACTTAGATGTGATCAAGACTGCCGACTGGATTATTGATTTAGGACCTAAGGGTGGTGCTGGTGGTGGGCAAATTATCGCTACCGGAACACCAGAAGATGTGGCTAAAAATGCAGCCAGCTTTACTGGTCATTATTTAGCGCCATTACTAACGCGCAAGTCTGTTGCAGCTAAAAAGAAAAAATAATATCGGCTGAAGAAGTGATTGATATCAGAGTAATTTAGCTTCAGCCAAATCAGTCGCTTCTGAATTGCCTGAGATCACTAAAATATCATTCGCCTCAAGCTTCAGTTCGGGAGCAAGTGTAAGCTGCACATAATCAGCGCTTGCTGTTTTTCGACGGACAGCCTGAACACTGACTCCCTCATTTTCAAGATCAAGCGCGCCAAGGGTTTTACCAACAGCTTGGGAGTGCGGTAATAGCGTAATCGCATGCAAACGCCAAGACTCGTTTGACCCAAAGTCATCATCTGCAGAGCCCCGGAAATAACCCCTCAATAAGCTATAGCGCTCTTCACGAGCAGTAGTAATTCGTCTGACCACCTTGCGCATCGGTACGCCCATGATCAGTAAGACATGAGAAGCAATCATGAGGCTGCCCTCAATGAGCTCCGGAATGACTTCAGTAGCACCAGCGGCCTGTAATTTTGCAATATCAGCATCATCCCTAGTGCGAACCAATATCGTCATGCCTGGACGCAAGTGCTCTACTTGTCTTAGGACGCGTATGCTTGCCGCAGTATCTGCATAGGTAATGACTACCGCTTTTGCTCGAGAGAGGCCGGCAGCAATCAAATAGTTCTCACGACTAGCATCGCCATAAACAACGTTATCACCAGCAGCAGCCGCTTCTTTAACACGATCAGGATCCAAATCCAAAGCAATGTAAGGAATCTTTTCTTGATCTAGCATCCTTGCCAAGCTTTGACCTGAGCGACCAAAACCACAAATCACAACATGGTTTTCATTGCGCACACTCTTTGCTGCTACCCGGGTCAAAGCGAGTGATTGCAATAGCCATTCATTACTAGAGAAGCGCATTGCAATAAGATCGCTATATTCAATTAAGAAAGGCGCACAGAACATCGAGATCAGCATTGCTGCTAACACTGCCTGACTCAAAGTGGGATCAATTAAATCTAAGCCATCAATTTGAGTTAGCAAAACAAAACCAAATTCGCCTGCCTGAGCCAGACATAAGCCGGTTCGAATGGAGATCCCAGTGCTAGAACCAAATGCCTTAGAGAGTAAAGCAATGAGGCCGAATTTGAATACCAGCGGGCCTATTAGCAAGGCCAAAACTAAGATCCATTGCTCTCGAATGACATTGAAATCGAGCAGCATGCCAATCGTAATAAAGAAAAGTCCAAGCAAGACATCGCGGAAAGGTTTGATGTCTTCCTCAACTTGGTGGCGATAGGGTGTCTCGGCAATCAACATGCCCGCCAAAAATGCGCCGAGCGCTAAAGACAAACCGAAGTGCTCAGTCAAGCCCGCCATGCCCAAAACAATTAATAAAAGATTGAGCATGAATAATTCTTGAGAGCGCAACTTGGCAACCAACTTGAACCAGCGGCTCATCAGTGTTTGACCGATAAAGAAAATCAACACTAATGCAATCATGATCTTGACTGATGCAGCAGTAAGTGCAACAAATAAGTCTGTAGGATTTTTTCCAAGCGATGGCAGTAAGATCAACAAGAAGACGACTGCTAAATCTTGAAATAGCAAAATACCAATCACATTACGACCGTGCTCTGTCTCTAACTCAGCCCGATCAGAAATCAATTTAATTACGATGGCAGTCGAAGACATTGCTAAAGCGCCGCCCAAAGCAATTGCCGCATGCCAAGAGATGGGATAAATCCAGTTCATCAGCAAACTAGCTGGAACTGCCAAAAGTATGGTCAAAATTACCTGGCTAGCGCCAAGACCAAATACGATCTTGCGCATTGCCCTCAGCTTATTGAGGTTAAATTCCAGGCCGATTGAAAACATCAAGAAAACAACCCCAAATTCAGCCAAATACTTTACCGTGGCAGAGTCGCTTGCTAGACCAAGGGCATTAGGGCCAATCAGGACACCAATGGCTAAATAGCCCAAAATAGGGGGTAAGCCAAAATAGCGGAAAATAACCACTCCGGCCACACCAGAGGCCAAGAGAATGAGAGTTAATTGAAGGGCTGACGGCATATACTTACCCGATGATAGCTAAGACTCGAGAACGAACCCTAAAGCTTGCACGCGATACCCTCACTATTGAGGCTGCCGCACTGCAAACGATGCGCGACCGCCTTGAAGGGCCTAATGCTGATGCCCTTGTGCTGGCGGTTGAACTACTCCATGGCTGCAAAGGCAGAATTGTGGTGTCTGGCATCGGTAAATCTGGTCACATTGCACGCAAAATTGCTGCCACCTTTGCCTCTACTGGTTCCCCTGCTTTCTTTGTTCACCCAGCTGAGGCCAGTCATGGTGACTTAGGAATGGTAACTCGGGATGATGTTTTTGTAGCACTCTCAAATTCTGGTGAGACCGATGAACTACTAACCATTGTTCCCATCATCAAGCGTACTGGGGCAAAACTGATTGCATTAACTGGTGCACCGAATTCATCTCTTGCAAAACTGGCTGATGCACACATAGACACTAGCGTTGAAAAAGAAGCTTGTCCACTCAATCTTGCACCAACCACGAGCACTACCGCAGCATTAGCAATGGGAGATGCCTTAGCAGTTGCCTTGTTAGATGCAAGAGGATTTGAAGCGGAGGATTTCATCCGCTCGCATCCAGGTGGCAGACTTGGTCGTAAACAACTTATGCATGTCAGCGAAGTGATGCGCAGCTTTGATGGCACACCAAAAATTTCCGTTGAAGCTTCATTACAAGATGCTTTGCTAGAGATGACCTCTAAGCGGATGGGTATGGTTGTTGTCTTAGATCAAGACAACAAAGTATTTGGCATTTTGACTGATGGCGATCTACGCCGCCTGTTAGAAAAGAAAACTAATCTTGATGGCATCACCTTAAAAAGTGCCACCACACCTGGGCCCCGCACCATTCCACCTGAGCTTCTTGCAGAAGAGGCAATTGAGATGATGGAGAAACATCGCATTAATCATTTGGTTGTCAGCAATAGCAATGGGCAACTATTAGGCGCACTCAATCTGCATGATTTGTTTGCAGCAAAAGTTATTTAATCTTTCATCTAATTTAATTACGATGCCGAGCGCTTTTACTCCACACAATACGAATCCTCTAGCTCAATACCCACAAGCCTGGGAGCGTGCTAGCAGAGTCAAGCTCTTGGTTCTAGATGTCGATGGTGTCTTAACCAATGGGCAAGTATGGATGGGTGCCGATGGCAAAGAGTCTCTGAAAGCGTTTGATATTCAGGATGGCCTGGGCATTAAATTACTAGAGCAATGCGGAATACCAACTGCCATCATCACCGGCAGAAATTCAAAAATGGTCTTAGCGCGCTGCGAAGAATTAGGCATTAAACACCTCCACATGGGCGTAGAAAACAAAGCCATTGCCTTGGCCCAGGTGATCAAAACCTTAGATCTTTCTCTCTCAGACTGTGCTGTCATGGGTGATGACTGGCCGGATTTACAAATGATGAAAAATGCTGGCTTTAGGATTTGTCCTGCTCAAGCTCATGAAGCAGTGAAAGAATCTGCCCATTTCGTAACGATTCATCACGGTGGAGATAGGGCTGTACGAGAAGCATGCGATCTGATTCTGAAGGCGCAAAACCACTACGATGAATTACTGAATAAAGCGCGTAACTAGGTAATGCAATTCAATTCCCAAAAAATCAAACTCGGTATTGGACGTGCTTTATTACGTTTGATGCCATTGATTTTGATGGGGACGTTAACACTCGTAACTTTTTGGCTGGTACAAAAAGTTACCCCTCCTGAAAAATCTTCGCTGGAGCGTGTCAGACTTCATGAGCCTGATTACATCATCAATAATGGCGCTCTATCTGCACTAAATGAATTTGGTAACACCAAGTACCGAATCTTAGGCAAGAAAGTAATCCATTATGACGATGATGCCTCGATTGATATTTTGACGCCTCGCATGCGCTTCTTTCTGGCTGGTAAGGCTCCAGTGACCGTGAAATCTGACACTGGACACCTTGATGGCGAGCTCACCATTTTGGATCTGATTGATAACGCATCTATTTTTCGACCTGCCCAAACAGCAACTGCCTCGCAGGCTGCAACGCTGAGAATGCTTGCATCCTCCACCTATTTCAAAGTACTCATTAATGATGACATTATTGAGACCAATAGGCCCATTACGCTTGAGCAAGGCATGTCAATCATGCACTCTACCGAAGGTGGAAAATTTAATAACGTTGAACAAAGTATAGCGCTATTAGGGCAAGTGAAAGGACGCATTGAGCGAGCGCCAAGAGGTAATCAGTAAATGATCAATCAATTGCACTCCTCGCTCCACTCGATTACTTTTATTCTAGTAGCTAGCTTAGGTGTGGCCGGTTTTTCCCATGCAGAAAAAGCAGATCGAGATAAGCCAATCATTCTTGTGGCAGAAAAAGTTTCTGTAAACGATGTTAAACAAATTTATGATCTCAAGGGTCAAGTGTTACTGATTAAAGGAAGCATCATCGTTACTGGTGAAGATGGTCATATTCAAGTAGATCCTGAAGGTTATGAGTTTATTGACGTTGAGGGGACACCAGATACTACGGCTAGCTTTAGACAACGTCGCGAAGGGCCTGCGGATGAATTCATGCAAGGCTTAGCGACTCAGGTTGTCTACAATGGTAAAACTGAAGTTCTCACATTAACTGGTGATGCTAAGCTCAAGCGCCTACTCAATATGGAAATGCTAGACCAATTGCGCGGCTGGAAAATTGAATATGATGATGTAAAGCAGTACTATCGAGTTACCCCCCCTAAAGACGCAAAGCCAGACGATCTCCCTCTGGCTAGAGCAATTCTTTCACCAAGACGAAAAGCCACCTTAGAGAAATGACAACGGATTTAGCTCAAACCAATAGCCCAGCAACTCTGAGTGCGCACCATTTACAAAAACGTTATGGCTCTAGGACGGTAGTTCGAGATGTTTCTATCGAAGTGAAATGTGGCGAAGTGGTTGGCTTACTTGGACCCAATGGTGCCGGTAAAACAACCTCGTTTTATATGATTGTTGGTTTAGTTCCACTTGACGCAGGCAGTATTGTTTTGGATGGTGCCGACATCACCCGCCTACCCATCCATCAGCGCGCTCGCATGGGTTTGTCTTATCTTCCTCAAGAAGCCTCTATTTTCAGAAAACTCAATGTTGCCGAGAATATTCAGGCCGTACTAGAACTTCAGGCGCAAGGTGGCAAGGCTCTGACTAAAGCCGAAATTGCCGACCGCCTCGATGAGCTCTTGGGTGAGCTGCAAATTGGCCATCTACGCAATAACCCCGCTCTATCCCTATCTGGTGGTGAGCGTCGTCGAGTGGAGATTGCTAGAGCTTTAGCCTCCCAGCCCAAATTCATCTTGCTAGATGAGCCATTTGCCGGCGTTGACCCTATTGCCGTTGGGGAAATTCAGCGCATCGTGCGTTTCTTAAGAGACCGCCAGATTGGCGTTCTCATCACAGACCATAATGTTCGGGAAACCCTGGGTATATGTGATCACGCCTACATCATTAGCGAGGGCAGCGTGCTGGCAGAAGGCGAGCCAGACCAAATTATCCAAAATGATGCCGTCCGTAGAGTCTACTTGGGTGAAAACTTTAGGATGTAAGCTAGGCGGCCTTCTGGGCCATTTAACTAATAAAGATGGTTTTCCCTCTTGGTTTTCAGCAAATTCGCTGATACGCTGGAGGTTCATGAAGTTCCCTTCCAAAAATACCGTTCAAACGATTTCAGGGGCTTGCTGCGCACCCCAGGCATGAGCATGCGCACGCGTATATAGGAGATGCTGATGAATTTGAAAATTAATAGCCGCCATCTGGAAGTAACCCCAGCCATGCGTGCCCACCTAGAAGCTGGAATGGCCAAAATTCGTAAGCACTTTGACCATGTCATTGATGCATCTGCCTTTCTGGTAGTTGATAACGCCAAAGAAAAGGAACTTCGTCAGAGCGCTGAAATTACCATTCACCTGAAAGGCAAGGAATTATTTGCCGAGGCACACAATGCCGACCTTTACCATGCGATGGATGCCGTGGTCGATAAGTTAGAACGCCAGGTTGTAAAACACAAAGAAAAGATCCAGGATCACCACCACGATAAGCGATTTGAGTGATATCAACAGTCAGGACACCTATAATCAATTCCCATGAATGCCCTGACCAATCTTTTCACCCCTGACTGCATTGCATTAAATCACCCTGCCACTAGCAGAGCCGATGCATTTGCAGCAGCCGGGGACCTCTTCTTTAAAAAAGTAGGTATTAATGCAGCTTCCGTCGTAGAGTTTTTGAACGCACGTGAAGATTTAGGATCCACCGCACTTGGTGCTGGTGTTGCAATTCCTCATGGACGCGTTAAAGGCCTTAAGCAACCAAGCGCCGCTTTTATAAAACTCAAAAGTCCGATTGAGTTCGCTGCACCTGATGGTGAGCCTGTATCCATTCTAATTTTTTTATTGGTTCCTGAAAAAGCTACTCAACAACATTTAGAAATTCTGTCTTCTATTGCACAACTACTATCTGATGCGGACAATCGTCAATTTCTATCGTCTGCCAACGATCCAGTTAAGGTATGCGAATTATTACAAGAGTGGGATGTAACAAAATGACACAGCCCTTGCTCCTCGAAGGAGTAACTGCACAGCAGATTTTTGATGACAATGTTGCAGATCTCAAGCTTTCCTGGATTGGCGGACTAGAGGGCGCAGATCGCACCTTCCCGGCGGAGGCAGTCAAAGCAGCCGCAGCTAGCTCAGACTTAGTGGGACACTTAAATCTCATTCACCCAAGTCGCATCCAAATCTTTGGTGAACAAGAGGTTGACTATCATGCAGCGCTCGAGCCCGAACAAAAGCAAGAGCAAATCGCTAACTTAATTTCTAAAACGCCTCCCTGCGTCATCGTAGCCGACGGCAAATCAGCCGATTCAGATTTGCAGCTCTACTGTCAACGTACTTCCACCCCTTTATTTACTACCCCCATCTCTGCAGCAGAAGTGATTGATCATTTGCGGATCTATCTCACCAAAATTGGTGCGCCTCAAATCACAATGCATGGTGTTTTTATGGATATCTTGGGCTTAGGTGTATTGCTAACTGGTGAATCAGGTTTAGGTAAAAGTGAATTGGGTCTTGAGCTGATTTCTCGTGGCCATGGCTTAGTGGCAGATGATGCCGTTGATTTTGCTCGCCTTGGTTCAGACTATATCGAAGGACGTTGCCCAGTTATCCTGCGCAACTTACTTGAAGTTCGTGGCTTAGGCCTGCTGGATATTCGTACCATCTTTGGTGAAACTGCCGTACGCCGCAAACTCAAGCTCCGTCTCATTGTTCAGCTAGTTCGCAGAACGGATGGAGAGTTTGAAAGATTACCTCTTGAAGCTCAACACATCGATGTCCTAGGGGTTCCGATTCGTACAGTAAAAATTCAGGTTGCCGCAGGACGTAACTTAGCGGTACTAGTTGAAGCTGCTGTTCGCAATACGATTTTGCAATTACGTGGCATCGATACCTTAAAAGAATTCATGGAACGTCAACGTATTCAAATGAATGCCGAAGCTGATTCAGTCAAATCCCAGGGTCGCTTACTCTAAACTATGCAAATTAATCTGATTACCGGAATCTCTGGCTCAGGTAAATCAGTCGCCTTGAGGGCTTTTGAAGATGCAGGCTATGACTGTGTAGATAACCTGCCAGTCTCCCTCCTTAAGAATTTGATTGTCACCCTCGAAAAAGAAAAGAGTGAGTGTGTAGCAGTAGCAATTGATGCACGTCGCGGTGAATCTATTGCTGAACTGCCCTCTATTCTGGAGAACTTGCGTCGCAATCATCAAGTCAGAATTGTTTTCTTAAACGCTGACACTAATACCTTAGTGCAGCGCTTTTCAGAAACCCGCAGACGCCATCCCTTATCAACCAATGCTCAGCAATCTCAATCGGCAACACTCATCGAGGCGATCGATAGAGAGCGAAACCTACTTGAACCACTTCGTACCCAGGCGCATAGTATTGATACCAGTAATTTGCCAGCACATGCGCTACGCTCCTGGATTGGCGATCTTCTCAAAGATAAGCCTCTTGGACTATCCGTGATTTTTGAATCCTTTGGTTTCAAAAAGGGGGTTCCTAGTGAAGCGGACCTAGTGTTTGATGTGCGCTGCCTGCCCAATCCTCATTACGATAAGGATCTAAGACCACTAACTGGTAAGGACAAACTGGTTAAAGAGTTCCTTGAGAAAATCCCTGAAGTAGTTAGCATGGAAGGTGACATTATTCAGTTTATTGATAAATGGTTGCCGCACTATATTGCAGATGGTCGTAGCTATTTAACGGTGGCAATTGGATGCACCGGCGGACAACATCGCTCAGTCTATTTAGTTAATCGTATTAGCGAACACTTTCGTGCACAAAAAGATTTGGCTGCGCTGCAGCTTAATTTTTTAGATCGTCACCGCGAGCTAGACTCAATCCCAACAGCAAAACTTTAATTGGCTGCGGCAAGCCATATCGCCCTAACTGACTAAGGTGTACCCACTTCAAATCAGAGCTCGAGAACTCTACTGCGCTCGCAGAGTTTAATTCCCAAATCTGCATCCATAAACGACGGTGGGTGAAGATATGTTTAATTTGATTACCCTGCTTTAGACCCTTTAATGATTTAGCTAGCCCGGCAATATTCTCCTTGGGCAAAGTGACAGTCAGCAGCCCCTTGAGGGTTGAAATGCTCTTGTCCTCTTTCTCAGTTTTAGGTCTCCATGCTGACTCTGGCAAAGACCATAGCCCTCCCCAAATCGCCTTACTGGGTCGTTTTTGCAAAAGAACAAAATTACCCGATCTGATCAACAACATATCGCAATCAAATTCGGGTGACTTTGCTTTGATCACCTTTTTTGGCAAAGCCAGAACCTGATCACTTAAGTTCGCCTGGCAATCCTTTGCAAAGGGGCATTTTTTCTCCACGCCCATGCATACTGGTTTACGGGATGTACACCAAGTGGCACCAAAATCCATCAAGGCCTGTGTATACACCGGCATATTATTTGCTTGATTGGGTAATAGATCATTTGCTAATTGCCATAGGCGATCATTCACTGCTTTATCTTGTATTGCACCGTCAATAGCAAATAAACGTGCCAGAATTCTTTTGACATTTGCATCTAGTATGGGCGCCCTTTCATGAAAAGCAAAAGCGGCAATCGCTCCTGCTGTTGATCGACCAATCCCCTTTAGCTGCTCAAGCAATACTGGATCGCTCGGAAACTTTCCAGAAAATTCCTGCATTACTTGCTTTGCGCATGCGTGCAAGTTTCGAGCACGAGAGTAATACCCCAAGCCCGCCCATTCAGCCAATACTTCATCAATATCAGCTGCCGCTAATTTTTTGACAGTCGGAAAGCGTTTCATAAAGCGCGGGTAGCGCTCCAAAACTGTTGCAACTTGAGTTTGTTGCAGCATGATTTCAGAAACCCAAACTGCATATGGGTCACGATTACCTTGCCATGGCAAACCTGAGCGGCCGCTGACCCCATGCCAAGCAATTAGCTTTTTTGCAAAAGCATTCATTATCGTTTTTGACATTGGGGGCAGAAATAGGTGGAGCGCTGCCCCTGGACAATTTGTGTAATCGGCGTTTTACAAACCTTACAGGGCAAGCCTTTGCGGTCATAAACTTTAGTTTGCACCATGAAGTGACCGGGATCACCTTCGCTATTTACAAAATCTTTCAAGCTACTACCGCCAGCAGCGATCGCATTTTTCAGAATGAGTCTGACTGCATTTGCTAAACGAGCACACTGGGGTTTGCTTAACTTACCAGCAGCCTTTGCAGGATGAATGCCCGCCTCAAATAAACTTTCTGAGCAATAAATATTGCCGACGCCCACTACGGCCTGACCAGCCAGTAAAAATTGCTTCACCGCTACAGTGCGTTTGCGTGAGGCTTTATAAAGAACATCAGCGCCAAGTTGAGCTGAGAACTCAGCTGAAAAAGGCTCAACCCCCAACTTTTGTAAAAGGGGATTTTTCTCAAGCGGGCCTTTCGTATTGGCATGCCATAAAACTGCGCCAAATTTTCTGGGGTCGTGCAATCGTAGGCTCAGCTTGCCAAATTCAAAAGTGACACGATCATGAGGCTTCAAAGAATCGGCGCTTGGCAGGATCCGCAAGGTTCCAGTCATACCCAAATGGATAAGTAAATGACCGGTATCCATTTCCAGGAGGAGATATTTGCCGCGCCTTGCAATCGACTGAACCTTCTGCCCTATCAAAATCTTAGGCAATTTAGTAGGCACGGGCCAACGCAAGCGCCCATCCAGAACTTTGACGGCGCTGACCTTCTGCCCCTCAAGGTGGGGGGCAATTCCTAATCTGGTGACTTCTACTTCTGGAAGTTCTGGCATCAATGGATTGTAGATTCGCAGATTAGAATGTGCTTATGAGCAAATTCATACGCAAGCCCCTTTTGCAGGGCTTATTCCTTTTGGTCGCATCTAGCGGCTTAGTCTTTTCTGGCCAAACCCAGGCCCAAATAGATGGCTTAAAGACTGGTGAAGGGGTATTTGAGGTGCTTGCCTCAGAGATAGCCCTCCAAAGGGGCGAGGCTGGGCTGGCTTACAACACCTATCTGGAAATGGCCCGGCAGTACAAAGACCCCCGTCTGGCTCAAAGAGCAATGGAAATCGCTATTAGCGGAGGCTCGCCCGATTTAGCGCTTCAGGCTGCAAAAACATGGGATGAGCTATCGCCAAGCTCAGAAACCAAACCTAAGGAGGTACTCATTACTCTCCTCGTTTTGAGTAATCGCTGGCCTGATACGGTGAAACCAGCAATTTCTTTGCTACGGCAACAAACTCCAGCGCAACAAGAAAATACTTTATTGCAACTACAAGCATTGCTTGCTAAAGCAAAAGATGAAACGGAAGCATTACGAGCTTTCTATGAGATTGCATCCACTGTCAAAGTGCCACTAAAAGATCCAGGTCTGCTTTACACCTATGCGATGTCTGCAGAAAAATATGGGCGTAACGATGTGATGGAAAAAACTTTGCGTGAAATTTTACGTAAACGTCCAAACGATGCCAACTCTCTGAATGCTTTAGGTTACTCTTTAGCTGATCGCAACATCAAACTTCCTGAAGCGTTTGCACTGATTAGTAAAGCACATGAACTATCCCCAAAAGATGCTTTCATTTTAGATAGCTTGGGCTGGGTGAACTTTAGGCTGGGGAAAAATGCTTTGGCATTAGAGCAACTGCAGCAGGCATTTGCGATGAAGCCTGAGGCTGATATTGCCGCTCATACTGGCGAAGTCTTATGGATTATGAATCGTCGCCCTGAGGCAGAAGAGGTATGGTCCAAAGGACAAAAATTAGACGCTAATAATCCGACCCTCAAAGAAACTTTAAAACGCTTCAAACCAGACTGGTCTACCCCAGAAAAACCTCCTCAAGGCTCATGGGATGGCCGTTTCGCAGTAAAAGTCATCGGTATTACTGACTCGCAAAATCAAGGTGGCTCAGGTGGCTTTACTTTGACTCAAGATGCGCTCAAGGATATCTTGGAAATTCGAAATCCTATTGGTGGCTCTATTGCAAAAATAACGATCAATCCTGGTGAGGCAACTTTAGAGCGCGATGGTCAGGTCGTCACCGCAATTGATGCAGACACATTAATACAAAATACTCTGGGCTTGCCCTTGCCTGCGCGTGGCCTATCAAATTGGCTCAGAGGTGAAGTGAGACCGGGTAGCGAAGCTAGCATCGATAGAAATGCCAAAGGTCAAGTGAGCAAAATTAATCAGGATGGTTGGGAATTAGCTTATACCTGGGGTAAGAACATGCGCCTAGATAAACTCACGATGACGCGTAATTCTAATATTGGATCGATTGATATTCGTTTGGTTTTTGACCATCCCAATGAGTAAGTCAATCTTGGTGCTGCGATCACCAGCAAAGCTCAATCTTTTTCTTCATATCATTGGACGCCGTACCGATGGCTATCACCTACTTCAATCTGTTTTTCAACTGATTGATTGGTGCGATACCGTCACTTTAAAAATCATTCCAGAAAATGAAGTACGCCGAATCAATCCAATACCTGGTGTATCACCAGATCAAGATTTGGTTGTGCGTGCTGCAAAATTATTAAAAGATTTTTGCAAGTTTGAGGGCGGGGTTGAAATTAGTCTTCAAAAAGAAATTCCGATGGGCGCTGGATTAGGTGGCGGCTCTTCTGATGCAGCAAGTACCTTGATCGGACTTAATACGCTCTGGAATCTCGAATTAGACCAGGCAACTTTAGCGAGCTTAGGCCTGCAACTGGGTGCAGATGTGCCTTTCTTTATCTATGGACAAAATGCTTTTGTAGAGGGAATAGGCGAAAAATTTCAAGGAATTGAGTTGGAAAAGCGTGATTTTTTGGTGATTTTTCCCCGGCAGGGAATCGCCACTGCAAGCATTTTTCAAGCCCCAGAATTGACCCGAGATCACGCTCAGATTACAATTGATGGCTTTCTTGCGTCACCATGGTCCGATCTATCAAACGATTGTCAGGCTGTAGCGATGCGGATTTGCCCTGAAGTGAAGCAAGCTTTGGATTGGATTAGCCGCGCAGTACCGGGCTCAAAGCCCCGTATGTCCGGTTCTGGAAGTAGCGTTTTTGCCGTCTTAGACCCTAAGACCGATCCCGCAAAACTAGAAAATCTTTTACAAACTCTTCCACAAGGGTGGGTAGGTCGGATTGTTGGGGGCTTAAATAAAAATCCCGCTTACAATTTGATTTCTTCAGAATGAGCTGTAGGGGAATCGCCAAGCTGGTTAAGGCACTGGATTTTGATTCCAGCATGCGAAGGTTCGAATCCTTCTTCCCCTGCCAAATACTGTAGAAACGATAAAGATAATCTTTTGACCCGACAAAGCCCTTGATCCTATGACTACCCCGACCCACTCAGATTTACTGACCCTATTCACAGGTAATGCAAATCCCATTTTGGCAGAGGCTGTTGCCAAAGAGCTCAAACTCAATATGGGCAAAGCTTTCGTAGGTCGTTTCTCAGATGGCGAGATTCAAGTTGAGATTCAAGAAAACGTCCGCGGTAAAAATGTTGTCGTGATTCAATCTACCTGCGCTCCAACGAACGACAACTTAATGGAGCTCATGATCATGATTGATGCTCTTAAGCGTGCATCAGCTGGTCGTATTACCGCCGTGATTCCTTACTTTGGTTATGCCCGCCAAGACCGTCGCCCTCGCTCTGCCAGGGTTGCAATCTCCGCACGCATCATCGCCAATATGCTGCAGTCAGTTGCTGGTATTGAGCGCGTGCTCACCATGGATCTCCATGCCGATCAGATCCAAGGCTTCTTTGATATTCCGGTAGACAATATTTACGCCTCGCCAGTACTCTTGGCTGACCTAGAGGCGCAGAAGACGCAAAAAGATCTCATCATCGTTTCTCCAGATATTGGCGGTGTTGTTCGCGCTCGCGCAATGGCAAAACAACTCGGTACTGATTTAGCAATTATTGATAAACGTCGTCCTAAAGCAAACGTTTCTGAAGTAATGCATCTGATTGGTGAAGTCGAAGGTCGTCATTGCGTGATCATGGATGACATCATTGATACCGGTGGGACCCTCTGTAAAGCAGCTGAGGCGCTCAAAGAGCGTGGCGCTAAGGGTGTTACTGCCTACTGTACTCATGCAGTCCTATCGGGCGGTGCAGTCGCCCGTATAGCCGCCTCTGAACTCGATGAATTAGTTGTGACCGATACCATTCCATTGACTCCTGAGGCCATGAAAGTGACCAAAATTCGTCAATTGACAGTGGCCCCCCTCTTAGCCGAAACCCTTTCCCGCATTAGCAAGGGCGACTCAGTCATGTCGATGTTTGCCGAATAGGCCAAAAATCCCTGTTTTACCTCGTTTTTTGGCAATTTTGAGGGGTTTGTAGGCAAAAACTCCCTTTCCCACGATATAATCGAAGGCTTTTCTGTTTGGTCGCGAACGGAAATTAACCTTAACTAGGGAATTTAATATGAAAGTAGTAGCCTTTGAAAGAAGCGTACAGGGAACGGGTGCGAGCCGCCGTCTGCGCAATTCCGGAAAAACTCCGGGAATCGTTTACGGTAGTAAAGATGCAGCCGCTGTTATCGAGTTAGACCACAACGCACTGTTTCATGCTCTCCGTAAAGAAGCATTTCACTCATCCATTTTGGATTTGGAAATCGGCGGAAAAACACAAAAAGTGTTGTTACGTGATTACCAAATGCATCCATTTAAGCCATTGGTATTGCACATTGACTTTCAGCGCGTATCTGCGACTGAGAAAGTTCATATGCGCGTTCCATTGCATTTCACTAACGCTGAGACTTCAGCTGCCGTGAAATTGCAAGGCGCTGTTGTTAGCCACATCCTCAATGATCTGGAAATTTCTTGCTTGCCAGCAGACTTACCAGGCTTCCTTGAAGTGGACTTGAGCAAAATTGAAGTAGGTCACTCTATTCATGCTAAAGACGTTGTATTGCCAAAAGGTGTTAGCTTGGTATTGCACATTGAGCAAGAGAACCCAGTGATTGCAAACGCACGTATTCCAACGGTCAAGGCTGCTGAGACTGAAGAAGCTGCTCCTGCCGCTGCTCCTGCCGCTGCTCCTGCCGCTGATGCTGCTAAGGACAAAGATAAGTCTTAATTTGCTTAAGCTACACTGCTTGCATTCAGAAAGCCCGCGCAAGCGGGCTTTCTTTTTTACTTTTTGTAGAAAAGTCTTGAAGACTTTAAACTCCCACCATGACTAAATTAATTGTTGGCCTAGGCAATCCTGGAGACGAGCACGAAGAAGATCGGCATAACGCTGGCTTTTGGTTTGTTGATGCCTTAGCAAAACAATTCAATGTCCGTTTTGAGTCTGAAAAACGTTTTCATGGAAAAGTTGCAAAAGCAAAATGGGAAAGTGAAGATCTCTTTCTTCTTAAGCCTAGTACTTATATGAACCTCAGCGGTCAAGCAGTGGGTGCTCTGTGTCGCTTTCATAAAATCACACCTGCAGATATTTTGGTGGTTCAAGATGAGCTCGATCTAAAGCCGGGGACTGCCCGGATTAAGTTGGGCGGCGGCACTGGCGGCCACAACGGCTTAAAAGACATTCAAGCGCACTTAGGAACGCAAGACTACTGGCGTCTTCGCTTAGGCATCGGTCATCCACGAGATGTAGCTGGTGATGGTCGCATGATGGATGTAGCAGATTATGTATTACGTAGACCGCAACAGGCAGAACAAAAGCTGATTGATACCAGTATTGAAAATAGCCTACAGATCTTGCCGCTATTTATGAAGGGCGATACTCAAACTGCCATGCTGGAGCTGCACTCCAAAGGCTAAACAGCATTTGCTTTTTTGCTTGCAGTTAACAGCTTGTACTTCGCCATGAGCTGCTCTTGAGATTCCGTATATTGAGGATGAAATGGAATGCAATCTACTGGGCAAACTTGGCGGCACTGAGGGGCATCATAGTGTCCAACACACTCTGTACATTTATCAGGATTGATCTCGTAAATCTCAAGTCCCATATAAATCGCATCATTAGGACACTCGGGCTCGCACACATCACAGTTGATGCATTCGTCCGTAATCATTAAGGCCATATGTACGCGCTAACCTTACTTTTTAGCCTGGCCATTACTCGCCATCTTCTTGACCAACCACTTCTCAACAGATGGGAAAACAAACTTACTGACATCACCGCCCATAGAGGCAATTTCACGCACAAAGGTGCCCGAAATAAATTGATATTGATCGGAGGGGGTTAAGAAAAGGGTTTCAACATCAGGCAGGAGATAACGATTCATGCCAGCCATCTGGAATTCATATTCAAAGTCAGAAACTGCCCGCAAGCCACGAACAATCACTCGCGCATTGTGCTCACGTGCAAAATCTTTTAATAAACCGTCAAAGCCAACTACTTTGACATTGGGGTAGTGACTCAGAACTTCGGTAGCAATATCAATACGCTCTTCTAAAGAAAAGAAGGGGTGCTTGCTACGACTAGAGGCAACGCCCACAATCAGCTTATCAAAAATGCTGGATGCACGACGCACTAAATCCTCGTGACCACGAGTAAAGGGATCAAATGTTCCTGGGTATACAGCGACAGTCATAACTCTCCTAAGGCTTTATCAGCTATAGGCAAGAGTTTAGCCTCTTCTACCCCGAAATAGACAGGCTTTTACCTGGCCTGCCTCTAAGTATTTTCCACAATGCCAGTCTGGGAGTAGGGCCTCTATCTCATCGCGAGCACGACTGGAGGGAAATTCAACATAAATGCCGCCCCCACTGGAATCATCACAAACTCGGCCAGCCTCAATCAGAGCTTGATCTAATAAGCCCTGGTCCTGAAATGGAGGGTCGATAAAAATTAAGTTGCTTGAGTGATTTACCTGTTGCTTGAGATATTCAAGACTATCTCTGTGCAAAATTTCTACCTTGCCACTAACGGGTGAAGACTGTAGCAAAACATAATTACTCACTAAGCTTGTATGGGCTTTTTTATCTTTTTCTAATAGGACTACCAGCTCAGCGCCACGAGAGGCTGCCTCAAAACCCAGCGCACCAGTTCCGGCAAAGAGATCTAGACAATGCAATCCCGTTAGATCCTGACCAAGCCAATTAAAAAGGGTTTCTCTAATACGATCAGTGGTTGGACGCAATCCAGGCAAATCTAAAACGGCTAGCAGGCGACTTCTCCAGACGCCACCGATGATGCGCACTTTCTTGGGCGGCTCTGCCTTTAAAGTCTTTGCGGACTTATTTATTTTTTGCCCCTAACACCACAATCCTCATTCGATCCATAGCTAGATATTTTTGGAAAGCGCCGCGCACTTGCTCTAAAGTCACTGACTCTACTTGCTTAGTCCAAACGTCCATCGTATCGAGCGGTAAATCGTTCCATGCGATTGATGACACGTTATCTAATAATTTTCGATTGTTATCAATCCTCAATGGATAACCATTGACCAAGTTAGATTTAGCAGCAATCAATTCGGATGTTGTTGGGCCATCGGCAATAAATTTTGCAATGGTTGAACTCATGACCTCTAGTGCCATAGTAGCCTGATCATTCTTAGTCTGAAGGCCAGCCCGGAAAATACCAGTATCTTTGCCTGGAACAAAGTAACTAGAGACGCTGTAGGCAAGCCCACGCTTTTCACGTACCTCTGACATTAAACGAGATACAAAGCCACCACCGCCTAATATGTAATTACCAACTAAAAGAGGAAAGTAATCCGGATTGCTTCGAGTTACCGCCGTCATACCCATGGCGATATGTGCTTGTTGGGAATCAAATGGAATCTGAATTTCACGCTGCGCTAAAGGCTCTACTGGAGAACGTTGCAACTCTGGCAGCTTAGCAATAGGATTTCCTGACTGAGGAATCTTTTGTAGTAGGGTCTGCACGATTTCATTAGCTTGGGCTCGGTCAACATCACCAACAATGCTGACAATCATGCGATCACTACGATAAAACTGCTGATGAAACTGTGTCAGATCTTTTGCGCTTACTGCACCTACTGATTTAACAGTTGGATTATTCCCAAGCGGGTAATCACCATAAATAGATTTTGCAAAACGGCGCTCTAGTACAAACTCTGGCTTTGTTTCAGCCTCAAGCAAATTGGTAATCGTCCTTTGCTTTTCGCGCTCAACTATTTTTGTTTCGTAAGTAGGTGAACTTAACATTGCTGCAGCTAATTTCACTGCTCGATCTCGCAAATCTTTTCTGCTTAAGCTGCGGATGCGCAAAATGGCACGTTCGCCGCCAACAGATAAACCAATATTGGCACCTAAATCTGCGATCTCATCGGCAATCTGAGCCTCACTCAGAATGCCTTGATCACCTCTCACCCCATAATTCATGAGGCCTGCTGCCATATCAGCTAGACCACTCTTGCCAGATGGGTCAAAGCGATCGCCAGCATCAATACTGACTTCAATATCAACCATGGGCAGCGCTTTAGTTTGAACTAAAAATCCCTTGCTACCTTTGAAGGTATCCAGTTTCTCAATCGGCAAAATAGCATGAGCGGTAACAAAATAGCCAAATGTAAGCAGGCAAATCAAAATACTTTTTTGGAGAGCATTCATTATTTACCCTCCTTACTAACTACAGATTTGCGGGCCTGAGGCTCTAACACGGCAATCGTTAAGCCTGGATCCACCAAATATTTTTGAGCAACCGCTTGGACCTGTTCAGGCGTAATCGTTTGCATTTTTTCTAGCATATAGTCGATATCTTTCCAAGAAAATCCCGCCATCTCGGTAGTACCAATTTCCATTGCTTGGCCGAAAATAGAATCACGCTTATAAATTTGATCAGACAGAATGCGCACCTTGATACGCTTGAGTTCAGACCCTAAGATTCCTTTTTGCTTTAACTCATCTAAGGCTTTACGAATACTGGCTTGGGCTTGAGCAACAGTTTTCCCCTTCGCCATAGAGACGCTGATCAAAAATAACTCTGGTCCGCGAGAGATCATGTCATAAGCAACGCCAACATCATTGACTACTTTTTCCTGTTTAACCAGAACTCTATTGAGACGGGCGTTGTCATAGCCATCAAGTACAGCAGTCAGAAGTTCTAGCGCATACGGCTCAGGATCATCCAGCTTGCCAGGTTCCAAGCGCGGCACTTTCCAAGCCATGGCCAACTGAGCACTATCGGCTACAGCCCTCACCTGAACTTGCTTAATTCCTTTTTGGGGTGGCTCAATTTGCGGCTTACGTTCTGGTAATTCTTTTCTCGCAATGACGCCGTAATACTTTTCAACTGCCTTCAGAATTTGCTTGGGGTCGACATCACCACTAATAACTACAGTTGCATTATTTGGCGCATACCAGCTGCGATACCAATCACGTGCATCAGCAGGCTTCATATTTTGTAAATCATTCATCCAGCCTATTACTGGATGACGATAAGGCGAAGTCATATAAGCTGTTGCCATGAGTGATTCGTTTAAAAGGCTACTAGGATTATCTTCAGTCCGCAAGCGACGCTCTTCCATGACCACCTGAATCTCTTTTAAGAATTCTGCATCATCAAAATTGAGATTCGACATACGATCTGCCTCAAGTTTGATCACTTCATCTAGCTTCGATTTTTCAACCTGCTGAAAGTAGGCAGTGTAATCACGGGAAGTAAATGCGTTCTCGCGTCCACCAACAGCGGCGACTAATCGCGAGAACTCTCCAGACTTCACTTGATGGGTACCTTTAAACATCATGTGTTCGAGAACGTGAGCAACGCCAGTGCGGCCGTTTACCTCATCTATCGAGCCTGCGCGATACCAAACCATATGAGCAACAGTAGGTGCGCGATGATCCTCTCGAACAATCAGCTTTAAACCATTACTGAGCATAAATTCATGAGTATCGGCAGAATTGCTACTAGCAGCCCAAGATAATGGGATACAGAGTAAGAATAAAAAGCAAATTCGGAGTAAATTGGAATGCATGTACTAAATCACCATATCCCAAAAATTAAATTGATAAGATGCAAGGTTAAATTGTATCGATTATGTTCGGCTTACGTAAAAACCTCGGATCCCTTTTTAAATCAAGCAAATTAGATGAGGCTTGGTTTGATACTTTGGAAGAGTCACTGATTCAAAGTGATGTGGGTCTACCTACGACTGAGCAATTGATTCTTAAGCTTCGTAAGGCGGCTAAATTAGAAAAAGCTTCCAGTCCAGAAGCGCTTCAAACGCTTCTGATTGAAGAAGTCAGCACTCTTTTACAGACCTTAGAACCCTCAGCAAATCCACTCTTTGATTCTAGTAAATCCAACACCCCAGAAGTATGGTTGGTAGTAGGGGTAAATGGGGCCGGTAAGACAACGACGATTGGCAAGCTTTGCAGACTCTTTCAGTCCCAAGGTAAATCTGTTCTCTTAGCCGCAGGAGATACCTTTAGGGCTGCCGCACGAAATCAATTGCAAGAATGGGGGGGTCGTAATCAAGTAGAGGTGATTAGCCAAGAAGGTGGTGATGCTGCTGCAGTTGCTCATGATGCCGTCCATTCAGCCATCTCGCGTAAAAGCAATATCTTGATCATTGATACTGCAGGACGACTGGCTACTCAGGATCACCTGATGGAAGAACTGAAGAAGGTGAAAAGGGTCATCAGCAAAGTATTACCTGGGGCACCTCACCACACTTTGCTGGTGCTTGATGGTAATACTGGTCAAAATGGTTTAAGCCAAGTGAAGGCTTTTCATGCAGCCTTAGGTCTTACCGGAATCATCGTTACTAAGCTAGATGGCACTGCTAAGGGCGGTGTTATCTGCGCCCTGGCACACACCCTCCAAGATGGGTCAAAACCAGCCGTATTAGCCCTTGGCAAAGGCGAGGGTATCGATGATTTAGCCCCATTCACAGCCAGGCAATATTCATCCGAATTATTCAATTAAATCAATATCTTACGGAATCTTTAAACCATTAGCACTCTCTTGACAGGAGTGCTAAAATGGAGGTTCATTAACACCTCACATTTACAACAAAAATGGTTCTAAAGAAATCTGACAATTCAAATATGCAAAGACTGCCCATCGCGCAGACTGCATCTGCGTCTGCATTTCCGATGCTGCCATCCTTAGGGGTTGGTACTCTTGATTCCTATATTGCGTACGTGAATCGCGTACCAATGCTAAGTGCTGCTGAAGAGTTGCATCTTGCGCAGGAATTTCGTCGCGCTGAAAATGTCGATGCCGCTAAAACTTTAGTGCTATCCCATTTACGCCTGGTAGTTTCTGTTGCTCGTCAGTATCTTGGCTATGGTATTCCGCATGCTGACTTGATTCAAGAAGGCAATATTGGCCTGATGAAAGCGGTCAAACGCTATGACCCAAACAATGGTGCACGTTTAGTGTCTTATGCAATCCATTGGATCAAAGCTGAGATTCATGAGTACATTCTGAAGAATTGGCGCTTAGTCAAAATGGCGACGACTAAAGCACAGCGTAAGTTGTTCTTCAACTTACGCAGCAATAAGCCTACTTTGAGCGCCCTCACTCCCGGTGAAATCGATGCTTTAGCTAAAGCACTTGATGTCAAAGGTTCTGATGTTAAAGAAATGGAAATGCGGCTTGCTGGTGGTGATATTGCGCTTGAGGGTGATGACACTAATGAAGATACAGCCTATGCACCGATTCAATGGCTTGCTGATAACAGCCAAGAACCCACAGAACGCATTGCTAGCAATGAGACTGATGCGCTTCAAGGTCCTAAGCTTGATCAAGCCTTGATGGCCTTAGATGAGCGTAGCCGCAATATTGTTCAGTCACGCTGGCTAGCAATGGACGCTGATGGTAAAGGTACAAAAACCTTGCACGACCTTGCAGATGAATACGGCATCTCAGCTGAACGCGTCCGTCAAATTGAGACAGCAGCTCTCAAGAAGATGCGCGGTATGCTGCAATCTGAGTCAGCTTAAGTAACTTAAGCTACTCTAGCCCTCACACCCTCTTACTTTAAGAGCTCTTTCAAGTCATGCGCCAAGGCCTCAGGGCCTTGAGCATGCTTAATATATAAACGCAATCGACCCTCTGGATCAAATGCATAACTACCTGCTGAGTGATCTATCGTATAAGACCCGGGGCTGACGCCTGGCATCTTCTTGTAATAAATCTTGAAGTCTTTGGCGACCTTCTCTAAGGCAACATCATCTTCAGAGCGAAGCCCTAAGAAGCGTGGATCAAATGCAGGGACATACTGCTTCAAAATCGCAGCAGTGTCTCGCTGGGGATCAACAGTCACAAAAAGTACCTGTACCTTATCTGACTGAGGTCCCAAGATAGTCATTACTTGTTGCATCTCAGTCAAAGTGGTTGGACAAACATCAGGGCACTGTGTATAACCAAAGAACATCACCACTACTTTGCCCTTAAAGTCCGCCAGCGTTCTCACCTTACCATCTGGATCTACCAAACTAAAGTCTTTACCAAAGGCTGTACTACCAGTGATATCAATATTCTTAAACTCCGGCTTTGGACTACAAGCCGTCAAAATCAACAATAAAGTAGCAATACAACAAGTACGTAAAAGGGAAATATTCATCTTAGAGGAAGTAGTGATCTATGAGTAGCGCTGCAAACAGCAAGGACAAATAGGTAATTGAAAAACGGAAAGTTTTTTTAGCTAAGGGATCACTATAGGAAATAAATAAAGCAATAGCATAGGCTAAAAATATTAGCCCAAGAATAGTAGCGGAGACGAGATATACCATGCCACTCATGCCGTAGATATAAGGCAGCAGAGTCGCTGCGATCAATATCAGGGTATACAAAAGAATATTGAGTACCGTAAAGCGTTCACCATGCGTTACTGGCAGCATCGGTAAGCCTGACTGCACATAGTCCTCACGACGATATAGAGCCAAGGCCCAAAAATGGGGAGGTGTCCAGACAAAAATAATCAACACCAAGAGCCAGGCCTCAGCGGGCACTGTATTGGTTACAGCCGCCCATCCAAGCGCTGGAGGCATTGCTCCAGAGAGGCCGCCGATCACAATATTCTGGGGTGTAGCTGGCTTTAATAGCCAGGTATAAATCACGGCATACCCCACAAATGTTGCCAAAGTCAGCCACATTGTTAACGGGTTGCAAAAGTTCCACAAAATAATCATGCCGAGTGAACCCAGAATGATTGAGAAAACAATAATCTGAAATGGAGTCACCTCACCAGTTGCTGATGGACGCCAAGAGGTGCGCCTCATTTTTGCGTCTACTGCTTGCTCAATTAAACAGTTCACAGCAAACGCTGCGCCTGCCAATAACCAAATACCAATAAATCCACCAAATAGAACGGGGTAAGGAACCATTCCCGGGGTAGCCAAGAACATGCCAATCAAGGCACAAAAAACGGCAAGTTGAGTCACTCTGGGTTTGGTTAAAACCCAGTATTGACGCCAACGTGGCATTGCTACAGGCGTAAATTTTTGGGGTGCGCTCATAACTTTGCCATCTTATTTTGAATGGGTAGGCGCCAAGATGCCCAATAACTCATTCTGACCAAACAGAATACTAAAGCTGCTGAGCCAGCGGTGTGTAATAAAGCTGCTAATAATGGCCACTGAAATACGACGTTTGATATTCCGGTAATGACTTGTAGTAAGAGTATCGCTAGTAAAAGTTTTGCGTAGCGGCCAAGGCCAGACAAGACTGGGGTTGCCAACTGTAAAGCCTTCAGGCTCAAGGCACCCAAGACTATCAAAACCGCAAGAGCAAACAGACGATGTGCCCAATGAATGGTTTGTAAGGCCGTTGGAGAAATAAATTCACCTTGAGCATTCAGACCTAATTGACGCCATAGCGTAAAACCTTCCCTCCAGTTAGTTTCTGGCCACACACTTCCTAGGCAAGTTGGAAAATCAGGACAAGCTAGTACGGCGTAATTAGTGCTGACCCAAGCGCCTAAAAATATTTGGATAGTAAGCACTACAAAAGCAATGATTAGTAGTTGGGCTGGTAAAGGACGTATACGAAGAATATGAACCGAAGAGCTCTGCTCCCAAGCCTGCTGAGCATAGACAGTTAAGCAAGCCAATAAGAACAAAGCGAGCATTAGATGAATTGTCACAATGATGGGCTGTAATTTCAAGGTTACGGTCCAAGCACCAAATGCCCCCTGAATACAAACCAGTAAAAGCAAGCCTAAGCTACAAAATACAGGGGATTTTCCTAAGGACTTCAGCTTGCCAAAAGCCACACCTACTTGCACCAAAATTAAGGCACCAACCGTCATTGCGAGATAACGATGAATCATTTCTATCCAAGCCTTGATCACCGTGACGGGCCCACTCGGCATGGTACTTTCAGCCTGCTGTATTTCTCCAAGGGCATGAAAAGGGTTAGAAGCGCCGTAGCACCCAGGCCAATCTGGGCAACCCAGACCCGAATCCGTCAGGCGGGTAAAAGCACCGAACACAATGAGATCGAAAGTCATAAAGACCAATACCCAATTGAGTTTTTGGAAAAAGCTATATCCAGGTCTTGTCCAAAGATATACCAAGGGTAGTCCAGCAAAAACAATTGCGATGGCAGCTAACTCTAGAAACAAAACTAAAGTGGGCATTACAGTTTCTCGCCCTTGTGATTTAACTTCAAAAGTTTCTCCAAATCTTTTTTGATGAAAGCAAATTCCTTTGGAGAATTGGTGACTGGGAAATACATCATCTTTGCTGGACTTGGATCAATCAACTGAATTTGTTGACCGCCACCCTCTTTATTAAGCCAAGCCTCAAACTCTGCCCTCAGCTTAGGGTCTCTTGGTGGCGCAACAATCTTGAACCCAGCAACTTGTTCGTCATAAGCCTTTGCCACTTCAGGGTCAACAGGCTTACCATCGGTATTGATCCATAGCAGCTGAACACGCTTGTTTTCTCTGCCCATGGCAACCTTCACTTGACGCATTAGAAAAAATGCTTCAATACATTTTTCATCTTTGATTTGGCATTCGCCTGCAGGCCGCGCAATGAGCAAAGTCCACTTGCCTTGTAACGGAACATCTAGCCAAGCAGAATTAAATTCTTGAGCCGGGTAAACCAATGTGCCAAAGTTTGTCTTGCCCCAGTCAGGCTTAATTACGTAATACGCCAAATATGAAGCGATCACAGGCGTAGCACATGCCAGCAAAAGCAAAAGCATTTGAATGCGGCCACGACGAGTTTGCGCATTGATTGCTACTAAATCAGTTTGCGAAGCCGGAATTAATAACTCTTTATCACTCACTCTTGATCCCCATTCACACCCTGCCGCCAATATTGACGCAAGCCAGTAATTATCCAAAATAAGAAACCGCTAACCGCTAAGGCAAACCACTGGAATGCATAAGCATAATGGCGATCGACCCCGGTTGTCAGTGGAGCCCACTCACGCAACAAGCCATCCTCGACACCAGTATCTACCTCTCGCAAAATAAAAGGGCTTTGCACCCAACCGCGTAGCTTACCCTCAGCTCGTAAATTAAAATTTTGCTCAATTCGTGGCTTGCTGGCATCAATGATGACCTGACCTTCCCCTAAGGCATAGACCTTACCAGGATGGGCAAACACAATACCTTCAATAGTGACCGCCTTGCTTGGCGTTTTCACAGGCGGTAAAGACTCTCGGTTCTCACTATCGCGTGGCGCCCAACCCCGATTGATCCACAGAATCTCATCACGTCCCTCAAGCTGCAATGGCATCAGGAGATAAAAACCAGACTGTGAGGTATTGCTTCCGGCTGGAGGAATAGGTCTTGGTCGGTTATCTAACCAAATAGCAGCCTGCGGAATATACTGCCCACGAGCAATCATGCGGCGCTCGCTCGCATCCTCTAAGCTTAAAAGAGCATCATTCGCACTCAAAATTGGCATCTGTTGCCGTGCTAATAAATTAGCAGCTAAAGCAATCTTGCCATCCGCCCTATTCAGCTGCCAAATACCGGCGGCACAGGCGATTGCAACAACCAACAAGGCTGATACAGTAGCAACTATGCGCTTAGCAATGAGAGCAGTAAAAAGCGTATTCAAGAGATTTCAATATAAGGATTTAAGATGAAGTGGATTATTCCGATTGTCCTACTAATGATTGTTGCTAGCTTAGGATCAGCCTTGTATTACATGATGAAAGGTAGGGGTAATAGCTCCAGAATGGTGTACTCACTCATGCTGCGTATTGGGCTATCAATTACGCTATTTGTTGGAATTCTCCTGGCCTATTACTTTGGCCTGATTGAAGCTACTGGCATTAAAGTGGGCACAAACTAAAGCCTACTTCATCAGAATAGCGTGCCTAATAAATGAATCGGGGCTTGAGGCCCCGATTTTTGATGCAACTTACATCCAGTACACAACGATGTAAAGACCGAGCCAGACAACGTCCACAAAGTGCCAGTACCAAGCAGCACCTTCAAATGCAAAGTGATTCGTAGACGTAAAGTCGCCACGAATCATACGACGCAAAACAATCGCTAGCATCGTGCCCCCAAGGAATACGTGAAAGCCATGGAAACCAGTCAACATGAAAAAGGTTGAGCCATAGATACCGGAGGTCAATTTCAAGTTGAGCTCATGGTAAGCATGGTAGTACTCGTAAACCTGAAAGCCCAAGAAGATAGTGCCCAAGCCAACAGTTGCAGCTAAGGCAATAATCGCCTTCTTCATGTGATTTTCAACTAGCGCATGGTGCGAAATTGTGATCGTCACACCCGAGCTCAACAACAGTAGAGTGTTGATAGTTGGAATTGGCCAGGGGCCCATGGTGGTAAATTTTTCAACCAAGCCAGCAGGGCCATCATTAGGCCAAGCCGCTGCGAAGTTAGGCCAGAGTAATTTACTTTCTACATCACCCAACCAAGGCATCGCAATATTGCGCGCATAAAATAATGCAGAAAAGAAAGCGGCAAAGAACATAATCTCAGAGAAAATGAACCAAGCCATCGACCAACGATAAGAAACATCTACGTTGACACCATTCTTACCAGAATTTGACTCGGCAATCGTATCGCCAAACCAGTTGTAGAGCACGAATAAAATCCATGCCACACCAATCAAGCTCAGAGCACCGCCCCAAGAGGTTTGGTTTACCCAGCCAGACATACCCGCGCCAAAAGCGATCAAGCCGACTGCTGCCATAGCAGGATGTCTAGATAGTGCTGGGACAAAATAGTATGGGGTTGAATTGGATGACATCTTATTCTCTCTACTCAATCAAAAAATAATCAATGGGATACAACTAGTTTCACTATCAAGAGCAGGATAGCCATAAAAATCAGGGCACCAACAACCCCCGCAATGATAATGTGTACAAAACTTAGTGAAGCTACATCTTCTTGCAAGCCTGCTTTTTTACGCACCCCCAAAAAGCCCCACATGACGGCTTTCATAGACTGCATAAAACTACTTTTTTTCTTCATAACACTACCTTCGACTTAGGCGCCGGCGGCGTGCCACCCAATCCCAGCTCAAAGAAAGTATAGGACAAGGTGATTGTTTTCACATCATCAGGTAAGCCTGCATCAATCACAAACACTACCGGCATCTTCTTCGTTTCGTTTACTGCTAGTGTTTGTTCCTGGAAACAAAAACACTCTAATTTAGTAAAAAACTCAGTTGCACTTTTGGGCGCATAACTTGGTATTGCTTGAGCCCGAACTGTGCGGCCAAGATTATTTGTCACTTCATACACAATCTCAGTCATTTCACCAGGATGAACTTCTAAAAAATTCTTCACCGGCTTAAAAGTAAAAGGCCCGCGGCTATTGGAATCGAATTCAATCGTCACCGTACGAGCATAGTTCACTTGTGTATTACCAACTCGATTAGGGCTAAAAGCTCGAACACCGTAATCATTCTTACTGGTGACCACATTTATTCCAGTAACCTCACACAAGGCTTTATACATAGGAACTAAGGCGTAACCAAAACCAAACATCATCACAGCTGCAATTAAGAGCTTTAATAAAATCTGACGATTTAAAGTTTGAGTAGTAACCATCGCAATGTATGGGATTAACCCAGCCAGCTCCGTTTAATCACAATTCCAATAAAAAAGACTAGAACAATACTGAGAAGAACAAACCCCAATCTACGATTACTCGCAACTAGGGCTTGTTTTGCCGAAGAATTAAATTCCTGCTTCACGCATCTGCTCGGCACTAGGCGGAGTCTCAAAAGTATGATGTGGCGCTGGTGAAGGTATTGTCCACTCCAAGCCTTTAGCACCATCCCATGGATTCATGGCTGCTTTTTGACCCTTGCCACGATAAGCAGGCATTACTACGAAGAGCAAGAAATATACTTGTGACAAACCAAAGCCCAAGGCGCCAATGGAGGCAACCATATTGAAGTCAGCAAACTGGGTTGGGTAATCCGCATAACGACGCGGCATACCAGCCAAGCCCAAGAAATGCATTGGGAAGAAGGTCAAGTTAAAGAAAATCATGGAAGACCAGAAATGGATCTTGCCACGAGCTTCGCTAGCCATATAACCTGTCCACTTAGGACACCAGTAGTAAAAACCAGCAAACATTGCAAACAAGGAGCCTGCTACCAAAACATAGTGAAAGTGCGCTACAACATAGTAAGTATCTTGAACGCCAATATCAATTGGGGCCATCGCCAAAATTAATCCGGTAAAGCCGCCCATCGTAAAGACGAAAATAAAACCGATAGCCCATAACATTGGAGTTTCAAAGGTCATAGAACCTTTCCACATCGTTGCAACCCAGTTAAAAATCTTCACGCCAGTTGGCACGGCAATCAACATCGTTGCATACATGAAGAACAACTGACCAGTCACAGGCATACCAGTTGCAAACATATGGTGAGCCCAAACGATAAATGACAAGATCGCAATAGACGATGTTGCATAAACCATGGAGCTGTAACCAAACAACGTTTTTCTAGAGAAGACGGGAACGATTTCACTGACGATTCCAAATGCTGGAAGAATCATGATGTAAACCTCTGGGTGGCCGAAGAACCAGAAAATATGCTGGAACATCACTGGGTCACCGCCACCTACAGCAGAGAAGAATGAGGTACCAAAGTGACGGTCAGTCAAGACCATGGTGATTGCACCAGCCAATACAGGCATCACAGCGATCAATAGGTAAGCAGTAATTAACCAAGTCCAGCAGAACATGGGCATCTTCATCAAAGTCATGCCAGGAGCGCGCATGTTCAAGATGGTCACGATGATGTTGATCGAACCCATAATGGAAGAGGCGCCTAATAAATGGAGGGCAAAAATTGCCATATCCATTCCAGGACCCATCTGTAAACTCAATGGAGCATAGATTGTCCAGCCGCCTGATGGAGCGCCGCCAGGAACAAGGAATGAGCCAAACAATAAGATTGCAGCCACTGGCAAAATCCAGAAGCTAAAGTTATTCATACGAGCAAATGCCATATCGGATGCGCCGATTTGTAAAGGCACCATCCAGTTAGCAAAACCAACGAAGGCTGGCATGATCGCACCGAAAACCATCACCAAGCCATGCATGGTGGTTAATTGATTAAAGAATTCAGGGCGGAAGAATTGCAAGCCTGGCTGGAATAATTCCAGACGAATTCCCAAGGCCATCACGCCACCAGCTAATAAGCTAACAAAAGAGAAAATCAAATACATCGTGCCGATGTCTTTGTGGTTGGTTGCGAACAACCAACGGCGCCAACCATGTGGCGTGTGGTCATCATGCGCATGATCGTGTGCGTGGTCTATGGTAGTAGAGACTGTGCTCATGGATTACTCCGGTTTCGTTTTATCTGTATTAATGAATGGATTACTTGCCGCCACGTGCGGTAATAATTTCTTGGGTCTGAATGACTTCACCCGTCTTATTACCCCATGCGTTACGTGTATAAGTCATGACTGCAGCGATATCACCATCAGGAATTACGCCAGCCCACTTCGGCATTGCGCCCTTACCGTTAATGAGGATGTTGTATTGGGCTGCTTTAGGACCCAAGACCATTTTGCTGCCGTCCAATGCCGGGAATGCGCCTGCACCCTTGCCGTTAGGCTGGTGACAAGCAGCGCAGTTTGCTGCGTAAACTTTTGCACCGCGCTCTTTTTGCTCGTCCATGGTGTAAACCTTAGATGGATCTTCGCCGGCACCACCCATTTCTTTTTTCTTCTCTGCAACCCAAGCTGTGTAGTCCTCTTGTGAAACAACTCTCACAACGATAGGCATAAAGGCATGCTGTGCTCCGCACAACTCAGAACATTGGCCACGGAATGTACCAATTGTTTCAGCCCTAAACCAAGTATCACGAACAAATCCTGGGATTGCATCTTGCTTTACGCCAAACGCTGGAATTGTCCAAGCATGAATCACATCATTAGCGGTAGTAATCAAACGAATTTTCTTCCCAACAGGGACAACCATTTCGTTATCTACTTCCATCAAATACGTATTTGATTTTGGTGCGAGATTATTAATTGCTTCCCGTGAAGTTGACAGGGTAGATAAGAAGCTAATGCCCTCACCTTCGCCCTTGATATAGTCATAACCCCATTTCCACTGATAACCAGTAGTTTTAATGGTGATATCTGAATTCGTTGTATCTTTCATCGCCACAACAGTTTTTGTTGCGGGTAATGCCATACCAATGACAATCAACAGCGGAATCACAGTCCAAATAATTTCAACTGTCGTGCTCTCGTGGAAAGAGGCAGATTTGTGACCCAATGATTTGCGATGCTTCAAAATTGAGTAAAACATCACCCCAAATACGCCGACGAAAATCACTGCGCAGATCACCAACATCATCCAATGCAACCAGTGGATTTCTTGCATGATTTTGGTGGCGGGCGCAGGAAAGTTCAGCTGATATAAAGCTGGGCCGCCAGGCATATTTTCTGTTGCCTGTGCAAAAGCAGTACCAAAGGCTGCTACTAGATAGAGCGAAGCCCTAGTGACTTTTCCAAATAAATTCATCTTATTCTCTGTTTATTGTCGTGAGCAAAGTGCTTAAATACCCTAGCAAATGCTCAAAAAAGCGGTTTTAAGCCATTACGTACTGCGATGATTATAGGGTTAATTGTGCACAACAACAAATCTGGATATGCTGGCTTCATTCAATCTTGACAAAGCTTAAAATGATAGTAAGCACTTACACTTAATCTAGATACTACCTAGTCTTGCGTCCAATTTGATTTGCATCGATGTAGGCAACGTTATCCTGGGTCTTGCTAAGCTGCTTTCCAATCACCCATGCATGTCCATAAACCACCTCTAAGGTCATTTTTTGGGGCAAAAAACCTTGTTTAGAGACTTCAGATGCGGGCACTTGAAGTAATTTCAGTGCCTCTAGATCGAGAAGTAGAAGTGCATCCGACTGATAATCAAGGCTGATAAATTCCATATCCATTACGGGATCAGAAAAGCGCTCTCCTAAAAGAGCATCCCCCATATCGTGCATATCCCAAGGGCTTAATAAATTCTTAAACTGAATGAGACCGGGCTCAAGGGCGTGGAGCTCCTTGCCAGTGTCAGGCCCTAAATAACTAAATGTGATCAGACCGCCCTCTCGCAAAACACGCCGACACTCGCGCAAGAAATGTCGTGGATCAGTCAAGTTCTGCAATAAGAGATTGCTCAATACCAAATCAACAGAATTATCAGGAAGATTAAATTTACCTTTTGCTAAGTAATGAGCTAAGGGGGTTGTATTTCCACGAAATAAAGAGCGCCAATGCGATATTGCTTTTGAGCGCCACATTTCTAATCCTGTAATACCCTCTTCTGTAAGACTATGAATATTGGCATAGGGATAGCGTTTTGCAAAAAATGAAAAATGCTTTCCTGGAAAATCTGGAACGATTAATACATCTTTGACATCGAGTTTAACGATATCGAGCTTTTGCAACACACGATCTGCAATTTCATCTTGTAACCATCTGATTGGCTGGGTCATTCGCTCAGTATACTCAGCGTCCCATGCGATTTCTAGAGAAGATTTTTCAATCCATTAATAGCCAAGTTTTACCAAGTGCTTGCATCGCATGCGAGCGCTATCAACAGCATTCTATTTGTGCAAACTGTTTGCAATCTTTAAATGCCAATGGCTTATTCAATTATGAATGCTGCTATCAATGTGGCATCACTCTAAATACGGGAGAGCTCAAAGAGCAGCGTTGTAAACAATGCAATCTTCATCCCCCGTATTTTGATGAGACATATTGCATAGATCGCTATGAAGGAGTGCTACAAAATGCGGTCCATCAGCTGAAATATCAAAAGCGTTTGGCATATGCGCATGGGCTTGCAAATACATGGGATCATCTTTTTTCAAAGCAACTCAAAAATGTCAAGGGAAACTATCTTCTTCCTGTACCACTCAGCACTCAAAAATTATCTGCGCGGGGCTTTAATCAAAGCTGGGAAATTGCACGCAGAATAACTTGTAATTCAAGCATACAGAAATTGCCTTACGCACTAAGACGTCATCACCATGAATTTCAACAGGCAGGGGGCAGGCTTGCTACACGACATTTAGCAATTGCGGGTATGTTTTATATTGATCCTCACTTTATTGAAGTTCTACGAGGCCAAAGCATCATCATTTTTGATGACGTCATGACTAGCGGAGCCACTCTTAATGAAATTGCCCGCATTCTGAAGGACAATGGTGCATCACACATCACTAATTGGGTTTTACTCAGAACAGTAAAAGTACCGCATGTTTAATATTGTTTTATTCGAACCAGAAATTCCGCCAAATACAGGCAATATCATTCGGCTCTGCGCTAATACTGGAGCAAAACTTCATTTGATTGAGCCTTTGGGCTTTCCCATGGAAGATGCCAAACTCCGTAGAGCAGGTCTTGACTACCATGAGTTCGCGAAAGTTAAGGTTCATGCTAATTGGACTCAATTTCTAAAAGATGAGCAACCAGACCCACAACATCTTTTTGCTTTAACAACCAAAGGCAGCGGGAAGTTTCATGAGGGTAAATATGGTCCTAATGATTACTTTGTTTTTGGCTCTGAGACCAAAGGAATTACTGAAGAAGTTCGTAACACCATTCTAGAAAAAAATCGAATGCGCTTAGCTATGCAAGATAGCAGCCGCAGCTTGAACTTATCTAATACTGTAGCGATTGTGGTGTATGAAGCCTGGCGCCAAAATGGTCTTGTGGGCGGCAAGTAAGGATTGAGTTAAACCTGAGCTTTACTAAGTTTCTATTTTTGGGTCACGGCCCATTAACTTCTTCAATGCCTCTTGTGGCGAAAGTCTTCCGGCTAGCACCTCGCCCATCATCGCCGTAATTGGCATCTCTACGCCCAAACGCTTTGCCAAGTCCCCAACTGCAGCGGCACAAAGCACGCCTTCGGCAACATGACCTAAGCCAGTCAAGATTTCAGCCAAGGACTTGCCTGCAGCAAGCTCAAGGCCCACTCGTCGGTTACGAGAAAGGTCTCCAGTTGCCGTCAATATTAAGTCGCCAACACCAGTAAGACCCATACAGGTTTCTGATCTTCCGCCTGCTGCCTTCACTAAACGCATCATCTCAGCCAGACCTCGTGTAAGGACTGCAGCACGAGCATTTAAACCCAAATCTAAACCGTCACCAATGCCAGCTGCAATTGCCAAAACGTTTTTAATGGCGCCGCCTAGCTCCACACCAATCAAATCATCGCTTGAATAAATGCGCATATTGCCATGGTGAAAAGCGGCTTGAGCTACCGTACATAAATTTGCAGAAGTACTGGCAATTGTTAATGCGCAAGGCATTCCAGAGCCTACCTCAGATGCAAAACTAGGGCCAGATAATGCGCCATAAGAATGGGAAATGCCATGGCTATGTAATTGATCTTCACGTTCAACCACTTGATGTGGCAGAAGCGCTGTAGTAGGTTCCAAACCTTTGCAAAGCCAAATGATATTTAGAGGGTATTCTGCAATTTTTAATACCTGAGCAATCGTTTCTGAAAGCGCAGACATTGGCGTTGCAATTACCAATAGATCATTAGTAGAAAGTCTTTTGATAGCGACTGAGAAGTTATTTTCTAATGTAATATTTTTAGGAAGCTGAATTCCAGGCAAATAGGAGCGATTCTCACCGCTCCTCTCAATATCTACCAACTGTTCCTTACTACGGGACCATAAACAGACATCCCCATCCTTGAGATGGCGTGCTGCTTGCACAGCCATTGCTGTTCCCCAAGCTCCAGCACCAATCAGGGTCACTTTCATGATCTGTGTGCTCGCTGTTTAGGTCTAATGAGGAAGAATTATTTTGCTCTCATCAGTGGCTCCGCTTTCTTCGCCAGCTGCCTGTTGAGCTTGCATGAGGCGGTGCTCATACATACCTTGGAAATTGATTTCATTCAGATGAATCGGCTGGAAGCCTGCGCGACTAATAATGTCAGCAATATTTGAACGAAGATATGGATACAAAATAGTTGGGCAAGCGATACCCAGCATTGGATCAATTTGTTGCGGTGGAATATTGCTGAATTCAAAAATACCCGCTTGCTTAGCCTCAACTAAAAACAAAACTTTTGAATCCACTTTTGCAGTCACAGTAGAAATAATCGCCACCTCAAAAATATCATCACTTAATGGAGTAACCCCAATATCAATCTCTACTTGTACTTGAGGCTCAGCAGCGACTGACAAAATCTGTGGTGCATTGGGCTGTTCTAAGGACAAATCCTTAAGATAAATGCGCTGAATTGCAAATCTAGGCTCTTTTGAGTTATCAGCCTCTGCTTGAGGTGCGGAAGGTTGTTCAGTCATTGCTATCTTTCTTGACAAATAAATACATTAAACCAATAAAGGATCGAGCTTGCCTGCGCGATCTAAAGCCACGAGATCATCGTACCCACCAACGTGGGTCTCACCGATATAAATTTGGGGAACCGTACGACGCCCCGTGCGAGTCATCATCAGCTCACGCTGTGCCGGATCACGATCAATCAAAATCTTTTCTAAATTGCCGACCCCTTTTTTGAGCAATAGTTTTTCAGCCATTACGCAATATGGACAAACTTGGGTGCTATACATGAGAACTTGAGGCATAGATCTATTGCTTCACTAATGGAAGAGCGGCTTGTTTCCAGGCTTGAACGCCACCGTCTAGGGTTCCGATTTCCTCAAAACCGAGTTTCTTAACCTCATTAATCGCCTTGCGAGAGTGGGCACCGGTTTCGCATACAAGCACCACTGGGTGCTTACGGTCTAATTTCAGCTTCTCAATCGCTGCTGAAATATCAGCTGGGTTAATCAATTTAGCCCCCGGTAATCGCCCCGCTTTATAAGCCGCTTCAGGGCGCAGATCCAAAACATGGGCCTTGCGACGATTAATCCAAATAGTGGCCTCAGTAGGCGACAAGCCTTTTCCGCCAATAAGCGTAGATAATGTAGGCATGAAGAGCGCAGTGCCCGAAACTAACAGGAGGGCAATCAGCGCTAAATTATCAATTTGAGTAAGAAAGTTCATCACCGGATTATAGAATGGCTCTATGAAACAACTTGTCCTTATTCGTCATGGTGAATCCACCTGGAACCTTGAAAATCGCTTCACTGGCTGGGCAGACGTTGACTTAACCCCAAAAGGGGCCGAACAAGCCATGTCAGCTGGGGAAAGTCTCAAAAAAGCAGGCTATGAATTTGACGTGGCCTACACCTCAGTTTTAAGACGTGCTATTCGTACACTTTGGCACATTCAAGATGCTATGGATTTAATGTGGCTGCCCGTAGTCCATAGCTGGCGATTAAATGAGCGGCATTACGGCGCCCTCACCGGTCTTAATAAAGCAGAAACTGCTGCTAAGTATGGTGACGAACAAGTCCATATCTGGCGTCGCTCATATGATGTGCGCCCTCCATTACTAGAGCCTGGCAATGAGCTCAATCCTAAAAATGATCAACGCTATTCAAAACTGAATGCTGCTGATATTCCTTTGGGCGAGTGCCTCAAAGATAATGTCGAGCGCGTAATTCCTTTGTGGAATGAATCCATTGCGCCAGCGCTTAAAGCTGGTAAACGCGTACTGATAGTCGCGCATGGTAATAGCATTCGCTCTCTCATTAAATACTTAGATCAAATGTCTGACGAAGCCATTATGGAAGTGAATGTTCCTAATGGCGTACCCCTTGTGTATGAGCTTGATGACAATCTCAAACCCATTCAACACTTTTATCTGAACTAGGATTAAAAAGAAATATGCGCCAATTTCTAAAGAATTTTGCTCTCATCTCAGTTGGTTTGATTGCTGGTATAGCAGCAACCATTCAACTGTCAGCAACCGCCCAGCAAGGTGCTCAGCTACCGCTCGATGAACTACGTACGCTCTCAAATGTCTTTGCACAAATCAAGCGTGAATACGTTGAACCAATTGAAGATAAGCAACTCTTAACTGATGCTGTCAAAGGTATGGTCAGCAGCCTTGATCCACATTCAACCTTTCTCGACAAAAAAGATTTTTCTGAAATGCAAGAAGCAACCTCAGGAAAATTTGCCGGCCTTGGAATTGAGATTACCTCCGAGGATGGTGTTGTTAAGGTTCTGAATCCAATTGAAGATAGTCCTGCTGCACGTGCTGGGTTACAAGCAGGTGATTTAATTACTCGCTTAGACGATAAGCCAGTACGCGGCATGTCACTTGATAAAGCAGTCCGCACGATGCGCGGTACGCCTGGCACTAAAATTACATTAACCGTATATCGCAAGAGTGAAGAGCGGAGCTTTCCAGTCACCATCACTCGCGCAGAAATTAAAGTGCAATCTGTTAAAGCAAAGATTCTCGATAACGATATCGCATGGGTTCGGGTAACTAGCTTTCAAGAACGTACTGTTCCTGATCTTGCTAAAAAGTTAACGGACCTTGCCAATCAAAACCCAAAGCTCAAGGGCATCATTCTTGATCTACGAAACAATGGCGGCGGCCTCCTGCAAGGCGCAGTTGGCGTTGCTGCGGCCTTCTTGCCAGCCGATGTAGTGGTAGTTTCTACCAAAGGCCAGGCACCGGATTCTAAACAAGTATTTAATGCCACACCAGCGATGTACCGCCTCAGCGAGCCTGGCGACCCATTGGCAGGTGTACCAGAGATTTTCAAAAAATTACCAATGGTTGTGTTGGTCAATGCCTATTCGGCTTCTGCTTCTGAGATTGTTGCGGGTGCCCTACAAGACTATAAACGCGCAACTATTATTGGTAAGACGACCTTTGGTAAAGGTTCCGTACAAACCGTACGCCCACTAACAAATGATTCTGCACTAAAGATCACCACCGCTTATTACTACACGCCGAGCGGAAAATCGATTCAGGCATTTGGCGTTAAACCTGATATCCCGGTTGATCAAAATAAAGATGGCGATCCAGACGATGTATTGATCACCCGTGAAATCGATAGTGAAAAACATCTGCGTAATAAACAATCAGCGGAAGATAAGCTCATTAAAGATCGGGAGAAGCGTCGCCTTGAAGAGTTACAACGCATTGAAGAAAAGAATGCAAAGAAAACTGCCGAAGAAAAAGAAAAGGATAAGAACAAGAAGCCGCCTGAGCTTGGTAGCGCAGATGACTTCATGCTGTCACAGGCACTTGCATTTATTAATGGTCAGCCGGTGAAGCGCTCTTCATCTAAGCTTGAGTAATTTACTGGTCTGCACATGAATGATGAGCAGTTACTTCGCTACTCAAGGCACTTACTCCTTGAAGAAATTGATGTTGCAGGCCAAGAAAAGCTCTTAAGCTCTCACGTCCTAGTTATTGGTGCTGGCGGCCTGGGAAGTGCAGCAGCCCCCTACCTCACTGCTGCTGGTATTGGCCACATTACGCTGATGGACCACGACCAAGTTGAGCTGACTAATCTACAGCGCCAAATCATGCACAGCGAGAAAAGTATTGGTAAGAGCAAGGTCAGTTCTGGAAAGCAATTTTTATCACAGCTCAATGCGGGTATTCAGATTGAAACTGTTGAGGGTAAAGCAACAACAGCACTTCTAGATGAGTTACTTCCTAGCGTTGATATTGTTTTAGATTGCACCGATAACTTTACAAGCCGCCATTTAATTAATGCGAGCTGCGTGAAGCATCAGGTTCCATTAGTTTCTGGCTCAGCTCTCCGCTTTGATGGTCAGATCAGCGTTTTTGACCCACGCAATTCAATATCGCCTTGCTATGCCTGTATCTTCTCGCCCGATGAAAATTTTGAAGAAGTCAGCTGCTCTTCAATGGGAATCTTTTCTCCACTGGTAGGCATTATTGGTGCCATGCAAGCGGCACAAGCAATACAAGTACTGATTGGTTTTGGGGATCCCTTAGTAGGCCGTATGATGCTTTGGAATGCTCGCACTACCCAGATAGATGAATTCAAAATCTCTCGCAATCCCGAGTGTTCGGTTTGCAGCAAAGTGCATTAAGCCATTAAACGCTCTAGGGCTTTAGCTTGCTCATCGGGCTCATAAGCCTTTAGGACTCTGGGGAGACGGGACTTTAACAAGCCTACATTTGCCTTTAGTATCTCGCGCTTGACCAATAAGAGCTGACTGAAGTGCATCGAGAAGTCAGTCAACCCCATACCAAGCAATAACCTGGTTAGGGAGGGATCGCCAGCCATCTCGCCACATACCGCAATTGGGACATTTGCACGTTTCGCTTGGTCAATAATATTTGCAAGCAAATGCAAAATTGCTGGATGCAATGGATCATATAAGTGAGCCACGGCATGATCCGCGCGATCAATTGCTAAGGTGTACTGAATTAAATCGTTCGTACCAATTGATAAAAAATCAAAGCGATTGATAAACAGAGGTAGGACGAGAGCGGCGGCTGGAATTTCAATCATGGCACCCACTTGAATATTGGGATTAAATGCCTGACCACGTTGATGTAACTGCTGCTTTGCTTTTTCAATCAAACGGAAGGTTTCATCAATTTCTTTGGCATGAGCCAACATCGGAATCATGATACGAGCCTGGCCGTATGCGGAAGCCCGCAAAATTGCTCGCAACTGAGTTAAAAATATTTCTGGTTCTGTTAAAGACCAGCGAATCGCCCGTAAGCCCAATGGTGATACACCAGTTTGAGAGACGTCGCTGCCGCCAGCGCCCAACGCTTTATCAGCACCCACGTCAATTGTTCTAATGTTGACAGGCAAACCATGCATCAAATCTACCACGCGGCGGTACTCTAAAAATTGTTGCTCTTCGTCTGGCAGTGCCTGCTTACGATCCATAAATAGAAACTCAGAGCGGAATAAACCAACCCCTACAGCGCCTAATTTCAATGCCTGAACCGCATCCTCCGGTAATTCAATATTGGCAGACAATTCAATCGCAACGCGATCAGCTGTTTCAGTTTTACTATGTTTGAGTTGCTTTAGCTTACGAGTCTCTTTTAAATCCAGAGTTTGTAGCTTGCGGTATTCCTCAAGGAGATTCTCGTCTGGAGCAACGACTACGACGCCTTGTTCACCATCTAAGACCAACCAATCGCCATGACGAATCATTTCGCTAGCATGGCGGACTCCCACCACAGCAGGAATTTCCATACTGCGCGCCACAATAGCAGTATGAGATGTCTTGCCACCGAGGTCTGTTACAAATCCCGTAAAAGCAGAGTCCTTGAAGCGCAACATATCGTGGGGGGCAATATCGTGAGCCACGATAATAGAATCAACACCAAGATTACCAGACGACATGATGTCAGCGCTACCTAGCGAATCCTTTTTCTGAGCATTTAAGGCTTTCACAACACGCTCAGCTACTTGTCGAATATCACTAGCGCGCTCTTTTAAATAAGGATCTTCAATATCCGCAAACTGCTCTAACAAGTCATTTAATTCAGTTGTTAAAGCCCAAGCAGCATTCATGCGTTGTGAGCGAATTAACTTTATTGGCTTTTCAGTTAAAGCAGGATCAGCAAGGATCATCCCATGAACATCCAAGAAAGCAGCCATCTCTTGGGGTGCATCTTTGGGCAAGCCTTTGCGAAGTTGATTAAGCTCTTGGCGAACTTGCTCAAAAGCATCTAATAATTTCTGCCCCTCAGCCTCTTCCTTTCCAGGCTCAACTAGATAATGACTAACCTCTAGTGCTGCACGCGAAATCAGTACCGCCTTGCCGATGGCAATGCCTTTGGATACCGGAATTCCGTGTAACGCAAAAGTCATGCTTATTCGCCTTCACCAAAGCGGTTATTAATTAATTCTGTCAAAGCCTGCATCGCCTCATCAGCCTGATCACCAACAGTCTCGAGTATTACTGTGCTGCCAATGCCAGCCGCCAACATCATGACTCCCATAATGCTCTTAGCATTGATTTGGCGTCCATTGCGTGACAACAGTATTTCACATGGAAATTGGGCGGCCAATTGAGAAAGCTTGGCAGAGGCCCTAGCATGTAAACCTAATTTGTTAATGATCTCAATTTCAGCTACTGGCATTGCGTATAGAACTCCTCAATTATTGTTCTGCAACTTTTGCACCAAGCCGCAAGATTCCGTTTTGGCCGCCAGCAAGAGCTTTTTGAGCCAGATCCTCCAAGTTCTCTCCGCGATGCGTAATGCAACGCATTAGCATAGGGAGATTTAATCCTGCAAGCACAACAACTGGCGCGCTTAACCCCGATAAAGGGCCAAGGGCTTCTAACTTAGAGGCTACATTAGCTGGTGTTGCGCCCATCACATCCGTCAAAATAAGAACGCCGTTACCAGTATTTACAGCATAGGCTGCTTTCATGACTCGATCAAAACTGGCCTTAATGTCCTCATAGGCAGGGATATCTACTGCCCTCACACGCTCTGGCGAAGCGCCGTAGGTGTGTTCAGCAAATCCCAGCATTGCGCTAGCAACAGGCGTATGGGCAACAATGACAATTCCAACCATGTTATGACAATTCCTTCTCTAGTGCTTTTAAGAAAAACTGTGAAACATCAAACCCACTTTGCTCGGTAATTTCAACAAAACAAGTGGGGCTAGTAACATTAATTTCTGTAAGGTAACCACCAATTAAGTCTAGTCCAACCAAGAATAAACCACGCTGATTAAGAATAGGCGCAAGTCTTTCTGCAATCTTCCTCTCAACTTCAGTCAATGGCATTGCCACACCTTTACCACCAGCCGCTAAATTTCCGCGAATCTCATTGCCCTGGGGAATGCGTGCCAAACTAAAAGGCACCACCTCACCGCCAATCAGTAAAACCCGTTTATCACCTTGTGCTATTTCTGGCAAAAAGCGCTGTACCATCAGGGTTCTGGCGCCATTTTCACCAAGCGTCTCAACAATACTGGCTAAATTTAAGCCATCTGACCCAACCCGGAAAATACCCATTCCGCCCATACCATCTAAAGGCTTAATAACGATATCGCGATGTGTTTGATGAAACTTTTCAACTGCACTGAGCTCACGCGTAACTAGCGTTGGTGGAATCAGCTCTGCAAACTCAGTAATCGAGAGTTTTTCTGAATGATCACGAACGGCGGCAGGATCATTCAATACTTTTGCACCCTGACGAACTGCGGCAGATAACAACCAAGTGGTATTAAGGTACTCAATATCAAATGGTGGATCAGTGCGCATGCATGCTGCAGAAAATGACTTCAAGGAACGTGACTCGATTGAACCAAGTTCAAACCAAGAAGTAGAGCTCGGCTTAATTACAAGGGTTTGACAATCTGCAACAACGAGATCATCTCTCCACAAAATATTACGGCTCTGACAAAACCATAAATGATGACCCGCTTCTTGAGTAGCACGCATTATTGCCAAAGTAGAATCTTTTTTTACTTTAAAAGATTCGAGAGGATCGGCAATAAATAGAAAGTCCATATTCTTTCGGATTAGTTAATCCGCTTCAGCATCAGGATCAGACCGCTCAAGCTCTAATGAAGCCGCTAACAATGCTAGGCGTGCAACTACCCCATATAAGTAGAAACGATTTGGGGCTGCACTACCTGGCTTGGCACTCATGTCGGGCATTGAGTTCTGCTCAAAAGCGAGTGGTACAAAATGCATGCCAGGTGCATTCAGATTTTCATCGGGGCCACGATCCGTATGAACACGATAGAAGCCTCCAATCACATAGCGATCAATCATGTATACAACCGGCTCTGCTACTGCCTCGTTGACCTTCTCAAAGGTATATACGCCCTCTTGAATCAATACATCGCTGACAGCTAAACCTTCTTTAACCACACTCATCTTGTTACGGTCTTTACGGTTCAAGTCTTTGAGCTGGGAGGGATCATTAACTACCATAATGCCCATTCCATAGGTACCAGCGTCTGCCTTTACAACAACATATGGCTTGTCTTTGATACCATATTCACGATATTTTTTGGCTGTCTTTTTGAGGATTTGCTCTACTGCAGTCTGTAGTTCTTCCTCACCTTTGCGCTCATGAAAATTTACATTAGAGCAACTTGTAAAGTAAGGATTAATCATCCAAGGATCGATATCTACCACCTTAGCAAACTTCTTAGCTACCTCTTCATAAGCTGCGAAGTGATTCGACTTACGACGGATATGCCAACCAGCATGCAAGCCGGGCAATAGATATTGCTCGTGCAAGTTTTCTAGAATTGGTGGAATGCCAGCAGATAAATCATTATTCAAGAGAATGGAGCATGGATCAAAATCTTTCAAACCCAAACGTTGCTTTTTCAAACCCAAACGAGAGAGGGGCTCCATCAATAGACGATTGCCATCTGGCAACTCAATCCATGTCGGTTTTTTAATTTCTTCTGAGAAAGTACCCAAGCGAACATTCAGACCAGCTTGACGCAAGATAGATGAAAGACGCGCAATATTTTGCAAATAGAAAGTATTGCGAGTGTGACGCTCTGGAATTAATAATAGATTTTTAGCTTCTGGACAAATCTTCTCAATTGCGGCCATTGCGGCCTGAACTGCCAAAGGCAGCATCTGAGTAGAAAGATTATTAAAGCCGCCTGGGAAAAGATTGGTATCAACCGGGGCCAGCTTAAAGCCTGAGTTACGTAAATCAACCGAGCAATAGAACGGCGGGGTATGTTCTTGCCATTCCAACCTAAACCAACGCTCGATGGTTGGGGTCGCTTCAAGAACCTTTGACTCTAATTCGAGCAAAGGACCGCTTAAGGCAGTGATGAGATGTGGAACCATTCCACCATTGTAAGATTATTAAAAGAAAGACGCGGGATCCTAGGATCCCGCGCTTAAAAACTAGGCGGCATATGAAAGCTGCCCAGTGAGGGGTAAATCTATAGATTAAGACTCGTAGGCAGCCTCGCCATGTGAGCTGATATCCAAGCCTTCGCGCTCTTCTTCTTCCTTCACACGTAAACCAATCACCATATCGATCAATTTGAATGCAATGTAAGAGACCACGCCTGACCAAATCAGGGTAGTAATCACGCCTTGAGCCTGAATCCATAATTGGCTAGCAATGGAGTAATCAGGAGCAACAGCATTAGCTACATAGTCCCAGATACCGGAACCGCCCAATGCAGGATCAGCGAATACGCCAGTCAATAAAGCACCGGAAATACCGCCAACGCCGTGAACACCGAATACATCTAAGCTGTCATCAGAACCCAACATCTTCTTGAGACCTGTAACACCCCAGAGGCAAGCAACACCGGCAAACAAACCGATTGCGATGGAGCCCATTGGGCCAGCAAAACCAGCGGCTGGAGTAATGGCAACTAAACCTGCTACACAACCAGAGGCAGCGCCCAACATAGAAGGCTTACCTTTCAGAACCCACTCAGCAACCGACCAGCTCAATACAGCAGCAGCAGTTGCTAAATAAGTATTTACAAAAGCTAATCCTGCGCTTCCGTTTGCTTCGAGTGCTGAGCCGGCATTGAAACCAAACCAACCGAACCACAAGAGTGCGGCACCAGTCATTACATAAACTAAGTTATGTGGCTTCATTGCTTCTTTGCCGTAGCCAATACGCTTGCCGATAACGTAGGAACCTACCAAGCCAGCGATAGCAGCATTGATGTGAACAACGGTACCGCCAGCAAAGTCGAGCACACCTTTTTGCCATAACCAGCCAGCACGAGCAGTAATAGCCTCAAGGGATGCAGCATCTTTGATGTCGTCAGGACCAGGCCAGAACCAAACCATGTGAGCGATTGGCAAGTAGCTAAATGTGAACCAAATGATCATGAATATCAGGATTGCAGAAAACTTAGCGCGCTCTGCAAAAGCACCAATGATCAAGCAGCAAGTAATAGTTGCGAACACTGCTTGGAAAGCCATGAATATAAATTCAGGAATCACAACACCTTTACTAAAGGTTGCTGCTACTGAATCTGGATTCATACCGCCCAAGAACAAGCGATCAAGTCCACCAATAAATGAGCTACCTTCCGTGAATGCAAAGCTATAGCCATAAATGGCCCAGAGCACAGTAATCAAAGAGAAGACCATGAAACACTGCATGCAGATCGACAGAATATTTTTGCTACGCGTTAAGCCGCCGTAGAACAAAGCCAAACCAGGAAGTGTCATTAACAGTACTAATGCTGTACATACCATCATCCAAACGGTATCCGCTTTATTACACTTTTCAGAGCAAAGAACGGGCGCAGGTTCTGCAGCAGCAGGGGTTGCAGCTGGAGCAGTTACTGCTGGCTTTTTAGCTTCGTCAGCAGCATACGCTGGCGAAGTCACAATCACACCAGTAGCGCCAATGGCCAAGGCCATAGCACCGCCAGCAACGAGTCGTTTCATCCAAGTTAACATTTTGAACCTCTCTTTAAAGTGCTGACGCGCCGGTTTCACCGGTGCGAATACGAATGACGTGCTCAACTGAAGTGACAAAAATCTTGCCATCACCAATCTTGCCCGTACGTGCAGATTTTTCAATTGCTTCAATAGCACGCTCTAAAATGCCATCTTCAACAGCAGCTTCAATTTTTACCTTCGGCAAAAAGTCGACCACATACTCAGCACCGCGATACAACTCAGTGTGTCCTTTTTGACGGCCAAAGCCTTTAACTTCAGTGACGGTAATGCCCGAAACTCCCACTTCCGAGAGAGCTTCGCGCACTTCGTCAAGCTTGAAGGGCTTGATGATTGCGGTAATTAATTTCATATGTTTCTCCGTTTAGAGGTGGAAATTAGAAAGTTTTGGTAAGCGATACAACAGCGCCAGCTTTTCCGAGGTTGCTTCCATTTGGGCTTGAATAAGCATATGAACCCTTAACTGTTGCAGCGGTTGTACCTACATAAGCCGCTGAAGCAGATAAGCCACCACCAAAGTCTTTAGTCACACCCAACTTCCAGTCGGTATATGAATATAGGGTGCTATTGCTAATAGCGCCTGTTGAACTTCCTGACTGATACTGAGTTCCCTGCCAATTGGTCGTGCCAGCCTTTTGACTACCAGCGACATATTGATAGCCTACGTGTCCATTAAGAGCTAAACCCCAAAAACCAGTGTCATAGTTCATTGTTAGATCTGGGTAGTAAGAGCCAGTTGAGTTTATATTTCCAAATAATGGTGAAACAGCATAAGAAAACTTAGCAAAACCAGTTACAGGACCGAATGTAAAGTTCTGCGCTACATAGATTTCTGTTGTATTCGGATTGGCAAAGTAACCATTGGTATTGGGAATACCTGAAGTTGGGTAGTAGTACTGCAAGACACCTAAGTCTGATGCAAAACCTTCTCCAATCAACTCTTTCTTAATACCAGCATAAAAATCCATTTCGATTGGTGCGCTTACCTGACCGATGGTGGAACCCTTTCCAGAATTACCGCCATTAGGACCATAAGCATCGCCAATCCAGCTAATCGAGCTGTTCCAGTTACCAATGTAGACACCACTCTCGTGAGCGTAGTCAAAGCCACCTTGAATCGCTGGCTTAAAGTTTGACTGGCTGATACCACGGTAACGATAGTCGTTGACTACGGTCACGTTAGCTGTAATCGGGCTAGCTTCTGGAGCCTCTGCTGCAGGGGCTGTTTGTGCAAAAGCGGTAGTAGCCAACAAGCTTGATGCTGCTAGCGCGATCGCTGATTTTTGCAAAGTTTTCATGTGTTACTCCTTACTGGTTGTAATAAAAAATGGGGTGAATGCTTAATGCATGAAGCGATATTGATGGGTTGGGCATTCATAGATTTGTCGCAAATCCCCGAAATAAGGCACCTGCACTTTTTTGGTGCTTAATATTGCACCATGTGCGTGAATTTTGAGCTTTTCAGGCTTTTTTTAGGCTTTTTGCCCATTTCTAGCTACCCAACATAAAATATCAATATGTATCTTTTATGCAACTTTTCATAGAACTGCGAACCCTATCATGCAAAAGCCAGGCGAAATCCTCGAGCAAATTCAACGTATCGCCAGTGATATGCAAAACAAAGTGGGCGACGCTATTCGGAATTCACCAGCGCAAGAGATTGAAAAAAATGTTCGCGCAATGATGAACCAAGGTTTTCAGAAAATGGATTTGGTTACTCGTGAAGAGTTTGAGTTACAAACTAAAGTTCTTGCAAAGACTAGAGAAAAGTTAGAGGCACTTGAAGCTAAGGTTGCTACTCTGGAAAAAACTCATTAAAGAAGTTTGCATACTCTTCTTTAGATAGCAGTGTTTTTGCATCATCAGTATTAGCGTTTACATGCAGTACCGATATTTGATAAATCCACGCATCTCCATTACTGGCTTGCCTTGTGATCCAGCGTACTTTCATTTGTTGCTGCGCTTTACCATTTGATTTAAAGGCGATGAAGTAATCTATCGTTGGTAGTCGTTGACGATTGCTAGTCTGGTATGTTGCTACCTCTTCAGCCACCATACCACCAGAGACTTTTGCCCTCTCAAGTAAATTATCTTTTAACTGTCTAATAATTTTCTCTGTTGCTGCGGCTTGATTAGCTGATACTTGTATCGAGCTAATAGAGTAAATGTCATTATCGATTTTTACCGCCTCGAGCGTTTGTTGAAGCTCTTGCTCTTGATAAGGAATGCGGCGCTCTAATTTATCGGGCTTGCCTGGAAATAAAGCGGTATATCTCTCTTGGGGTGATTGCACTGTGCGCCAATCTAACTTGGGGCTACAGGCTATTAGAAGAATTAATCCCGCCAGCAGTAAACCAGCCTTGCAGGCTCTAAACAATACCTGCTCCATGAGCTTGTTCATCTGCGTGATAGCTAGAGCGCACCATTGCACCAACTGCGGCATGGGAGAAGCCCATAGAGTATGCCTTTTCTTCAAACATCTTGAAAACATCAGGATGTACATAGCGCCTCACTGGAAGGTGGTGGCCTGATGGAGCAAGGTACTGACCAATGGTAAGCATATCGATATTGTGCTCACGCATATCGCGCATCACCTCTAGAATTTCTTCGTCTGTTTCACCAAGACCGACCATCAAACCACTCTTGGTTGGAATATGGGGAAAGCGCTCTTTGAAGTCTTTCAAAAGCTTTAAGGAGTGCAGATAATCAGCGCCTGGTCTGGCTTCCTTATACAGACGCGGCACGGTTTCTAAATTATGGTTCATCACATCTGGCAAACCATTGGGCGCATGCTCAGTAAAAATATCTAAGGCTTTATCTAAGCGCCCACGGAAGTCGGGAACTAGAACTTCAATACGGGTACTAGGAGAGAGGTCGCGTGATTGAGAAATGCAATCGACGTAATGCATTGCGCCACCGTCGCGCAAGTCATCGCGATCGACGCTAGTAATCACTACATAATTTAATTTCAGCGCCGCAATAGTGCGTGCTAAGTTAGCCGGCTCTTTTTGATCCAGTGGATCTGGTCTACCGTGGCCCACATCACAGAAAGGGCAACGACGGGTGCACTTATCGCCCATGATCATGAAGGTAGCGGTGCCTTTACCAAAACACTCGCCAATATTGGGGCAACTTGCCTCTTCACAAACAGTAACCAATTCATTTTCCCGGAGGATCTTTTTGATCTCGTTAAAGCGAGAATTTCCAGAGGCAGCCTTTACCCGAATCCAGTCTGGCTTTTTCAGAACCTCTGCTAGCGGAATGATCTTGATCGGAATGCGCGCAGTCTTCTCACTCGACTTTTGTTTACGAGTTGCATCGTAGCTGAGGTCTTGACGAAGCTCTATAGTCGTCTTGGTATCGGTCTTATTGGTGGTCATGTGACATCAGTTGCTTTTGTAAATGCTCTAAAAGCCTTTGGCTAATAGTGTCTCCATTGTCCTTTATCCCAAGGGTTTGCATATCAACCGTCTTTAAGCCCTCATAGCCGCAAGGGTGGATACGGCCAAAAGCCTCAAGATCGGTTGCCACATTAAGCGCTAGACCATGATAGGAGCAGCTTTTAGAGACTTTAAGACCCAAGGCAGCTACCTTTGCCCCAACCCACTCTAATGGCACCCCAGACTGTTCCGAAACATAAATACCGGGTGCTCCTGGATGTCTTTCTGCCTTAATTCCAAAATCTGACAAGGTGTCGATGAGCGCTTGCTCAATGCGAGAGACCAATTCTTTTACAAAGATGCCTAGGCGCTTGAGATCAAGCAAAAGATAGATCACGATTTGACCAGGTCCGTGATAAGTAATCTCGCCACCACGATCAACTTGCACTAGCGGAATTTGATTGCTAGGCGAATGCAAATTACTAGCATCACCCGCAAGCCCTAAGGTAAACACGGGTAGATGCTCTAAAATCCAAATCTCATCAGGTGTTGCGCTATCTCGCCCCTGAGTAAACAGTCGCATCGACTCATAGGTAGAGACGTAATCTACTAAACCAAGATGCTTTATTAAAGCAGGCATGACAATAAATTACAGAACAACACTAACTAGCGGATGGGTAGATAAGGTTCTATATAGCTCATCTAGCTGCTCACGACTTGTAGCTGTAATTGGCAAGGTAATGCCTAGGTAGTTACCATCCTTAGACGGTCGTTGCTCAACCTTAGTCTCATCAAATGTTGGATCAAATTGTTTTGCAATATGAATGATTGCTGGCAGATATTCTGGATTAGCTTTGCCCATCACCTTAATCGGAAATGGGGAAGGATATTCGATGAGTGATTTTTCTTCGGCCATATAACTCTCTGATTTTTCTTATTGCTTACGGTGATCTGGCATGCCCAACCAGGCGCCAGTAATGATGTTACGAATGCAATGTAATCTACGATGAAAGAAGTGATCTGCCCCAGGAACTACTTGTACAGTAAGCTCTTGTGGACGCGCCCAGTCCAAAACATTAATCAAGGGAATGGTTTCATCTAACTCTCCATGAATGAGGATAGTGTCTGCTGGTACTGGGGCTAGCGTCCATTTACCTGCAGCACTCCCCACCATCACCAAGCGTTCTGCAGGGCGGCCAAGATCAACAAGTCGTTGGACCAAGTGACTACCAACAAAGCTACCGAAAGAGAATCCAGAAACTGCCAGCGGTAAAGTGTTTGCGCTTGAAACCCAGGCTTGATTGGCAGTAGCCTCAAATTCAGACCAACTTGGAGGGGTGCGCATCCAATCGGTGACATGCAATAGATCCTCCAACTCGCCAACACCTTCATCATGCACGCCAGCAGTACCGCCTACACCCCGAAAATTAGGGCGCACGCTGACATAACCCAGTTGATTGAAAGCACGTGCCATGGTCTGCGCTACTTTGTTATCCATTGTGCCGCCCATCAGTGGATGAGGGTGCGCAACCAATGCCAAGCCGCGGACTGCAAAAGAGAGGTCACTTTTTAATTCATCTGGTAGATCGATAGACATTTCCATCGCACCAACTATGCCTTCAATGTGAATTACTTTTGTACGGCCGTTCATTAGAAAACTTTCAAGTAGCTATGACAACTGCAAGCGCTCAACTGGGTGGCCGGCAATTAAATGTGATTGAATAATTTCTTCAACATCATCTTGATCCACTAAGGTGTACCAAACACCTTCTGGGTAGACTACCATCACAGGGCCATCAGCACAACGATCCAAGCATCCTGCTTTATTCACACGAATCTTTTCAGGTCCGGCGAGTCCAAGCTCTTTGACTCTTTTTTTTGCATACTCAAATAATGCAAATGCATTATGACGATCGCAGCAATCTTCGCCATTACTGCGTTGGTTTAAACAGAAAAAAAGGTGATGTGAAAAGCTCATAGGAAAATTATATTCGTCAATGTTTCGGTTTTAGTTCAGCCGCGTTATAGATCATCCAAACTAAGGCAATTGGTAACCATACCACCGATACCCATTTCATTAACTCATTAAAGTGCAGTAAGCGCCCCTGATACCAATGCCGTAAGCTCAAGATGAAATAGGGATTATCGGGCAAGACATTAATAGCAATAGTGGCAGTGACTAAACAAAACAATGCCAAGTAAAGTCTTCTTTTTTGATTAAGGCTTAAAGCCCACCTCAATAAAATGCTTGCTAATAACATTCCCCAAAGGGCTCCGGCTGTTAGCCATATCAAGCTAAACTCTCCACCGAACTGAAGAGCGGTAAAAAAAGTTTTCATCACCACAGTTAAGCAGAGTAATCCATTGAGAATTCGCCACTGCGGAGCCTTAGTACGCAAGCCTGAGGAAAGTAACAGAGCAACGCCAAGCCAACAGAGCGCAGTAATCACAGTTTCTTGAGCTATATGATTAATGACTAAGGTTCCCCAATCAATCGAACCAAAAATAGCATGGCCCCATACCCCAGTACCCAGCCATGAACTTTGGGGATAAATTTGCGACCATGGAAATAATAAAAAAAGTGCGCATGCAGCCCAGTTAAGACCAAACCATTGATCAAAGCGACGACGGATGACGCTGCCTGATAGCCATTGTGGCCCCAGAGGAATCGCCAATAAACCCCCCAATAAACCCCCTAATAAATTTGCCCACCAATCCATCTGACTAGGGATGCGGGTTGGTAGCCAGGACTGGAGCGTTTCGACAGTCAATGCAAGCAGAGCACTAAGTGCTAAGGCGATACTTAATGCCACAAAATTACGCCAACGGGGATAAGCAGCAAAAACCAGTAAAAACCCAAAAGGAATGTATGCCAGGATATTGATAGAAACGTCAAATAGGGTAATAAAGCGAGGAAGCGGTGCCTGAATCCAGTCCGAAGCATCAATACCGTTGCGGAAATCAAAATCAAAAGGATTTAAGCTGACATAGATAATCAGTAGCGCATAGCTCAGGCTCATTGCCCTAGCCAAAGGCATGGCCTGTAGAGGCCATACAAGCTTATAGGGACGCTGGTCTTTTTGATCCATCCCACAATTCTAGGGCAGACCTTTCTACAATGGCGAAATGACTGCCAATTGCATCCTCGAACGCGTTGCCCAAACTAAATCTACCAATGATGATCTTTTAGAGCGCTGGCGTGCTGGGGAACTCATTGACCCGGTAGCGCGCATTGCCCACAAACAAACTGCTGGTAAGGGCAGAGCTGGGCGCACTTGGGTAGCCAATCCAGAAGACTCGCTCTGTTTTTCATTGGCGTTTCCATTCAAAAGAAAGCCTGCTGAACTGACCGGGCTTAGTCTCTTAGTAGGGTTGGCAGTGATTGCTGGAATCGCACAAGCATGTGATTTAGATAAAGCCATGCTCTACCAAACAGGTCTGCGCCTGAAGTGGCCTAATGATCTACTGCTGAATAACGCAAAACTTGGCGGCATCTTAATAGAAGGTGGTCAAGTAAAGACGGATGATCCAACTTGGATGATCATTGGTATTGGCATGAACTTACGCAATGCTGAGCAAATTGAAAGTAGTTTAGGAGGTCAATCAGGCTTAAAGGTTGCTACCCTTGATCAATTTCTTCCGTCGCAAGCAATCCTGCCTGATGTGGAATACCTCTGGCTAAAACTGATTGCCTCTCTAGAACATCATCTGAGTGAATTTGATCAGTATGGTTTTGGAAGCTATCAAGAGCAATGGAAAACGTGGGATGCCTATCTAGGTCAGACCGTATGTGTATCTGGTGCGGGAAAGGAACCCATCTATGGCATTGCTCAAGGCATAGATCAAACAGGCGCATTACTATTGCAACAAGCTGATCAAACGATTGCCATCCATGCAGGCGACATTTCTTTAAGAGTACAAACATGAGCCTTTACTTGCTATTTGATGTTGGTAATACGCGCCTTAAATGGGCTGCAGTTGAATCAACACAACAGCCATCAGATCGACAAAAAAAACTGTGGGCTTACTCTGGATCCATCAGCAGTAAATCCTTGGCCTCTACTGAACATAGAGCTGAGCTTGCAGATTACATTACTAAAACTTTACCCAAACCCGATGCTATTGGGCTTGCTTGTGTTGCTGGTAAAGAAGTTATTGAAAATCTTCAATCACTATTTCCGCAATGGAATGACATATCCTGGAAGCAGCTCAAGGGTGACAGCCAGTTCAACGGCCTACGCACTCTCTACCAAGATCCAAGTAAGCTTGGCGCAGACCGCTGGGCCGCCATGATTGGGGCGCGCGCCCTATCTAACACCAACACGCTCATCATTAATGCTGGCACAGCCACAACCATTGATTTGCTTGGCTCTAATGGCGTTCACTACGGCGGATGGATATTGCCTGGACTTGAATTAATGCAAAAAAGTCTGGAAGGAAATACTGCTCAATTACCGCTTGCAGTTCGTGACGATACCAGCAATGGTTTTGGTTTATCTACGAATAACGCAATCATTAGTGGTTGCGATGCTGCACAAATCGGTGCCATTCAATATGCAATTCAATTAGCAAAACAAATGAATCATCCTATTGAAAGAGTTTGGATCGATGGTGGCAATGCCAAAATTTTGGCTACTGAGATGAGTAAATTGAAAGCACAATCTTCATTAGCGGTAGAGTCAACCGAAACCATTGAAGGCTTAGTGCTTCGCGGTATTTGGGCCTGGCTATTGCAAAATCTTTAAGAGCGGATCTTGCCTAATAGGCTAGTGGTAGAGCGCTCATATAGAAACGGAATAGCTATTGCTTTTCCACCCCAAGTCTTCACCAAACGTGTTTCTGCCAGAGCATCAATCTCGTAATCACTGCCCTTGACATAAATATCGGGACGGATTTTCTCAATCAGGCTGACCGGTGTTTGCTCAGTAAAGAGCACCGCCATATCCACACTTTCAAGGGCTGCTAATAAAGCCTGGCGATCTGCTTCAGAATTAATTGGCCTGTCATCACCCTTGCCCAGCATCCTGACGGAAGCATCTGAATTAACGCCCACTACTAAGCTGGCTCCTAAAGCACGAGCCTGGGCTAAATAGCTCGCATGTCCACGATGGAGTATGTCAAATACCCCATTGGTAAACACTAGAGGCCTGGGAAGTTTTGCAATACGAGCAGTTAGCTGATCTAAAGGGCAGACCTTAGACTCAAAAGAAGGTGGAAGCAAAGCAGTCATGACTCAATATTAATGGCTTTAGCTACTTTTGAGCGATATTAGCCAGAATGTCTTAGACTTGAGACCTGCCGATCCAATAAAAGAAGTTGCTACATGCCCCACAAGACAATTCGCCTAGTTTTTACCTGGGTTCTTACCCTACTTGCCTTTTTATTGGGGGCCCACACTGTCAATGCTGCTCCTAGCTGCAGCCCCCTGTTGTCCCAGACCTTTCTGCGCCTACAGGATGAGGTGCCGCAAAATCTTTGCCAATATCAGGGCAAGGTGATCTTAGTTGTCAATACCGCCAGCTTTTGCGGGTTTACAAGCCAATATGACGGCCTAGAAAAGGTATACGCCAAGTACAAAGATCGGGGCCTCGTCGTTTTAGGCTTTCCTTCTAATGACTTTGGTCAGCAAGAGCCAGGGAGCAATAAAGAGATTGCGGACTTTTGTAAAAATACTTATGACGTGAAATTTCCGATGTTTGCAAAAAGCTCTGTTTCAGGAAGTAATCCAAACCCCCTCTTCAAAATGTTGATTGCTAAAACCGGCACAACGCCAAAATGGAATTTCTATAAATATTTAATTGATCGAAATGGCAATGTGGTCGATTCCTATGGCAGCATGACCAAACCGACAAGTAGCAGCATCACCGCTGAGATTGAAAAGCTCTTAGGGGAAAAATCTCCGTGATTAAAAAAAGAATTGCCATTATTGGTGCTGGTATCTCGGGTCTTGGATGCGCTTATGCTCTGAGGCAGCATCCTGAATTTGATCTGACCATATACGAGGCCGGTGATCATATCGGGGGACATAGCAATACAGTCGACTTCAACTGCAATATTAATGGCGAAGAAATCACTCATGGCGTTGATACTGGTTTCTTAGTATTCAATCGCAAAACCTATCCACGTTTAGTTCGCCTCTTTGAAGAAATTGGGGCGCCGGTAGCGCCTTCTGAAATGTCTTTTTCTGTATCGATTGATACATCTGATAAAAAACATACCCATCAAAATATTGAATGGGCAGGCAATGACCTGAACTCTTTCTTTGGGCAACGTTCAAACCTTTTATCACCTTCATTCTGGAGAATGGCTTATGACATCTTGCGCTTTAATCGCCTAGCCTCCAACCTAGCTCATCAGCAAATTGAGGCAGGCCATCTTTACAAAGAGCCCGATGAATCTATTGCTAAGTTTTTAGATCGCAATCGATTTAGCCAAAGCTTCAGAGAAAATTATTTTCTACCAATGATTGGCGCAATCTGGTCATGCTCTGTTGGGCAGATGCTCGAGTTTCCGATTCAAACGATGGTGCGCTTCTGTCATAACCATGGTTTGCTACAAATTCAAAACCGGCCACAGTGGCTAACCATTCAAGGTGGTTCTCGAGAGTACGTTAAGAGGATTGTTGCCGCTCTAGAGGCCTCGAAAGTCAAGTTTGTGCGCGAAGGCGTTGTGCGCGTCAATGCAAAGCAAGATGGTGCATCTCAAATTGAAGTCATTAGTCAATCTGGACCTGTTTTTTTTGATGAAGTTGTGATGGCCTGCCATAGCGATCAAACGCTTAATCTAGTGCATGGCATCGAAGAGCAGGCTAAAAATATTTTGGCAGCGATTCCGTACCAAAAAAATCGTGCCATTCTCCATACAGATGAGCGCTTTCTGCCTGAGACAAAGCGTTGTTGGGCTGCCTGGAATTACACCGCTAAAGCCGGCATGAACATCACATCAAAACAGCATGTGAGCGTGAACTACCTCATTAACCGTCTTCAACCACTACCTGCGCAGTTAAAAGACACCCCAATTATTGTCAGCCTAAACCCTGCATTAGAACCGGACCCAAAACTGGTGCATCAAGAAATTCATTATTCGCATCCAGTATTTGATATGAGCGCTATTCAAGCTCAGAAAGAATTACCACTCATTCAAGGTACATCATCAATCTGGTATTGCGGAGCTTGGACTGGATTTGGCTTTCATGAAGACGGCTTACGGTCGGGTGAATTAGTCGCAGAAGCTCTCATAGAGGGCATTCATTTACCTCAGCTTGCCCATCCCAAGCAAGATGCCCAATAAATGAATCAGCCAAAGATTAACTTTGGTGTTGTAAAACATCGGCGGCTCAGGCCTGCTAAGAATGCCTTTGGCTATGGTGTTTTCACATTGTCGATTCCAATGCGGGCCAGAAAGCATAAGCCTGACCTTCTAAGTCAATATGGGCTTAACGACAATCGCTTAGGATTATTTTCATTCTTTGATAAAGACCATGGTTTAGGACAAACAGATAGTCTGCAGTGGATTGAAAATATTCTGCAAGAAAACCAAATCCAGAATATTGATGGAGAAATTTGGTTACAAACATTTCCCAGAGTTTTAGGGTATGTATTTAATCCGGTCAGCTTCTGGGTATGCACCCGTGCCAACGGCCAAGTACAAGCTGTATTGGCAGAAGTAAATAATACCTTTGGCGAGCGCCACTGCTACCTATTGCATAAAAATTCTGGTGAGGTGCTACGCTCTGGTGAAACCCTCAGTAGCCAAAAAGTTTTCTATGTTTCGCCATTTTGTGAAGTGCGTGGCAACTACCATTTTCGCTTCCTATTCCCCCAAGATAGCAATAGCGGAAATAACTCTGTTTATCGAATTGAGCTCCACGAGGATGGCCTACCGCTGATTAACACCAGTATTAGCGGTAGTAGCCGCCCCTTGAGTCAATCCATGCTTTGGCTGGCGTTTTTGCGCTACCCACTCATGAGCCTTGGGGTAATCTTCCGAATTCATTGGCAAGCATTGAAATTATGGGTAAAAGGTGTACCCTTTCACTCCAAGCCCAATCCACCAGAATTTGAAGTTAGCAAATGAATCGTCCAGGACAATCTTTACTTTCACGTCTTAATTTTGCAAGGCCGCAAAGCCGTGCCCAAGCACGTCAATCTCGCCTGGGCACAGAAACGCTATTAAGTCTCTTATCCCAACTCAGCAGCGGCCACCTCAAAATGACCTTGCCTGATGGCAACATCAGAGAGTTCGGCAATAAATCAGATCCATTGCATGCCGAGATTCAAGTTTTGGATTGGTCTGTGTTTAAGCAAGTACTGTCCCATGGAGATATTGGTTTTGCTGAAAGCTACATCCGCGGTGAGTGGGATACTCCAGACTTAAAAGTGATTCTTGAGCTTGCAATTCGCAACCGTACGATTCTAGAAAAAGCAATTTATGGAAGTTGGTATGGCTCCGCTCTGTACCGCATCAGACATTGGTTGCGCGATAACAGTAAAAATGGCAGTCGTAAGAATATTCATGCCCACTATGACTTAGGTAATGCTTTTTACACTTTGTGGCTAGACCCCACCATGAGTTACTCCAGCGCCTGGTTCTCAGAGGGTGAAAAACAATCTCTTGCTGATGCACAGCGCGCTAAAATTAGACGCATTCTCCAATCGCTCGATACAAAGCCTGGTGACCATATATTAGAAATTGGTTGTGGTTGGGGTGGCGTTATGGAAGAAGCTCTTCGAAGCAATATTGCAATTACCGGTCTCACTCTTTCAACAGAGCAAAAAATATTTGCTGAAGATAGGCTACAAAAGATTGAATCACAGGTTGCGCAACCCCAGTCTTTTGAAGTACGCCTTCAAGACTATCGGGATTGCCAAGAACAATTTGAGGGTATTGCCTCCGTGGAAATGTTTGAAGCGGTTGGTGAGAAGCATTGGCCAGAGTATTTTGAAACGATTGCTAAATGCCTCAAAGCTGGCGGCAAAGCTTGTATTCAAACCATTGTGATCGCTGAAGAACTCTTTGAGCGTTATCGCCACAATACTGATTTTATTCAGCAGTACGTCTTCCCTGGAGGAATGCTACCTTCACGGTCTGGCTTTAAGGAAAGCGCCGCTAAGGCTGGACTGCAGATTGAAGGTGAGTTTGCTTTTGGGGCTGACTACGCTAAAACACTTTGCCTTTGGAGAGACAATTTCAATCACAAGCTTCATGAAGTTCATGGTTTAGGTTTTGATGAAGCCTTTATCCGTCTCTGGAATTTTTATCTCATGTATTGCGCCGCTGGATTTGCAGAGCGCAATATTGATGTCGTGCAATTTACGCTGAGTCATCAATCCGTCAATACATCATCAGACGCTTTGAGCGCATGAAGCAAAACGGCATTCCAAATTTTTCTGGGAAACATGTCTGGGTCATTGGTGCCTCCAGTGGAATTGGTGAAGCTTGTGCTCAAGCACTGATCAAGGCTGGAGCAAAAGTAGCCCTCTCTAGTCGAAGAGTTGAACGCTTAAATACATTAGCAGCCCTCGGAAACTCAGAGCAATCACTTGTATTGCCATTAGATGTAACTGATGATGCTCAACTGAAGAATGGTTACCAATCAATTCTAAGGACATGGGGCGGAATTGATTTATTACTGTTTGTATCTGGGGTATATGTACCACTTCGTGCAGACAGCTTTGACATTGATACCGCAGAACAAACGATCGACGCAAACCTTTTAGGCCCAATGAGGGCTGTTGCACTCGTACTTCCTGAGATGCTCAAGGCACATACCGGTCATATCGCTATTGTCGGTAGCGTTGCAGGCTACAGCGGGCTTCCTAAGGCCCTGGCATATGGACCAAGTAAGGCAGCCATTATTAATTTCTGCGAGACGCTCTACTATGACCTACTCCCTCAGGGGGTTAGCGTTCATATGATTTCTCCAGGCTTTGTGGCTACCGAAGCAACTTCTCAAAATGATTTTGAAATGCCCGCCCTCATTAGCGCAGAAGAAGCTGCTGTTGAAATTTTAAGCGGTATTGAAAAAGGGGAGTTTGACATTCATTTCCCCAAGAGATTCTCGAGATTTTTAAAATTTCTCAGAATCCTACCTTATCCAATGTACTTCTGGATTGTGCGCCGCTTCGTCAAAATCTAAGAAAACGGCTTATAAAGTAATTACTGCTTGTATTTTTCTTTACGAATTTTTTCTTCGAGGTGGTCCATTACTGCTATTGCCTTAGCTTTTGTCCCAGCAATTGAAGGAGAAGTGACATACTTTCCTTGCATCACAATCGTTGGAACGCCATCAATACGATAGGCCTCCGCTAATTGTTTTGCTGTCCGCGCCTTAGAAACTATAGCGAAAGAGCGATAGGTAGCTAAGAAGGTGTTGCGATCAATACCTTGGGACGCAACCCAATCTGCAATCTCTGGCTCAGTCAATAAGCGTTTGTTCTCTTTATGCATGGCATACATGACTTTTTCATTAAAAGCGTCGCCCTTACCCATTGCCTCAAGCGCATAGAACAGCTGGCTATGTGGCATAAAATCATCACGAAACGCGACTGGGACTCTGCGGAAAACGACATCCTTAGGCTGACGCTTTACCCAGCTACTCAGCTCTGGTTCAAAGTCATAGCAATGCGGACAGCCGTACCAAAAGAACTCAATAACCTCTACCTTACCTTTGGACTCAAGGGGCTGTGCAATCGGAAGAATGCGGTAATCAAATCCTTCCTCAATCTTTTGACCTTGTGCAACAACAATTCCACTGAAGCAAAACAATACTAGTAATGTAAATAGTCTTTTAATAAATGAGATCATGATTTGCTAGATTTAATGAGGGTTGGTTTAATGCCCATACTGCTTAACTTATCTCGCAGCGGATTAGTCTCTTCAGGACTGTTATAGGGGCCGATACGAACACGCCACAGAGTATTTCCGTCGGCAGTAACTTCACTTAATTGCGCCTGAATGCCTTGGATTGCTAAATTTGCTTTCTGTACATCTGCATCAGCACGTTTTACAAATGCCCCTGCTTGTAGAAAATAAACGGCATCTGTTTTTGGAGCAGGTGTAATTTCAGCTGGCTTCTTGCCATTTACTAAATCCGTAATAGGATCAGATGATGCAGCAGAGGATGACTTGCCTTGTAAGGGCTTATTCAAATCTAATTGCTCAACGGGGGCGGCAGACTCGCTTTCAGGAGGAGCGCTAAAGGGCTTGATGGTTAAAGGTAAATTGGGTGCGCGAACTCCAGGCTTCTCTTGAGGGGTATTTTTAGAAAGATAAAAGGCGATTGCAAAGGCGATACCCAGGCCCGCCCCTAAGCCCAACACAAAACCTAAAATAGTTCCGCCGTATTGGGCACTCCTCTCGTCAGCCTTAACAACGCCAGATTGTTGATTCGGTTTTTTCATGATTACCTCATCTTACCTTGTCACTTCATACCCTGCTATTACATCTTAGCGGGTGCTGATACCCCTAATACTTTTAAACCATTTTGCAACACTTGGCGAGTGGCTAATAACAATGCCAGACGAGCTGCCTTGAGGTTCTGATCATCCACCAACACCCGGTCTGCGTTATAGAAGGTATGAAAATCCCCTGCAAGGTCTCGCAAGTAGAAAGCCAGGGCATGGGGAGCCAATTCAGCCGCAGCCTCTGTCAATAGCTCAGGGTACTCAGCCAAACGACGCAATAAATGGTCTGAGGCTTTACTTTGCAATAAAGATAAATCAGCAGACGCTAAATCAGAAATTTGACCGCTCCACTGCTGCAAGATGGAGTTTATGCGAGCATGAGCGTACTGAACATAAAACACCGGGTTCTCATCATTTTGCTGCAGAGCGAGATCAACATCAAAAACGAATTCAGTATCTGCCTTGCGTGAGATCAAGAAAAAGCGTACTGCATCACGACCACGCTGTAAGGCTAATTCTCTTTCTTCGGGAGTCATCTCTGGAGTAACCCCACCAGACCACTCAACCAAATCACGCACAGTGACATAAGAGCCTGCTCGCTTAGATATCTTGACCTCTTCACCATGGCGCATAACGGTCACCATCTTATGTAGAACATAGTCTGGGTAAGTCTTCGGAATATCCCATCCACGCTTTTGTGCTACACCCTGCAAGCCAGAGCGAACACGGGCTATGGTGCCATGGTGATCACTGCCCTGCACGTTAATCACTTTATGGAAACCCCGATTCCACTTGCTGGTGTGATACGCCACATCAGGAACAAAGTAAGTAAAGCTTCCATCCGACTTACGCATCACACGATCTTTATCATCGCCGTCATCTGTAGTTTTTAGCCATAATGCACCTTCAGATTCATAGGTCTTGCCAATACTTTGCAAATCACCCACAATTTGCGTAACACTGCCATCGGTATACAAAGAGGATTCTAAGTAGTAGCAATCAAATTGAACGCCGAAGGTTTTTAAATCAATGTCTTGCTCATTACGCAAGTAAGCAACTGCAAATTGACGAATCGGCTCAAGATCATCTTGATATTTTGGAGAAGCCTTAAAAGCGGTTGCAATCTCAGCAATATATTCACCGTTATAAGCCTGCTCTGGCCAAGCCGCATCACCAGGCTTTAAGCCATTTAAACGAGCTTGAACTGATAAGGCTAAATTAGCAATTTGTACACCAGCATCGTTGTAATAAAACTCACGATGTACTTTGATTCCTTGGGTAGCTAATAAATTTGCTAGCGCATCACCGAGGGCGGCTTGCCTGCCATGGCCCACATGCAATGGTCCAGTAGGATTAGCGGAAACAAACTCAATCATGGCGCTTGTGATTAGAGCCTGCTCTTTTGGCAGCTCGCCAAAATGAGCGCCTTGAACAAGAATCTCATTGACTACCTCTGTTTTAGCAGCATTGCTTAAACGGAAATTAATAAATCCAGGGCCAGCTATCTCGCAAGAAGCGATGAGCTTGTCATAGCCCAACTCTTTTTGTAGACGATCAACTAGAGACTGAGCCAGATCTCTAGGGTTAAGCTTCCAGGCCTTAGATAACTGGAGTGCAATATTGCAGGCAACATCACCGTGATCTACCGCCTTAGGACGCTCTAAGCGTGGTACAGGAGGCTTGTCTAAGCCATGCTCCTGAGAAAGAGTCTCAAGGGCACTGCTCAGCATCTCAATTAAACGATTTTTATTGGTCAACAACATAGAAGAGTGAGTTTATCAGGTGGTAAGCTATCAAAATGATCTATCAATTTCGCTCAAAAGCTGGTCCAGACGTCATTATGCTGGCCGACCTCACTAAGCGAATCTTTGATATTTTTGCCCGTCCGCTAGAGCCCCGTGGAATCCTCACAGCCGAACAACTCCCTAAGCTGATTACAACCCTAGAGACTGCCATTCTCAAGGATCTTGAGGAGCGCTCTAAGTCGCAAAGAGAGGATGGTGGAGAAAAGCTCAAACTCGCTGATCGCCTTGGACAAAGAGCCTACCCATTTTTAGAGCTCATGAAGCAGGCCAATGCTAAAAACGAACCCGTAATGTGGGGTGTTTAATCTATTAGACTTGCCAGTTGGCGACGGGCATCTTCGATAGACTGGCCACGACGTTTTGCCAAATCTTCAAGCTGGTCAGTAGAAATTTTTCCAACATTGAAATAACGCGCATCTGGGTGAGCAAGATAAAAACCGCTCACACTAGAAGCGGGATTCATTGCCATCGACTCGGTCAAAGTCATGCCAATATCTTCAGAGCCGATTACTCTCAGTAGGTCTTCTTTGACTTCATGGGCTGGACAAGCAGGATAGCCAGGAGCAGGACGAATACCGCGATACTGCTCGTCGATCATTTGATCATTTGTCAAAATCTCATCTGTAGCATAGCCCCACAAATCAGTCCTTACTCGGTGGTGCATGAGCTCAGCAAATGCTTCTGCTAATCGATCAGCCAAAGCCTTCAACATAATTGCGCTGTAGTCATCATGCTTTGCCTGAAACTCGGCAACTTTCTTTTCCACTCCATGGCCGGTTGTTACTGCAAAACAACCAAGATAGTCAGCGACACCAGAATCTTTTGGAGCAACATAATCTGCTAAGCAACGATTTGGTCTGCGTGCACCATCAATGATTGGACGATCAGCCTGTTGACGCAAGTTATGCCACACAAATAGGGGATGCTCACGCGCTTCATCGCTATATAAAACAATATCGTCACCCATCGTATTGGCAGGATAGAAGGCCACTACTGCATCAGCTTGTAACCACTGGCCCTTGATCAATTTATCCAGCAACACCTTAGCGTCTTCGAACACCTTCCGCGCCTCAACGCCTACGACCTCATCATCTAAGATGGCTGGGAACTTGCCAGCAAGATCCCAGGTCTGAAAGAATGGTGTCCAATCAATATATTTAGCAATATCGCTTAGTGCAAAGTTTTTAAATACCCGGCGGCCAATAAATTTGGGCTTTTCTGGAGTATAAGAAGTCCAATCAATCAACTCACGATTTTTACGTGCCGCCTCTAAAGAAATGGTGGGTGCTGCTTTTTTATTAGCATGCTGCTCACGAATACGCACATAGTCATCGCGCAAGTCTTGAATAAATTTCTTAGCACTCTCATCGGATAGCAAACTAGAGGCAACAGATACTGAGCGAGATGCATCTGGCACATAAACCACTGGACCATCATAATGCGGAGCAATCTTGACAGCTGTATGCACACGCGAGGTTGTAGCGCCGCCAATCATTAATGGAATTTGACGCTCACGGAACCAATCATCACGCTGCATCTCTTGTGCAACATAAGTCATCTCTTCTAGTGAAGGCGTAATCAGGCCAGAGAGCCCAACAATATCGGCATTCTCTTCTTTGGCACGTTTCAGAATATCGGCACAAGGAACCATTACGCCCATATTGGCGACTTCAAAGTTATTGCATTGCAAGACCACAGTCACAATATTTTTACCAATATCGTGCACATCGCCTTTTACAGTCGCCATCACTATCTTACCTTTGGCTTTAGCTTCACCACCACCAGCAATGTGTAGGCGCTTCTCTTCTTCAATATAGGGAATCAAAATTGCAACTGCTTGCTTCATCACGCGCGCACTCTTAACCACTTGAGGCAAAAACATTTTGCCCTCACCAAACAAATCGCCGACGACATTCATGCCATCCATCAGTGGACCCTCAATCACTTCGATTGGTCTACCACCACCGCCCATAATTTCAGCGCGCAACTCTTCTGTATCTTCTTCAATAAAAGTAGTAATGCCATGAACTAGGGCATGCGTTAGACGTCCACGCACCGGGTCTTCACGCCAAACCAAGTTTTCAACTTGTTTAGCGCCACCACCTTTAAATTGATCGGCAATATCTAATAAGCGCTCTGTTGGGGTTTTGCCGTCTTTTTCTTTAAAACGATTGAGTACAACATCCTCTACCCGCTCACGTAGCTCTGAGTCTAGATCTGCATACACTCCAAGCTGACCGGCATTGACAATGCCCATATCCATGCCCGCTTGAATCGCGTGATATAAAAATACGGTGTGAATCGCTTCACGAACACGATCATTACCGCGGAAAGAGAAGCTCACATTAGAGACGCCACCACTAACCTTGGCTCCAGGGAGATTTTCTTTTATCCAGCGAGTGGCATCAATAAAGTCCACCGCATAGTTGTCATGCTCTTCAATACCAGTAGCAATCGCAAAAATATTAGGATCAAAAATAATGTCTTCCGCCGGAAAGCCGATTTCATTAACTAAAATTTCATAACAACGCTGACAGATTTCTGTTTTACGCTTGAATGTATCTGCTTGACCAACTTCATCAAAAGCCATTACTACAGAGGCAGCACCATAACGACGAATTAAACGCGCTTGCTTTTTAAAGGGCTCTTCGCCTTCTTTCAAGGAGATAGAATTCACAATGGGCTTGCCTTGAATACACTTCAAGCCTGCCTCAATCACGCTCCATTTAGAGGAGTCGATCATGATTGGAACCCTCGCAATATCAGGCTCAGAAGCGATCAGGTTCAAGAAGCGGGTCATCGCCGCCTCAGAATCAAGCATCGCTTCATCCATATTGATGTCAATGACTTGTGCGCCATTCTCAACCTGCTGACGAGCAACTACAAGCGCCTCATCAAATTGATTATTGAGGATCATGCGGGAAAATGCTTTGGATCCCGTGACGTTAGTTCGCTCACCAATATTCACAAAACCAATATCTGCAGTGACATTAAACGGCTCTAGACCAGAGAGCTTCATTGCTGGCATCACTTTTTTATCTAGCTTACTCATGCTGCTGCCTCAGCACTTTCTTTGTAAAAAGCACGCGGCTTGCGCTTCGCAACCGCATTAGCAATAGCACGAATATGATCAGGCGTAGTGCCACAGCAACCACCTACCAAGTTCACCAAGCCATCTTTAGCAAAACCATCAACTAAGCTTGAAGTAATGTCAGGTGTTTCATCAAAGCCAGTATCACTCATAGGGTTTGGCAAGCCAGCATTTGGATAGCAAGAAACTGCTGCATCACAGATCCGTGCCAACTCTGCAATATAAGGGCGCATCAAGGCAGCACCTAAGGCACAGTTCAGGCCAAATGTCAGTGGCTTGATATGGCGCAAGCTATTCCAAAATGCCTCAACGGTTTGACCTGACAAAATTCGCCCAGAGGCATCGGTCACCGTCCCTGAAATCATCACCGGCAAACGCTCGCCAGTCTCTTCAAAGAATTCATCTAATGCAAATAGCGCAGCCTTGGCATTGAGTGTGTCAAAAATGGTTTCAACCAAAAACAAATCTACACCGCCAACAAACAAACCTTCAATCTGCTCACGATAAGAGGCCCGTAAAGCATCAAAGGAGATATTGCGCGCTCCTGGATCATTCACATCCGGAGAAATACTTGCTGTCTTTGGTGTCGGACCAATTGCGCCAGCGGCAAAACGGGGTTTATCAGGTGTGCTGTATTTTTCACAGGCTGCACGTGCAAGCTTTGCAGACACTTCATTCATCTCACGCGCCAAGCCAGCCATTTTGTAGTCCTCTTGAGCAACTGAGGTTGCACCAAAAGTATTGGTTTCAATGATGTCTGCGCCTGCATCCAGATACTGCTCATGTATCTTGCTAATGATTTGCGGTTGAGTCAAAACCAAGAGCTCGTTATTGCCCTTGATATCTCCGGGATGCTCAGCAAAGCGGGTATTGCCAGGCAAACCACGGTAGTCAGCCTCAGTCAATTTGTACTGCTGGATCATGGTGCCCATTGCCCCATCCAAAATCAGGATGCGCTGCTTCAGCAGCTCGGGAAGGGCCTGACCACGGGTGTAAGGCTGTGAAAGACCATTAGATTGCATTAATTAACCGGGATAAATCTCTAGAATCCCTTATTCTATTGGAAAAGCCACTTTTCATTTAACTCGGAGTAGGTATGTTTGGAACAATTCCAGAATTTAATCAAAGCCTTGAAATGTTTAAAACCATGTGGGGACAAGGTGCGACTGGTCAAGCTGGCCAATTTCCGTTCACTAGAGATGCCTCTAAGGCTGCTGGTGGGTTTGCCTCGGCTTTTCCAGGCCTAGACGTTGACGAACTAGAAAAGCGCATCAAAGACCTCAAAAGCGTTGAAAACTGGCTAAATCTGAACCTCAATATCCTCAAATCCACCATTCAAGGGCTGGAAGTACAACACGCCACGATGATGGCTCTGAAATCATTTGGTGATGCGGTATCTGCAGCAAGCGCCGCAGGAGCTGCGCCAAAAGAAGAGTCGAGCACTAAAGCAAGTAGCGTTAAGGCTAAACCACGGAAAACCGCAACACCCCGTCGTCGCAAAGCTGGCGATGCAACTTTCCTCGACGAAGTAGGTAATTCAGATGGGCAATAGCCTCACCCATAGCAAAAGTTAGCTGATGAATATCTAATTCACGCTTAAATAAAACCGGCACGATCTCCCTAGCATGTGCCGGTTTTTTACATGCGCCGAGCGTGTCAGCCAAACGATCATCATGATGAGCCTTCAGTTGTGCAATACGTAGCTTCATGCCAGTAAATGGTTTGCCATGCGAGGGCAATACCAAGGTGTCGTCAGGCAAAGGCAAGTAGTCATCCAACGAAGCTAAATAAAGGCCCAATGGGTCGGCATCTGGATCGGCGTCGAACACACTGACATTTGTTGAGATGCGCGGCAAAAGCATGTCCCCAGAAATTAAGATTCCCAGGTCTTTACAAAAAAGCGATGCATGTTCAGGCGCATGTCCATACCCCATGATGATCTGCCATCGATTCCCACCAATCAAAATATTTTCACCATTCATGATGCGGCGATACTGGCGAGGTACACCTGGAACCATATTGCTATAGTAATTAGAGCGCCCCCGAATTTTTTCTAAATCTTCTGGTGCAGTCAAACCATGCTTCTGAAAATGATCAGCAGATCCCCCGCCGCCGGCACGAACTCCAATTGCAGCACCACCTTCTTTGCAACTTAACCATTGAGCAGTTAAATAATCGGTCATCGACATCCACAAAGGCGCATGCCATTTATCACACAACCATTGAGATAAACCCACATGATCTGGGTGCATATGCGTTACCAAAATCCTAAGAACAGGTAAGCCCTCTAGCTGGGTAGCAAAAATCTTCTCCCACGAAGCCCTAGTCTCATCATTCGAAATGCCACAGTCCACAATCGTCCATCCTGAGATACCATCAATTTGATCACGTAAAAGCCAGAGATTAATATGATCTAAAGCAAATGGCAGCTTCATTCTGAGCCAGAGAACACCTGGTGCAATCTCAATAGTGCTGCCAAGCTCAGGAAGTGCTTCTCCTAATGGATAATGAATAGCGCTTTCCGCTTTTGCCTGATGTTGAGTGCTCATGGTGTGAATTTTTCTTTTAAATTTCTATAGTTTTAGGTTTATTTTGACAACTATCCCATCACCTTGCATCAATTGGTGCGATATCAATCCCGAGAATGGTTTCTGTCACGGCTGCTATCGCACACTTGCTGAAATTGCAGATTGGTCTGATCTTTCTAATCCTGAAAAACTAGAAGTTTGGTCAAAACTAAAAGCGCGCAAACCCCAAGGTGCAGAATAAATTCTCATCTCTCGTTTACTTGTTTACATCAACAATTAAACGGCCGCGTACATTACCAGCCATCAGCTCTTGCGCATAATTCAAAGACTCTTCTAAAGTAATCTCGTGAGAAATTTCATCTAAAGTTTTGAGATCAAGTAATTGACTCAATTGCTCATAGGCAGCAATCCGTTTTGCACGTGGCACAGTAACGCTATTAATGCCATATAAAGTCACGCCACGTAAAATAAATGGTGCGACACTAGATGGGAAGTCCATGCCCTGTGCAAGCCCACAGGCAGCTACTGCGCCATCACTCTTAGTTTGTGCACACGCATTGGCTAAGGTATGACTACCAACGCTATCGACCACTGCAGCCCAACGCTCTTTTGCTAAAGGTTTACCTGGAACAGATAAGGTGGCACGATCAATTACTTCAGCAGCACCTAGTTTTTTTAAATAATCTGCTTCAGCCATTCGGCCAGTACTTGCAACAACAGTAAAGCCTAGCTTACTCAGCAGGGTGATGGCAAAACTGCCGACACCACCTGCGGCACCAGTCACCAAGACCTCACCATCACTTGGCTTGAGGCCATGCTTTTGCAAAGCCATGACGCAGAGCATGGCTGTATAGCCGGCCGTACCAATTGCCAAAGCTTGCTTAGCTGTAAATCCCTTAGGCAGTGGAATTAACCAATCTGCCTTTACTCTGGCCTGCTGAGCTAACCCACCCCAATGGCCTTCGCCGACTCCCCAGCCGTTTAATAACACCATATCGCCCGCTTTGAAATCTGGGCTACTACTTTCAATCACTTCGCCAGCAAAATCGATCCCAGGAACCATTGGAAAGCTTCTCACCACAGGGCCTTTGCCAGTAATCGCTAAGCCATCCTTGTAGTTGAGGGTGGAGTAAAGAACCTTAACCCGAACCTCTCCTGCTGGTAAGCTAGCCTCATCAGCCTGCCCCAACTCAGCGCGATAGCCCTGATCATCCTTATTTACCAATATTGCTCTAAACATGTCTCTTCCTTTTATAAAGGGGCATTTTCCCGCAACAAATGCTTAATAGGTTTATCCTAACGAGCATTGCTCATTATGGAGGCTTCCATGAAAAAAATTCTACTATTAACCGCGATTTCTGGCTTGATGCTGACTGGGTGCTATTCGACCCAAATCAATATGTCTATGGGTAATATGCGCTTAATTACTTCCAGCGCTGATCCACAAGATGTCATGGACTTTGCCACTAAGACCTGCAGAAACGATTTCTATGAAGGTGCTAGCTTCTTATCAAAAGCAGGTAAGGAATATCGCTTTAAATGCGTGAAGGTCGAAGAAAATGAAGTATTAATTCCTATTCCAGGGACAACGATCACTCCTGTAACTAAAGCACAAGCAAAGTAAGCATAGTTTGATGGCCCCATTTACCTCACAAGAATTACGTAAAGGATTCGCATCATTTGCAACCGGCGTCACGGTAATCACCTGTCTAGATGAAAACGATAGTCATCACGGCGTCACTATTAGCTCATTTAATACAGTGTCTCTCGAGCCGCCACTGATTCTGTGGAATCTTAAAAAGCAGTCTCGTTTAATGCCTTGGGTAGAAGTAGGCAAGCAACATCTCATCCATGTACTAGAACGTTCTCAAGAAAATTTGGCGATGCACTTTGCCACTGTTAAACATGATCAATTTATTGGGATTGAGCACCAGCTTACTCAAAGCGGTTTAACCCAAATTGAGCACTGCATTGCTTACTATGAGTGCGAGACTGTGTCTGTATATGACGGCGGAGACCACAACATAATTCTTGCTAAAGTCGTTAGCTTAAAGAATTATCCAGAAAAAGAGCCTCTCATTTTTGCTCGCAGCAAATTTGTTGGCCTTGATTTTGCAGAAGTTAAAACTGCTTAAATAGCCTTTCAAGGAAATACTATGATGCGTTTATGGGGTCGTAAAAGTTCTATCAATGTTCAAAAAGTATTGTGGTGCCTTGCTGAATTAGGACTGAAAGAAGGTAAAGACTTTGAGCGGATTGACGCAGGGATGCAATTTGGCATAGTTCGCTCACCAGAATTCCTAAAACTAAACCCGAATGGCTTGGTGCCTACCCTAGAAGACGGCGATCTTGTGCTCTGGGAATCTAACACCATCATGCGTTACTTGGCTACACAGTACGATAAAAACAAACGTTTCCCATCGGGTATTGCCCCTCAGTTCAACTCTGAAAAGTGGATGGATTGGCAAGTGGGCACTCTTTGGCCAGCTCTTCGCCCCACCTTTATTGGCCTTACTAGAGTTCCAGAGGCTGAACAAGATCATGCTGGTATTCAAAAAGCATACCAAGATACAAACCAATTATTTGACTCACTTAATCAAACGCTAGAGTCTCAAGCATTTTGCTCAGGAGAGCAATTTCATATTGGCGATATTGTCCTGGCCTTGTGTGTCCATCGTTGGATTTTGCTAAACGAGACTTTCCCGAAACAAACTGGTGAACGGACTAATCTCAAAAATATTAATCGCTGGCTAAAACAACTTGAGACAGAAACTCACTTTCAAGAATTTGCGGAGAAAGAACTCAATATCATTAATAAGTGATATTGAGTTGTAATCGATCCTTTTTGTTAGTCTTGCTTAAACTTCTTCGCGTGGTGATCTGCACCAATAAAGAGGTACATTGCAGGCACCACGAATAAAGTAAACAAGGTGCCGATTGATAGGCCAGTAAAAATCACAATACCCATGGATTGACGGCCTGCAGCGCCGGCCCCAGAGGCAATCACTAAGGGTAAGACTCCTAATACCATTGCTGCCGTTGTCATCAAAATGGGTCTTAGGCGAACACTGCTTGCCTCAATAATGGCATCTAACTTACTACGTCCCGCTTCTTGTAGCTCATTGGCGAACTCCACAATCAAAATACCGTGCTTACTAATGAGGCCCATCAAAGTGACTAAGCCCACTTGGGTGTAGACGTTGAGAGTGGTAAATCCTAAATTGATAAAGATGAGTGCGCCGAATAAAGCAAGCGGTACTGATACCAGAATCACAATCGGATCACGGAAGCTTTCGAACTGCGCAGCAAGCACTAAAAACACAATCAGAATCGCAAAGAACATGGTGACTAAGAAGCCACCAGACTCGGCCATAAACTGGCGTGATGGGCCTGCATAGTCCATGCTGTAGCCATTAGGTGCAACCTCTTTTAATGATTGGCGCATGAACTCCAATAAATCAGCCTGTGAAATGAATGGCGTACTCACACCTGCAATCGTAGCGGAGTTTAATTGCTGAAAGTGATTGATTGACTGAGGAACAACGCGCTGCTTAATGCTGGCAATCGTCCGCGCCTGAATCATTGCACCACTAGGTGTACGAATGTAGTAATCCAAAATCTGATCCGGATTTAAACGATCAGTCTGCTTCACTTGTGGAATCACACGATACGACCTCCCTGCTACTGAGAAGTAGTTCACATACCCACCGCCTAATGCAGCAGATAGAGCAGAGCCAACTTGTTGCTGCGTCATACCTAAAGCGGCAACTTTTTCTCGGTCGATCACCAAAACATCTTGAGGCTTATCGATCTTCAAATCAGAATCTACATAGAAAAAATTTCCAGAACGACGTGCTTTGTCCAAAACTGCCTGAGAAACTTCGTTAAGCTGCTCATAGGATTCAGTAGTATTAATAACGACTTGCACTGGGAAGCCCTGCGCTCCTGGCAATGCTGGGAACTGAAAAGCTGCAACACGGGCACCGGCAATCGTATTCCACTTCTGCTGCATATCTTGTTGAAACTTCGTCGCATTACGGCTGCGCTCACCCCAATCCTTCAATAAGATACCGCCAAAGCTTGAGGTTGGGCTAGTGATTTGGAAGGCCTGCTCATACTCTGGCTCAGCACTCGCAATCGCATAGATTTGATCTGCGTAAGTCTGCATTTGATTAACAGTACTATTCGGTGGTCCAGATGCTTGCATCAGCACAATACCTTGGTCTTCAGTTGGCGCTAGTTCAGCGCGAGCTGTGGCGTAAAGATAAGCAACCCCACCCAGAAGAATCGCGCCCATCACAATAATGACCTGCCATGTACTTAGCAAATCTCGCAAGGTGTTTTGGTAACTGTGATGAACCTTATCAAAAATACGATCAATCTTTTTGACAAAAGAAGAGGCTTCTTGCTCTTCAGTAAAGATACGCGAACACATCATTGGCGAAAGCGTTAATGCAATCAGGCCTGAGACGGCTACAGCACTTGCTAAAGTAAATGCAAATTCTGTGAAGAGCGCACCAGTCAATCCACCTTGGAAGCCAATCGGGATGTACACCGCAATCAAAACTACCGTCATCGCCAAAATAGGACTACCTAATTCGCGTGCAGCAATCAAGGAAGCTTCTAGCGGAGACTTGCCCTCTTTCATATGTCGGTCAACGTTTTCAACCACGATGATGGCGTCATCAACCACCAAACCAATGGCCAATACTAAAGCTAATAGGGTTAACAGATTAATGGAGTAACCCAGTACTTGCATTAAAAAGAATGTGCCAATCAGTGAAAGTGGCATAGCAATCACTGGAACGGCAACCGCACGTACGCTACCTAAGAAGAGATAAATCACGATAGTCACAATGACCAACGCTTCTATTAAGGTTGTAACCACTTCATCGATCGAACTCGTGATGAACTTGGTGGAGTCATAGACAATCTTGCCGGACAAGCCAATAGGCAATTGCTTTTGAATACCAGGCACTACATCGCGCACTCGCTGAGCAACATCTAATAAGTTCGCCTGGGGGGCAACCTTGATAGCAATAAATACCGACTTCTTGCCGCTAAAGGCAACATTAGTGTTGTAATCCTCAGATCCCAAGGTGACACTTGCCACCTGATCGAGATATACGATATTGACGCCATCCTTTTTAACCACCAACTTACGGAACTCCTCTAGAGTATGTAAGTCTGTACCGGCAACCAAGTCAACAGCAACCATATCGCCTTTAGTGCTACCAACCGCAGATAAATAATTATTGGCAGACATGGCGCTATAAACATCATCAGCACCAACCCCAAGTCCAGCCATTTTTTCACGGTCAAGCCAAGCTCGCAGTGCAAATTTTCTACCGCCTGTAATCTCAGCATTCTGCACACCGTCAACAGCATCTAACTTAGGCTTAACAACACGCAATAAATAATCAGTAATGGCGTTATTCGGAATCTCATCACTATAAAAGCCCATATACATTGCAGCAGTAGATTGGCCTACCTGAACAGTCAATATCGGCTGCTGAGCCTGGGGTGGCAATTGATTCTTAACCGCACTTATTTGAGTCTGAATTTGCGTTAAGGCAGCATTAGAGTCGTAATTCAACTTCAAGGTGGCAGTAATTGTGGATACACCACTAATGCTCGCTGAAGATAAATAATCAATACCTTGCGCCTGAGCAATAGAAGCTTCAAGAGGCTGCGTAATAAAGCCTGCGATCGTTTCTGGATCCGCGCCATAGTAGGCAGTGGTAATAGTGACAATCGCATTCTGCGTTTGTGGATACTGATTGACTGGCAAGGAGCCAATAGCCTTTAAACCAAAAACCAATACAAGCGCACTCACTACCAGTGAAAGCACTGGTCTACGAATGAAGATATCAGTCCAATTCATGGGCTAATTATTCCTGCGGCTTCGGGTCAGGTGAATTCGCTGGCTGCACCGTGTTATTAATAATGAGTGGCGTGCCATTCTTTAGCTTTAATTGGCCACTCGTCACTACTGTAGCGCCCTCTTCAACTCCTTTGAGGATTGCGACTTGATCGCCCCGCGTTGCTCCAGTAGTCACAAATACTTGTTGCGCCTCTAATGCTGGCTTACCTTGTTTATCTTTCTTGCCAGTGGGTTTAGCAACAAATACCGTTGATCCATACGGGTTATAAGTGACAGCTGTTTGTGGCAAGGTTAATAATTTCGCCTGTTCGCCAACTTGAATATTCACATTGGCAAACATTCCAGGAAGAATTTTCTTATCTGGATTGGCAATTTGCGCCTCAACTTGAATATTGCGAGTATTGGTGTCTACTTTTGGGCTGACAGCTGTAATCTTGCCAGTAAAGCTTACATCTTTAAAGGCATCCGTTGTCACAACTACTTTTTGACCAACCTGAATTTGCTCCGCATTATTTTGTGGCAAGTTAAAGTCTACAAAAATAGGGTCCAAAGTTTGCAGCGTTAAAAGCTTGTCGCCAGGATTAACATACTGACCAGGGTTAATCGATACAATACCAACCCGACCACTAAAAGGCGCCTGTAAATTCTTTTTTGCGACAAGAGCAGTCTGCGACTCAACTTGTGCAATCTTAGATTTTGCATCTGCCGCACTCGTATCAAATACATTTTTACTAATCGCCTGAATAGCTAGTTGCTGACTATCGCGCTCATTAATAACCTTAGCAAGGTCAGCCATTGCTTTTAAGGATTTCAACTGTGCAACATCAGATGCATCATTTAGCTTTATTAATAAATCACCCTCTTTTACATCTTGGCCTGACTTAATAGGTACTGTCAGCACCAAGCCTCCAATCTCAGTGCTTAAATCCACACCCCTAAAGGCGCGCACATTACCAACACTAGTGAGCTTAGGCTGCCATTCAGAAGTCGCAACGACCATCGTTGAAACTGTTGCTGGAGGCAATCCCATGCCTGAGACAAAATACTTAATCATGAACATCTTGGCTTGATTAAACGCAAAAATTAAGCCAAGCAGTAAAAATACTCCGCACAACATAATGGTCATTCGGCGGTGCAAGGGCTCCATAGCTATGAGCTTGGCATATGCTTTAGTACCCCGCCATTTTTGACCCATGCGAACATAAAAAGCCTTAGTTTTTTCCCAAAGCGAAATTACTTTTTCACGCAATTTCCACTCGACTGCCTTGAGCCTCATCCATGCCCACAAGGCAAGAATCACGGTCATGAGTTTGTTCTTAATTTGTTCCAGAAGTTTCATTTTGATCTTTATTCGCTATGTCTCTTGGTTTAAAAGCAGGGCCCTCACGATTCCACCAGCCACCGCCTAATGCCGCAAATAATGCTGCAGTATCAGAAAAACGGGTTGCTTGAGCTGCGACTGATTTTACTTTTGCCTGTTGATACTGATTTTGGTAGTAAAGGACTGCCAAGTAACTCGCAGTACCTAATTTATATTGTTGTTGAACCAGATCTAATGTTTCATAGGCATAACGCTCTGCATCAGAAGCTGCTTTAAGCGCTTGAGCTCCGGTCTCTAGTGCACGTAATGCATTAGCAACCTCTTGAAAAGCATTCAATACTGTTGCCTGGTACTGAAAAGCTGCTTGCTCATAATTTGCAATTGCGCCACGGCGTTGCGCTAATAACTGTCCACCCTGAAAAAGGGGTTGCAAAATTCCACCGCCAATAGACCACAATGCAGAGTTAGGGCCAAATAATGCGGCAGAAGTGAGTGCAGCAGAACCAATTGATCCAGTGATATTGAACTGAGGCAATAGATTGGCTGTCGCTACACCAACAAATGCATTCTGGGCTTTGAGTTGTGCCTCAGCAGCACGCACATCGGGGCGCTGACGCACCAGACTTGATGGTACAGAGAGTGGCAACTTTTCTGGCAAGTGCAAATTAGAGAGGTCAAACTTTGCAATATTGGCGTTACTGGGCAGCTCGCCAACCAGTAAGGCTAACTGATTGCGAGCAAACGCTAAATTACGCTCATAGTTAAATAAATCAACTTGCGAACTAGCCACTAAAGTTTGCTGGGAGGTCAAATCAACCTTATTAACAGTTCCGATCTTTAATTGTTTTTCTGTTACTTCGGCTAAATTAATTTGGGCTTTTAAGATCTCTTCTGTAGCCTGCATTTGAGCACGTAGGGCCGCTTCTTTGACTGCGCCAGTCACCACGTTAGCAGTTAGAGAAAGATATGCTCCCTCAAGTTGAAACTGAGCAACTTCTGCTTGCGCTCTAGCCCCCTCAACAGCGCGACGTGCACCACCAAAAACATCTAGCTTATAAGTCACGTTTACTGAAGTGTTGTAAAGATTATAAGTATCAGATCCGTATGGCAGGCCATAGATTGCTGATGGCTGAAGTTGTCGCGTAGCTGCGCCGCCAACACTAACTGCTGGAAAATATTGACCACCAATTTGAGCGCTCACATTTTCTTGTGCAGCACGCAATGCTGCATCTGCTGCGCCCAAGTTTGGATTCTGCTCCAGCGCTTTTTTGATAAGTGCATCAAGCTCTGGCGACTTATAAAGCGTCCACCATTGCGCCTCTATATCTGCCCCCTCGGCAAATTCTTGAGGGGTACCACCAGGCACTCCAGTAGCGGTAGTTAATTTTTGAGACAGAGGGTTTTCTGTATAAGACTTAACCTTAGGGGGATCAGGTTGCTTAAAGTCTGGGCCAACCGCACACGCAGACAACAACCCTGCGCAAATCAACAGAAGCAAATTTAAACGTGAGAGTGGTGACACTTTCGACAGAAACATGAATTGCAACAAATATCCTCTTTAACAGGACTTATTTGAACACAGAAATGTAATCAGGGCTTTGTAAAGCCCTGATTTAACTACTTAAATTTGTTCACAGCTTTGGAAAAATGTCAAACATGAAAATTATTCAACGGTAACGCTCTTTGCAAGGTTTCTTGGCTTATCAACATCGGTACCGCGAGCACAAGCTGTGTGATACGCCAGCAACTGCAGTGGTACTACATGCAAGATTGGAGAGAGATTACCGTAGTGCTCAGGCAAACGAATAACATTAATTCCTTCAGTACTAACGATATTAGTATCGTGGTCAGCAAAGACATATAGCTTTCCGCCGCGCGCTTTTACTTCCTGCATATTGGATTTCAATTTCTCCAGGAGCACATCATTTGGAGCAACTGTGACGACTGGCATCTTGTCAGTTACCAATGCTAATGGACCGTGCTTTAACTCGCCAGCTGGATAGGCTTCAGCATGAATATAAGAAATCTCTTTGAGCTTGAGCGCACCTTCAAGAGCAATTGGATAGTGTAAGCCGCGACCTAAGAAGAGTGCATTTTCGCATTTAGAAAATGCATCACTCCAGGCAATGATTTGTGGCTCAAGCGCCAATACTGCATGCAAAGCTTTGGGTAAATGACGTAATTCTCGTAGAAGCTGTTTTTCTTTTTCAGTAGAGATTTTGCCTGCTCGCTTCGCAAGCGAAATAGCCAAAAGGTATAAAGCTAGTAATTGAGTTGTAAATGCCTTGGTGGATGCAACACCAACCTCAATGCCCGCCTTGGTCAAGAAATGCCAATTGGTTTCACGAACCATTGCGCTACTAGCAACGTTGCAAATGGCTAGCGTGTAAGGGTGTCCAAGAGTCTTGGCGTGACGAAGCGCTGCCAAAGTATCTGCAGTCTCACCAGATTGAGAAACCACCACAATGAGTGTTTTTGGATTTGGTACAGTCGTACGATAACGATACTCACTAGCGATCTCTACTTGAGTTGGAATACCAGCAATATCTTCTAGCCAATATTTAGCAACACAAGCCGAGTAATAACTAGTGCCGCAAGCCAGAATCAAGATTTGATCAAATTTTTGCCAGTCATCTGGATTGGCATTAAAGAGTTCTGGGCCAAATGAGGCAATATTAGCGAGAGTATCGCCAATGGCTCTAGGTTGCTCAAAGATCTCTTTTTGCATGTAATGCTGATAAGGGCCCAAATCTACAGAGTCGGCCTGAGCAGGCATCGGCTTACGCTCTCTTTGTACAGACTTTCCAGATTGATCGATTACTTGCGCACTGTCGGCCGCGAGAATCGCAATATCACCTTCTTCTAAATACATCATTGAACTAGCACGTCCAGCCAAAGCAAGAGCATCTGAGGCTAAAAAGTTTTCATGCTCACCAAGTGCTACGACTAGAGGTGAACCAGCACGCGCACCAACCAAAGTAGCAGGCTTATCTTGAGAAATGACACCAATTGCATATGCACCGTGTAATTTCGGCAAGACTACCCTTACTGACTGGGCAATATCTTTTTGACCACTAGCAAGGTATTCCTGATGAATTAAATGTGCAATGACTTCAGTATCAGTCTCAGAGGTGAAAACATAACCAGCAGCTTTTAACTCTGTGCGTAGATTTTCATAATTCTCAATAATGCCGTTATGTACTACTGCAATCAATTCATTGGAAATGTGGGGATGCGCATTTTGCGTATCTGGCTTGCCATGTGTAGCCCAGCGTGTATGGGCAATACCAATGGTACCAATAAATTCTTTTCCCTGATCGGCTAATTCAGACACGCGGGCTGTTGTGCGCGCCCTTTCGATTAGATGCCTAGCATCATCTCCATTAATTACCGCAAACCCACAAGAGTCATAACCACGGTACTCAAGACGACGTAAGCCCTCAACCAGAACATCAACAATATTTTGATGAGAGGCTGCACCAACAATACCGCACATTATTTTTTACCCTTTGCGGTTTTTTTGATAGCAGTCTTCTTTGAAGCAACTTTCTTGCTGGGTGCTTTTTTCGCAACAGCTTTTTTCTCCTGCTTCACAGGCCGCTTCCACTGTAAAGACACTTGCCGAGCTCTTGATACAGTCAACTGATTTGCAGGCGCATCTTTTGTAAGGGTTGTACCTGCACCCAATGTAGCACCACGCCCAACGCGCACTGGAGCAACCAACTGGGTATCCGATCCAATAAAGACATCGTCCTCAATAATGGTCTGATGTTTGTTAACACCGTCATAGTTGCAGGTAATCGTACCTGCGCCAATATTGACTCTGGATCCAACAATCGAATCGCCAACGTACGACAAATGATTTGCTTTGCTATTAGCAGCAATCTTGCTGTTCTTGACTTCAACGAAGTTACCAATGTGAACATCATTTGACAGATCAGCACCTGGACGTAAACGTGCATATGGACCAATCACCGATTGATCGCCAACTTTAGCGCCGTCAATATGGCTGTATGCATGCACTGCTACCGCTTTACCAATCACGCTATTGCGAATCACACAGTAAGGGCCAATCTTCGTGCCCGTTGCTAAAGTAACGCACCCCTCGAAGACGCAGCCTACGTCAATGAAAACATCGGTGCCGCACTCAAGGGTGCCACGCACATCGATGCGCGCAGGATCAGCCAGCGATACGCCAGTATTCATTAGCTGATGAGCAATACTAAGTTGATGGACTCGCTCTAGGCTAGCCAACTGATCGCGACTATTGATGCCAATAATTTCAAACTCATGATCAGCTTGTGTCGTGCGAATGGGTACACCATCTTTAACAGCCATCGCAATCACATCAGTTAAATAGTACTCACCCTGTGCATTACTAGCGCGCAAAGCCTTAAGCCACTTCTTTAACGCATTGGTTGGCAATACCATGATGCCGGTATTAATTTCGTGAATCGCTTTTTGTGCTGGAGTTGCATCCTTCTCTTCCACAATCTCTTGTACCGAACCATCTGCATCACGCACTATGCGACCATAGCCTGTTGGGTTAGCAAGATTCTGAGTAAGCAAAGCTAAAGCAGAATCTTGGCCGCGAACACCATCGGCTAATTTAGCCAGCTTACTCAAAGTCTTTTTACTAGTCAGCGGTACATCGCCATACAAAACCAAGGTAGGCTCTTGCACATCCAGCTTTGGAAGCGCCTGCAAGAGTGCATGACCTGTACCCTTTTGTTCTGCCTGAAGGACAGTACTGACTTTGCTAAAACTAGGGTCCCCTTTACTTATAGTCACTAAGAATGCTTTAACGTCAGCAGCGCCATGCCCAACCACCACAATCGGACCAGCTTTAGTCTGCTTATTTTGCAAAGATAAGGAAGTAATCAGAACGTGCTGAAGAAGTGGTTTGCCCGCTAAAGTTTGCAGGACCTTGGGCAAGGCAGATTTCATCCGCTTTCCTTGCCCAGCAGCCAAGATGACGATATTCATAAGGGGGGATTATAAGTCCCCTGAATGAGGGTTCCACAAGCCAATTCGTCTAATTGCGCCTCATCAATTGCCTTATCGCCAGAGGATCTAGCAGCAATGCCAGATAGCTCTGTAGAAATCTCTAAATTTTGGAAATCAAAAGCCTCCCCATCCATCAGATGGGATGGAACGATGTGGTGCATTGAGCGAAATAGATTCTCTACGCGGCCAGGGTATTTTTTCTCCCAATCCCGCAACATTTCTTTCATGACTTGGCGCTGAAGATTGGGCTGACTACCGCACAGATCGCACGGGATAATTGGGAAATTCATATCTTGCGCATATCGCTCTAACAATTTCTCAGGAACATAAGCTAAAGGTCGAATAACAATATGCTTGCCATCATCAGAACGGAGCTTAGGCGGCATACCTTTTAACTTACCTGCGTAGAACATATTGAGCATCAAGGTTTCCAAGATGTCATCGCGATGATGTCCTAATGCTATTTTGGTAGCGCCTAGTTCATCTGCGACGCGATACAAAATCCCACGACGTAAGCGGGAGCACAAGCCACAAGTCGTCTTACCCTCTGGAATAACACGCTTCACAATACTATAGGTATCTTGCTCTTCAATATGAAATTGAATGCCCAAGCTTTTTAAATAACTCGGAAGTGTTTCTGCGGGGAAATTAGGCTGCTTCTGATCGAGATTAACGGCTACGATCTCAAAGTCAATCGGTGCGCGCTCACGTAACTTCATCAAAATATCTAGCATGGCATAACTGTCTTTGCCACCAGAAACACACACCATTACCTTGTCTCCGTCTTCGATCATGCCAAAGTCGCCAATAGCTTGTCCAACCAAGCGACAGAGTTTTTTCTCTAGCTTGTTTTCTTCGAAGATCACTTTACGAATATCACCCATAACAACTCACTTATGCTGACTTAATCCGAAATACTTCAACGCCAACGGAATGGCAGTCTGGATAGACGTCTGGTTTTGCAGTCCTAACGCAAGCTGCCAATACCTTAGGATGCGCAAGCATTACCGCAACGATGTCATCGCAAAAAGTTTCTTGAAGGTGGATATGACCCTTAGAGGCCCGCGCCTTAATGGTTTCACGCATAAAGTCATAATCGACCACTTCATCTAACTGATCGTTTGTTGGCGTATTCTTGGCTAATGGAATATAGAGGTCTACATTGAGAATGACGCGTTGTTCTGCTTTTTTCTCAAAATCATGAACGCCAATGTTGATATAAATTTCATAGTCGCGTAAAAATAAGCGGCGGCAATCAGCAAGTGCGGGATGGGAAAGAATAGTGTGCATAAATAATCTACTTAATTTGTCTTAAACATCACATCGCGTGATGATGGTAATAAATGTTGGCCGCCGTCAACATATAAAGTGGTTCCAGTAATGGCGTTAGCCTGAGCTAAAAAGACGGCTGCTTGAGCGATATCTTCTGGTGTTGAAGATTTTCCTAATGGCGTCATTTGATGTGCCTTTGTAAAGCCATCATTAGTCTGATCTCCAGAGGGTAAAGAAATTCCAGGCGCTAAGCCAATCACTCTAAGATGAGGAGCAAAATCGAGAGCCAATACTTCTACTGAAGTTGCTAGCGCAGCTTTAGATAAGGTGTATGACAAATAATCCGGATTGAGATTAATCAATTTTTGATCAAGCAATTGAATGGCGGATGGCAAATGCTCACCACCTATTTTATTTGGATTATTTTTCTTAAACTCAAACATCAATTGAGAAAGCAAAATCGGTGCAGTCAAATTAACCTGCATATGGTCCTGTAAGCTTTTAGTAGTCAATGGTGTATTTGAGTTGGCACGATCATACTCAAAAATAGATGCGCTATTGACTAAGCAATGCAGATTTGGAAAGTGCTGGCTCACGGCAGTAAATAGCTTTTTGATAGCTGGTTCATCTGCTAAATCCGCCTGATAAGCTTGGGCTTTAACCCCCATCATCTCGATTTCTCTGACAACTTCTTTAGCTTCTTGCTCAGATCGCCCATAATGAACAGCAACATCCCATCCCTGACGTGCAAACTGCAAAGCAATTTCCCGACCCAGACGCTTGGCAGCGCCAGTCACTAAAACTGCTTTCTTTTGTTGGGATAAGGGTGAGTTCAATTAAATTCTCTTAGACTAGCGAGCTATGGATATTACCTTGACCAGCCTAGAAACGGAGCATAGCGAACTCCTCAAGGCCAAAATTGTCTCTGAGATAGCTTCCCAGGGTGGTTGGCTGCCATTTTCAAGGTATATGGAGATGGCCCTTTATGAGCCTAGAATGGGCTATTACAGCGCTGGGGCCCATAAATTAGGTGCTGGCGGGGACTTCACGACAGCCCCCGAATTAAGCCCCCTCTTTGGGGCTGCTATTTGTTCGACTTTGTTGCCAGTCCTTGAGGGCCTCAAAGAAAAAGGTTTGCCCACCCAAATCCTTGAATTTGGCGCTGGAACAGGAAAGCTTGCCGCTTCCATTCTGAGCCGCTTACATGATCTTGGTTTTGAATTAGATCAATACGACATCATCGAGATTTCTCCTGATCTGGCACAGCGCCAACAAGAACGTATTAGCGGACATATTCAAGATTTAAATCTATCTACTCAATGTCATTGGCCCAGCGAATTACCAAAAGAATTTAAAGGCATCATTCTTGCCAATGAAGTGATCGATGCCATTTCGTGTGACGCCATCATTTATCAAAATGGATTTTGGTATTGGTATGGCGTTGCCTTTAAGGATGGCAAGCTTATTTGGAAAGTAGGCTCGCCAGTAGCGCAAGCGTTATTGCCCGAAAGCCTTTTGGATATGAGTTTTTCCGAAGGCTATATCACCGAACTTCATACGCCAGCTAATGCATGGATGCGCCAAGTTACTAAACAACTAGATACTGGTCTATTTTTAACTTTCGATTATGGCTTTCCAGAAAGTGAGTATTACCATCCGCAGAGGCTAGAAGGCACATTGATAGCACATCATCGCCATCATGCAATTCAAGATCCATTTTATCTACCCGGACTTTGTGACCTAACAACGCATGTTGAGTGGTCACAAATTGCTCGTAGTGCGCTTGCAGAAAATGCTGATGATGTTTTTTTGACCAATCAAGCTGCCTATTTATTAGATGCCGGCATCGGCGATATTGCGCTCGAGATTGGGGATCCAAGTGATCCCGAGACTTTTCTGCCAATCTCCAACGCATTGCAAAAATTACTTTCTGAAGCAGAGATGGGTGAGCTCTTTAAAGCATTTGCCTTCTCAAAGAATTTAAATACCTTATTACCTGGCTCTTCTCTAGAAGATCTGCCTGGACTGCGCGGCAGAAACAGACTCTAAGGCCTAAGACTGAATTGCAACGGTAATTGCAGCAAGTCGGGCAGCTTCAAATGCACTGCCAATACTCTCGCCATTAGATCGGTCTTGCGCCTCAACACCAGCAATAATCTCTGCCGTATTTAATGCCTGAGCATTACGCATGGCTACTACCAATAAAGAAACTTTGAACCCAATTTTCCCAGCAAGGTTAAGTAATGCTTGGCCCCGATCTGGCTTGCGCCAAATATCAGCGCGATTAAACCAAGCCAAGACATCGACAGGTTGAAAAGCGGCTGCAGAGTACTTATCAACTAGCGCCTTTAATTCACTAAAAATCTCACTAAAGTCACGTACCTCAATAGGCATACGCACGCATTCAGCCCAGGTACGAATTTCAGATGCAGATAAATCCATCAAGGCGATGGCACAACGCTCTTCTAAGCTATTGCCACTTACCTCGGAATGCTCAATTAATGCTTCACGAAATGGCTCTTCTGCAAGTTTTGCAGTGAGTGTGCTCGGTAATAGAAGTTTGGCAGCGCCAGTGTCTAGTAAAACCTGAAACATATGCATAGGCTTTGAAGCAACCAGACCTCTAGCTAGCTCCTGCCAAATCCGCTCTGCTGAAAGCGCATTTAACTCGCCCGCCTGAACAATTGCTTTTAATGCCGACATCGTGTCGTTAGCAACCCTAAATTCAGGAAAACGTGCAGCAAAGCGCGCAATACGCAATAAGCGCAACGGATCTTCAGAAAAAGCATCGGATACATGGCGAAATACTTTGGCAGCTAAATCTTCTTGACCGCTATAGGGGTCGATGATCGGTCCAAACTGTTTTCCATTCGGGCCGACTTCTTGGGCCATGGCATTAATCGTTAAATCACGACGCTCTAGGTCTTGCTCCAAGGTAACTGAAGGATCCGCATAAAAATGAAAGCCTTTATACCCTTGGCCTGTTTTACGTTCTGTACGAGCTAGCGCATACTCAGCTTGAGTTTCTGGATGCAGAAAAACAGGAAAATCCTTACCCACAGGACGAAAGCCTTTAGCAATCATTTCATCCACGCTAGAGCCAACGACCACATAGTCGATATCGTGCACAGGCAAACCCATTAAGGTGTCCCGTATTGCACCACCGACTGCATAGGTTTTCATTACTTCATGCCCTCAAGACTTCGCCGGCTCATTTTGAATACTTCGCTTAGTGCGTCCTTACCGCTTACAGGCAACACATTAGGTAATTGCATTGAAGCAATGTTGTCACGTGACATCAAAGTAGGTACTGGTAAGAATTCAAATGCTAAGGCTTGTAGATAGCCTACAAAAGCAGGCACCGGAATAATGGCACAGGATGTTTTGGCTTTGCGTGCAGCAAACTCCACAATCTCCTTCATGGTGTAAACCATAGGCCCTACTAAATCGTACGATTCATGAATGGTCTGAGGCATTTTTAATGTCATCACAAAAGCGCTAGCTACATCATCCACGCTGACCGGTTGAAACTTTGCCTGATGATTTGCTAAAGGCATTACTGGAAATAACTTAGCTAATTTTGAAAACAAATTAATGAACTGATCTTGGGCGCCAAAAATGACTGATGGCCTAAAAATAGTCCAATCTAAACTACTGGCCCTCACTGCCACCTCACCATCACCCTTGCTACGCTGATACATCGATGGCCCATGAGAATCAGCCCCCAAGGCACTCATATGAAGATAGCGCTTGAGGCCATGCATTTGCATCGCGGTAATAATATTTTTTGGCAAATCTACATGCGCAGCTTTAAAAACTTTTCCATAAGGCGTTGCCGGCTTATCGTGTAAGACACCCACCAAATTAATCACGGCGCCATTGTCATGAATACGTGCACATAAAGATTGCAGTTCATCAAAATCATGAACATCAGCATCTTCTAAATACACCTTAGGCAACATTCGTAACTCACGACCCGCAGCCAAGTGGCTTGTGGGCAAGAGAACTGAATAACCCGCCGCTTGTAATTGCGCAGCCAGCACTCGCCCAACAAATCCATTGCCACCAATTAAAAGAATGTTGTATTTCATAAGCTCTCTTATCAATGAATGCTAATTAGGGTAATTCAGATTGGGTAGCCGCTTTAGGTGAAATAACACCTAGGCGCTGTTTCAAGGATGGGGTTTGACCATTCATGACCGACGAATAGTAATTGGCGTTTGAGAGCACATTCTTGACATACGTACGCGTCTCATTAAATGGAATGGTCTCAGCAAAGATTGCGCCTTCAGTAGGACTTGTTAATTTTTCACGCCATGCTTTTGAGCGCGAAGGCCCAGCGTTATAGGCAGCCGATGCCAATACCCAAGAACCATCTAGGTCAACCAAGACCATGTTGAGGTAATTACTACCCAAAGTTAAATTTGTATTGGTATCGCTTAGCTTGTCATTGGTATAGTTGAGCATGCCAATCTTTTTAGCAACATACTTTGCCGTATTGGGCATCACCTGCATCAAGCCTGAAGCACCCACTGAAGAAGATGCATTCATGATGAAGCGTGATTCTTGACGAATGAGTCCATAGGCCCACGCTAGGTTTAAATCAATTTGCCGAGCAATAGGCGATAACTCATCCCTAAATGGGGTTGGGTAACGCAAACTAAAGTCATGCTCTTGCTTCGTACGATCAGCAGTATTCACGACTCGGTCGAACAACTGAATACGCTTAGCGTACTCAGCAGCAGCTAACAACTGCTTGTCTGTCATGTTGCGCAACTCCCAGTTCCACTCGCGATTGCCTTCAAAGCGAAGGTTCATGGCATATAAACGCTCGCTCCTCACAAACCCCTTACGACTGGCCATTGCATCAATCTCTTGCTCGGTCACCTTAGTACGAGACGGCGCATGGTTTGACTTGCCTAATTCTTCGCGAGCTAGTTGCCCATAAAAATTGTATTGCTCATCAATGAACTCAAAGCTCTCTTTAGCCTTTGCATCTTGACCTTGGGCTTTTAATGCGCGGCCATACCAATAAGTCCAAGCCGGATCTTTACTGCGCACTATGGGATTCATACCCTCTATCGCATTTTTTACCAAGCTCCAATCCTTAGCACGCAAGCCTGCACGCACCTTCCACTCCTGTGACTCAACTGAGAGCAGCTCGTTGTAACCAAGCTCTTGCTGCAAGCGATAAGCATCGTCAGCATTTGGGTCTAATTTCTTTGCTAGAAATTGACCAATCACACCCCAAGCCACGGCTTGATTTTCTTTACTATAGCGCGATGATGTCAGCAAAAATTCTCGATAAGCTTTCGCTGGATCAACCTTTGCAGTTTTTACAATTTCTGCAATAGGATCTTCGCCACCCAAGCGACGTGCCATTGTGTCAAAACCTCTTTCACTAGCTGCACGACCGATCGCCCTGGCCTCGCTTGGTGTCATTCCACCAGCGGCAACCAGTGAAGGAACTAACTCTTGGCAAGCTTGTCCAAAGTTACTTGGATCCAGCAGCACCGATCTCGAGTCAATTGCCAATTTCGTTGGATTCTCGCCTTGTGATAATTTTGACAGCAAGGAGTAGCACTTCACCTGAGTATCGTCATCCAAGACAAACTTGGCATACTCCACATCAAAGCGCGCCCAGTCTTTTCGCTTACCCAACACCAACAACCAATCGTTACGCATTCGATCAGCCAAAGCTGTCCCTTGATACTGGTTTAAAAATGCAATAACCTGAGAATCAGCACTGTAATCGCTACGTGGTCCACCGCCGCTATCAAATAATTGCGGCTTAATACTAAAGTAAGTCACATAATCATCAAATGGATAGGCGACCAAATTCGATGAAAGCTGTTGCGCACGGAAAACATCATTTTTTCTAGCTGCTTCTCGTAAATCAATAAACATCCGATCTGCATCAGTAATCTGGGCAGGGACTGCCTTACTTTCATAGGATTTAGGAAGGCTTGATTTTTTGGTCTTTTCAGCAAAAGCGCTGGGCATAGACAAGGCTATCCCCAGGATCAAAATCTTGACCCAGCAGAACTGATTGCCTTTGAGAATTTCAGACTTCTTTTTCACTATCTAACCCTGTACATATTTACCAGTATTCGCCTGGCATTAAGTTGTTTACTATATCTTCTAATTTTCGCCTGATAATGGACGATATGCACGGTAATTCGCCAAAAACTCTTCGTCAAGATTTGTTAAAGCAACGCAAAGAATTTGCTGCTGGGCAAGGTTATGCTCAAACCAAAGAGAGGCTAATTGCTGGTCTTAATCAGTTTTTAGCGAAAGATGGCAACTCCCTACGGTCTATAGCGCTTTATTGGCCCATTCAAGATGAGCTTGATTTGCGCACGGCATTAATCGCTTGGGCAAACCAAAATCCTGGATGTCGTTTGGCACTCCCCTATGCGCGGCCTGATAAACACCTCGACTTCTATGAATGGCAAGCTGGGGATGCTTTAACGCCAAGCCAACATGGAGTTCCTGAGCCAAGCCCAAATAACCCTTCAAGACCAGCAATTACTCCTGACTGCATCCTCATTCCCTGCGTCGGGTGGTCTAGCTCCATTGAGAGCGGCAAAACTCATTATTGGCGCCTAGGTTATGGCGGCGGATATTTTGATCGTACCCTTGCAGATCTGAGACAACAAAATCCCCAACTGCTTTGCATTGGAATTGGTTTTGATTGGCAAAAACTCAATGATGCCCAATGGGCGGCTCAGGCACATGATGAGCCCTTAGATATGCTACTTACGGAATCTAGCTTACTTCGCTGACTTACTTTGTTAAATCTAAGTTGTCAGCAATGGCTAAAACAGCGTCTGCTTGATTTAAAGAGTAGAAATGTAATCCAGGTGCACCTGCTGTCAATAGCTGATCACACAGATCTGTCACCACCTCTTCACCAAATGCGCGAATAGAGGCAATATCGTCACCATAAGACTGAAGACGCAAACGAATCCAACGTGGAATCTCAGCTCCACAGGCATCAGAGAAGCGCAATAGCTGAGTACTATTCGTAATCGGCATGATGCCAGCAATGATCGGCTCTATTACACCTAAGTCATAAGCTTCATCAACAAAACGAAAGTAAGCATCGGTGTTATAAAAATACTGAGTAACCGCAGAATTCGCACCTGCTTTCATTTTCTGTACAAAGAAATGAACGTCGCTTGCAGGAGACTTTGCCTGCGGATGTGTCTCTGGATAAGCAGCTACATCAATATGAAACCAATCGCCTGTTTCAGCACGAATAAACTCTACTAACTCATTGGCATGATGAAACTCGCCGTACTGACCCATGCCCGATGGCAAATCTCCCCGCAAAGCCACGATGCGTTTGATGCCTAAGGATTGATATTGCTTAAGCATCTCACGCACGCTTTCACGTGAGCTACCAACACAAGATAAGTGGGGAGCAACCGATGCACCAGCAGCATGAATATCACTCACCACTTTCAAGGTACCAGACTGAGTAGATCCACCGGCACCAAAGGTCACGGAATAAAACGCGGGCTTGAGAGTTTCACTAAAACGCTCGCGTACAAGATGCAACTTCTTCTCACCTTCAGGTGTTTTTGGAGGAAAGAATTCGACGCTTAATTCCATGATTTTGGGCCTAGGGTATTTAAATAAACTGGATTAATAACGATAGTGGTCAGCCTTGTATGGGCCTTCCTTCGTTACACCAATGTAAGTAGCTTGCTGATCAGATAACACTGTCAACTCGGCATTGAGAGTCTTAAGTTGTAAACGTGCAACCTTCTCGTCCAGATGCTTAGGCAATGTGTAAACACCAATTGGGTATTTGTCGGTACCAACTGCATTCCACAATTCGATTTGAGCAATCACCTGGTTCGCAAATGAGGAGCTCATCACATAGGAAGGATGGCCCGTACCGCAACCCAAGTTAACCAAGCGGCCTTTAGCCAAGATGATGATGCGCTTTTCAGGCTTGCCATTGCTTGCTGGGAAAATCACGTGATCGACTTGTGGCTTGATCTCTTCCCATTTGTATTTCTCAATACCCGCAACATCAATCTCATTATCGAAGTGGCCAATATTACAAACGATGGCTTGATTCTTCATCTTCGCCATGTGGTCATGTGTAATCACATGGTAGTTGCCAGTTGCAGAGACAAAGATATCTGCTTTATCGGCAGCGTAATCCATAGTTACAACACGGTAACCTTCCATTGCTGCTTGTAATGCACAGATTGGATCTACCTCAGTCACCCAAACTTGAGCAGACAGCGCGCGTAAGGCTTGAGCTGAGCCCTTACCCACATCACCATAACCGCAAACTACTGCAACCTTACCGGCAACCATGACATCGGTAGCTCGCTTGATTGCATCAACCAAAGACTCACGGCAACCATAAAGATTATCAAACTTGCTCTTGGTTACTGAGTCATTAACGTTGATTGCAGGAAACTTCAATTCACCTTTAGCAAACATTTGATACAGACGATGAACACCAGTGGTGGTTTCTTCTGTAACACCTTTTACTTTTTCTAAACGTGTTGAATACCAGGTTGGGTCTTGTGCTAATTTTTTCTTAATAGCAGAAAATAAAATTGTTTCTTCTTCGCTCGTTGGATGATTTAAGCAAGCTTGATCTTTTTCAGCACGGGCGCCAAGATGTAACAACAAAGTAGCATCACCACCGTCATCCAAAATCATATTGGTGAAGCCGCCATCAGCCCACTCAAAAATGCGGTGCGTGAAATCCCAGTACTGCTCAAGGGTCTCACCCTTGATGGCATACACCGGTGTGCCATTAGCAGCAATGGCTGCAGCAGCATGGTCTTGTGTTGAGAAAATATTGCAAGATGCCCACTGTACTTCTGCGCCAAGTGCCTCAAGGGTCTCAATCAACACTGCAGTTTGAATGGTCATGTGTAGCGAACCAGTGATTCGCGCTCCGCGCAAGGGCTGTTGTGCAGCAAACTCATCACGAATGGCAATCAAGCCAGGCATCTCAGTTTCAGCAATCGCAATTTCTTTACGACCAAAGTCAGCCAAAGAAATATCAGCAATTGCGCAACGAGTTGCAACAAAGTTATTTAAATCAGTAACGGTATTCATTAATGCTCCAGCTAAATACGATCCAATGCTGGAGTGCAAACTCGCTAGCCGTTGAATCATGGGTTAGCGAGCGCGGTTGCAATTAGCAGAAACTGTTTAAGAATCTACTCCCTTCAAGCCTGGGGAAATGCTGGGTCTCAGCATTCCTTGCAACGCTCCTTGAAGGTATGACGTAATTGTAAACAATTACGTCATATTTCGCCTCAATCCATCTATAAACTGCTTTTTAGTACCTTTAAAGCTTATAAGCCAGCTGCGGAACGCAATGCAGCGGCCTTGTCTGTCTGCTCCCAAGTAAATTCTGGCTCCTCACGACCAAAGTGGCCATAAGCAGCCGTCTTGCGATAAATAGGCCGCAAGAGGTTAAGCATCTTCACAATTCCTTTCGGACGTAAATCAAAGTGCTCAGATACCAATTGCGCAATCTTTTCATCAGAGACCTTGCCAGTACCAAAGGTGCTCACCATTACTGAAGTAGGCTTCGCAACGCCAATCGCATAAGAAATCTGAATCAAGCACTTACTTGCCAAGCCTGCCGCCACGACGTTTTTAGCAACATAACGGCCAGCATAGGCAGCCGAGCGGTCAACTTTAGAGGGGTCCTTGCCGGAAAATGCACCACCACCGTGAGGAGCCGCACCACCGTAGGTATCCACAATAATTTTGCGACCAGTCAAACCACAATCGCCTTGTGGCCCACCAATAACAAAACGGCCTGTTGGGTTAACCAAGAAGTTAATGGCGCCCTTAATCAAATGCTTAGGCAATACCGGCTTGATGATTTCTTCGATTACTGCTTCACGCAATTTTTCGAGAGAAATGTCTTCATCGTGCTGTGTAGAAAGGACTACTGTATCAATCGAATCAGGCTTGCCATCAACATAACGCAGCGTCACTTGTGACTTTGCATCTGGGCGCAACCATGTCAAGCGGCCATCACGGCGCAATTGCGATTGACGCTCCACCAAACGGTGTGACAAGTGAATTGGCAAAGGCATCAGCTCAGAAGTCTCATCACAAGCATAACCAAACATCAGGCCTTGGTCACCAGCACCCTGATCTAGGCCATCGTCATGTGCCTTATCAACACCTTGAGCAATGTCGGGGCTTTGCTTGTCATATGCAACCAGTACTGCACAGCCTTTGTAATCAATGCCGTAAGCAGTATTGTCATAGCCAATCTCACGCAAAGTATTACGAGCTACTTGAATGTAGTCAACGTTTGCATTGGTAGTAATCTCACCAGCAAGGACAACCAAGCCGGTATTACATAATGTTTCTGCTGCAACCCGTGCAGTTGCATCTTGAGCCAAGATGGCGTCCAAGATTGCATCAGAAATTTGGTCTGCTACTTTATCGGGGTGACCTTCAGAGACTGACTCTGAGGTAAAGAAGTAATCGTTTGCCATTGCATATTCCTTTAAAAATTAACACGTTCTATGGGACAACTCAACGTGCCAGGAACCACAACGGCGACGCTTTAGCAGAATTTATGAGTCGCCCTGCAAGTTGTCTTAACTCGGCGATTGGGTAATTTTATCCGAAAAGGGCTTGGTTCATCAAGGCGCAGTTAAATTTGGCCCTAATGGCCGCATTGAATATCATTGGGGGGTGCGAAAACTTCTTCTTAAACTCAGCCTCAATGCCATTGCGGCCCTGCCACTTGCCTTAGTGCAAGTCATTGGAGCCCTCATGGGTATCCTAGCCTATATGGGTTCGAAACATTATCGTGCGCTCTTTCGGCCACAATATGAGGCAGTAGTGAGCGCACACAAACTACCGCTTAAACTTTGGGAAGCAGTGAGAGCCTCAGGGATGCTATTTGCAGACAGCTTATGGATTTGGCGTAATCCTCAACAGGCGCTTGCGAAGGCAGAGGTGCCAGACTGGGATGTCATTCAAACTGCAATGTCTGAAGGCAAGGGCATGATTATTCTATGCCCACACCTTGGCGGCTTTGAAATCATTCCTCGCTTTCTGGCGCAACATTTCCCCGCAACCATCATGTATCGCCCATCCCGACAAGAATGGCTCAATGAAGTAGTGGAAGAAGGCCGTGCCTATCCAAATATGCATTTTGTACCAACCAACCTTCAAGGCGTTCGACATATGACTCGGGCTCTTGCAAAAGGCGAGGCTATTGCCATTCTTCCCGACCAAGTACCCAGCGGTGGCGATGGTGTTTGGTGTAATTTTTTTGGTCGCCCAGCCTACACCACCACTCTTCCAGTGCGGCTAGCCAATCGACACAATACCCCTGCGGTAATGTTTACAGCAAAACGCAAGGCCTTAGGCTTTGGCTGGATAGTCAATGCTAAACGTTTAAAACCATTTTCAGACGAACCAACTATTGCAGCACGAGAATTAAATGCTGCAATCGAAGCTGCAGTTTTAATCGCCCCCGAACAGTTCATCTGGTCTTACAACCGCTACAAACATCCTGCAGGCGCAGAACCACCTCCCAGTAATTAGTTATAAAATTTTGAAATGGCCTGGTTATCTAACCTTTTCAATTTCTTGGGGCTCAATCTCTTGCGCCTCTTTGCCTTCCTCCCCTACGCCATCACTGTCAAAGTAGGTTATGGTCTTGGTTGGCTTGCAGCCCATATACCTAATGGGCGTACGCATGTGGTTAAAACCAATCTCCGCTTATGTTTTCCCAATCTAAGCGAAAAGGAAATTGATGTACTGGCACTAGAACACTGGAAATTATTTGGCCGAAGTGTTTTAGAGCGAAGTCGTATTTGGTTAGGCAGTGGTAAACAAATCACCGATATTGTGACTATCGACTCAGCGATCACTTTGGGGGATCGAAAGCCACGCTTACTCATTAACCCTCATTTCGTTGGCCTCGAGGGCGGCTTTATGGCACTTTCTGCTTTAGCCAGCAAGCATGACTGGCCCCGCGGTGCAGGCCTCTACCAAAATATGAAAAATCCTTTCTTCAATCAAAAAATGATTGAGTGGAGAAATCGCTTTGGCGGAAAATCGATTGAGAGACAAAGTCGCCTTCGCGACCTCATCCGCGAAATCCAAACGGGCAACTTTATTTTTATTGCTCCTGATATTGATTTGGGTCTACGCGACTCTGTCTTTGTTCCTTTCTTTGGTATTCAGACAAATACTATTACCTCTGTCTCCCGGCTGGCTAGGCTCAGTGGTGCTGAGGTCTGCTTAATGACCACTACATTAAATAAAGACCGTAAAGGCTATACCTGCCATATTAGCGAGCCCTTACCAAACTTTCCAAGTAATGATGTCGAGAAAGATACTGCCAGTTTAAATCACTATATTGAAGAACTTGTTCGCAAAAGACCGGCAGAGTACTATTGGGTACATAAGCGTTTTAAACATCGGCCACCTGGTGAGCCGAGCCTTTACGATTAACGAGATACTTTTGAGCACATCTTCAAGCAATACTGGACGCAAAATTCGCTTCACCAAAATGCATGGTGCTGGCAATGATTTCATTGTTCTTAATGGCATTGATCAAGACCTGAGCAGCATTACACGAAAGCAATGGCAGACCTTAGCACATCGTCAATTTGGTATTGGTGCTGATCAAATTCTGATCGTTGAAAAAGCGACTCGTCCAGACGCAGATTTTCGTTACCGGATTTTTAATTCTGATGGCGGCGAAGTGGAGCAATGCGGTAATGGTTCACGCTGCTTTGTGCGCTTTGTATTAGATCAAGGTTTGTCTACTAAAAATCCATTACGTGTTGAAGTTGCGCACACTGTTCTTACCTTGAGGTCTCATCCGGATGGTCAAGTAGAGGTTGATATGGGCGCGCCTATTTTTGAGCATAACCAAATTCCATTTAATACAAGTGGATTAGCGAGCATGCAAGAGTTTCAAGAGATGCTCTATGCACTTCCCTTGGATCATCCTGCCTCACATGATAGTTTTGTTGGCGTGCTTTCAATGGGTAATCCCCATGCTGTTCAAGTCGTTACTGATCTTGAGAGTGCGCCTGTTCTTGAAGAAGGCCCCGAAATTGAAAAGCATTCTGCGTTCCCAAAAAGAGTAAATGCTGGCTATATGCAAATGCTCAATCGTAATGAAATCAAATTACGCGTATACGAACGTGGCGCAGGGGAAACTTTGGCCTGTGGGACTGGAGCTTGCGCAGCCGTGGTTTCTGGTATTCGTCGGGGCTTACTGGATTCCCCTGTGAAGGTACATACTCGTGGCGGGGATCTGCTGATAGCCTGGGGCGGCATCATCAATAACGTCGCTCAATCAGTCATCATGACTGGGCCTGCAGCTACCGCGTTTGAAGGCGAAACACAAATCTAAGCGCCATATTCTTAGATGCCGTATTGATCTCGATACGCTTTTACTGCAGGCAAGTAATTGGTGAGTTCGGCATCACTAGATGCCATTAAGAAAGTCATCAGGTCGGCTAAGTTCGCTATTGCAATCACTGGCAAACCAAACTCTTCTTCAACTGCCTGAACTGCAGACTTCACACCGATTTCAACTGCATTGCCCGAGCGCTCCATACGATCTAAAGCAATCAAGACTGCAGCAGGCTCAGCACCTGCACCACGTATGAGGTCTACCGACTCTCGGACCGAAGTGCCAGCCGAGATCACGTCATCAATAATCACTACCCTGCCTTTAACGGGAGCGCCAACCAATGAGCCCCCTTCACCATGATCTTTGGCCTCTTTTCGGTTATAGGCAAACGGAATGTTTAAGCCGTTATCTGCTAGAGCAATAGCAGTGGCAGCGGCTAAAGTAATGCCCTTATATGCGGGGCCATAAAGCATATCAAAGGCAATCTTAGATTCTTGTAAGGCTTTCGCGTAGTAACGGCCCAATGCACTTAAGCGTGCGCCATCGTTAAATCCCCCGGCATTAAAGAAATAAGGTGAAAGCCTTCCCGCTTTAGTTTTAAACTCCCCGAAGGACAAAACCTTTGCCTCTAAGGCAAAACGAATAAAGTTATCTTGATTTGAATTATTTGAGCTCATAGGCCTACATGTTACGCATCATTTCCGCGAACCTCAACGGTATCCGTTCCGCAGTCAAAAAAGGCTTCCTGCCATGGGCTATCAAGCAAAAGGCTGACTTTATCTGCATGCAAGAGCTCAAGGCGCAACGTGATGACCTAGAAGACTCCATCCTTAATCCAGATGGTATGCATGGCTTTTTTCACCATGCCGATAAAAAAGGTTATAGCGGCTGTGGTATCTATACCCCCCATAAACCAGATGAAATCTTGTATGGCTATGGCAATGAAGAGTTTGATGCGGAGGGGCGTTATGTCGAGGCTCGCTTTAAAGCGCTATCAGTAATTTCAGTTTATATGCCCTCAGGTTCAAGCTCGCCTGAGCGTCAAGAGGCTAAGTACCGATATCTTGATAGCTTTTTGCCTCACCTCATTGGGCTGAAAAAATCAGGGCGTGAAATCGTACTTTGCGGCGATGTCAATATTGCCCATCATGAAATTGATCTCAAGAACTGGAAAGGCAACCTTAAAAACTCTGGCTTCCTGCCAGAAGAGCGCGCATGGCTCACTAACTTGTTTGATCAGGTTGGCTACGTAGACGTATATCGCAAACTAGAACCTAAAGCTGGGGACTCTTGTTACACCTGGTGGAGTAATCGCGGCCAAGCCTACGCTAAGAATGTTGGCTGGCGCATTGACTATCAGATCAGTACAGCAGGCATTGCTGCTGCGGCCAAGAAAACTAATGTCTACAAGGATGAGCGCTTCTCAGACCATGCCCCACTGACTGTGGACTACGACTGGAAACTGTAATTTAAACCAGCGTTAATCTTTTTTAATCTGAATGATATTGAAATGAATAGTTGCCCAAATGAGCAGCAACACTGGTGCACCAATAATGGCTGTGCCATAGAAAAAGGCTTGGTAACCAAAGCTGTCGACAAATACTCCAGAGAAGCCTGCTAGCCATTTTGGCAACAACAACATCATCGAGCTAAATAGGGCGTACTGAGTAGCTGAGTAGCGAATATTCGTGAGTGCTGACAGGAAAGCAATAAATGCAGCACTAGCAATCCCTGAGCTTAAATTATCAGCAGATATAACCCAAATCAAACCATGCAAATCATGACCTTGAGTTGCCAACCAAGCAAATAAGAGGTTGCTGACTGACGATAACACTGCGCCCAAAAATAAAATCTTTAGAACACCAAATCGTAAGGTGAGAACACCGCCAACAAAAGCACCAACTAAGGTCATTACCACGCCGAAGACTTTACTCACTGCCGCAACTTCGTCTTTGGTATAGCCCATGTCAACATAAAAAGGGTTGGCCATAATGCCCATCACCACATCACTAATGCGATAGATGGCAATTAAGGACAAAACTAATACTGCGTGCCAGCGATAGCGCGTCAGAAACTCAGCAAATGGCTCAATCAAAGTTTGATATAACCACGCTTTAACATTGCGAGCTTTTGGCAAATCAATTTTCACCGGCTCTTTACTTAATAAAGTAGTAATCACACCCACACTAATCGATGCAGCCATACATAAATAAGCGAACTGCCAAGCGCCTGCATCATAACCAGAGCCTGTCTCTGCCCGGGCAGCAAGCCAGAGAACGCCTGCACCAGACCAGATCAAAGCAAGACGATATCCTGTTTGGTAAGTAGCGGCTAAGGCTGCCTGATGATCGCTATTGGCTGATTCAATCCGAAACGCATCTAATGCAATATCTTGGGTAGCCGAACCAAATGCCACTAATAGCGAGCACCAAACTATGGAGTTCAGCGCAATTTTGGGATCCAGAGTAGACATCCCCACAAGACCCAAAATGATGAGTGCCTGCGCAAATAGTAACCAGCTGCGACGGCGCCCGAATAATTTTGTTAAGAAAGGGATTTGTAAACGATCAACGAGTGGAGCCCATACCCACTTGAATGCATAAATCAGACCAACCCAAGTTAAATAGCCAATCGTGCTGCGATCAATCCCAGCTTCGCGTAACCAAAAGCTTAAAGTTCCAAGAATCAGTAGTAGTGGAAGGCCAGCAGAAAAGCCAAGGAACAGCATTCGAAGACATGGCCATTCGAGATAAACCCGAAAATCAGCAAGCCACGACTGAACCGCTTTCAGCACGGCTCTATGCGCTGCGAACGCGGAAAAGTGCCAAACTGCCAAAGAAATTAGGCATCAAGGTAACTTGCCGCCCATCATGCAAGATGCATTGGTCAATTACCTGTAAACCAAGATTTGAGGCTAGCTTCTCAAAGTCTTCTACGGTAAGCACGCGGACATTCGGCGTGTTGTACCACTGATATGGCAAGCTCTTTGACACTGGCATGCGACCAAGCCCTACTGCCAAACGATGTGACCAATGGCCAAAGTTTGGAAAGGACACAATTGATTCTTTACCAACGCGTACCACTTCACGCAAGATCTTTTCGGTCTGATGAATCGTTTGTAATGTTTGCGACAGCACTACGGTATCAAAGCTATCGTCATCAAAAAGTGCTAAGCCGCCCTCTAAGTCTTGCTGAATCACGTTGAGGCCTTTTTGTACGCAAGCAAGAACACGTACATCATCAATTTCTACCCCATAGGTATGGACAGGTTTTTGGTTTTGCAAGAACTGCAAAAAGCTACCATCGCCACAACCTAAGTCAAGCACCTGACTATTAGGGGCAATCCAATTAGCAATTGCTGCGAAGTCTGCGCGCGTAATTAGAGCAGTCATGATTGAGCTCCCAGCATTTGCGCAAAATACGCTCTAACCAAATTGTGATAGCGCCCATCATCTAATAAAAATGCGTCATGTCCATGAGGGGCATCAATCTCTGCATAAGTCACTTCACTCTTATTGCTTAATAAAGATTGCACAATCTCACGACTGCGATTAGGAGGGAAACGCCAGTCTGTTGAGAAACTCACCACTAAGAATTTAGCTTGCACTTCAGCCAAAGTACGGTTCAGACTGCCACCATAGCGACGGGAGGGATCGAAGTAATCTAAGGCGCGCGTGATCAGGAGGTAAGTATTGGCATCAAAGTAAGTTGAAAACTTATCTCCTTGATGACGCAAGTAGCTTTCTACCTCAAACTCAACATCAAAGCTAAAGCGATAGTCATTCGATTCGCCATTAGGGCGCTGTAAATCGCGTCCAAATTTTTCAGCCATGTCATCGTCAGATAAATAGGTGATATGGCCAACCATACGGGCTAAACGTAAGCCACGCTTTGGTACTACACCATGCTCGTAATAATTGCCCCCATGAAAATCAGGGTCTGACAAAATAGCATTGCGTGCTACCTCGTTAAATGCAATATTTTGCGCACTTAGTTTTGGTGTTGATGCAATCACAACACAATGCTCTAAGCGCTTTGGAAACTGAATCGCCCAAGCCATTGCCTGCATACCGCCCAGGCTTCCACCCATGACCGCAGCAAATTTCCGAATACCCAATTTATCTGCAAGGCGCGCCTGGGTATTCACCCAATCCTCAACGGTGACCACGGGAAAGTCCGCGCCATAAGGCTTGCCAGTTTCTGGGTGGTTGCTCATAGGCCCAGTAGAGCCGAAGCAAGAGCCTAAATTGTTTACCCCAATAACAAAAAAATGATTGGTGTCTACAGGCTTGCCAGGCCCAATCATATTATCCCACCAACCGATATCCTTTGGATCATCAGGACTGGGACCGGCTACATGATGTGATGCATTGAGTGCATGACAAACTAATACTGCATTACTTTTATCTGCATTGAGCTTGCCATAAGTTTCAATGACTAAATCATAGGCAGATAGAATGGCGCCACTCTGCAAAGGCAGGGGCTCGGCAAAATGGATAGTATTTCTAGAGAGGTGTAGCTCGCTCATTCTGAAAGGAGGATGCGCAAACTAATATCAGAGGCTTCAGTTGGCAATTTCTTAAAGCCACTGCGGGCAAATCGATGCCAACGACCCAAAACAAAACTCATCAACATCGCAGCACGAATACTAACCTCTTCTTGACCAACCCCAGCCCAGGCGCCACCTTGGGTTTGGGCAATACGCAGTGATTGCTTTAAGGATGCTTCAACACGATCTAAGACCTGAGTAATACGCTCTTGTAAACGATCATCCTCTTGCAACAAAGCATCGCCCAGAAGAACCCTAGTCATACCCGGATTTTTTTCAGCAAAGAACAGCAACATTTGCAAAATTCCACGCGCCTGAGCAAGACCAGATTCTTCTTTTTGATTAATCTGATTGATCAAACCAAAAACCGTTTGCTCGATAAAAGAAATCAGCCCCTCGAACATCTGCGCTTTACTAGCAAAATGACGATAAAGTGCAGCTTCAGATACTTGAATTTTTGCTGCCAAGGCTGCCGTTGTTACACGCTCGCCTTTGGGGTTTTGCAGCATCTCCGCAAGCACTTGCAAAATCTGTAAGCGACGCTCTCCAGGCCGGGGACGCTTACGCGTCTTACCAGCATCAGCACTGCTGTCGTTGATATCTGCTGGCTCTAAAGATTGACGCATGTATTTGCTTACCTTGAACGAATCATCGTACCGAATGCTTGCTCGGTCAAAATTTCTAGCAGCAAAGAATGCTCAATACGTCCATCAATGATGTGTACTGAATTCACTCCGCTCTTCGCAGCATCTAATGCAGAAGAAATCTTAGGCAACATGCCTCCAGAAATCGTGCCATCCGCAAATAAAGCGTCAATCTCTTTTGCAGTGAGATCGGTGAGGAGCTTGCCATCTTTGTCCATTACCCCAGGGATATTGGTCATCATGACCAATTTCTCTGCATGCAAAATTTCAGCCATCTTGCCAGCCACTAAGTCTGCATTGATGTTGTAGGCCTGACCCTCTTCGCTAAAGCCAATTGGGGAAATCACCGGAATAAAGGCATCGTCTTGCAAGGCCTTTACAACCGCAGGATTAATGGCTTCAATCTCACCCACAAAACCTAAATCAATTTTTTTACCAGGATCTTTTTCACTAGGCACCAGCATTTTCCTGGCATGAATTAAGCCGCCATCTTTACCAGTCAAGCCAACCGCCTGACCGCCAAATTGGTTAATCAGCATCACAATATCTTGTTGCACTTCACCGCCAAGAACCCATTCCACTACTTCCATAGTTTCTTCATCGGTAACGCGCATACCCTGAATAAAACTTCCGGTCTTGCCAATCTTTTTCAAGGCCTCGTCAATTTGTGGGCCGCCGCCGTGAACAACAACAGGATTCATGCCGACCAATTTGAGCAGGATGACATCGCGCGCAAAACTTTCTTTGAGGCGCTCCTCAATCATAGCGTTTCCGCCATACTTAATCACAATAGTCTTACCGTGATATGAGCGGATATATGGCAAAGCTTCAGCCAGAATCTGCGCCTTTAATAAAGGCGAGATATCGCTAAGAGTAGGTAAATGCTTGGTCATCGCAAATAAAAGTTATTCGCCAAATAATTTTTGACGTAGTTCACGACGCTCTTGAGCCTCAAGAGATAAATTGGCTGTAGGCCTTGCAATTAAACGGTTTAAGCCTATTGGCTCACCAGTTTCTTCACACCAACCATAGTCACCAGACTCAATACGGGCCAAAGCTTGCTCAACCTTTTTCAGCAACTTACGCTCACGGTCCCGCGTACGCAATTCCAAGGCATGCTCTTCTTCAATGGTTGCACGATCTGCAGGATCAGGCACCAAAATATTTTCGCGAAGATGTTCGGTAGTCTCCGAGGCATTCTTCAAAATATCTTCCTTAAGGGTTAGTAACTTTTGACGGAAAAAGTCTAACTGCGCAGCACTCATGTAGTCCTTATCGGACATCTTCAGTAATTCTGCTTCTGTTAAGGGCGCACCTTTTACAGTCTTGGTACTCGCAGCTTTACTGTTAGCTTTTGTAGCGGCTGCTGGTTTTGTTGCTGTTTTTACCGTCATCTCATTCTTTCCTAGATTTGAAGCATTATTGCCTCATTCTGCCAAACTTTTACCGTGCTTTAATCAATATTTTTTAATATCGACCGTGGCGGCGGATTGTACCCGAAACTTCCTATACCAAACATCCCTCAAGCCCTGCCAGTAGGGTGTCCTTAGGTAAATCAATGCCTATGAAGACCATACGGGTTTGCTTAGGCTCGGTACCCCATGGACCAGCCATATCGCTACCCATCATTTGATGAACCCCCTGGAACACCACTTTTCGGTTACTTCCCTTCACATAGAGCACGCCTTTATAGCGCAGCATCTTTTCACCAAAGACCTCCAGAATGCCTCCCAGGAAGTCTTCCAGCTTATTGTGATCAAAGGGTTTATCGCTACGAAAAACAAAGGACTGAATGCGGTCTGTGTGCCCTGCGTGTCCATGATGATGGTGATCGTGGCTATGGTCGTGCCCACAGGTGCTGTGGTCATGATCATGGCTGTGGTCATGACCGTCTTGTTCCAAAAAATGCGGGTCTATATCTAGCTTGGCATTGAGGTTAAAGCCCTTCAGATCTAGCACTGCATCAAGAGGCACAACCCCTTTAGTAATCCCAGTAATGGGGGCTCTTGGGTTCATGCGCATCAAGCGATTACGCAAAGCCTCAACCTCAGCAGGCGTTACTAGATCAGTCTTTGTAATGAAAATCTGGTCGGCAAAGCCCACTTGGCGCTGGGCCTCTTCATGCTCAGTTAACTGATGAGGACCATGCTTAGCATCCACCAAGGTCACAACAGCATCCAGAACGTAATGGTCGGCAACATCGTCATCCATAAAGAAGGTTTGGGCTACTGGGCCAGGATTAGCTACGCCAGTCGTTTCAATCACAACACGATCAAAGCTAATCTTCTTATCCTTGCGCTGTTCCCAAAGCTCATTGAGCGCCTCAACTAAGTCACCACGAATGGTGCAACAAATACAACCGTTGCTCATCTGCACAATATTTTCTTGGTTGTCTTGAACCAAAATATCGTTATCGATATTCTCCTCGCCAAACTCATTTTCAATCACAGCAATTTTTTTACCATGCTGCTCGGTCAAAATATGCTTAAGCAAAGTTGTTTTGCCGCTTCCCAAGAAGCCCGTCAAAATGGTTACCGGAATTAATGCCATGAATGATCCAATCAAAATCTAGAAGTAATGCTTGCCCAAAGCGGGAAACCCACTATCTTACCGAGTTCCTCAAGCTTTACCAGCCTTGGCACGGGGATGCGCTTTATCGTATGCCTGAGCAAGGTGCTGAAAATCTAAAGACGTATAAATCTGGGTGCTAGAAATACTGGCATGCCCCAGCATTTCTTGAACAGCCCGCAAATCTTGGGAGGATTGCAAGACATGGCTAGCAAAGCTATGGCGCATCATGTGTGGGTGTACGTGGGTAGGTAGTCCTGCACGCATAGCTAAAGTACGTAGGCGCGCCTGAACCGTGCGTGGCGATAAGCGCTTACCAGTTGCCGATAGAAAAAGGGCATTCGATTGCTCAGCATAACTACTGCTATTGCGAATTTCCCTCCAGACATTGAGAGACTGCATTGCTGGAGCGCCAACCGGCACAGAACGTCTTTTGCCGCCCTTTCCCAAAACGGTAACTTCAGCAGCATCCCAATCTAACCAACCCGCAGACTCCTGTTGGCGATCTTTACTTTGCATCACATCAATTCCCAACAGCTCAGATAGACGTAAGCCCGAGGAATAGAGTAAATCAATGATGGCCGCATCTCGAATCGATTCCAAATCTTTTTTCTCTTCCGCCTCTTTGACGGCTTGGCTCACCAAGGAAAGAGCCTGCTCAACCGACAAGGCTTTTGGTAAAGACTTTAGGCGCTTAGGCGCCTTGACATCATCAACTGGATTAGCCACTAGATTGCCAGTCACCTTGCCAGCATGAGCATCTCGCCTCGCATCTTTCTCGGTGAGCCAGTGATACCAACCACGCCAGGCTGAAAGTGCCCTCGCAATGCTTCTAGAAGATTTACCTTTGGAATGTAAACGGCCCGCCCAACGACGCACATGACCATTACCAACTTTCAATAAATCAATAGAGTCTTCAAGAGCAAAATTTTGTAGATCCCCAAGATCCATGCCATACGCCTTGAGTGTATGCGGCGAGAGTTGGCGCAATACGTGCAACTCGTGCAAATACTCTTGCACGAGAGGGTGAAGATCAGTCGCTGGTAATTTCATATGCCTGGATACGATCCAAAGCTGCTGCGGTGAGCTCTGCAATCTGGCGTAAATAGAAGGCGCCCATATCTGCAGTAAAACGAGTTTCATCTTTGCTAGCTAGCAATAAAACTGCGGGGGATTGGCTAACGCCTATGCTTTTGCCAAGCGGCAAACCAATAGCCACCATACTTTGCCAGCCTGGATCAATGGTGGCTTGACTCGCTAGTAAATCCACGCTCGCAGCTGCAAGCTCTTTAGCTGAACCGCACAAGGGTGTATCAATCCAAGGGCCAAATGCAGAATTTGGTGATAGTAATTGTGCAGACTCAACCTCAAACACCTCAGCCAATCCAGAAGTAATTGCGCCTTCAACATCCGCTTTATTATTTGCCTTCATTAAACGCAATAACCAAGCAACTAAGCTTTGTTGGGTTTTATCATTACGACTACCAAAATGCAGCATCTCACTTAATCGACGATTGAGCTCTTGGTTTTGAGTGCGTAGCACCGTCATTTGACGCTCTTGCAATGAGATCGCACGATCCTCATGTGGATGCTTAAGACGAATCTCATTAAAAAGATCTGCATAGCGCTCAAAAAAGCCTGGCGTTGCTCTAAGCCACTCAGCCACCAACTCTTCTTGTTCGGCCTGCTTTGGATCTATTGCACTCATCTATTTCTTTCTTAACTTAGTTTTTTACGCAAGAGTTCATTTACTTGGCCTGGATTAGCTTTGCCCTGAGAAGCTTTCATAATCTGCCCAACAAGGGCATTGAATGCCTTCTCTTTGCCAGAGCGAAACTCTTCCACTGACTTTTGATTAGTGGCGAGCACTTGATCGATGATGGTTTCTAATGCTCCGCTATCGCTAATCTGCTTGAGGCCTTTGGCATCAATCACTTGGTCGACAGTGCTAATCGCCTTGCCAGCAACAGCCTCATCCCACAAAATTGCAAAGATATCTTTGGCAATCTTGTTAGAGATGGTGCCATCAGCCACGCGTGTCAGCAAAGGCGCTAAGTGCACAGCTTTCAGTGGCGCATTTCCAGTCGCAATTCCCGCACGATTTAGAGAAGAAGCAAATTCACCTGCGATGAGATTTGCAGCAGACTTAGCCAGAGGTTTACCTACGATTGCTAGCAACTCTTCAAATACTTTTGCAGTATCGCGATCTTGAGTCAGTAGCTGTGCGTCGTAAGCGCTCAAGCCATAGTCTGCCTGCCATTGCTCGCGCAGTTGCGCAGGAAGCGCTGGCATCTGATTGCGAACTTGTGCAACCCACGCATCATCAATAACGACCGGCAACAAATCAGGGTCTGGAAAATAGCGGTAGTCGTTAGCATCTTCTTTACTACGCATACTCCGTGTTTCACCACGGTCAGGATCATAGAGGCGGGTTTCTTGAATAACGGTGCCACCGTCTTCGATTAATTCAATTTGGCGGCGCACCTCATATTGAATAGCCTCTTCTAGAAAGCGGAAAGAATTCAGGTTCTTGATCTCACAACGAGTGCCAAACTCTGCCTGCCCTTTAGGCCGTACGGATACGTTGGCATCGCAACGGAAAGATCCTTCTTGCATATTGCCGTCGCATACTCCTAGCCACACCACCAGGGTATGCAATGCCTTGGCATAAGCCACAGCCTCAGCAGCACTGCGCATGACTGGCTCGGTCACAATCTCCAGAAGCGGTGTGCCCGCACGATTTAAGTCAATACCGCTAGAAGGCTCCCCATGGGGGCCAATAAAGCCTTCCTCGTGAACGGATTTACCAGCATCCTCTTCCATATGAGCGCGAGTTAATTCGACAACCTTTACTTCATCACCGACCAAAATTTCTAGATGGCCTCCAATTACCACAGGAAGATCCATCTGGCTAATTTGATAGCCCTTGGGCAGGTCTGGATAAAAATAATTTTTACGGGCAAAAATACTGAGGGGCGCAATCTTTGCGCCAACAGCTAATCCAAAACGAATGGCATGCTCAACCGCTTGACGATTGAGGACTGGCAATACTCCTGGTAAAGCCAAATCCACTGCGCATGCTTGCGTGTTAGGTTCTGCGCCAAAGCGTGTGCTTGCGCCACTAAATATTTTGGATTGTGTTTGTAACTGTGCGTGGGTCTCTAGACCAATAACGACTTCCCAATGCATCATGCCACCTCACTAGCTTGTCGCAAATGCCAATCCGTAGCTTGCTGATATTGATGTGCCACTTGCAATAAGCGCGCCTCAGAAAAATAATTGCCAATGAGTTGCATACCAATCGGTAAATTATCGACATTAAATCCACACGGCGAACTCATTGCTGGAAGTCCAGCCAAATTCGTTGAGAGCGTATAAATATCTTCTAAATACATCTGCACTGGGTCTTTTGACTTCTCCCCCAAGCGCCATGCCACATCAGGCGCAACAGGCCCAAGGATCACATCACACTCATTAAATGCGGCCTGAAAATCTGCCGCAATAATGCGACGAATTTTTTGTGCTTGCAAATAATAAGCATCGTAGTAGCCATGACACAGAACATAAGTTCCAATCATGATGCGGCGCTTTACTTCAGCTCCAAAACCTTCAGTGCGAGACTTCTGATACATATCAGCAAGATCTTTATACTCACTAGCGCGATAGCCATAACGGACGCCATCAAAACGACTCAAGTTACTCGAAGCTTCTGCTGGCGCTAAAACGTAATACACCGGGATGGAGAGCTTGGTTTTAGGCAAGCTCACTTCAACTAATTTTGCGCCTAAACTTTCCAAAGTCTTTGCAGCCTCATTGACTGACTTAGCAACATCGTTTGCTAGACCTTCAGCAAAAAATTCTTTAGGCAAGCCAATGCGAAGGCCATCAAGGGGTTTAGCAGAATTCGCATTACCTGCTTGCCAACTTTGGTTGAGGTAACGTCCGTAGTCTTCACCAGAGTCAGCAAGCGAAGTAGAGTCGCGCTGATCATGTGATGACATTGCAGAAAGAACTAGAGCACAGTCCTCGGCGGATTTGCCCAGAGGGCCGGCCTGATCCAATGAAGAAGCGTAAGCAATCATTCCATAACGAGAAACGCGGCCATAGCTGGGCTTAATACCGGTCAATCCACAAAATGCAGCTGGTTGGCGAATTGAACCACCGGTATCGGTGCCAGTTGCAATCGGAGCTAAGCCAGCGGCAACCGCAGCAGCGGAGCCGCCAGAGGACCCGCCAGCAACACAGGCAACATTCCAGGGGTTGAGGACTGGGCCATAGGCTGAGTTCTCATTAGAAGACCCCATGGCAAATTCATCCATATTGGTCTTGCCAAGACAAACCATTCCAGCGCCATGAGGATTGTTTTCATCGGGGATACCGAGATTGGCAACCACAGTAGCATCAAAGGGGCTTTGGTAAGCGGCCAAGATTTTAGAGGCAGCTGTTGTCTTCCAGCCACGGGTGACGAAGACATCTTTATGGGCAATTGGAATTCCGGTTAACCTGCCTGCTTTGCCAGAAGCAATTAGCTTATCTGCTTTAGATGCTTGCTCTAAGCTTAAGTGAGCATTCACATCTATGTAAGCATTCCACCGCTTTCCAGCCTCAATTCGGTCTAAAAAGTACTGAGTAAGCTCTTTACTGGACACTTCTTTTGCAGCTAGTGATTTGGCCATGAGGGAGATCGGGGTGTTGTGCCAACTCATTCAATGACCCTCGGTACCAAGAAATAACCATCTTGCTGGGCGGGGGCAGAAGTCATGTTCTCCTTACGGTGATCAGACTCGCTAACTTGATCAACGCGCATTGGTTGAGCTAAATCACGCAAAAATAGGATTGGGTGAGCAAGCGGCTCCAAGCCAGTGGTATCAACAGCCTGCATTTCCTCAACCAGAGAAAAAATAGCCTGAAACTGAGGCAAGACTGCCTCAGCTTCTGCCTGACTTAACTCAAGCCTAGAAAGGTGCGCAATGCGCTGGACATCTTCAAGATTCATGGGGCGCTAGAGTATCATTCCTATATAAATTTATTAACAACTTCTATTTTCCCACTACATCATGTTTGGTTTTTTCCGCAGCTACTTTTCCAATGACCTAGCCATCGACCTAGGAACCGCCAACACCCTAATTTATATGCGTGAGCGGGGTATTGTCCTCGATGAGCCCTCGGTTGTAGCAATTCGCCAAGAAGGTGGCCCAAACGGCAAAAAGACCATTTTGGCTGTCGGCAAAGAGGCAAAAGCGATGTTGGGTCGTGTTCCAGGGAATATTGAGGCTATCCGCCCAATGAAGGACGGCGTTATTGCCGATTTCACCATTACCGAACAAATGCTCAAGCAATTCATCAAACTTGTGCATGAAAGCAAATTATTAAAGCCTAGCCCACGCATCATCATTTGCGTTCCTTGCGGCTCTACTCAAGTTGAGCGTCGTGCAATTCGTGAATCCGCACTAGGTGCTGGTGCATCGCAAGTATTTTTGATTGAGGAGCCAATGGCTGCCGCAATCGGATCTGGTCTACCAGTTTCTGAAGCAGCAGGCTCAATGGTGGTTGATATTGGTGGCGGCACAACTGAAGTTGGCGTGATGTCATTAGGCGGCATGGTTTATAAAGGCTCCGTACGTGTTGGTGGCGATAAGTTTGATGAGGCGATTACCAATTACATTCGTCGTAACTACGGCATGTTGATTGGCGAACAAACTGCCGAGTTGATTAAGAAAACAATCGGCTCTGCTTTTCCTGGCGCTGAAGTGCGTGAAATGGAAGTAAAAGGCCGCAATCTTTCAGAAGGTATTCCACGCAGCTTCACCGTTACTAGCAATGAAATTCTCGAAGCGTTAACAGATCCACTAAATCAAATCGTGACTGCGGTTAAAGCAGCCCTTGAGCAGATACCCCCTGAGTTGGCCGCTGATATTGCAGAGCGCGGCATGATGCTTACTGGCGGCGGAGCTTTATTGCGAGACCTTGATCGCCTCTTTCTTGAAGAAACTGGCTTACCAATACACATAGCAGAAGATCCTTTAACTTGCGTGGCTCGTGGTTGCGGTATTGCTCTTGAGCGCATGGATAAGTTAGGCGGAGTGTTCTCGCACGAGTAAGCGACATACACGTCGATCAGGGAATTGCAACATAGCGCTCCACCACTTTTCAGACAGGGCATTCCGGCCTTACTTAAACTGATTGTCTGTCTGTCAATCAGCATCGCTCTGATGCTGATTGATTTTCGTTTTAAGGCGCTTGATCCGATTCGGAATAATCTGAACTGGCTTTTGCGCCCGCTTGAATATGTCATGATGGCGCCTCGCAATACTTTCGAAGCGGCTTCAGAATATTTCACCACTCGCTCGACGCTTGATCAAGAAAATCAGGTAATGAAAGTGCGCCAAGCAGAACTCTCATTGCTTGCCAATCAATCCGAGTTCTTAATGATAGAGAATCAAAATTTACGCGAGTTGATGGCACTACAAAAACAAGTGCCCTTCAAAACTCTGCCAGTAGAAATTCTGTTTAATCCGCCCAATCCCATTTCACAGCGCATTGTGATCAACCGTGGCAGCAATGATGGCTTAAAGCTTGGTAACCCCATTGCCAATGATTCCGGCGTCCTTGGCCAAGTAGTTCGCCTCTATGAGCGCTCTGCTGAGGTCTCCTTGCTGGAGGATAGAGACTTTGCTGTGCCCGTTCAAGTCGCCCGCAATGGCTTGCGTGCTGCTGTTTTTGGGGCGGGACGTGGTAACCCATTGGAACTGCGCTATTTGCCCGTCGCCAGCGATCTAGAGGTTGGCGATATATTGTTAACCTCCGGAATCGATGGCGTCTATCCACCAGGATTTGCTGTTGCGGTCATTAGCAAAATTGAACGCAATGCCGATAAAAACTCATCTAATGTATTTTGCGTACCAGTGGCCGCAGTGAATCGCTATCGCCAAGCATTAGCTTTTTTGTATGATCCGCAGTTCGACGCTAAAGCACCAACGATTAACAATACATCAAGTACTGGTCCGGCAACAACCAATACTCCTGGCCGTCGCCAAACTCGTGCGCGAGGAATGCAATGATTGATTTCCAAAGCGGCTATATATTGCGTCCGGTCAATCCGGCCTTCATTTATTTCAGCCTGTTTTGTGCGCTGCTATTAAATCTTTTGCCAATTGGCAACTATGGATGGGTACCAGACTGGCTCATTCTTTGTATTGTGTTTTGGAATATTCATCAACATCGTTATGTTGGGGTGATATGGGCGTTTAGCTTAGGACTGTTAATAGATGTCCACAACTCCGATCTTTTGGGTCTGCATGCCTTTAGCTATGCACTAGTTGCATATATAGCCATCTCTTGGCATAGGCGGATTGTGGCGCTGGCCGTTCTATCGCAAGCACTCCATTTACTGCCGATCTTCTTGCTAGTTTCTTTATTTCCAGTCTTAGCGCACTGGGTACTCAGCGGAGATATTTATTGGTGGGCTTTAACAGGCACTATTCAGGCCATTATTGAGGCGATGCTTTGGCCGCTAGCAACCCGCATATTGTTGGCGCCTCAACGTCGTCCCATTGACGTCGACCCTAATCGGCCGCTCTAAGAAGCTGTATGGTTTCTTTTAAAAAACCAAACCTCGACTCATTTCAAGAGCGCATCCATATTGCGACTTTGTTCGTCACATTTTGTTTTTTGCTTTTAGTCACTCGCTTGGTATGGCTACAGCTTTTTAGCCACGGCAAGTATGCTTTGCTAGCCGAAAGTAATCGTATCGCTCTAGTGCCTGCCCCAGCCAATCGCGGCCTGCTCATTGATCGCAACGGTATCGTAATTGGCCGAAACTACTCTGCACTCACCCTGGACGTCAACGCTGAACAGCTTAAGGGCAATGTTGACCAACTGATTAACGAGCTTTCTGAAATTGTGGATATTTCGCCCAAGGATCGGCGTAATTTCAAACGCTACCTAGAAGACTCCAGAAATATGGGTACATTTCCTTTGCGCTCCATGCTCAATGAGGCCGAAACTGCACGTTTTATGGCGAATCGATATCGTTTTCCAGGGGTAGAGATCCGCGCCAGAAGCTTTCGAGAGTATCCCTATAACGAGTTAGGCTCTCATCTGATTGGCTATATTGGTCGGGTTTCTCAAAAGGATAAGGAGCGCATGCAAGCTGAAATCGAGGGGGCTAAAGTGGATGACCCAGATGCATTGCAAGCTTCTTTTTTATCGGGCATTCAATACGTTGGCAAGATTGGTTTAGAGCAAAGCTACGAAACTGTTCTGCGGGGTGTGCCTGGATATGATCAAGTAGAAATTACTGCCGGCGGAAAACCTGTAAGGACACTTTCTAGCTCGCCCTCAGTACCCGGTAAAAATGTTGTGCTCTCTGTTGATATCAAATTACAGTACTTAGTAGAGCAACTCTATGGCAATTTCCGCGGCGCTTTTGTTGCAATAGAACCTGAAACTGGCGATATCTTGGCATTTGTCTCCAAACCTAACTTCAATCCCAATGATTTCGTTGAAGGCATTGACTCGGTAACCTGGAAAGAGCTTAATGACTCTCCCCAGAAACCGCTCTATAACCGTCCACTCAAAGGTATTTATCCTCCAGGATCAACCTATAAGCCTTTTATGGCGCTAGCTGCTTTGGAGACTCAAAAGCGTACGCCTTCGCAAACAATTTCTGATCCAGGCTTTTTTGATTTTGGTAATCACACCTTCCGCGATGATAAGAAAGGTGGTCACGGCATCGTTGATATGCAAAAGTCAATTGTTGAATCTTGTGATACGTATTACTACCTTCTTGCTCGCGATATGGGCGTCAATATGATGCATGACTTCATGAAGCCATTGGGCTTTGGTCAGATCACTGGCATTGATTTACAAGGTGAATCTAGAGGCGTATTGCCATCAACCGAGTGGAAAAAAAATACCTTCAAAAAGCCTGAGCAGCAAAAATGGTACGAAGGTGAAACGATTTCTTTGGGTATTGGCCAAGGGTATAACGCCTTCACCATTTTGCAATTGGCACACGCAATGGCAAACGTAGCGAATAACGGCATTGTGATGAAGCCCCACTTAGTAAAAGCAATTGAAGATCCATTTACTCGTAATAGGGTCTTAACTACGCCAAAAGAAAGCTATCGCATCGCGCTGAACCCAGAAAATATTGAGCTCATCAAAAAAGCGATGGTTGAGGTAAATGTTTCTGGAACAGGTACAGCAGCTTTTAAGGGTGCGGGATACGTTGCTGGAGGTAAGACTGGTACCGCTCAAGTCTTTAGCCTGAACTCAAAAGAATATAAGCACAGCTCTACAGCAGAATTCTTGCGAGATCATGCTTTATATATTGCGTTTGCCCCCGCAGACAAACCCACCATCGTCATTGCTATGGTGGTTGAAAATGCAGGCTTTGGTGCGCAATGGGCTGCACCGATTGCGCGTAAAGCATTGGACTACTACATTGAGGGCAAATGGCCTAAGGAGATTCCCGAGTGGAAAAGAGCCCCTTAAACAAAATTAAAAGTGTGTTCTTCAGCATATTTGCTGGGCTAGATCGCCAGCTAGGCCTTATTTTGCTTGGATTAGCAGCTATTGGCTTTTTTACATTTTTATCTGCAAGCCAAAATACCCCCGTACAAATCGCTGATGAGTTACGCAATCTAGCGCTCTCATTCATGGTGATGTGGATTGTTTCTCGCATTCCACCCAAGTGGTTAGAGATGGGCGCTGTTTGGATTTATGGCTTTGGTGTTGCACTATTGATTGCGGTAGCTGTATTTGGATTAATTAAAAAAGGCGCGCGTCGCTGGCTCAACATTGGCATTGTGATTCAGCCATCTGAAATCATGAAAATTGCAATGCCGCTGATGCTTGCGTGGTACTTCCAAAAGCGCGAAGGCATTCAGACGGCCTGGGACTACGCAGTAGCGGCAATTATTTTGGCTATTCCAGTCTTCCTAATAGCACGTCAGCCAGATTTAGGTACTGCACTCCTCGTTTTTGCGGCTGGTCTTTACGTCATCATCCTAGCCGGCCTACCATGGAAGTGGATTCTACCTTTTGTGGGCATTGGTGTTATCGGTATTCTGCTCATTATCATTTTTGGCAGCACAATTTGTGCGAATGATGTTGTCTGGCCCCTTGTACATAACTATCAAAAGCATCGTGTTTGTACTTTGCTAGACCCCAATAGCGACCCCCTTGGAAAAGGCTTTCATACCATCCAGTCGATGATTGCAATCGGCTCTGGTGGATTTTTTGGTAAGGGCTGGTTTCAAGGGACCCAAGCACATTTGGAGTTTATTCCAGAAAAACATACTGACTTTGTATTTGCAGTTTTTTCGGAAGAGTTTGGCTTACTTGGCAATTTGATATTAATTGCTTTGTTCTTTGCATTGATTAAAAGAGGCTTAGCAATCTCAGCAAGTGCGCCAAACTTATTTACGCGCTTGCTAGGCGCTGCTGTAACTCTCATTTTCTTTACTTATGCGTTTGTGAACATTGGCATGGTCAGTGGCTTACTACCGGTTGTTGGAGTTCCGCTACCCTTTATTAGTTATGGCGGTACCGCCTTGGTTACTCTTGGGTTTGGGGCAGGCATATTGATGAGCATTCATCGCCATCGTCGCCTAGTACAGAGCTAATTCAAAACTACTACTGTGATGATGTAAATTCTTCAGGAAATAAAAAAGCCCGGCATACCGGGCTTTTTTATCAACAAAGAAGAAATTACTTCTTACGTTTGTTAACTGAGTCTTTAAATGCTTTGCCAGCTGAAAACTTAACAGTTTTAGCGGCGGCGATTTTGAGTGGCTCACCAGTTTTTGGATTGCGGCCCATACGCGCAGCACGTTTACCAGATGAGAATGTCCCGAAACCGATCAGTTGTACTGAGTCGCCTTTAGTAACAGCCTTGATAATTGTGTCGATAGCAGAATTCAGTGCAAATTCAGCCTTTGCTTTAGAGATCTCGGCGTCGTCAGCAATTGCTGCGATTAGTTCGGCTTTGTTCAAGTGAAGCTCCTTATAGATATTGATGTCAGCGCACATTACGCTTACATGATTTTAACCACAAAAAATTACAAAAATAAATCTGCGTTACATTAATTTTTTATTACTACTACAAATTAATCATCCAAAACGACTATATCGGAAACAAAATATTCAGTATCCCCAAAACAGCTTGTTGGCAAACCAATGTGCTGTTCGTATTTTAGAGCTACTTTTTTACCTAGATTAGCATTTATTTTTTGCGCCACAGCATCTTCACGCACCGTAAAGAGGAATTTTTCTGACATGGTGCCAGGCATTGAAACCATGGCCAACTCACCTTCCCAGGTTTTGCATAAATAGCCTCGGTTGGAGAATTTTTGTATATATCCCGCTCTTTCGCCGCTTCCATAGCTCCAAGTTAGCATGATCCAAGTATAGACAGAAATACCCACTAACCCAATTAAAACAAGGCTTAAGAGCCACTTTGTAAACCTATTCATACGATCATCCTTGATCTATGTTCACATCAACCCTGGCGGGGCATCTAAACCTAACCTCATCAAGTATATGAGCATCCCCGAGTAAGAAATAGTCTATTAGTGTTCTACAGACAAATTAAATTGCGGGCGCTTACAGGACATCGGCAAGTTCCACACAAATTTTTCACATCCTCTTATTCAGTTTTGGAGCCTCTGCTCTTGATATTTGTTGGGTAGGCAAACGGGTCTTAATTTCAGGAATTAATATGCGATGTTCTGAAGGCTTAGGGTTTAAGGGCCTGAATGATTTGTTCGGGGCTAATAGGGCCCCAGACTTCAAGCCTCTTCTGCCTGCTATTTTGTCCAGAAATGAACTGAATCTGCTTTTGGGGCACCTTTAACTGCTTCGAAAGCCAGGCCAATAGCAGCTCATTGGCCTTGTTTTCTGAGGCGGGAGCCTGAAGAGAAATTTTGAGATAGCCATCATGCAAGCCCACCACTTTAGTGATCTTTGCACCAGGCTGACAATGCAGATTCAACGTAATTCCGTTGGGGGTTTGTTTTAACCAAATAGGTGTCATTAAAGTACTTTAAACTTAAACCATGATTATGAAGAGCTCCAAAACGCTAGATCACCTATTTGCAAGCAATCGCGACTGGGCTGAAGGGATGATTGCCAAAGATCCTGATTTCTTTAAACGCTTAGTAAATCAACAGGCTCCAGAATACCTCTGGATTGGTTGCGCTGATAGCCGCGTACCGGCCAATGAAATTGTTGATCTGATGCCCGGCGAGCTTTTTGTTCATCGCAATGTTGCTAACGTTGTTGTTCATACCGACTTAAATTGTTTATCTGTTATTCAGTTCGCCACTGACTTGCTGAAAGTAAAACATATCATAGTAGTTGGGCATTATGGTTGTGCTGGCGTGCATGCGGCACTTAGTGATCGTCGCGTAGGCCTTGCTGACAATTGGTTGCGGCACGTTAAAGACGTTCATCAAAAACATGAACGCTATTTGGGAGAAGTGTTACCTACACCCAAACGCCAAGATCGTTTGTGTGAATTGAATGTGATTGAACAAGCGGTTAATGTGTGCGAGACCACCATTGTTCAAGATGCTTGGGCCCGCGGCCAAGACCTCACAGTACACGGCTGGGCATATCGTCTTGATACAGGAATCGTTAAAGATTTAGGAATGTCCTGCAGCTCAATTGAAGAGATGGAAGTGTGCTACAAAAAAACCTTAACTCGTTACGACGCTGAGTAAATCGCATTTGCTCAAATCTCTTGCTAATCATTTAGTAGTTGCCTTTCTTAAGCTACTATCCATCCTGCCCTATAAGCTTTTAGTGTCCATTGGATATGGTTTGGGCTATATCGCCGCAAACATTCCTGGAGACCGAAACCGGGTAGTAAAAACAAATCTACATCTATGCTTCCCGGAGCTCAATACAAGCGAAATTGATCTTTTGACCAAGCAACACTGGCGCTTGCTTGGTCGCAGCCTAGTTGAGAAAAGCATTATTTGGTTGGGCAGTAAAAAACAGCTGAGTGACATGATTGAGGTGAAATCCGCCGTTGATCTAACGAGTAGAAAGCCTCGAATTTTAGTCAATATGCATTTCACTGGAATTGAAGGCAGCATCATTTTGAGTGCGCTTGCAAAACAGCATCATTGGCCTCGCACTTCAGGATTTTTTCAGAGAATGAAAAGTCCATTCTTCAACCAAAAAATTATTGAATGGCGCAATCGTTTTGGCGGAAACTCAATTGATCGGCAGGGTAACTCGAAACAAATCATTCGAGAAATTCGCAATGGAGATTTCATCATCATTGCCCCAGACATTGATCTTGGCACAAAAGACTCTGAGTTTGTCCCCTTCTTTGGGATTGAAACCAATACCGTTACTACGGTATCTCGTTTAGCAAAGATTACGGGTGCTGATGTTTGTATGATGACCACCACTCTAAAGGCGGATGAGTCTGGCTACCTTTGTGAAATCAAAGAACCCTTGCAAGACTTTCCTGGGGTCGATCCTAAAACAGACACTGCTCGCTTAAACCAATATTTTGAAAAAGAAATTCGCCTTCGTCCCGCTGAATACTATTGGGTCCATAAGCGGTTTAAAAATCCTCCCGGCAATAAAACCAACCCTTACGACCCATCTATCTAAAAAGTTGCTTTAGCGCCTATTTCGCACAATTGCCCGATAATATAGGCATGGAAGATAAAGTACGTGTTTCGAAACTATTGTCTGAGCTGGGGCTATGTTCACGTCGTGAAGCAGACTCCTATATTGAGCAAGGCTTAGTCACCGTAGATGGCGAAGTGGTCAACGAGCTTGGTGTGCGCGCTTATCGCCATCAAAAGATTGAATTGCAATCTGGTGCCAAAGTCCAGCAAGCTTCTCGTATTACTGTCATTCTGAATAAACCTGTTGGCTATATCTCGCACTTTGATGATGAGCAAGAATACCAACCAGCCGCCTCTTTAATTACGCCCGATAACTACTTTGCTAGCCCGCTTGATAAAGGCCGAAATCCCCGATTCAACACTAAAGGTCTGGCACCTGCAGGCAGGCTAGATATCGACTCCACTGGATTGCTGGTACTAACCCAGGATGGTCGAATCGCTAAATTATTGATTGGCGAAAATAGTCCCATTGAAAAAGAATACTTAGTTCGCGTTGAAGGCGCGCTTTCTTTTGAAGACTTGGATCGTCTTAAACATGGTCTATCTTTGGATGGGGTCACGCTCAAGCCCGCACAGGTGAGCTGGCAAAATGAAGATCAACTCCGCTTTGTATTACGCGAGGGGCGCAAGCGTCAGATTCGTAGAATGTGTGAAATGGTTGGACTCAAGGTCATTGGTTTGAAGCGCGTCAGAATAGGTCGGATTTCATTGGGGCCCCTGCCCCCAGGACAATGGCGATTTGTAAGGCCAGAAGAGCAATTCTAAATAAGTCCACACGCTTATAATTGCGTCCAAACTAGATTAATAAGCGCAGAATTACCATCGATACCACTACCTCCAGCACTCCAGCAGCAGAAGTATTAAGACGCCGCAGCTTTGCCATCATTTCTCACCCAGATGCTGGCAAGACCACGCTCACTGAAAAATTATTACTTTACGCTGGTGCAATCCAAATTGCTGGTAGCGTTAAAGCCCGCAAAGCAAGTCGGCACGCAACCTCTGACTGGATGGAAATTGAGAAGCAGCGCGGTATCTCTGTCGCAAGCTCTGTGATGCAGATGGAATACCGTGACTGCATCATCAATCTACTTGATACCCCAGGCCACCAAGATTTTTCTGAAGATACTTACCGCGTTTTAACAGCAGTAGATTCTGCCTTGATGGTGATTGATGCGGCCAATGGTGTCGAATCACAAACCTTGCGCCTACTTGAAGTCTGTCGTGCTCGCAACACGCCTATTGTCACCTTCATTAATAAGATGGATCGCGAAGTAAAGCCTCCCATGGAATTAATAGACGAAATTGAGACTGCTCTTGGGATCGAGGTTGTACCCTTTACCTGGCCAGTAGGCATGGGTAAATCTTTTGCAGGCGTCATTGATATCGCCAATATGCGCATGCGTATGTTCAAAGCAGGTGAAGATCGCGTTACTGAAGACTCTCATGCTGTAATTGACGTAAATGATCCAGCACTTAAAGAACGTCTAGGCTCCGATCTAGAAAGCGCCTTGGCAGAAGTAGCGCTGATTAAAGAAGCTATGCCTGCGTTTGATCGCGAAGCCTTCCTAGCAGGCCGCCAGTCCCCAGTATTTTTTGGCTCAGCTATTAATAATTTTGGCGTGCGAGAAATCTTAAATACGCTAGTTGAACTTGCGCCATCACCGGGATCACGTAAAGCGCTTCAACGAGAAGTCAGTCCTGCTGAAAATAAATTCTCTGCCGTAGTTTTTAAGATTCAAGCCAATATGGACCCAGCACATCGTGACCGCGTAGCATTTTTACGTATCTGTTCAGGGCATTTTCAGCGCGGTATGAAATTAAAGATTTGTCGTAATAACAAAGAAGTACGCACCAACAATGCATTATCTTTTCTTTCGCAAAGACGTGATATTTTGGACGAAGCATTTCCGGGCGACATTATTGGCCTACCGAATCATGGATTGCTGCGCTTGGGTGACACACTTACTGAAGGTGAGCAGCTGCAATTTACTGGTCTGCCGTTTTTTGCCCCTGAAATTTTTCGCATGGTTGAATCCGCAGATCCCTTGCGCTCCAAGCAGCTCAGAACTGGTCTCATGCAACTTGGCGAAGAAGGTGCTATTCAGGTCTTCCGCCCCATGGCTGGCGGAATAATGCTCCTGGGGGCTTTTGGTCAGCTGCAATTTGAGGTTGTAAGCCATCGACTACAAACCGAATATGGCGCTGAAGTGCGCCTGCTGCCTGCGCGCTATAACTTAGCTCGATGGGTGAGCTCAGATGATCCTGTTGCTTTGAAAAAATTTACTCAAGAAAATATTCATCGCATGGCAGAGGACATTGTAGGTGCATCGGTTTTCCTCGCCTCCCATAAGTCAGAGCTTGATGTAGCTCAACAACGTTGGGAATCTATTCAATTCCACGCTCTAAGAGAACACGCCGGCCTAATTTATCAATCTGATTTAGCTGGTTAATTATTTGCTTTTGCTCTGCGGTAACTTACAGTCAAAAACTGCAACCAATTGTGTATCACTATTTCTAAAAGATGCAATTTTGCCGTATTGCGCACAATAGTCGCTTGCCTTCTGAGTTAATTGCCCAATAGACTCGCCGCTACTATTCAAAAAAGTAACATGATTTGCATCAGATGCATCTGTATAGACTGCTGCACAAGCGCTCAAAAGAGCCAAACAAAATACTCCGGAAACATAGATCTTCATACAAAGCATTCCTCATTATTCACTACTAGCTGGACTTAATCTTCTTAACAATTTCTTCAGTTAGATTGCTAGCAAGCGGCCTATAAACCAAAATGCAAACAATAGCGACAGGATAGGCTATCGACCAAACTTCTATCCATGCAAAAAAGAAGTTGGCTGTAGGCCCATCACGTACGAATGTGGTTACAAAAGTGATGCTTGAAGACATCAGAAAACCCATCACCAGAGAGAAGATGACATTTGGAAGATTAATCATGCCTTAATCATAGCGCCTGAACTTTTAAGCTGTTATTCTGAACTGTGATCACTATTGTGCGCCCTAGATAGGGGGATCTCTTGAGCATCCCTCTTGAATTCATCATTTCATCAATCTAGGAAAACTCATGGCTGCAGGCCAAAACCAAAGAAATAGAAAAAACGACCCCATGCTCACCAAAACAGGCAAACCACGTCTTGGGCCATTAAACGCTACTCAGCTCAATAAATTGCTGGAGGCTAGCAACAAGCCAAAAGAGAAAAGCAAGATCTTGCGAGCAATTCAGAAACAAGCCGTTGTTGCTGTATAAATACCAAGCCCCGAAATATCGGGGCTTTTTTAATTGGGGATCAAAAAGCATTTAAGCCCTCTTGACCAACATCCTCTTTCCTAAGACAACAGTGTAGACCACCAAGAAGGCGAAAACTAAATTCATGATTGTGAGCGAATCACCAAGCAAAATACTTGCCACTACAAGAGTGCAGAATGGTTGTGTTAACTGAACTTGACTCACCCGCGCAATCCCACCAACAGCAAGCCCTTCGTACCAGAAGAAGAAGCCAATAAACATCGAAAATAGGCTTAAGTATAGAAAACAAGACCAGGCTGTAGGGCCCGCATAAATGTACTGCGTGTTAAATGTGACATAGCTCATCACGATATTGACCGGCAGCGAAATCACAAGCGCCCAAGAAATGACAGAGCGTGGATTCATCTTTCTGGATAGCTCTCCACCCTCTACATATCCGACACAAGCACAAATACCCCCGACCACTAATAGCCCATCTATGTAGGTGAAGTCTCCGGAGCTTTTGAGTAAGGCATAAACTACCACCAACCCTGCTCCCAATAAAGAAACAAGCCAAAAACCGAGGGAAGGTCTTTCTTTAAAACGAATTACGCCAATGACTGTTGAAGCCAAGGGCATCATGCCCAAAATAACCGCACCATGGGAAGAAGATCCTTCGACCATGGCGATGGTCGTAAAAATTGGGAAGCCGAAAATTACCCCAAGAGCAATTACTACAAACTTAGCAAAATCAGCCTTAGATGGCATGATTTCCTTTTTATATAGCAGATAGGCCAAAGCAACCGAACCTGCAAGCGTAGCCCTCCCAAATGCAATGAAGTATGGGTCAAAGCTCAAAACTGCAATCTTGCTGACTGGCAAAGTCAAACTAAAAATCAGAATGCCAATAAAGCCAATCAGCATCCCCTTGGTTTCTTTATTCACTATCGACCTTTATCTATAAAAGTCATTGTATTGGCAAAGCCATGGCACCGATCATTAGCCCTTATGATTACTAAATGACTACAACTCGCTTTTGCTTAGTGCGCCACGGAGAAACAGATTGGAATGCTGAAAGCCGCCTACAAGGCTATACCGATATTCCTCTAAATGCCCGTGGGTTAGCTCAAGCAGCTCAGATGGCCAAAGCCCTTCAGAAAGCCCATTTTCAATTTGATGTTCTCTACACCAGTGATTTGCAAAGAGCAAAACAAACTGCGCAAGCGATTGAACGCTTATATGCTGTTTCTGCCACTAGCCACAGCTTACTGAGAGAGCGTCATCTTGGCGTCCTTCAAGGGCTTACTACTAGTGAGGCGCCGCTTCTAGAGCCAGAGCTCTGGCAAGCACACCTGAGCAGAGATATTCATCAAGAATTACGGGGTGGCGAAAGTATTTTGCAATTTGCAAATCGCATCAAAACTGCGCTTAAAGAAATTCAAGAAAAATATACCGGTAAAACGATTTTGATAGTGAGTCATGGAGGCGCCCTGGAGATGATGTATCGAATGGCGAGTAGTCAAGCGCTCGATGCGCAGAGAGTCATCACAGTCCCAAATGCATCGCTAAACTGGATTAGTTGCGATGGCCCCAACTGGAAAGTCGACAGCTGGGCAGATACAAGTCATCTAGATGGATTGGCTTTAGATAATTTAGATCTTTAGGCCTTATATGTAAGTTAATGGCATAAAATGAGGTATGAAGCTCCTTCTAAAGGCGCTACCCCATCTTCTCATTGCACTCCTATTGACGCCTCTGCATGCAATGGGTGATGTACCAAATAGTCTACCCGATCATATTGTTGGCGATATTGGCGTGGCGGTATACACCTCAAACCTGCATATTGGAGCCGAGGGCACTCAATCTCTTATTCTCCCCTACGCTTTTTTTGATTACCAGCGCTTTTTTGTGCGTATTGATGAAGTTGGTATTAAAACTTTCAAAATGGGTTATGGCTACCTTGAGGTCATTGGAAAAATTAATTTAGATTCTTATAAAGTAAAGTCGCCATTTAATGGTGCATCTATTAATCGTAGTGATCCCATACCTCTTGGCCTAGGTACTTTTCAAGAAACTCCGATTGGTGGATTTTTTGTAAACGCCTATCATGACTTCGGAAAATCTAAAGGAGCGCTTTATGAGCTCCTTTATTTTGCAGAACTAGAAACTTATCAGAAGATCGTTGTTTACCCTCAAGTAGGAGTAGAGCGGCAATCCAATCAATACGCCAATTACTACTACGGCATTAACCCTGGAGAATCACAGCTCACGGGCTATAGTGCGTACTCAGTGCCAGCAACCAACAACCTACTGGCAGGCATTATGGTGGAGATTCCTGTGATCGATAGCTGGTATATCAATGTCTATGGCAAACGCAAGTGGATGGGCAATGGCATTAACAACAGCCCCGTGGTGAATCGCTCATTCCAAGACAATCTTTTTGTAGCGCTAGCCTATCGCTTTAAGTAAGGCTTGCATCAATAAGCCACCTGCTGGTGGCTTATTTGCACCATATCACTTGGCTGGGTGTCCTTTATTCTGCTCTGAGGCGCAGAAATCAACAATCACGTCTGCAAAGTTTAAATAACGAGAATTACTCTTTCTAAATTCATCAATTTCTGCAGCAAGTGGAGACGCTCCGGCCTTCAATCCTACATCCTCATATCCAGGGTGATATGGCGCTTCTTCAACAAATTTGTTTGGCATACATTAACCTCATCTAGTTTGCGCTCAAAAGCGGTATCGCTATTAAGCAATATAAAAGGGGATCCGCATCGGCAGACCAAGAAATTTACTAATGAATTATTGACATAGGTTTTGCATAAAAGCTCTCCCAAAAACGGTCCACCGGTCACATAGCAGCGCTATGCGGATGGATGCCGCTCCCCCTGTCCTTGATACCTGAGAGATTCACCCTAAGCCTAGCTTAGGGCTTGCTCCTTCGGCGCACCAAAAATGGTGACTCTCCAGACGGCTATTAAGCATAAGCAGTACCTTCCTGTGGGATACCTGAGCGTTCATGGGAGTTTGCGCCTTCGGTGGAGGGTTACCCCTCACTCTCCTGCTTACAAAAATTATATCCTCACACTTTAGCTTGAGGTCTAATTATTTATGACAGTTGCTTTAAAAAGACATCGCTAAGATCGATGCCCCCGAGATCAGCATAACCAGCTCCATCAGCAATAAAAACTTCTTTTCTGGCAGGGCTAAAACAATTTTTTTAGAAAAAATTGAGCCGACTAAGACGCAGCTGCCAATCAATAGGCCCTGAATCATTGCCGTAGCATTTAAAAACCCCAGCTGATGAAAAGTAATGCCCTTGGTAAATAGAATGGAGAGAGTACTGGCGGCCTCGGTACCTAGAAAGGCGCCCTTGCTTAAACCAAACGCCAAGAAGAATGGGGTATTAATAGCGCCCGTTGTCGCCACTATGCCAGTCAGATAACCAATGCCTGCGCCTACTAAACTCATTTGCCACAGCTTAAGGTAAAAATTCTGTTGGCGCATCCATCTGCGAATTGGAATCAGCAGAATGAGAAAGAGGCCAAGGGTAATTTCAACAAGTCGATCATCCAGGCTAACTAAAGTGTTCACACCCAATATCACTGCAGGTATTGCAGTGATGCTATAAACAAAACATACTTTCCAGTTGATGACACTCCACCATAAAAAAATGCGTGAGAGATTTGCGACTGTAGCAACTATCGCAATGACTGGAATTGCTTGAATGGGCCCATAAAAATAGACTAAGGCTGGCATGAGGATGATCGTAGTACCAAAACCTATCACCCCACCTAAAACTCCAGCCCCCAGACCTAGGAAGCCCAATACTAGGGCCTGAAGCAGTAGCTCTTGAACAGTCATGTATCTATATGACTTGAGAAACTAAGAAAGCATCTCGCTAATCTCATTTTAAAAAACTCTTCAGTTTTTAGGACAAGCATTGGCTAGCGCTTTTCCAGCCATGCGATCTTTTACCCAAGGCAAATACAGGGGCGCGGCGGTACCTGGCGTAGAAAAGTGGGTTTGCTCTCCTGGTAATTGAACTCTGCTAATGTTGCCGCCCAACTTGCACATCTGCTTTTGATAGAGCTCGCCCATCACAGGAGGCACAACCGTATCTTTCGTACCCCAATAAATAACAACAGGGGCCACCGGCTTGACTGGATCAACGCTTCCCTTCAAAAATGCTTGCGCCCATGCCAGAGTATTTTGCGCCTTTGGCTTTAAAAGATTTTTATATCCAGCCCCATAGGCATAGTTCAAAGTATCGGCTGATGCATGGAGGCATTTATTAGAGTAAATTTTGTCGATCACTTTTGCGCCATCATCTGTTAACAAATCGATTAACTTGAGATTAGGAAATGCGGCCTGAGTACCCCATAGAGTCATTGAAAAATGCGCAAAGTTAAATACATTGTCAGAAAAGCTAGCACTTAACTCGCTGATCATTTTTTCTGATATTGCTTGATCAAGTTTAGCGCCAGGCATTGTTACCGCAACATCATAAGGGGCCAAGGCTACAAAACCTACTGGCTCGATATCATCAAATGCAGTCCTCTTTTTGGAAATGTAATCTGGCATGCTGGCAGCTGCAATCGCAGTTCCACCGCCCTGTGACCAGCCATAAATAAATGCCTTCTTACCGGCGCCGGTTTCTTGCATTGAACCAACTGCTCTAATAGAATCAATCGTATCTTTTGCTTGCGTATTAGCTACTGCGTATTGATGCTTGCCACCACCACCTAGGCCCTGATAGTCAGTGCCAACCACTACATAACTCTCTTTAATAAAAGCCTCTAGGCTTGGAAGCCCGTAGTCTGACCACGAGTTTCCATCCAATAAGAAATATTGATTTAAAGAAACGGCGGGATTGGTCAGCTGAGATGGGCCACAGCTTTGCGCAGTTCCCGTGGTTCCATGTGCCCATGCCATGACGGGCCTACCTTCAGCAGGAGCTTTCGCAGTTGTAGCAACGACTAAAGCAGTGGCAATCGTTTTCCTGTCGCCCACATCTGAAGAAATATAAGCGATACGCCATGCCTGAGCACCGGGCACTGCGGTGGATATTTGCTCTTTTTTAATAACTTGCCCCAACTTACCATCTGGGCTCATTTTGCTTACAGCTTGGTAGAAAGGAGGGATGGAAGGTTCAGCGTAGACAATGCCAAAATTTAGACTAAGGAAAATAGACAAAACAGCGGCTTTGCATAAGACTTTTTTCATTCTGGATACCTCTACTTTTTAGACTTATATTTTTGTATGGCGCCTTTTAAATCGGAATATTCCTCACATCCAAAAGTACAGACTTTATCTAATCTCGCCAATAGCGCCTCAGCTCCCGGCAAATCATTATTAATCAACTTAAGCTTGCCATAGTACTCAAGAGCGCCTCGATGCTCAGGGTCTATTTTCAATGCAGCTTGATAATATTTTTCAGCGCCCACCAGGTCAGGCGGTTGTTTTTTACGAAGGCTGTAACCTAACAAATTATTCCAATCTGCAGAACTTGTTTCGTTAGCTGCCTGTAATTGTTTGATAGCCTGTTCGTATTTTTCTGACTTAACACTTGTCCTTGCTTCAGTCAGCCAAACTGGGTCTGACTTAGTAGGTGCAGTATCTGCGGCCCAAGAAGTTCCTATTAAAGACATGAGTAATAAAAACGTAAAAGATAAATATTTCATAAAGATCTCCAAGTAAAATTGTCTAATGCCCTACAGCTGAGGACTTAGGTAGATTGTGTGAGAAAGATATTCTCCATTTTTATTCACCCGCACTAAAACCATGTCGCCTACTCCAACGACTTTTCCGGTGAAGGCCTGAATATTCACATGGTGCGTTACTAGAATAATTGGTGTCTTAGATTGCCTGGCTAACTCATTTTTAATGAACGTCTCCAATGCTTTGGTTTGCTTCTTCTCTAGACTCATATTATCGAAAAATGACCCTAGTGATGCTTCCGTTTTTACCGGTCCTTTATTGAGCAGATTTGCCGTATCCAAGCACCTACACCATGGGCTACTAAACACCTCTGCTTTTTGAATCCCTTGGTTAGCCAACCATGCCCCAATTGCCTTGGCCTGTCTTTTGCCGTAATCACCCAAGTTACGCTGCGTAGAGCACTGGCCAATGACATACCCAGCAGGATCTCCATAGCCAGGGGCATCGGCATGCCTCATCAGCAAGACATGCTGGCCATCCTGCAAATCACCCGCTAAAGAAGCTATCGCTTGCTGGGCAATAAAAAGACTGCCTAGAAGAAAAATACATAGGGAGATTGTTCGATTAAAACGAGTCATAGCATTTCATTATTTGTAAGTAAGCCACCCCATCGTAATAGATGCTTAATAATTCTGCCAAGCTGGGTGAAAATAGCCCAAGCAGTGGGCTATTTATATTTTTGGTGGCAATGGCGAAATGGGCCGGGCCTAAGGATATTTGGCTCTAGCTCTAGGCGGCCGATGGAAGTTCAAACACAAACGTAGCGCCGCCACCAACAGTATCTTCATAATGAATCGAGCCGCCACATCTAGTGACAATATGCTTACAAAGCCACAAGCCCAAACCCATACCAGATTGTTTAGTAGTACTTAGTAATTCAAATAACTGAGGCTTAAATTCGGCAGACACGCCATCCCCGTTATCAGAAATAATTAAGCGAATAAGCTGGCCAGATTTAGTGGCCTCTATCGTAATGCGGCGTTGGAGGGTTCCCGAGTTAGCCAAAGCCTGTAAGGCGTTATTCATCAAGTTCAATATGACTTGTTCAATTTCGGTGGCATTTACCTTAACCATCAACTGCTCATCAACTCGAAGTTGAATTTGGATATTTTTCGACTTCAGTTCTGGCATAACAATATCTAATACTTTAGAGATCAATTTGCCTAATTGGACCTCTTCAGCGCTTGAGTCACTCTCGATAAATATTGACCTGAGTGATTTGACAATCGTCGCCGCACGATGGTTATCCGCCTCTAGAGAATCTAAAATCTCCTTGCCCAACTCAGGACTAATAACGCCCTTTTCTAATTTCATTTTAAGAAACTGGATATTCAGATTTGATGCACCAAGGGGTTGATTGAGTTCATGAGCAATAGATGCCGACAGAGCGCCAGTGGCCGAAGTCTTGTTAGCCTTGAGTAGGCCATAGATCAAGCGCTCCTTTTCTTTTAATAGGGCAATAATTTTGGAGCTTTCCTGTATCGCTTGAGCCTTTTCAATACTTATTTTTTCTAGCCAATAACCAAGGACTGCCACATAAGATAGGATTGAGATACCAAGCCATGCCCATCTGATTGAAGAGCTAATTACACCTTCTTGATACAAGTTAGGGGTAGATAATCCACCATCAATGTACAAGGCAGTAAGCCTGGCAATAGTAAGGACTAATTCGATAGCAACGGTGTAAATCAAAAACCTAAGTTGGTTGGAGCGAATCTCCTTAAGGCGCCTCAACTCCCTGAGCTCCCAAACAAAACATGAGGCTGCTATAAGACTGATCAAGCCAACCCTTTGTATAAAGAATCCATTTTGTCTTAAGTATTCAAATAAAGCGGCGAAAACCAACAAGCCCGCAAGAACAAGAATGTTCACATTTTTTGGAATCGGGCCATTAAGAGAACGGCAAAATAATCCAAAGTAAATAAAGTTAGCAATAAAACAGGTGTTTGCCACTGTAAGCAAACTTAAGGATATTGTTGATGCTAATGCGAAGAGCGTAAATGAAGTGGCAGTGAGCGTGAGGGCAGTTAGCCATAGCTTTTCAGATTGGCTAGCTTTGCCCGTAGTTAATATAAACCTTGAACCGTAAAGCAATCCCCATAGGATCAAAGCAAAAACAAAGAAGAATATTTCGTTTGCGTATTTCATAGATTTGAATATTACTACTCTAATAAAGAACACTGCTTGATGGAGATGCCCCAAGAAAATAGCCCAACAAGTGGGCTATTTAGACTCTTGGTAGTCCGGGGCGAAATCTACCCGGGCTGAGTGTCACATCTTTTTATGCCGCCAATCTCAAGACACAGTAAATTTGAGATTACCTAGCTTCTCAACACGCGTTTCAAGTTTATCTCCGGGCTTAAGCCATACCTGCTTGTCTTTGGGGTAGCCTGTAATGACACCCTCTGGCGTGCCAGTAAAAATAATATCGCCTGGCTCTAGAGTAAAAATTTTAGAGGCATAGCTCACAATCTGAGCACAATTAAAAACCATATCGTTAGTATTAGATGATTGACGGACCTCACCATTAACATATTGCTCAATCTTCAGTTGATTTGGATTCCCAACTAGATCTGATGTCACAATGTATGGGCCTATGGGCGCAAAACCATCATTGGTTTTGCCAATCATCCACTGACTACTGCGTTGCTGTAAATCACGTGCCGTAAAGTCTTGTCCTGTTGCATAGCCAAACACATATGACAAGGCATCAGCCTCACTAACGTTGTATGCGCGCTTGCCCATCACAATAACTAACTCTGCTTCGTAATCAAACTTTTCTGCATTTACTAATGATGCCTTTACAACCCCATTATGGCTATTGAGTGTGTTGTTGAATTTATTAAATAAAATTGGTAGCGTTGGAATGGGATTATTAGTTTCTTTAGCATGCTTTGCATAGTTCAATCCCACGCAGATAATTTTCTCGGGGTTAGTAATAGCAGGCGCATATTCGATTTTATTTTCATCCAAAAATAAATCTGGGCTGCCCTTACTCAAGGCCAAACTCACCAACTTACCTAGGCCTTGATCGCCATTCTGAATCAAATCATCAGTATTGATTGGCGCCTTCACCTTGAACTGTTTTGCTGCCTTAGCAACGTCTAAAATTCCCTTGTCTGTCTTTACGCCTAAGACGTATTTATTGTTCACTTTATAATTTAAAACAGCCATATTCTTTGCCATCTCGGGATTGGCAATCCTTACAGCCCCTGCACCAGGTCCAGCTGCCTCAGCCTGCTTTGAAATAAAAGGGGTTGTTAGCGCTGCACCGCCAGCTAAGGCGGACACCTTTAAAAACTCTCGTCTTTGGTTGCTCATAGTCTCTCCGTATTTACTTCTTATAGTTAATGTTTTTACTCCGGTTAATTATCTAACATAGGGTAAATATCCTCATGCTAGGGATTACCCGTGAGTACCTTATAGAATAAAGTTACTAGCTGTAGAGTTCATTAACAGAGTGAGCTATTTAAATGGTTGGTAGTGCGAGCCAGAATCGACTAAGACCGGTAATGCCAAACTCTATTTCTTGTTCACTAGCGAAACTCCTAAGACTGCGATAAGGCCGCCAACCACCATAGAAATTAATATCGGCTCACCAAGCAATACTGCAGAAAATAGCACTCCAAATGCTGGAACCAAGTTGGTAAAAATTGCTGTACGGGATGGTCCAACCATTTGAATGCCTTGGTAATACCAAATAAATGCAAGTACAGTACCAAACGCGCCTAAGTAGAAAACTGAAATCCATACATGCCAATCCAGATGAATCCAATCAATGTCATTGAACTCACCAATAGCGCCAATACTTAAAAACAGAAAGCCCCATAAGGTGCCGTAAGTAGTGGCAGTAATAGGTGAGAGTGTTTCTAAGACCTTGCGTGAAATTAATGTGTAAGTGGCCCAACTAAAAACAGCGCCAAGCATCATTAGTTCACCTAGCCCAAGTGATTGACTGATATCGGTAATGGCTTCGATTAAATCGCCACGCGTAATCACAACAATCGCGCCAAGTAGTGCCACTACTATGCCAGCCCAGCGATGCACTCCAAGCCTCTCGCTAAAAATGAGGCTAGCCAAAACAGCCGTCACGATTGGAGTAAGGCTTACAAATAAAGAGGTGCGCCCCGCAGGTACCCTCGCTAATGCGCCAAAAAAACAAATGTTGTAAAGAAAAATACCTGTCAACCCTAAAACAGCAGTTAGTAATACTTGCTCTCGATTTAAGCGCGGCAGCTTTCCCTCCATCTTTACCGCAACAATGATCAGCAATATTGAGACGACAAAGAACCTGCTAAATGCCGCAGTCATTAAAGGCAAGGACTGGGCCAAAATTCTTCCGGCAATAAAAGTTCCGCCCCACAGTGCGGCCACCATAACCAACTTGAATGCCAGCAAGGGCGTCATTGCCGAAAGATTGGCTGTTTTCATTATCGAAGAATACCTTAGAGCAGTTAGGGCGCGCGATTCTTGATTTACTTTTTTATAGGGTCTCTATAGACTGGTATTTTTATCAAACATAAAAAGATGAATATTAATTATTCCAGCACAGCCAAAATCTCTGCTGATCAAGCGATTGATTTATATATTAGGTCGACACTTGGAGAAAGACGCCCCATTCATAATCACCAAGCATTTGAGAATATGTATCAACATGCCAATCTGATTATTTCGGCATGGGATGGCGATAAGTTGGTTGGCATTTCTAGATCATTGACTGATTTCTCATATGTTGCTTATCTATCCGATCTAGCTGTAGATGTTCAATATCAAAAGCAGGGCATTGGAAAGCAATTGATTGAGAAAACTAAATCAGATCTCGAACCAGAATGTATGTTGGTTTTGCTCGCCGCTCCAAAGGCTAGAGAATATTATGGGCCGCTTGGCTTTGAGCAACATCCAAGCGCCTGGACTCTGAAGAAGAGTGTGAAATGAACCTAGCTTTGATGACTCTTCAAATAATCTATTACCCAAGTTGGATCACTATCACTTGGGAAGATGGGGTAATGAACGGCCTCGATCACACCATTATTAGCAATGAGTGTGACTCGCTTTAATAAAGTCATTCCAGAGGCTAGAAAGGTAGGCATATTTAATGCCTTTTGAAATTCATAGTTCACATCGCTGACAACTGGAAATGGCAGATGAAGCCTATCAGCCATTTCTTTTTGGTATTCCGTAGTTTGAACGCTCAAGCCTACAAGCTCTGCACCCAATGCTTGAAGTTCTTGATAGTGATCTCTAAATGAACAACTCTGGGGAGTGCAACCTCTTGCTCCGGGAATTTGATCCCAACCATCCGGTAAAGCAACATTAGGTTGCCCTGTCATTGGATAGCAATAGATAACCAATTTACCTTTAATGCCCGCAAAATTAAGAGTCTTACCATTAGTGGCATTTAAAGAAACATTGGGCAGCTTCATTCCCTTCAAATGATTGGTTGAGCCATCGTCTTGAGGAATGGGGAGGTCTGTAGGGAGCTGGTTTAGATTTGTCATAGATTAATTCTATACAAAAAGAAAATAGCCCAACAAGTGGGCTATTGTGATCTCGCCAAATGAAAGCAATAGATTATTTAAGATCTCTCAGGGCAACCAAGAGTGGATGTCCAGCAGGAAAATCTGCCTCCTCAACGGCTGCCGCTATTTCAGGTAATTTTTTTGCCACTTCTTCACTGCCCTGAAAAACCATTGTCCACTTACTAAAGCTTCTATGTTCAATTGGCTTTGACTCTACGAGGTGTATATTTTTATGCCTAGTATCTTTTTGAATTTTTTCCCATAAATCTTCAATTTGGGTCCTTGGCCCCTCAATGACTTGACCAAAGCGATTATTTTCAAAAATCAAAGCGCCTGTAACCCCCGCACTCGCATTTCTCAAATAGGAGTGATAAAGCAAGCGCATCAAGCCCAGAAAGGACATTTCTTGGGCAGGCTCACTCACATAGGTTAATTCGATCAACTGGGTCATATCTGGCTAATACATAGAAGTATCTCAATTAACGCCGGGAACACCCATAAACCCTCGCGAGACGTAGTGCCAATAAAAAACCACCCGAAGGTGGTTTTGGTGTTTCTTAGTGGCCCAGGGCGGAATTGGCAAGGGGCCAGAATTCATGCCCATAAGTTCTAACCGTGGCCGTTAATATAAGTCTCTAAAAACTTAATTTGACTACCTTGAGCCTCAATAATATTTTTTACCAAGTCCCCAACAGAGATGACACCCACTACTTTGTTTTTATCTAATACAGGCAAATGTCTAATATGTTTATGAACCATTATTGCCATACACTCTTCTAATGAATTAGATGGCAGCACAGTAAGCGGGTTTGCTGTCATTATTTTTGAAACGGTCACTTGTTTTGGATTATTGTGCGGCAACAACACTTTTATAGCGCAATCTCCCTGTGAAACGATCCCCATTAAATTACCGTCATCGACAACTAAAATTGCCCTTACTCGATGATCGCGCATAAGGGTTAAGACATTTTCTACGGTGTCAGATGATCGTACAGAAAAAATGGTGTTGGCTTTTTGTTCAATAACTTGTTTTACAGTAGTCATAAATTTAAAAATCTATTAAGGTCTTTGACGATTGCTTATTATATTCTGTCCCACAATCTTAAGCTAAGTAAGATTGTGCGGGGCAAAATCGGCCAAGGCCTAGGATGCCCAACTCTATTTCCAGTAAGCTGATGGCTTTCTACATGAATCTATAAATGAATATTAATTCGGACTTTTCCCAGAAAACAGTAATTAATACCTCGGACTTAGGCTGGAACTTATCGCCCGTATCAGGCATCGAAAGAAAATATCTTGATCGAATTGGTGGTGAACTTGCGCGAGCCAGCTCACTGGTGAAGTACAGCCCCGAATCATCTTTCACTGAACATGTTCATGGCGGCGGAGAAGAAATCCTAGTTATTGAGGGTAGCTTTTCTGATGAGTACGGTGACTATCCGGCCGGCACCTACATTCGCAATCCGCCCAACAGTAAACATACTCCATACTCAAAAGAAGGTTGTGTCTTATTTGTAAAACTACGGCAATTTAATGCCCAAGATGATTCAATAGTCAGAATAGATACATCTACGGCCACATGGCATCCTGGCTTAGTTCCAGGTCTATCCGTAATGCCACTTCATGAATTTGATGGTGTTGGAACAGCCTTAGTTCACTGGGCACCAAATACAATTTTTAATCCTCATGTTCATCCAGGCGGAGAAGAAATATTTGTCCTCAAAGGCGTATTTCATGATGAGCACGGCTCATATCCTGCCGGAACCTGGATAAGAAGTCCTCGATATAGTAAGCATGCGCCCTTCACCAAGTCAGAGGGCGCACTCATCTATGTAAAAACTGGCCATCTCAGTAACCCACTTTGATTAAATGAAAAAACCACCCGAAGGTGGTTTTAGTGTTTCTTGGTGGCCCGGGGCGGAATCGAACCGGGACCTTAGGAGATTCTCATCCTACCTCTAGACTACTTCCAGCTAAGGTTCAATTTCTTATGTGAAGCTGCGCAATCTCTCAAATAGAGATTAATGAGACTTTGATAAGGAATGCCCACCTCTTCTGATACAGATTTAAAGTAGCTCACTGAATCCTCATCCAATCTAATGGTAATGGGCTTCTTAAGCATAGAAGCATATGGATTTTTACGAGCTTTTGAGAAATCATATTCTTTACGCATCTTCATCACCTTTAATAAGCTTTTGACTCTTTAGGGGTTGCCTTACGAGCCGAAATAATACGAACGACATTACCCTCGCTTCGATAACAATGGCAAACCAAAATCACACGAAGAGAATGGCTTACTCCCAGCAAGATAAATCTGTCTTCATCCTCCGAATGATCGGGATCAGAAATTAACTTAGCGCTTTCATCATAAAACACAGATTTCGCCTCTTCAAACGAAATGCCGTGCTTTTTCAAATTGGCCGAAGCTTTTCTGGGCTCCCATTCAAATCGCAGTGAAGTCATATGTACATTGTACATATGTTAAATGGAAGAAGCAAGTCCGCCCGACCAAAAGAAAATGCCCCGCACGAAGCAGGGCATTATTTGAGTTTGGTGGCCCGGGGCGGAATCGAACCACCGACACAAGGATTTTCAAATATCCTCCGATAGACCGCTTTCGCTTTGATTTCAAAGGCTTGAGTCACCAGTCTCGACTTGTCTAAAAATTGTGCGTCCTTGTGTCGGTCAAATTTGGCAATGAAATCAGAATCTTGCGAGGGACAATTTTTCTGTGCGCATAGATTGCGTTGTCATCCCTATGCCAATCAGCCACCATAGTGTCTTGTAATGTCGTTTTAAACAACTTTTCCGTAAGCGCTTACTTACTCAATGCTTAAGTTAAAGCTATTATCGACTCTGGAAGATTCTTAGGAAACGTTGGCAAATAATTTCAGCTTACTTTTTCCTAAGAAATGGAGGGATAAAACTAAATTCTTTTTGCTCTTGAGAGGCTACCATCGACTCGCCTTGTTTAAGAAATCCAATTTGCGAGTCTTGAGCCTGTGATCGTATTAAAGGTACTGAACTCAGTGGAGGCTTTGACTGTAAGGTCATAGGAGCCTCAGATTTTTTCTTCTTACCCTCTAATATGTATTCATGAACGAAGTTACCGAACTCGTACATATTTTCTGAAATGATGCCATTGTCTATACGGAACCAAAAATCATTCAGTATTTCATTATTAATTTGTGAGATTCTATAGATAGGTGGGCATATAAAACAGTTATCTAAAAAATCTAGTCCACGAAATTTAATTTCGCTTATTTGGTTCCGATCAACGCGACTAGGGGCGACTAGAATTATTTGGCCATTTTGCTTTATCTTGAGCATTTGACGCTGTACATACTCGAGAATAAAGATTTCAGTACTGGCAATTTCTACTTTACTGTTAGAGCTTGGGACGATAACAATATCAAAATCCAACATAAAGTCGTAAGGCAGGCCAAACGTCCAGGTTAAATCCGCAATAGTAATTTCCGCATGGGCCCCGTAACGCCTTAATGCGGCCCTAGCTTCAAGCATCGTGTAATTAGAATTTTGCTGATAAGACAACCCAGCTTTATAAGCCTGAATATTTGAGTGGGGATTTTTACTAATGAGCACTGATGAGGTGCCCTGTTTATCAAAGTCGATAAGCGAGACTTTGTGATTTTTTTCAATCGCAAGAAATCCCGTTAGATTTGCGGAGATAGTACTCTTTCCAACCCCACCTTTTTGGTTGGTAATGAGAATCTTGACCTTATCTCTCATAGCAATTTATATAGCTGACGCATATTTTCAATCTTTGAATGTAAATGCTTTGCCTGCTCAAGCTCTTTAGAAAAATCATCTTTAACACTATGCTCCATGATGAGCAAAATTCTTTTTGCCTGATCGTGCTGAGCTAAGCTTGCTAGTGTTAGGTAGAAAAATGCCTTGCTATAGTTAACGGGAATAATTTCACCCTTACCGAAGTAACTGCCCAGTGTATAAGCCGCCTGCCTACTTCCAAGCTCAGCACCCTTAGCCAAAAACTCAATCCCTTTTTCTATATCCTGAGGGATTCCCTGTGTAGCCCCTACTCCAGTGATATAAATATTCCCGAGATTACAAAGCGCATCGTGAACATCTTCCTTAATCGCTTTTAAATAGAACTCAACTGCTTTTTTGTAATCAGGTCCATTGCCAATTGATCCCCGCTCATGAATTAAACCCACGTTGTAATCTGCGTAGCCATTGCCTCTTCCAGACTCTCGATTTAACCAAGTCATTAGACTTTCAATCTGATCTGTCTTTAATAGGCCATCTGAACACATTTTAATTAAGGCAAACTGAGCATCTGCGCTTAGTTCATATTGAGCCAAATCAAAAAAGATCTCAAAGGCCACGTCATTCTTACCATTACGAAGATTTAACTCACCTAGCTCTACTGTAGACATTGCTTCCTCAACTAAAATATTATTTGGCCACTGAAAACATGTTGGGATCTATTGGATAAGACTTAGCCCCAATATCAGATAATTCAAATCGCTTAACCTCACCACTATCTTGTTGATAGTCCAAAATTGTGGCCATACGATAAAGACTCAAGACTTGTGAGCAGGCATCTCGTAAATTATTGGCATCAATACGAATTGTAGAAATTGGGCTATCAGCTAATTTATTAACCCTAAATCGAATCTTCCAATACATCTCTAGTCTTGCTTTCTTAGAAAATGAGGAATAGACATGTCTAATTCTTTTGCGGTAATGGGCCCCTCTTCTTTTGTGGGGCTTGTTGCGCATGAAGAATCGAAACGAACCGCTTGTGCGTAGCGATCAGCCGATTCTGAAAATGCCTCTAATGAATTATCAAATGCGTATAAGTTGCCATCTTCAATGGCAACTAATTCAACTACGGTGACTTTCAGTGTAGAGGCAAGGATTGCTAAATTGAACCCCTGCTCTTCGCGAACCTTACGCAAGCGCTTACCTAGCAACTTGGCGGCTTTTATTTGTTCTAGGCCTGCCATTGTCCCCTCCAATGGCACGATCTTAATTACTAAAAATGTATTTGGTAATTAGCTATTAGGCTAATAAAAATATTAAACTTTATTGATGTGCTTGTGGCAGCTGAATGACAAATCTAGCCCCACCTCCGACTCCATCCCCATGCTGGATAGAGCCTCCATGTCTAGTGACGATATGCTTACAAAGCCATAACCCCAAACCCATACCTGTTTGCTTGGTTGTGCTTAGCAATTCAAATAGTTGGGACTTAAATTCGGGAGATACCCCTGGACCATTGTCAGAAACAGATAATTGAACTGACTTACCATCCCCAGTGGCTTCTACAGCAATGCGCCGCTGGAGAGTACCTGAATTTGACAATGCTTGAATCGCGTTATTAAGTAAATTTAATATGACTTGTTCGATTTCGGAAGAATTTACCTGAATCAATAAGCCATTATCAACTCGAAGCTGAATTTGGATATTTTTACTCTTAAGTTCAGGCTTAACAATATCGAGAACTTTTACTATCAAATCGCCCAACAGAAATTTTTGAGTATTTGTTTCGCCTTCTGTAAATATTGACCTCAGCGACCTAACAATCGTTGCTGCCCTCTTATTATCTTGCTCCAGCGAATCCAATATTTCTTTACCCAATTCTGGATTGAGCACTCCTTTTTCTAATTTCATTTTGAGAAACTGAATATTGAGATTAGATGCGCCAAGCGGTTGATTGAGTTCGTGGGCAATCGATGCCGATAAGGCGCCAGTAGCCGCTGTCTTGTTGGCTTTAAGAAGTGAGCCAACCATAAGATCGCGCTCATCCAGCAAGGCTTGTATTTGCGCTTTATCTTTTTTTAGTTTTTTATTCCAAATCCAAAATAGTATTAGCCCCAGCAATAACGCTATCGTCAGTATCGCCAAATAATTCGCAAACGTACGCCAACTACCATAATCAAATCGCACTGAAAACCACTTTGTTCTTAGGCTTTGCTTTTCCTGCTCAGTTAATGTGTCGAGCACTTTGTTGGTTAAGGTGACTAACTCAGGCCAATCCTTTCTAACCATCATAGACTCACCCTGAATGGGAAAGTTTGTAGGGGCCGCCACTTTAAGATTCGAAAAACCATACTGAGAAATCATAAAAGTAGCATTGACTAAGTCCGCGACGTAAGCATCGCCAACACCCGATGAAATGGCTTGTAACGCTTCATGTTGTGTCTTTTTTTCGATAAACTCAAAATCAGATACCTCTTTACGCACCAAGCCATTTACGACAAAGCCCTTAACGCCTACAATTTTTTTTCCAGACAGATCACCAAGCGAAATAATTCGCGCGCTATCGGTCCTAGTGATAATTACCCATGGATAGAAAAGGTACTGATTTGTATACAGCACATACTTCAGTCGTTCTGGTAAAAATCTGCCAGTCATGAACACATCTGGTCCATTCGCTGTTCCTATAAAAGGGATTGCCTCAGAAAAGGAGCCAGAGAATTGATCTTTGAATTCGCAATTTAGCTTATATACCGCACATGTAATCTTGGCGTAATCTATTGCCAAGCCAACGGGCTTTTTTTTATCGTAAAAATATGGCGGGGCTTCAGTACTTACCCAAAATCTAATTTTATGATTGGCATCGATCCACTGTTTTTCAGAATCCGATAGCTGAATTTTCCCAGTCAAGCGATCTGAAATCGCCACAACATCTGGGCTAATAGCATCATCTTTTATCTGAGCCAACGCATTGGAAGTAAAGATTCCAATGAAAAAGACAATATAAATATTGCTTAAATGGATTTTGGCAATATTTTTCAAAATGAATTAGTTGGCGCCTTTGTTTCTTAAATTCTATAGCAATACTTTGGCAGAACATAGAAGTAATAAATGTCGTTTTAAACGACATTGAGAGTTAATGGACTATTGACCGACACAGGGATGAATAATTGACATGTCCTTTTGAAGGACAGTTCATGATGCGGATATCCGAGACTAATGGCGCCGAACCCCGCCAAACCATAAAAGAAAATAGCCCAACAAGTGGGCTATTGAGATTCTTGGTGGCCCGGGGCGGAATCGACCAGGGTCCAAGATGTCTAATCCGAAGAACTATTTGCGCTTATTCACCGCGTCTTTAAATGCTTTACCAGCAGTAAATTTAACCGTCTTAGAGGCTGGAATTTTAATCTCAGCGCCAGTCTGAGGATTACGTCCCATACGAGCGGCACGCTTACCCGACTTGAAGGTCCCAAAACCAATTAACTGAACATCACCCCCTTTGCTAATGGCTTTGATAATGTGTGCAATTGCTGAACTTAAGGCGCGGTCAGCTGATGCTTTAGATATATCTACATCATTTGCAATCTTTTCCACTAATTCAGATTTATTCATTTTTTTCTCCAATTTATTTTTAAAAAAATTGCCTGACTCACCAATACAGGATCCTATTCATGAGACCACTCATAGTCTACATCGATAACTTCTAAAACATAGCCATATTTATTTAAGCAATACTGATTCCAAGCGATTACAAAGTCTTTGGTATTGATATCGCAGTGGTAGCGATTGAGTAAATGAATCAAGCCATGGTCCTTCATTTCCACTTGCCCGTGAGTAGTCTTTACGGTGACTGCTTTGGCATGCTTAAAACTCATCCTGACCTCCGATAGATTTATATTGTCAATACCTAGAGGGAGGAGTGCGTCCCATCACACAGGGGTGCATTGGCTGATTGCTTACAACCACAGAAATAGACAGTCATACTTTCTGTGGCAATAAATTCCAGAGGCGACATGTCGGTTCTTTGATGTGAGCTATCACAAAACGGTTGGCTCTCACTTAAGCCACAAGTGCACCAATAATAAGTCTGGCCTTTGATAACTTCTACAGGATATGGCGCGTTCTTGGCAGTTTTCATTTCCATAGCAACCCCCCGATATTTACAGCACTCAGATTTAATTTAATCTTTATTGCCCCTATTAGCAATTGATACCAATAAATAAAAGCTAAGTGAGTGATTACTCAATTTCTACATTTTTTTGATGCTATGCAACAGATTTTCACCAGATAAAAAAGCCTGGAAATTGATTCGACAATCGTCCAATTTTGGAGCAGACTAAATTTCTGCTGATAAGTTGTTTGGACACCCCTAGGTCCTGTTTCGATACAGCGTGTCTCAAGCAATTTATTGGCAACCAAATTTATTTTGTTGATAGGAGCCAACCATGAACCACCAGCAACTAGAGATCGAAGAGGACAGTCTGCCTGAGAAGTTTTTTGAACTGCAAAGCAATGAATTGGTGCAAGAACGACTGATTTGGCAACACCTAGTCCGGCGAAAAATTAATGAAAAGCAGCATATTCCCAATCAAGATAACGCTGATTGGGGTGATGATTAATATGACTCTTTAGAGGTGGATGAGTCAGACTTAGATACCCTAGGTCGGATCCAAATTGACAAATAAAGTTAGTAGCCGGCGGCATACAAATTCACCCAGCAAAAAACTCCTACTTATGTGACAATAATTACCAGGCTAAGTAGTCTGTATCACCAAGGCAAAACAGCACAGTATTAAAAATAACCATACAGAATCGGTATTGAACATAAGTGCTCCTTAAAAGGATTTACTTACTAATACATATGCATAAACTGTGCCATTTTGAACTCCAAAACTCGCTGTTATTCCTTACAGTCCATTTTTATCACGATATTCTTTAATCATTGTTTTGGTCACATTTGATGGATAACAAAGAATAGCGAGCCTAGCGGTTTTTGAGTAGGCACTATTAAGGCCACACTGGCCACCGTTGGGTGATTTACTGTAGGGGCATGGACAAGACTTTCCATACTCTTGGATCGACTGTTGGATCAAGGTCTTTTTAATTTCCTTATCTGAGATGCTGTCATCGGCCATGGACCATGTTGCGCCTAATATAAAGGTCATGAATATCAGAAATTTCATAGGGTCCTCCTGAGTTTTTACTCTACTATGAATTAAACTATTCAAATATTTAAATTTGTCGTTTTAAACGACATTCCCAGTAGAAACTGCAGATGAGTATCGATTTAAGCAACTCTGGACCAACGCAGGGATGACTAATTGACGTATCCTTTTAAAGGACAGCCCTAGATGGGGATATCCGATCCTAATGGCGCCTAAACCCGCCCTGCTAAACCTTAAAAGAAAATAGCCCAACAAGTGGGATATTGAGATTCTTGGTGGCCCGGGGCGGAATCGAACCACCGACACAAGGATTTTCAATCCGTTCAGCTAGACCAATTTCGCTTTTCAATCATCTGGTTCTCCCACCATGTGAAAACTTTGTTCACAAAATCAACATGCCCTTTGTATGGGATTGATTTGGAAGAAGTATTTGACCGACACAAGGAGTGCGGTAGTTAATGCGTCGGTCATGAGGCTTGACTGGCACAGGGATGGAACATCCTTGGAGTGCTCGCCACCGCTACATGAAGTGTCCTTTTAAAGGACATTGCTTCTTGGGCATTAAGTAGTCTTAGTTATTTGTAATCAAACTTCATTTGCTCAGAAATCAAAATATCTTTACTGGTTAGCTCACAAAGTCCCGCGTACTTTGCTAATGGAGTGGGCCCACCCATTCCCTCTTCAATCAATCTTTGATTATCAAAAGCAAGCTCAAGGGTTGAAAAGTTTCCATAAGTTTTAATTGCTTTAGCCACAATGCGTCGATTACATTCACCAAGAAGCGTTTTAAATTGATCTTTCATCTTAAGGATTTGTTCGTATGACTTTTGCTGATAATTCGTCAGCGGGGGCAAACCTGTTGCCTTAGTTATGGCTTCATCAATTTCAGCAAAACTTGAGGAATACTTTTCTCCCGCTGAGATATGGTACGAGTCATACTTTAGCTTTGGTTTAGTTAAAAGCAAATAAAGAGCATCGGCACAATAATCTACTGGAACAACATCAATCTTCTGATCTAAGGCACAAGGGAATGCTTTTAATGCCAGCGCCATTCTAAAAACCCAAAAGATACTTCCCGACGGCTTACAGCCTAGCTTGGTATGTCCGACAACAATGGATGGCCTAGCAATGACCAAGGATAAATCAGGCAGTTCTTCCTTTAGGCGTTGCTCAACTTCATGTTTACTATGCGTGTACTCTAAAAAATGCTGAGTTTTTTTACCGCGGTTATAGCCCTCGGGAACGGGATTTGGTGAATCCAACCCACAAGCCATTGCGGTACCAATATGAAGAAATCTTTTTAACTTACTCCGATGACTTAGGCCATGGGCCATATTTAAAACCCCGTCTACATTCGTTGGCCAGATAGAGGGGTGATTGCCAAAAGAGGCTACTGCGGCAGAGCTAACAACATTTTCAATGGAGCTCAGGCGTGGGTCATCAATCCAACGATTCACAACATTTAAATCACCGCACAGAATCTGCTCTAACCTAAGTTTTAATAACTGATCTGTTTTAATGCCATGATTTCTGAGTGTGTTAACTAACCTCACCATGCCCTCTTCAGGTTTTGATGAGCGAATTAGAAAAATCGCGTCCTCAACTTCACCACGAGCAAAAAGCTTGGCCGTCAAAGCTCCGCCAATAAAACCATTTGCTCCAGTAATTAGTGTTTTAGGTTGGAAAATCATTAGTGCGACTATCTAATAGAATCCATTAATTCTAATGGGTAGCTCAAAAGTCGCTTAAATCGACGCTTGACCACCACAAGGATGTCAAATTGGTTTGTCGTTTTAAACGACATTCCGAGTCAAGGGGAAAGTTGGAAGACCTTGGGAAATGGTGCCTGACCGCGGCTGACACTAGAGATTCTATGGACCACATCTAATGTTCGGAGAATTCTTGGTGGCCCGGGGCGGAATCGAACCACCGACACAAGGATTTTCAAATATCCTCCGATAGACCGCTTTCGCTTTGATTTCAAGGGCTTGAGTCACCAGTCTCGACTTGTCTAAAAAATGTGCGTCCTTGTGCTGGTCAAATTTGGCAATGAAATCAGAATCTTGCGAGGGGCAATTTTTCTGTGCGCACAGATTGTGTTGCCATACCCTGCCAGTCAACCACCATAGTGTCTTGTAATGTCGTTTAAAACGACACTTTGATCAGTGCCGCTTAATTTTGTAACTCTTTACTTGGCTTAACTGTTTTTCTTAAACCACGCTTTTACGGACTGAAAATTTACAGATCCAACCGTAGTTTCTTTCTTGCCAACTTTATCTATAAAAATAGTAATTGGCGTCTCCCCCCTCCATTTAGGGTCGATCTCATAGCGCAAACGCTCATCAAGGCTACTGGTTATGTAGTAATTATTTGCATTGCCTAAATTAGCCTGCCTCAACATCTTGCGAATCATCTCAGGCGAAACATCATCTACCTGAATAAAAACAACCTTAGCATCTTTATCAGACAACAAAAATTTACTCCATTGCGGCATCTCTTTGACACAAGGGGCACAAGTAACGCCCCAGAAATGAACAGCCATTGGTTTACCATTAGCCAAATTCAATATAGCACTCCAGTCACCTTTTTGATAAGGCTTGAGCGAAATCTCATCTGCATTCACAAAAGTGGATATGAATAAAAAAGTAGCAAATACAGTCAGAATCTTTTTCACTCAATCTGTCCAATCTTAGTTAGCTGATAACCGTCAGCCCTAGTAAGCCAAGATAAAAATACTTGGTTACCTTGGGAAATCAAAAGGGGATGATCAGAATAATCAGCAGTTTTAGAAAGCATCGTTTCTTTTGACCAAGTTTTTCCATCATCACCTGATTGCTTCATCACCACTACTGTATCGTGACCATCAAACTCTTTCCACACAAGCCATACATTCTTTCCCAATGCCAGAAGATATGGTCTGGAGGTGCTTGCGTCTGCCTTTCCCAAGCGCATAGGCTCAGAATAGGATGCGCCTTCATTATGGGAGTTTGCATAAAACACTCCGGCTCTATTAGCACCCTGTGTAAACCATGCCGTGTGAATAGTTCCTTGGCTGGAAACCCCTATGGCAGGGCCATGATGTGGGCAAGCATCTGTTTTCCATCCATCATTAGCAATACGCCTAATCTTGTCAGGACCATTGCTTGAAATAATTTGGGAAGCATGGTCTCGAACGCCGCCTGGAAATATCGCCCTATAGATGATGACTGGTTGATTCTTTTGATTCAAACTAACCCCAATTCGACAGCACTCGCAACTATCTTCATTAGCAATGCGCTCAGTTTGAAAAGTTCTGCCACTATCAAGAGAGTTTGAATAAGAAATTGAACCCCCTAGTTTCTTTTGCCCACCCTTGTTTGAGGCAGCTACCAGGCGTTTATCAATCCATGTAATAAAAATGTTCCCGTCTGGACGCATTAAGACCGAAGGAAATCTCTCGCTGGAGCCATTCACAACCAGTGATTCAGGAGCAGAAAAAGTGGTGCCGCTATCGGTAGATCGAGCCGTATTAATTTGTGCGTTCCACTTAGAGTCTTTGAAAAAAGCATATGCGAGAAATATATTTCCTTTAGCATCAGAAACGATTTGTGGGCGAGCGTCTCCACCAGCATCTAAAGACTTGCCGTGCTCAGCCACAACTGTTGGCAAAGAAAATGTTTTGCCCATATCCACTGATTGAGCAACGGATACTTTTCCACCTGAAGTCCAAGCCAACAATAGCTTGCCATCAGCCTTTAGAAATGGGGTTGCAGCATTTGCACAATCCAAGCCACTTCCCTCGCAAGCAGGGGGTTTACCCATACTCATCTTTGACATATGGGCAGAGTGATCCATTTGAGCAAATGCAGAATTAAGCGCGAGCAATCCCAAAGCACCCAACAAGAGCGTCTTGAGATTGAGGCGATGATATTTATTCAGCATTAGAAGATGATACGCGCACCAATAGTAATAGCTTGCGGCATACCAGCCTGATAACTTGTAGATTGTGTAGCCGAATTGAAAGTAATGTAATTACGATTAAATAAGTTAACAACTGATGCAAAAATAGAAGCTTGTTGAGTTAACTCATAATTTGCCCTCATGCCAACCACGGCATAAGCAGGCACTGGCAAGCTATGGCTCGTATTCATCCAGGAATTTCCAACATAGCGAACATTAGCCGTAAGACTTACTTTTGGAATGGGATAGTATGTTATTCCGGCATTACCAATATTTGCTGGTACCCCGCCCACTTGATTTCCAACATAAGGGGCATCACTCGTAGTCGTATAGGTTAACCAAGTTCTTGTGTACGCATAACCTGCGTCAAACGCCCACTTCGAATTTAAATCATGATGAAACTGTAATTCCACACCTTGGCTCTGTAAATTCTGGTTATTTGTGTAATAACTAATAGACTTTGACACGCAGTTGCCCGCAGCAGCAGAAAGAGGATTTGCGCCATTAGTAACGCCGCAGAGACTTTGTGCCAAAGCTACATCTGATGCACTTGTGGAGCTAAGACTATATGTTGCAACAGCATTTCTCACAAAATTATTAAATGCAGTAGCCTGAAAAAAACCTTGTTTCCAGCGATAGTCAGAACCAAATTCATAACCAGTCATTGTCTCTGGTGTTAAGTAGGGATTTGCAAAAAAATTTCCTCCGCTCGATGAGGCATATGACCTAAGCGTATTGTTCATTCCTGGCGCATGGAAAGCTTGATATGCGGCAGACCTCAAGTCCCAGTCCTTAGAAAGCTTATAGAGAAGTCCTAAGGTTGGGCTTAATTGAGTCTTACTTTGATTTGGAATATTTTGGTAAGACGGATTTGAACCATTTGCACCAGTGTTGTAGTAACTAGGCGTTTGACTGGTCCAGTAATCCACGCGAGCAGCAAGAGTGGTTTCCAGCGGAATTGCTTCACTTTTTGATTTAACCTGCCCCATTAAGCCGCTAAAGTTTTGTTGCCCTTTTGCATAATTAGTAGTGCTCAAACCGCCAGTGGTGGTCAAATTGTTCCCCATGTTGGAACCAGAAACATTTCTAACATCAACTGCCGCCACATACTGATCAATTAGACCTTTTGCTTCTTTGGTGTATTGCACTGATCCACCTAAGGTCGAATACGGATTTTGATAATTGGCACTAATGTATCCAGTTCCCGTAGCAATCAGTGCAGGATTAAGCGAAGTGCTTACTGCGGCGGCTGAACCATTTTGTTTATTAAAAATAGTATTTTCATAATATAGATTTGCTTGAACTTTAGAGCTATCGTCTATGCGAGTGGTGGTTCCGCCTGCAAAATTTGAATCTTGCTTAAGATTAGTAGCGAATCCATAGTTGCTGGAGATATCTTGCATTGTGTGATATCCAATTCTAAAAAAACCATCGGTGCTCTGAGAAGCCTTAAAGTTACCTTGTAGTCGAATATTGGAATTTTTAGACCAAGAGGAATTTTGTCCAGAACTAATATTTGCAGGAGAGGCGGGATAAATTGTGGCTATATTTTGATAGCCCTCAGTCCCAAAATAATCGGCTGAAAATCGTAACTGAAGCGAGTCTGATGCGATGATGTCTTTTGAGGCCGAAACATTGCCGGTGCCAAATGCACCATAGCTGGCAGAAATGTCCTGCTGACTATTCTTAGGGTTTTTTGTGTTGACGTTAATGACACCGCCCATTCCATAGTTTCCCCACAAACTAGAAACGCCTCCTCGAATAAATTCCACGGTATCAATTGAAGATAGTGGCACAAGATTCCACTGTATCGTTCCATAGAAAGCATCATTCAATGGAACGCCATCTACCATTACTAAAGTTCTTGAATTACCCAGACCGCGAACGTTAATACTTTGTCCTGTGGGATCCTTCTGGTAATAAGGAACATCATTTAGCAAAACACCAGGAGTATTTTTTAATACCTGATCAATAGTCTGATCTGGTGATGACTCTATAACCTCTTTAGTTAAGACGGTAGTATTTAATGGAATCTCATCTAGAGGCGTTCCAGAGCGAGTGGCATTCACAATTACGTTAGCTAACCGCTGATCGTAGTCTGGCGGAGGTGCTATCTGAGCATAGGCTTGAGATACCGTTAGAGATACACTCAAAGCTATCGGCGATATTTTTTCTATTAAAGACATTTACTTCTCCAAACAACAATGCAGCAACGTAGTTGCCAATTACATAGCTAGGCTATGTCCTAAGAATTTTTAGGCTTGTGCTGGAGGTGCCGCTGAGGGCGGAGTTACCCAAACGGTACGGGGTTTGGGTGATTCATAGAAAAGTCTTGGGAGCATCGCAAAGGTTTGCGGTGCTTTGAAAGTAAGCTTAGTGTTGAATACTGGGGTAATGCTGCTATGTGCTAAGCAATATGGGCAAGGTTGAGTAGTATCAACTTGATGGGTCTGATCATTAGCCTGAACAGTAACCTGCATTTTGCTTCCATCAACGGAACAAATTTCCATCGAGAAACCATGACCGCCTTTTGCAAGTGATGCGGCCTGAGAAAGTGCTGGCGCAAGCGCACTCATCGCGATAGCTGCGGCAGCAATCCAATGAACAAGTTTGCGGTTAAATTTCATCACAAAAGAATTTTAAGTCATAACTCAAATACCCATGACAACAACCGTCCTTTAAAAGGACGATTTGATAAGCGTCGCTTAAATCGACGCTTGACCACCACAAGGATGTCAAATTGGTTTGTCGTTTTAAACGACATTCCGAGTCAATGGGAAAGTTGGATGGCCTAGAGAAATGGTGCCAGACCGCGGCTAACACTAGAGATTCTATGGACCACTTCTAATGTTCGGAGAATTCTTGGTGGCCCGGGGCGGAATCGAACCACCGACACAAGGATTTTCAATCCTCTGCTCTACCGACTGAGCTACCAGGCCAAGACTTGGAATTATAGATGAAACTGCATTCTGGCTTGAAAAATGGCTAAGCCATAGCTTTTGCCCGAGCTGCATGCAATTTTCTGTAGCTATCGATCATCCGGTGGTGCCTATCCAGGCCCTCCAGCTTTAGGTTCGTTGGAGTCAATCCGTAGAAGCGCACGCTACCATCTACCGACCCCATTACGGCATCCATTCTCTCATCGCCAAACATCCGGCGAAGGTTGATGATGTAGTCATTAATCTCAAGGTCATCGGCCAGCAAAATCTCCAGTACTGCATTTAGGGCCTGATAAAACAATCTACGCTCTACTGTGTTGTCGTTATATTGAAGGAAAGCGGCGACTAACTCATGCGTATCATCAAATTGTTTTATTGCTAGGTTAATCAACAATTTCAATTCCAAAACTGTTAATTGACCCCAAGGTGTGTTTTCATCAAACTCAATGCCAATCAATGTAGCAATATCGCCATACTCATCGAGCTCGTTATTCTCTAGGCGCTCAAGCAGCGCACTTAAGCCTGCATTATCAAGCCGATGTAAATTCAAAATATCATTTCGGAACAACAAAGCCTTATTGGTGTTATCCCAAATCAGATCCTCTATCGGATAAACCTCAGAATAGCCTGGTACTAAAATTCTGCATGCGATCGCACCTAGCTGATCGTATATCGCTACGTAAGATTCTTTACCTAGGCGCTTGAGAATATCAAACAAAGTTTTTGCCTCTTGTGCATTAGCGTTTTCGCCATGGCTAGAGAAATCCCATTCAACAAAATCGTAATCTGATTTAGCGCTAAAGAAACGCCACGATACGATACCGCTTGAATCAATGAAGTGTTCAACAAAGTTGTTTGGCTCAGTCACCGCTTCACTTGCAAAAGTCGGTGGCGGCAAGTCATTCAAGCCCTCTAAGCTGCGCCCCTGTAGTAATTCGGTCAAACTTCGTTCAAGCGCTACCTCTAAACTTGGATGTGCGCCAAAAGATGCAAACACTCCGCCTGTTCTTGGATTCATTAAAGTAACGCACATCACTGGATAGATGCCACCTAGCGATGCATCTTTTACTAATACTGGAAAGCCCTGTTCTTCTAAGCCCCGAATGCCTGCCAAAATACTCGGATATTTTTCGAGCACTTTTTGCGGCACGTCAGGCAGCGCGATTTCACCTTCCAGAATTTCACGCTTTACTGCCCGCTCAAAAATCTCTGATAGGCATTGCACCTGCGCTTCAGCCAGCGTATTGCCAGCACTCATGCCATTACTGACATAAAGATTTTCAACCAAATTAGATGGGAAGTAGATCGTTTCGCCATCCGACTGACGAACATACGGCAATGAACAGATGCCACGCTGCGCATTGCCTGAATTCGTATCAATGAGATGTGAACCGCGCAAATCGCCTTCGGGATTAAAAATTTTCAGGCAGTGTTCATCCAAAATTTCTACTGGTAGCGCATCGTCCTTACCCGGCTTAAACCAGCGCTCATTTGGATAATGTACAAATTCAGCTTTAGCAATATCTTCCCCCCAGAATGTACCGGCATAGAAGTGGTTATTACTGAGGCGCTCGATATACTCGCCCAAAGCTGATGCCAGCGCGCTTTCTTTTGTAGATCCCTTCCCATTGGTAAAGCACATCGGCGAATGCGCATCACGAATATGTAAGGACCAGACATTAGGAATAATGTTGCGCCACGAGGCGATTTCAATCTTGATGCCTAACTTAGCTAACACTCCAGTCATATTGGTAATTGTTTGCTCAAGCGGAAGATCTTTTCCGACAATATAGGTGCTGGCCTCAGAAGCCGGGCTTAAGGTCAATAAGCTCTGCGCATCTGCATCCAGATTCTTTACCTCTTCAATCACAAACTCTGGCCCAGCTTGCACTACTTTTTTAACTGAACAACGTTCAATGGAGCGCAAAATACCCTTGCGATCACTTGCAGAAATGTCTTCTGGTAATTCAACCTGAATCTTGAAAATCTGTTGATACCGGTTTTCAGGATCAACAATATTATTTTGTGAGAGACGAATATTTTCTGTAGAAATATTGCGAGTCTCGCAATAGAGCTTTACAAAATAAGCGGCGCATAAGGCAGAGGATGCTAGAAAATAATCGAAAGGACCGGGCGCAGAACCATCACCCTTATAGCGAATAGGCTGGTCAGCAATCACCGTGAAGTCATCAAACTTGGCTTCAAGACGTAGCTTATCGAGAAAGTTGACCTTAATTTCCATGGGAAAATTCTAAAGATGATGGGAGGGCGATATGGACATCATTGTCCCTTGCAACCCCAATGTAAAGAATCAGCGCTTGCTGCCCAAGGCCTTATTGCTCACCCTTGTTGCGAGAGGTATCAATTCCTAGGGCTTTGAGCTTGCGATACAAATGCGTTCTCTCCAAGCCGGTGTACTCAGAAATCTTTGTCATGCTGCCGCCCATAATTTGCATTTGATGCTCAAAGTAGGCCTTCTCAAAGAGGTCTCTTGCCTCTCTTAGCGGCAAATCGAAATAAGTTTTTGCAATGCCGCTAATGAACTCGCCTTCCAAGGGTGCTGGGGCTGCTTCATTTATTGCTGGCTTAGGGGTCGCTGCCTGACTGGTATTGGGCTGAGCGACTCTCTGGGTTTCCGGCTCAACGTATTTTGGAGAGCTCTCTAGCGCTTTGCTAACCGTCTTTAACAGCTTTTGTAGGGCAATGGGCTTTTCCAGGAAATTCAATGCGCCAATACGGGTAGCCTCAACCGCTGTATCGATAGTAGCGTGACCAGACATCATCACTACGGGCATAGTGAGCTGTCCTGTTTTAGACCACTCTTTAAGTAATGTAATGCCGTCGGTATCTGGCATCCAAATATCGAGTAAGACCAGATCGGGGCGCATTTGTTCACGAATAGTTCGAGCCTGAATAGCGCTCTCTGCTGCATACACGGTATGGCCTTCATCGGTCAGAATCTCATTGAGAAGCTCACGAATTCCCATCTCGTCATCAACAACCAAAATACTAGCCATGTTTAGGCTGCCTCTTTTGCTAAATTCATAAACAATATTGATACCTGCGCACCAACTACTTCAGCTCCATGCATACGATTTCGTATTTCAATTTTGGCAGAGTGATCATCAATAATTTTTTTAACGACTGCCAAACCCAATCCCGTACCCTTGCTCTTTGTTGTGACATAAGGCTCAAATGCTCTTACCAATATCTTAGCTGGAAATCCTACCCCAGAATCGCTTATTGTTAATCGCACTGCCTTTTGCTCTATGCCATTGTGCTCTCCATAGGGAACTAGCTCTGTTTTTACTTCGACTGCTTCGCCAGGATGCGGGCCCTCCAGAGTTGCATCTTGAGCGTTTTGCAATAGATTATGTATCACCTGCCTGAGTTGGGTAGGGTCGCCCATAATGTCTGGGCAATGTGGATCTAGCTGGGTGCGCAATGGACTTCCCTCATACAGACCCAGGATTTCTGAGGTGAGCGTATTGATAGACAGGGGTTTAAGCTGTGGCGCAGGTGTTTTAGCAAAATCTCTAAAGTCATTCACCATCTCCTTCATCGCTTGTACCTGACCAATAATGGTTTCGGTGCTGCGATTGATCATTTCTTCATGCTCGGGAGTCAGTTTGCCAGCAAGCTTGTGCTGCAAACGTTCAGCCGATAACTGAATTGGGGTAAGTGGATTTTTGATTTCATGGGCTAGGCGCCTTGCAACCTCACTCCAAGCAATGGATCTTTGTGCACTGACTACATCAGTGATGTCATCAAACACCACCATGCGCAAATCTTCAGTTAACTCTGTACCGCGAACAAATAAAGTAGCGCCTAACTCATTCTCAAATTCATTAGTCGTGTGTAGTTGAATTTGCTTTTGCCAAACGGGAGCAGCCTTAAGCGTGCCCTGGGAGGTAGGAGCGCCTTCATTGGTAACCGCAAGCCGCATTGTTGCAAAGCCCTCTTTAATGGCGCCCTCAAACTCAGCAAGTGCCGGATTACTGCTTAACGGCTTACCATCTAAATGGGTCAGGTCTTGCGCAAAAATACGGTCTGCGCCTGCGTTGCTGGATACCACGTTATAGCGCTTATCAAAAATGCAAACGCCTGCAGTGAGGTTGCCTAGAACCTTCTCTAGGAAAGCCTTTGATTCTTGCAGGGAGTTACGTGTATCGGCAAGTTGCCGGGTCATCAGATTGAACTGACGAGTCAACATTCCCAGCTCATCTCCAGTATCTAACTCGGGCTTTGGAGATAAATCGCCTTGCGCAACGGCCTGGGTTCCTTTGAGCAACATTAATAGTGGGCGAGCCAATTGGCGGCCCAACAATAAGGCCAGGGTGACAGCAACAAATAAGGCAAAAAATAAGGTGAGCGTTAACGTACCAACGAACATTTTTCGCAAACCAGTACGCCCTAAAGATTTCTCTTGATATTCAGTGTAGGCAGACTCAACTGCAAAAATATTTTTAGCCAATGGAGTCGGGATAGTGCGCACTAATTGTAAGAAATATCGATCCTCTGCATCTTTGTTGCCGTCTTGTTTACTAAGGCCGCTCTTCTTGCGCACAATCGGTACGACAGCCCTTACTTGATAGCCCTGCTGTCCACCTTCTATTTCGACTTGATCTAAAAAGGCAATGCCTTTCTTTTTAAAAGCTTCAGCCACTATTTCAGCGTTGGGTGCAGGTAAATATTTTTTGGGCCTTAGCTCGCTAGTCAAAATCAAATTGCGCTGTACATTAAACAGGGTAACCTCTTGAATGCCAAATTGATTACGAATCTTCATAATCATCACGCCAACCTGGTCAGAGCTCGCGCCCGGGGGAACCTGAACAACCTGTTCCGCAATAAATTTTCCCTCAGCTAAAATCTCTTCTTGGGCAATTTGCAAGGTCACACGCCCCAACTCTAGACCAGAGTTCAGCGCTGATTCAACCTTCACATCAAACCAAGTTTCAATGCTGCGTGACACGAACTGCAGTGAGACGCCGTACAAAATCAAGCCCGGGACAACGCCAACCAAAGCAAAAATCATTGCAAGCTTGGCAATCAAGCGAGTACCAAAATGTCCTCTGTACCAACGAATACCAATCACTGTTACCAAAATCAAAATCACTAGAGTTAAGCAAGCTCCAATAACGACATTGGCTGCATAAAGCCAAATAAAATATTTATCAAAAAAATCTGTATTGGATGATGCGATCGATAGTAAAACCAGAAGAAACAAAGCAAATACGCCAATAACACCTATAGAAATGGGAATCGCCTTCTTTCTCCAGACTTTGGATGTAAAAAAAGTGCTCTGAAACAGTGTTGAAAATACTTTCATCGCTTGATGAGATTCGGGCCAGATGGTGAAAAGGGAATGCGCAGCCAATCGCTAGAAACATTCCACTGACGGTTATTTAAGGCATTCACTTGGAAGGGCTTGGGTAGCTTGGTCAAATCTAAAGCCATCCGCAGAGACGCTATATATGACTTGCCTACATCTAACTGACTATTATCAATTACGCGCCAACCACCAACACCACCAACTACTTGCAAGGCCTCTGAAATTGTCTGTGCGGAAAATGTAAATCCCTCTGAAGCAATTCGATATTGTTGAGTTAGGGGCTGGTAAGACAGTCGGGTTTGTCTCTGAATAATCACAGGTTTTTCATCAAACCAATACCAACGCGAGCGCGTTAAATCAAACTCTGTTTGAAAGTAAAGCACTACACCTTTTTGAACCGCATCCTCAAGATCGGGAGAAAGTTCAATCTGAAAAGTGGCATTCATAAGCCAATCAGTATCTACCCTCTCTAACTCAAAGGATTTGATTTTGATTCCTTCTGCGCTTGCATTTATTGAAAATACAGTCAGCGCCATCAAGCATAAAAAGAGGTATTGTTTAATTCTTTGGCTCATTGCCCATTCTTCTTAAACAAAGCATAGTAAAAACCGTCGCTTACGTCAGTCGGCAGAATCTGTCCTGGAGCGCCTAATCGTAACGCATTGCCATGCTGGGCAGCAAACCAAATGGCCTGCTCCTCTCCCTCCTCGGGAAATACCGAGCAAGTAACGTAGAGCATGAGACCTTCCGGCTTCAACATTTTCCAGGCCTGCTCCAAGATTCCGCGCTGCTTTTGCTGCAAGGACTTGATATCAGCCTCGCGTCTTAGAAAGGGTATATCTGGGTGTCTAGCCACAATGCCTGAGGCGGAACATGGCGCATCGAGCAAGATTTTGTCAAAAGGGCGGCCGTCCCACCAAGTTGCTTTTGAAGCGTCGCCCCGCAGCACCTGTACTTTGTCAGAATGCAAACGCAAGCGATCTAAATTACCGCTGACTTTACTAAGGCGCTCGCCGTCAAGCTCCAAAGCCACCATCTCACAATTAGCCAACTCGAGTAAATGCGCAGTCTTGCCGCCAGGCGCCGCACAAGCATCCAAAACTCGCTCACCTGACTGAGGACTTAAGAGGGCTGCTGCCAACTGTGCTCCAGCATCTTGAACCGAGACTGCGCCAGCATAAAAACCTGGTAGATCTGAAACCGGGACCGGGCTAGACAATACCAAAGCTGCAGCCAGCTTTACCCCAGCAACTTCCTCGACTGGAGCGGATGTAATTCCACTCTCGCTTAACAAGGCTTGATATTGATCTCGTGAATATTGTTTTTGATTGACACGCAAAATTAATGGCGCCCGCTTTGCTTGTGCAAACAGAATCGATTGCCATGTCTTTGAGTAATGCCGCTTTAGATTAGCGCGCCACCAAGGCGGAACAAACATTGGAATAGGGTCTGGCGCAAAACGGGTTTCGCCATCTGCTGGCTGAACGACAAGGCTTACCTTGCGAAGTACCGCGTTCACCAAGCCTTTGGCATACATGGTCTTATCGTAATTGTCACAGGCACTGACAGCTTGATCAACAATAGTGTGAGCTGCATAGCCCTTGCCGTCTGCGTTTTCATTTAAGAACAGCGCAATAGCAACGCTCAACAAATGATCTACCTCTGGAGGGGGGTTCTTTGGGATAAATTGTTTGATGAGCTCATGCGATCGCACCCATTTACGCAAAGCGTCAAAGCTTAAGCTTTGCACAATAGGGCGCTCATGGGGCTCTAATTCATCCAAAACCTCCGTTAGCGACCTCCCACTCATTACCTCACCGACAGCCTGAGCAGCAATAGTGATTGCCTCAGAAAGTGGAAGACTAAGCGACGTTTTTTTATCAGTCAACTGAATTTGCTCTGGGGTATGACCCGGTTTTTGCCATAGCCATCAGGCGCCCTACCCGCTCCTCAGTAGGTGGATGGGTTGAAAATAATTGCGCAAGGCCGCCAGCGCTTAAGGGATTTAGGATCATCATTTGCGCCGTTTCTGGGTGCTGCTCTACTGCTCTAAATGGCATGCCTTGTGCATAGTTATGTATTTTCTCTAGCGCATGGGCCAAAGCCTCGGGATCGGCGCTAATCTCTGCTCCGCCACGATCTGCCTCATATTCTCTTGCTCGCGAAATACTCATTTGAATCAAACTTGCGGCAATCGGCGCCAAGATAGCAACCAATAAACTGGCGATCGGATTGTGGGGTCTACCTTCGGAGTCACGCCCACCAAAAAACATTGCAAAGTTAGCAAGGGCTGAAATTGCGCCTGCCATCGTTGCCGCAACGGTTGAAATCAAAATGTCGCGGTGCTGCACATGCGCTAGCTCGTGAGCCATCACACCACGCAACTCGCGATTAGACAAAATCTTAAGAATGCCCGTGGTAGCTGCTACTGAAGCGTTCTCAGGGTTTCGTCCTGTTGCAAAGGCGTTAGGCGCGTCTTCATCAATTAAAAAAACTTTGGGCATTGGTAAACCAGCTCTATCTGCAAGCTCTTTTACCAATGCATAAAACTGGGGCGCAGACCGCTCATCAACTTGCTGAGCATTTGTCATCTTCAACACCATGGTGTCGGAAAACCAGTAGCTAAAAAAGTTCATGCCAACTGCGAGCAACAAAGCCATCAACATTCCTTGCTCGCCACCTAACATGCCGCCAACCACAATAAACAATGCAGTAATTGCTGCCATCAAAATAGCAGTTTTTGCGAAATTAAACATTCCTACTCCTTTTTATGAAAGCGCAATACTTGTTCACGGAAAGTAAACACCTGCAAGCAAATACTGGCAGGCATCTTCTTGCCACCCGGCTTTTGCATTTCTAAAATTTCTATCGCTCCCTGCCCGCACTGAATATAGGCGCCGTTTTCACTAAGGCCTAATAGTTCGCCGGGATGTCCAGTTGCGCTAACAGCGCCCGCTTTTGGAATACGAGAGTTCCAAAATTTGATCTCGAGCTCTTGGGCATTACTAGTGGCGCCAGGAAAAGGGTTAAAGGCCCGAATCCGTCGATCAATTTCTTGGGCACTCAAGTTCCAGTCAATTTCTGCTTCGCTCTTTAATATTTTTTCTGCATAAGTTACGCCGTTTGTTGCTTGCGGGGTGCGCACTAAAGCTTTGCCTACTTGCAAACAATTTAGCGTTTCCACAATTGATTGGGCGCCTAATTCTGCCAATCGATGATGCAGGCTACTGCTGGTTTCTTCAGGCGCAATATCAAGCTCACTAACAAGGACCGTATCGCCCGTATCAAGACCGACATCCATTTGCATAATACAAATGCCCGTTTTTGTGTCGCCCGACTCAATCGCTCGCTGTATCGGAGCAGCGCCACGCCAACGCGGCAATAAGGATGCGTGAATATTAAAACTGCCGCTTCTTCCGGGCTGCTGCGAAATATCTAAAACATCTTGTGGCAGGATAAGCCCATAAGCAACTACCACCATGGCATCAAAATCGATTTCGGATAATTGCCGATATGCTTCTAGAGCCTGAGCTTGTTTTTCGGGATCGGCGCTATTGCGCTTAAGGGTCTCCGGCTGAAGTAGGGGAATATTTTTTTCTAATGCAAACTCTTTTACTGGGCTTGCTTGTAAGTGCATGCCCCTTCCTGCACGGCGATCGGGCTGGGTCAGCGCAAGAACAATTTCATAGCCTGCATCATCAATTGCGCGCATTGCGCACGCCGCAAACTCAGGGGTTCCAGCAAATACAATTTTCATCGGCAGCGCCTAGCGCTCACCCGCAAACTCTTTGGCGCGCTTTTTTAGTTTTTGAGAAATACGAGTTCGCTTGAGTATCGACAAATACGCAACAAATACCTTACCCTGTAAATGGTCAAGCTCATGTTGTAAACAGACCGCCAATAAACCATCTGCATCAAGCTCGAACTCTTTTCCATCAATATCTAAGGCCTTCACTCGAACTTGTGATGGCCTTTCAACTTCATCATAAAAATCGGGAACCGAAAGACAGCCTTCGCGCCAGGATTTTTTTTCAGGGCTTGACCAAATAATTTCTGGATTAATAAAAACCTTCAAATCATTTTGGTCTTCTGATATGTCGATAACGACAATGCGCTCGTGAATATCAACCTGGGTTGCAGCTAGGCCAACCCCTGGGGCCTCATACATTGTGTCGGCCATATCAGCAACGATTTTTTTTATGCGCGCATCCACTTGCGCTACCGGTTTAGCAACCTGATTTAAGCGCGGGTCTGGGTAACAAAGGACGTTTAACAAAGCCATCTAGGAATTATCTAACAGAGCAATCAGTCTGTCCTGATTGCGGTAATTCCCCTGAAGATCAAAATCTTTTTATGCATCCATTTCCAAAACCAAACCAAATCTCTTGTATTGCTAGGGGCGATGAAAAATACCCGCCCCGTCTTAATGATTTGTATGATCCGCCTGAGCGTCTATATATAGACGGGGATCTTGGCTTACTCAAAACCCCCATGATTGCCATTGTGGGCTCTCGCAAGGCTAGCACTGAGGGCCTTAAAAACGCCGCCGCTTTTGCCAAGGAGCTCTCGCAAGCAGGCTTGCTGATTGTCTCAGGGCTTGCAAGGGGCATTGATGGGGCTGCCCATCAAGCAACCCTTGGGCTCGGCACCAAGCACCTCACCATGGCAGTGTGTGGGACCGGCCTGGACGTGATTTACCCCAAAGAACATCTTGATTTAGCCAGAAACATCAGAAATCAAGGACTTTTAGTCTCTGAGCTGCCCTTGGGCGCCCCGCCCAAATCATGTCATTTCCCTAGGCGCAACCGGATTATTGCAGCGCTATCAATTGGCGTCGTTGTGATTGAAGCAGCCGAAAAATCGGGCTCCCTCATCACAGCAAGGCTTGCATCAGAGCTGGGAAGAGAGGTTTTTGCTGTGCCAGGGTCGATTCGTCACCCCCTTTCTAGCGGCTGCCACCTTCTCATTCAGCAAGGCGCAAAACTGGTGCGTAACCCCAAAGAAGTGCTAGAAGAGTTGGTTTTTTGAGAAAACCCCTATTTAAAAGGGTTTAAATGCGGTTTTTTCCCCATAAACGGCCTTAAGGGGGGGTCTCTGTATAGTCGAAAAGTTGACCTTTTTGGACTTTTCCCAATTTATCGGTTAATAATAAAAAAGGGGGTAAGCAATTGACCAAACCCTGATTTGGTTTAAATTGTTCATCTTTTTTCTATTAGAAACATCATTTCAGGCTCAAATTTAGGCAAACGCGTGGCTAAAGTATCTACTAAAAGCAGCACCAAGACCGCATCTGTGGATCACCCAAAGACCCTCGTCATTGCGGAGAAGCCGTCTGTGGCTAATGACATTGCCAAGGCCCTGGGTGGCTTTACTAAGCATGAGGACTATTTTGAAAGCGATGACTTCGTTATCTCCTCTGCAGTTGGACATCTCTTAGAAATTGCGGCGCCAGAAGAGTATGACGTTAAGCGCGGCAAATGGTCTTTCGCCAACCTGCCGGTAGTGCCCCCCTATTTTGATTTGCGGCCGATTGTAAAAACAGAATCGCGCCTGAAGGTTTTGCAAAAACTCATCAAGCGTAAAGACATCACCTCCCTAATTAATGCATGTGACGCGGGACGCGAAGGCGAGCTGATCTTCCGCTTAATTGCACAACATGCCAAAGCATCGCAAAGCGTCAAGCGTTTGTGGCTCCGGTCAATGACACCAGCAGCAATTCGTGATGGCTTTGCAAACTTACGCACTGATGTAGATATGCAACCGCTTGCTGATGCAGCACGTTGCCGCTCAGAAGCTGACTGGCTAGTTGGCATTAATGGCACTCGTGCCATGACTGCATTTAACAGCAAGAGTGGTGGCTTCTTTTTAACCACCGTGGGTCGCGTTCAAACCCCAACCCTCTCGATTGTGGTCGAGCGAGAAGAACTCATTCGTAAGTTTATTTCCAAAGACTATTGGGAAGTAAAAGCGGAATTTATTGCTGCTGCTGGAGTTTATGAGGGTCGCTGGTTTGACCCTAAATTCAAGAAAGATATCGCCGAACCAGATGCACGTGAGAATCGCCTCTGGAGTGAGGCTGCAGCGCAAAGCATTGTTGCGGCATGTCGCGATAAAAAAGCAAGTGTTACAGAGGATTCCAAGCCAGCAACCCAGCTTGCCCCGCAGCTTTTTGACCTCACCAGCTTACAGCGTGAAGCAAATGCCCGTTTTGGTTTTTCTGCAAAAAATACTTTAGGTCTTGCGCAAGCACTTTATGAACGTCATAAAGTTTTAACGTATCCCCGTACCGATGCAAAAGCACTGCCAGAGGACTATTTAGATACCGTTAAACAAACCATGGAAATTCTTGCAGAAAACTCTCAAGACTATCGTGCGTTTGCCAAACAAATTCTGACGGGCGACCCGAAAGACCCAAAATCAAAAGCGGGTTATGGTTGGATCAAACCAAACAAACGCATCTTTGATAACTCTAAAATTTCAGATCACTTTGCCATCATTCCAACCCTGGAAACACCCAAGACCCTTAGTGAGCCAGAGGCAAAGTTATATGACTTAGTGGTGCGGCGCTTCTTGGCAGTCTTTTATCCTGCCGCAGAATTCAAGGTTACCACCCGAATTACCGAGGCTTCAGGGCACCATTTCAAAACCGAGGGTCGTGTACTAGTTAATCCTGGCTTCCTAACTGTCTACGGCAAGTCGAATCAAGCCGATGATGAGTTAGTGCCAGTACAAGAGGGCGAGGCCGTTCAAAGCGAATCGATCGCAGCGGTGCCACTAAAAACAAAGCCGCCTGCACGATACACAGAAGCAACCTTGCTGTCGGCAATGGAGGGCGCCGGCAAATGGGTTGATGATGATGACATGCGCGAGGCTATGGCAGAGAAAGGTTTGGGAACACCTGCAACGCGAGCTGCAATTATCGAAGGCTTGCTTGCTGAAAGATATATCGTGCGCGAAGCGCGTGAACTCATCCCCACAGCAAAAGCGTTTCAATTAATGACTTTATTGCGCGGCCTAGATGTTGAAGAACTAACCCGCCCTGACTTGACTGGTAGCTGGGAAAACAAGCTCTCTCTCATTGAGCAGGGCAAAATGAATCGCGATACCTTCATGCAAGAAATTGCACAAATGACTCAGCGTATCGTCAAACGCGCCAAGGAATATGACAGCGATACTATTCCGGGCGACTATGCAACGCTGACCACACCATGCCCGCACTGTAAGGGCTCGGTGAAAGAAAACTATCGTCGCTTTGCTTGTGAAAAGTGTGGCTTTACGATCAGTAAAACTCCGGGCGGGCGGGCGTTTGAATATCCTGAAGTAGAAGAATTGCTGCGTGAGAAAACAATCGGACCTCTGCAAGGCTTCCGCAGCAAAATAGGTCGCCCATTTGCTGCCATTATTAAGTTAAGCGAAATTCCAGAAGATGATGCTGACTATCCAAATGCGGGCTTCAAGCTTGAGTTTGATTTTGGCAACACTCAAGATGAAGAAACTGAGGCAATCGATTTCACGGGTCGCCTGGCTTTGGGTGCTTGTCCAAAATGTTCTGGCGCAGTATATGAAGATGGCATGCGTTACCTTTGCGAGAAAAATACTGGGCCAAGCAAAACGTGTGATTTCAAAACAGGCAAGGTAGTTTTGCAACAAGAAATTTCACCTGAGCAGGTGCAAAAACTGCTGACAGAAGGTAAGACTGACCTCTTGACCAACTTCAAATCAAACCGAACTGGTCGTGGCTTTAAGGCCTATTTAGCCTTAGGCGCTGATGGCAAAATTGGTTTTGAGTTTGAAGCCAAAGCTGCAGGTACGGCTAAAGCTCCGGCAAAGAAACGTGCGGGGGCTAGTGCAGCAACTAAGTCTGCTGCAAAGCCCAAGCGCGCAAGCAAAGCAAAGTCATCATCTAGCAGCTGAGCGGTAATCAGCTTGGCTGCTAGCGCTGACCATAAAATACCTCGTGAGCCCAAAGCGGTAGCTAAAAAGATTCCTGGTCTTTGAGTAAGCGCGCCAATGATCGGCAAGCGATCGCCGGCAACGCAGCGCACCCCAACAAAATCGCCAGCCTTAATTAGCCCCTTGAGATCTCCTTCAGAATAAGCAAGCAAGCCTTGTGCTTGCTCACGATTGAATGCATCGCTGCTGTCTCTTGAGCCCAGATCATCTTCGCCCTCATCAAAACTAGAGCCAACCATCCAACGATAGCTACCGTCCTCAAGATGCTGGGCAGGAAGACAATAGCCATCGCCCGATATTCCAACTCGCGGTAATTTTGATGCCCAAGCATCATCTTTTTTGATTGAAAAAATACTGAGTTGTCCACGCACAGGTTTTAAGGGCAACTTTATTCCGATACTGCTCATTAAAACCTTGCTATCCATTGCCGTTGCAACCACCACCTTATCTGCAGTAAGAATGACTTCATCAGCCTCATTCAATAAAAGCCATTTGCCATTAGCTTGTTCGAGTTTTGCGACACGCGTGTTCCATAAACAAGTTAAATGCTGTTGCTCTTGCAGTAGTGCATTGCTCGCCTCAAATATGCTTAAGGATGCTCCGCGAGAAAGCCACACTCCATTTTGTTTAATGCCACAAATTTTTTCTGCTTCTTGGGCATCTAAAGCAACCGCAATATCTTCATCAAGGCCTAATGACTTCAAATAATTGGCAACTTCTACTCGGTCAAAGTGTTTGTCTTTTTTGCTGGGCTGAAAAATACCGTGCTGGTTCCAGGCCTTGCCCCATCTAGCCTCAGCCAACAAAAAGGCGATGCGCGTTAAGCGCAATAAACGCGGTGATCCTATACCTATGTGTGGATGCGCAATAGCATATGCATGACTTGAACAGGCGGTAGCGGCAGATGATGCAGCATCAACAATACATACAGATTTGCCACGTTGGAGCAACTCATTTGCGATGGTTGCGCCGCAAATGCCTGCCCCTATCACCACTATTTCATGGTGTTGGGGTTTGGTCATTTAACTAATTAGAAAAAAGCTTAAGCGTTTAAGCGCTGTTCAATTTTCGCGCGAGTTTCTTTGAGCTCTTTTGGTAAGCGATCGCCAAGATGATCAAATAATTCGGTGTGAAGCTTCAACTCGTTCTTCCAGTCATCAACGGAAACATGAATGGCTTTAGCAAATTTCTCGGCTGAATAATCTAGGCCATTCCAATGGATATCGCCGTGCTCTGGGCAAATGCCAAAAGGCGTTTCTTTGCCTTCTGCCTTTCCTTGTGCTCGCTCCAAAATCCAAGAAAGCACGCGCATGTTTTCGCCAAAGCCTGGCCAAACAAATTTGCCATTCTCATCCTTGCGGAACCAGTTAACGCAATAAATCTTAGGCAAAACGGCGCCTTCGGCCTCTAACTTCTTGCCGATATTGAGCCAATGCTGAAAATAGTCGCTCATGTTGTAGCCAGCAAATGCGATCATCGCAAACGGGTCGCGACGCACGACACCAATTTGACCAGTGATCGCTGCGGTCGTTTCTGAGCCAAGGGTAGCAGCCATGTAAACACCCTCAACCCAATCCCGCGCCTCACTAACCAAAGGCACCGTGTTTGAGCGACGGCCGCCAAACAAGAATGCATCAATTGGAACGCCTTCTGGATCGTCCCATTTAGGATCAACAGCTGGGTTGTTGGTGGCAGCAACAGTAAAACGTGAATTTGGATGTGCAGCTTTGCGACCTGCGGCACCATCTGCTGGAGTCCAGTCTTTGCCTTGCCAGTCAATCAAATGGGCTGGCGGGGTTTCTGTCAAGCCTTCCCACCAAACATCACCATCGTCAGTCAAACCAACGTTCGTGAAAATCACGTCCTGATTTAAAGAGTCGATACAGTTTTGATTGGTCTGACGATTTGTGCCAGGCGCTACACCGAAGTAACCGGACTCCGGGTTAATTGCAAACAAACGGGTTTTGCCAGTAACCGGATCTTTACGCGGCTTGATCCATGCAATGTCATCACCAATCGTAGTGACCTTCCAGCCATCAAATCCTTTGGGTGGAATCATCATAGAGAAATTAGTTTTGCCGCAAGCCGATGGGAATGCAGCGGCAATGTGATGTTTTTTGCCCTCGGGTGAAGTTACTCCCAAGATCAACATATGCTCTGCTAACCAACCTTGTTCGCGACCCATATTGGATGCGATACGCAGTGCAAAACATTTTTTACCTAACAATGCATTGCCTCCGTAACCAGACCCAAACGACCAGATCTCACGGGTTTCTGGATAATGAACAATGTACTTAGTCTTGTTGTTTGGCCAAGCAACGTCCTTTTCGCCAGCGGCTAGGGGCTTGCCAACAGTATGGACACAGGGCACGAACTCGCCATTAGCGCCCAGCTGATCAATCACAGCTCTGCCCATGCGGGTCATCAGGCGCATATTGATTGCAACATAAGGGCTGTCGGAGAGCTCAACACCAATGTGAGCAATCGGGGATCCTATTGGGCCCATGGAGAATGGCACAACATACATTGTTCTGCCGCGCATGCAGCCATCAAACAAAGGGTTTAGTGTTGCACGCATTTCGCTTGGCTCCACCCAGTTATTGGTGGGGCCAGCATCGTCTTTTTTTGCAGAGCAAATAAACGTTCGGTCTTCGACTCGCGCTACATCCTCTGGGTCTGAAAGGGCTAAAAATGAGTTTTTGCGCTTGCTTGGGTTTAAGCGCTTAAATACTCCAGCCTTCACCAGGAGCTCACAAAATTCGTCATATTCAGCCTGGGAGCCATCACACCAGCGAATTGCATCTGGCTTAGTAAGAGCAGCCATCTCGCCAACCCACTCTATCAATTGCTTGTTTTTTACGTAAGCTGGCGCATTCGCATCAATTTGGTCAGTAGTTGCTGTAGTCATATATTTACCCATGAAAATTTAATTTTTTAATCCAACAATTTTATCATTTTGGGGATATTTGGCCCTTTAAGCGACGGCAAAAAGGCCCTTATTTGCCAATACAGAATTGACTAAAAATTTTGCCTAAAAGGTCGTCTGGGAGCAATTTTCCAGTGATTTGTCCAAGGTGATTTTGTGCTAAAAACAGCTCTTCAGCGAACAATTCTAGCGAACTGTTGCCATTTGCAGCGAACTGCTCCGATCTTGTAATATGCTCCGATGCTCGCTCCAGGCAGTCTAAATGCCTTCGTCTAGCGACAATTACCCCTTCTTGTGAGCCATTCCAGCCTACTATCTCTAATATCCTCCGTTTTAAGGCCTCAACCCCATCGCCAGTCTTGGCTGAAATGCAAATAGCGTCTTTTGGAGGGGCAACAGAGCCTGATGCCATCAAATCTGATTTATTAAGCACCTCTAAAACGGGGCACTTTGGGGGCAGCACTCGCAGAATTTGTTCTTTCAGGCCATCCTCACCAGAGCTGGGGTCGGTCAAAAAAATGACGAGGTCTGCCAAACGAATGGCATCCCAGGATCTTTCAATGCCTTTTGCTTCGACCAAGTCATCCGTTTCTCGCAAGCCGGCTGTATCGATAATGTGCATCGGTACGCCCTGGATGGTAATGCTTTCCTTCACCCGATCACGTGTAGTGCCCGCAATGGGGGTGACAATTGCCACCTCTTCGCCAGCAAGCCTATTGAGCAAAGAGCTCTTCCCCACGTTGGGGGCGCCTGCCAAAACCAGCTGAATGCCGTCGCGCAAAATTTTTCCCTGCTTAGCTTCACTGCGTAAGGTCTGTAGTTTTTGTTTAACTGCGGCCAAACGTTCGTGTGCTTGCGCATTCTCCAAAAACTCAATTTCTTCTTCGGGAAAATCTAAGGTAGATTCAACCAAAATACGTAACTGTGTAATTTCTTCGATTAGATCGTTAATGCTCTCTGAAAAGATGCCCTGCAGTGATCTGGCGGCACCACGCACTGCAGCCTCGCTCTGTGCATCAATTAAATCAGCAATCGCTTCGGCCTGGGCTAAATCAATTTTGTTATTCAAATAAGCGCGAAGTGTAAATTCGCCAGGCTCTGCAATCACCAAGCCCTCTGCTTTGCCGAGCTCGAGGCACCTCTTCATTACTAGCTCGAGAAGTTGTGGTCCACCATGACATTGCAGCTCTAAAACATCTTCACCCGTATATGATGCTGGCGCTACAAAATAAATCGCAATGAGTTGGTCGATAGTTTGACCGCCAGCATCACGTAAGGTGAGCAAGTTTGCTTGTCGCGGAGAAAGTACTTTTTGAAAAAGTGCTTTTGTAATTGCGCTTAGGTTTTGTCCACTAATGCGCACAACCCCAACACCCGCCTTACCCGGAGCGGTAGCTACAGCAATGATGGGCAACTTTCTGGTCATCATTGCTGTGCCTTTTTCATTGAATGCTATGCCATCAAAAATTACTTGGCTTCTTTTTTTCCGAACATTTGGTTAATCTGCCATTGCTGTGCAATCGACAACAGGTTATTCACCACCCAGTACAACACTAAGCCAGCCGGGAAGAAAAAGAACATCACCGAAAATATGATTGGCATGTACATCATCACCTTAGCCTGAATAGGATCAGGTGGCGTTGGATTGAGTTTGGTTTGCACATACATCGAAATAGCCATGATGATCGGCAAAATTCCGACCGGGAAGTGCTGCGTAAAGCCCAAGAGGTCACTAATTGAAGTATCTGGCAAAGATAGGTCGTGTACCCACAAGATCCAAGGGGCGCCACGCAGCTCAACGGAAGACAACAACACCCAATACAAAGCAATAAATACTGGGATCTGAACCACCACCGGCAAACATCCTCCTAGTGGATTGATTTTCTCTTTGCGATACATCTCCATCATCGCTTGATTTAACTTCTGAGGGTCGCCCTTATATTGGTCTCTCATGGCCATTAGTCGTGGCTGCACTTCTTTCATGCGCGCCATAGATTTATAGCTTGCGGCCGAGAGAGGGAAGAATACTAGCTTGATCAAAACTGTGAGGAGAATAATTGACCAACCCCAATTGCCAACATAGCCATGGATTTTTTCCAAGAGCCAAAAAATGGGTTTTGCCAAAATGGTCAGGTAACCGTAATCTTTAAGTAACTCAAAGCCGGGAGCAATCGTTTCTAGAACACTTTCCTCTTGTGGTCCAACGAAGAGGCGGGATTTTTCAACAACCGTTGAGCCTTGAGCGACTACACCAAGCGGTGTTTGCATGCCTATGCGATATAGGCCGTTATCAATTTTTCCAGCATAAATATCGCGTGCAAATTTATCACTTGGAATCCATGCGCCAGCAAAATAATGCTGCACCATTGCAATCCAGCCCGGATCTCCGGCAGGGACTTGGGTTGGGGTAGTGATTTTATTTTTATCAATCGCTGTAAATTCTAGTTTGTTGAATTTTTCTTTGTCGGTATAAACAGCCGGGCCAGTAAATGTGCTTGCTGAAAAAGCGCCATCAAACGGGCCAATTTTTTGCTCTTGACTACCGTCGCGCACTAGCTCTGTGTAGAGAACCAAGGGAGTAGCGTTACTGCTTGACTGGGTAACGCGGTGATCAACCTCAACAACATAACTTCCAGCATTGAGGCTGAAAGTTTTTTCTAACCTAACCCCGTTGCGATCGCTAGCAAGTGTAAGAAAAGGTCGTCCAGCACCGTCTTTACCAGACTGGGTTAACTTGAATGTGCTGGTGTGGTTTGGCAAATCATTGTTATTGAGAGAAATCAAGCCAGAGCGTGCAAAATATTTGTGGTTTGGTGTGTATTGAAATAGCTCAATCAGTTTATTTTCTGCGGTCAACGCTTTCAGCAATTTTGCGTCGATGACATTAGCGCCATTTGCACTAATTTCTAATACCAATACATCATTTTTTAATGTGAATTTCTCGGCGCCCTCAATTGGGCCCGAAGCAACAGCGGGTGTTGCGGTGATTACTGGCGCACCCGATATTTGAGTTGGTAGATCTGCCTTGTTATTTCTGGTGGGCTTTTCGGAAGGCGCTGGTGCACTGGCGGGCGTTCCGCCAAATAAAGATGGTTTGCCCTCATAAACCTGCCAATTGCTATAGAGCATTAGGCCCGACATCGAGAACACTGCCCAAAGAATTGTTTTTTTAAAGTCCATTTGCATTCACTTAAATTAATGAGTTGTTTGTTTTACCGCAGGATCATAACCACCGTGTGACCATGGGTTACAGCGCAGAATGCGCCAAACAACCAGGCCTAAGCTTTTAATAAATCCATAATGATTGAAGCAGTCGCAGGCATATTGAGAGCAACTTGGTACATATTTACAATGCATACCTAGGTAGGGGCTCAAAGCCAGTTGATAAATTTTTACCAGCTTTGTTGCGGCATTGTTTAAAAATCGCACTTTAAATTAACCCCAAGATCTGACAGCGCAGAAGTTCTTTTTCTTTTTTTCTGAGCTTGCCCCGAGTTTGGCGACCAATTGGTTTTTTTAGCCTGACCACCACATCTTTGTTTAGGGTGTTGGCTTGCGCAGTCCAAACTAGCTCGCGAATCATTCTCTTTAGGCGGTTGCGGTCAACCGCTCTTTTTGCTAATTTTTTAGCTACCGCAACACCTAAATCTGGTTTGCACCCCTCTTGAATGGGCGCAACATACATACCCCAAAACAAACTCGTTTTAGGGTGTATTTTTAATAATTCAGAAATCCTGGCGCTATTCAATGGCTAAATTAAACGGCCAAACGCTTGCGGCCTTTTGCACGGCGTGCGTTTAATACTGCGCGGCCGCTTTTGGTTTTCATACGAACACGAAAACCGTGTGTACGCTTACGACGTGTTACTGATGGTTGGTAGGTTCTTTTCATGATATATCCCGGGAAAACCAATTATTTTCCTTGTTGCAGAGCAAAAGGTCAATCTATCTCGATGAATATATAGGTGTTTTTCACTATTTTGCTTCTGTTTTTTGCTTAAACCATTAATTTATATATCTTTTTTGGCTTTATACACAAGTTATCCACAGTTTTTCCACGTTTTTGTTGCTTGTGGATAACTTTGTAGCCTCGCTACAATGGATCCTCTAAAAATATGAGCAACTTACAAAATCCCGCCGCCTTGAATTCAATCAACCCCTTGGGTTTTTGGGATGGCGCTGTTAGCGCGCTCTCCCGCGAGCTATCGCCCCAGCAGTTTAAAACATGGATTCAGCCCCTAACACTCGTATCTTTTGATGAGAGTGGCCACTCACTAACCATTGGCGCCCCAAACAGATTCAAGCTTGATTGGATTAAGAAAACATTCGCAGACCGCTTCCAAGAGCTGGCCACACAGTACTTTGGCCTGCCCATAAATGTTAGTTTTGTCCTCGACCTTGAGGCGGGCACCCCCTCGGTTGTGGCTCCAGCAGCGCCGGAGGTCTCGGCGCCTGCAGCCCAACAAAATAGCGTGGTCGATACTGCCGCCTCATTGGATGAGGGTGCGTTTGAAATTGAAGATCACTCAAAACTTAACCCCAACCTTACCTTTGAAACCTTTGTTACCGGTAAAGCAAACCAGCTTGCCAGGGCGGCATCAATTCAGGTTGCGCATAACCCCGGTAGCTCATACAACCCCATGTTTTTATATGGTGGGGTAGGGCTTGGCAAGACCCACCTAATTCATGCAATTGGCAACCACCTTTTAAAAGAGAAGCCCAACGCCCGCATTCGCTATATACATGCCGAACAATATGTCTCAGATGTGGTGCGCGCTTATCAACAAAAAGCGTTTGATCGCTTTAAGCGCTACTACCACTCGCTAGACCTTTTATTAATTGACGATATTCAATTTTTTAGCGGTAAGTCGAGAACTCAAGAAGAGTTTTTCTATGCCTTTGAGGCACTGCTTAGCAACAAGGCCCAAGTCATCATTACCAGTGATACCTACCCAAAAGAAATGGCTGGTATTGATGATCGCTTAATTTCGCGCTTTGATTCTGGTTTGACGGTAGCGATTGAGCCGCCAGAACTGGAAATGCGAGTTGCTATTTTGATGAAAAAGGCAATTAGTGAGGGCATCCCCATGAGTGAGGATGTTGCTTTCTTTGTGGCGAAGCATTTGCGTTCAAACGTGCGCGAGCTTGAGGGTGCGCTGCGAAAGATATTGGCCTTTGTTCGCTTTCACGGGCGCGAGGTCACCATTGAGGTTGCTAGAGTGGCACTGAAGGACCTCCTCTCAATACAAAACCGTCAAATATCTGTCGAAAATATTCAAAAGTCTGTTGCTGATTTTTACAGCATTAAAGTTGCTGATATGTACTCGAAAAAGCGGCCTGCCAATATTGCGCGCCCACGCCAAATCGCCATGTTTATGGCCAAAGAGTTGACCCAAAAAAGCCTTCCAGAGATTGGCGAGCTTTTTGGTGGCAGGGACCACACGACTGTTTTGCATGCGGTTCGCAAGATAGCGGAGGAGAGGGCCCATGATGGGCAGCTAAACCATGAAATTCATGTTATTGAACAAACCTTAAAGGCTTAGTTTTTACTTGTGGATAAGGGTGTGGATAAGCCATAGGATAAGTTTGGGGATTGCATGTGGATAAGTTGTGGAAAGTCCGGGCTTCATGCAAAAATAGGATGTTGAAAGAAAGTTGTTCACTTTTTATGCGGTACTTATACAGGGGTTTTCCACAGGTTTTTTGTCTTTCAATGCGCTGATTTATATGGCTTTTTTGACTTATCCACTAAAATAAGAAGCCTTATTACTACTACTAATAAGATATATACAAGGATTTAAAAGCAATGCAACTCGTTAACACTTCTCGCGATAACTTACTAAAACCCCTGCAGGTTGTTAGTGGAATTGTTGAACGTAGACACACGCTGCCAATTTTGGCAAACCTACTATTTAAAAAAAGTGGTGAAAAAGTTTCTTTTATCTCAACTGATATTGAAATTCAAATCACCACGAACGCAAATTTTGGTGTTGGTACAGAAGAGGCAACAACAACGGTTGCCGCCAGAAAACTGCTTGATATTTTGCGCGCACTCCCAGAGGGCCCAGTTTCTCTTAACCTAAAAGACAACCGCATGGTTGTTCAGAGCGGCAAAAGCCGTTTCTCACTCCAAACTCTATCGGCCGCTGAGTTTCCAGTAATGCAAAGTGTTGGTGAAGTTACTGCTACGTGGAAGATGTCGCAAAAAAGTTTTCGTCAGCTCATTAGCCAGGTTCATTTTTCGATGGCGCAGCAGGACATTCGTTACTACCTAAATGGAATGTTGTTAGTTGTAGAGGGTAAGGAGGTTGTGGCGGTTGCAACAGATGGCCACCGTCTTGCCTACTCCCAAGTTGAATTAGCCGAGGCACCATCAGGCCTTGGGCAAAGACAGGAAATTATTATTCCTCGAAAAACTATTTTAGAGTGCCAACATCTTTTAGAGGATTCGGATGAGCCCTTGGAAATAAGCCTAACAACCAACCAGGTGAAGTTTGCGTTTGGAGACATTGAATTAATTTCTAAGTTAGTCGAAGGTAAGTTCCCGGACTTCCAAAGAGTTATCCCTAAGGGACACAAAAATACACTGGTTGTTGGTCGTGACGTATTGCAAGCAGCGCTTCAGCGCGCAGCTATTCTAACTACAGATAAATTTAAAGGTGTTCGCTTTTCTTTATCACCAAACCGTATCACCGTTCAATCTACTAATGCCGAACAAGAAGAGGCCCAAGAGGAGATTGAAACCGAGTACAGTGGCGAGACTGTAGAGATTGGCTTTAATGTAAGTTATTTATTGGATGTTTTATCTAATCTAAAGAACGAAAAAATTCAAATTAGTTTGGGCGATGCAAATAGTAGCGCCGTAATTACTCTGCCTGGCTCAGAGAGCTTTAAGTATGTCGTGATGCCAATGCGTATTTAACTTAGAAAAAAATGACTGAAGAAAAAAAAGTAGTAGAGCAGTACGGCGCCGCATCGATTCAAATCTTAGAGGGACTTGAGGCTGTACGTAAGCGCCCTGGAATGTATATCGGAGACACCTCCGACGGAACAGGATTACATCATCTAGTTTTTGAGGTTTTAGATAACTCGATTGACGAGGCCTTGGCTGGCTATTGCTCAGAAATTACCGTTGTTATTCAAACCGACAACTCTATCTCCATTGTTGATAATGGACGTGGCGTTCCAACCGGGATTAAATACGACGATAAGCATGAGCCAAAGCGCAGCGCGGCTGAAATTGTGATGACCGAGCTTCATGCGGGTGGTAAGTTTGACCAAAACAGCTACAAGGTTTCAGGCGGCCTGCACGGTGTGGGCGTAAGCTGTGTAAACGCATTGTCTAAATGGCTAAAACTCACCATTCGTCGCGACGGAAAAGCCCACTATATGGAGTTTGAGCGCGGCGTTATTAAAAATCGCAATATTCAAGAGGAGAACGGCGTTGCTGTATCTCCCATTACCGTTACAGGTGATACAGAGCTATCGGGAACAGAAGTTCATTTCTTGGCTGACGAGACCATTTTTGGAAACGTAGAGTTTCATTATGAAATTCTTGTAAAGCGCATTCGCGAACTTTCATTTTTAAATAATGGCGTACACATCAAACTAATTGATCAGCGCACGGGCCAAGAAGAAGACTTTGCCTTTTCGGGTGGAGTGAAAGGTTTTGTTGAGTACATCAACCAAACCAAAAACGTTTTACATCCCAACATTTTTTATGCGGAAGGTGTTCGCCCATCTGATCTTGGTGGACAAATTACCGCTGAAGTATCAATGCAGTGGAATGACAGCTTTAGTGAACAAGTGCTTTGTTTTACAAACAACATCCCTCAGCGCGATGGCGGCACACATCTAACAGGCCTGCGCGCAGCAATGACCCGCGTTATCAATAAGTATATTGATGAGCATGAGGTTGCTAAAAAAGCGAAGGTAGAAATTTCTGGTGATGACATGCGGGAAGGCTTAACTTGCGTTCTATCAGTCAAGGTGCCAGAGCCAAAATTCTCAAGCCAAACAAAAGATAAATTAGTTTCTAGTGAGGTTCGTGGGCCAATAGAAGAGATCGTTGCAGAGGCGCTTTCGGCATATTTGCAAGAGCGCCCAGCAGACGCAAAAATTCTTTGTGGAAAAATTGTCGACGCTGCACGAGCGCGCGAAGCCGCTCGCAAAGCTCGCGACATGACAAGACGCAAGGGTGTGTTGGACGGTCTTGGCCTTCCTGGAAAGTTGGCCGACTGCCAAGAAAAAGACCCCACCAAATCAGAGCTGTTTATTGTTGAGGGCGACTCCGCCGGCGGCTCCGCCAAGCAAGGGCGTGATCGTCGCTTTCAGGCAATTCTCCCCTTAAAAGGAAAAATCCTGAACGTAGAAAAGGCCCGCTTTGACAAAATGCTGGCGAGCCAAGAAGTTGTTACCTTAATTACCGTTCTCGGGACGGGCATCGGCATTGAAGAATATAAAGCGGACAAACTTCGCTATCACCGTATCATCATCATGACCGACGCTGACGTTGACGGTAGCCACATCCGCACACTGCTACTCACCTTCTTTTATAGGCAGATGCCGGAGTTAATTGAGCGCGGGCACATTTACATTGCGCAACCACCGCTTTACAAAGTGAAATTCGGTAAGAGCGAGCAATACATAAAAGATGATGTGGAGCTTAATCAACTCTTGCTAAAAATAGCACTAGAAACCGCTTCCCTACAAACACCTACCGGCGAAATAGTTGAGGGCGCTGCCTTAAACGAGCTGGCCAAACACTATCAAGTTATTCAATCAATTGTTGATCGCCTATCTCGCACAATCGACGAAGATGCGTTGAGGGCAATTGCCTCGGGCACCCAATTAAATTTAGATACTGAGAAATCTGCAAATGATTCTGCTGACCGCCTAAGGGTTGCTTTGGCAGCATCACTAAACCCGTTGGCTCTACCACCCGAAATCATTGTGCAAAAAGAGGATCGTACTGAGCGCTTTAGATTGTTGTTATCGCGGCGCATCCATGGCAACCTCAAGCTGTCATCAATTAATTCTGACTTTGTCCATGGGGATGATTATCAGAGTCTTGCTAATGCTGCCGCTGTTTTGTCGGGCAAAGTTTTGCCGGGCTCAAAAGTTCGTCGTGGCGATCCCGACAAGAATCAAAAAGAACAAACTATTGGCGACTTTAGGGCCGCATTCTCTTGGTTGTTGTCAGAGGCTGAGCGCGTTCTGAGTCGTCAACGCTATAAGGGCTTGGGCGAGATGAACCCATCGCAGCTGTGGGAAACCACCATGGATGCCAGCTCACGCACCTTATTACAAGTGAAGATCGAAGACGCTATTGCAGCAGATCAAGTCTTTACAACATTGATGGGGGATGAGGTTGAGCCTCGCCGAGCATTTATTGAAAAAAATGCACTCATTGCGCGCAACCTAGACGTTTAAATATGAAATCAAAAAAAATAACACCTCCCAAGGTGGATCGGTCTTCTATTGTTGTGAAATCCTCTCCCATTCATGGCAAGGGTGTTTTTGTAGCAAAGCCAATCAAAAAAGGTCAGGCCATTATTGAGTACAAAGGCGAGCGCATTAGTTGGAAGTTGGCGATCAAGCGCCACCCCCATGATAAAAAGGATCCAAACCATACCTTTTACTTTTCTTTGGATGATGGCCGTGTAATTGATGCAAAGTATGGCGGCAATGCTGCCCGCTGGATCAACCATTCTTGTAGGCCAATCTGCGAGACAAAAGAGGGTATTTATAAGGGAGAGCCCCGCGTCTTTATTTATGCCAAGCGCGATCTTAAGGTTGGTGAAGAGCTGTTTTATGATTACTCTCTCGACATAGAGGGCCGCATCACTAAGCAAATGAAAAAAGATTATGAGTGTCGCTGTGGTGCCAAGAAATGTCGTGGCACCATGCTTGCACTCAAGGGCAAGTAGGCGCCCAATAGCATATGTTGTATGTCAGCATTCAGGAGCTTGAGGCCGCAATTAATTATTGGCGCAGCCAGTCGCCCGCAGAGGGGGAAGAGCTGCGTTTGTGTTCCGAAGCTTCTGCCCTTGCAAAGCCCTATGCTCTAATGATCGTCCAAGGCTCCCAGCGCATCCCAATGGATGTTTTGGATAGCGCTGCACAAGTAGCAATTCAGGGCTTTCAAAAAATCACCAAAACCCCTTAATCAAACACCTTTATTTAGGGTTATCGCTATATAAGGCGAGGCCATCTTGGGTTATTCTCAACATCTTGCTCCGAAAGTGGGCAGAGGGCATGAGAGAGTGCAAGAAACAATACTAAAAACGATTGGACTGGGCAAATCTTTTAAGGGATTTTCTGCGGTCACCGACGTGAATTTGGATGTCACCAGGGGCACTATTCATGCCTTAATCGGCCCAAATGGAGCCGGTAAAACTACTTGCTTCAATTTACTCACTAAATTTTTAGAGCCCAGCAGCGGCCAAATTCTATTTAACGGCATGGATATTACAAGCGAGGCCCCAGCCCTAATTGCCCGCCGCGGAATAATTCGCTCTTTTCAAATTTCAGCAGTTTTCCCCCATTTAACCGTTTTAGAAAATGTTCGTGTTGCACTGCAGCGAGAGCTAGGTACAGAGTTCTATTTTTGGAGGTCTGGCGATTCCCTCAATGTTCTGAATGATCGCGCCCTAGAGCTTCTTCATGAGGTTGGCTTGGAGGAATTTGCGCACGAGCAAACCTTAAACCTGGCCTATGGGCGTAAGCGAGCACTCGAAATTGCAACCACCCTAGCCATGGAACCAGAGTTAATGCTCTTAGATGAGCCGACCCAAGGCATGGGGCATGAGGATGTAGAGCGCGTAACAGAGTTGATTAATCGTGTTGCTAAGGGCCGAACTGTTTTGATGGTTGAGCACAACATGAAAGTTGTTGCATCGATTGCTGATCGGATTACTGTGCTTCAGCGCGGAGCCGTTTTGGCAGAAGGCTCTTACCAAGAGGTTTCTAAAAATCCACTGGTAGTTGAGGCCTATATGGGCAGCCACGGGGGCGACAATTTATGAGTGGTATGGCGCTGGAGGTCAAAAATTTAGAGTCCTGGTATGGGGAGTCCCATATTTTGCATGGCGTCAACTTTGCAGTGCGCGACGGCGAGGTTGTTACGCTTTTAGGTAGAAATGGTGCGGGCAGAAGCACTATTCTTAAAACGATCTTAGGTATGACTAGTAGGCGCAAGGGCGTTATCAATATCTTTGGAGTGGACACCGTTGATCTCCCAACCTATCAAATTGCTCGACTGGGAATTGGTTATTGTCCAGAAGAGAGAGGAATTTTCGGCAGCCTAGACGCCCAAGAAAATCTACTGCTTCCACCAAAAGTTTCTTCTGGTGGAATGGAGTTAGAAGAAATTTACGAGATGTTTCCAAATCTTTATGAAAGGCGGAACAGTCCAGGCACCAGGCTTTCTGGAGGTGAACAGCAAATGTTAGCAATGGCTCGAATTTTAAGAACAGGCGCCAAACTTTTGTTGCTAGATGAGATCACCGAGGGGCTTGCACCTGTAATTGTCGAAAAGCTTGGAGAGGTAGTTTCTAAATTACGAAACAAGGGTTTTACGATTGTGTTGGTGGAGCAAAACTTTAGGTTTGCGGCTGAACTTGCAGACAGACATTATGTAGTGGAAAGTGGGTTGATAGTAGAGGTAGTTGAGAGAGCAGACTTAAAGGCGAAGGCCGAAGTCTTAAACGGGTATTTAGGCGTTTAGTTGAGTGTTTATTTTTAAAGGAAAAAAATAATGAAACGAACTTTAATTTCTATGGCAGTGGCGGCTTTGGCCGCAGTCTCTAGCGGTGCAAATGCGGCGGATCCATCTGCCGTCAAAATCGGCTTTATTACTGACATCTCTGGTTTATATTCAGACATTGATGGTCAGGGTGGTTTGGAGGCAATCAAGATGGCTATTGCCGACTTTGGTGGCAGTGTTTTAGGTAAAAAAATTGAAGTGGTTTCAGCCGACCACCAAAACAAAGCAGATATCGCCGCATCTAAAACTAGAGAGTGGATTGACCAGGATGGCGTTACCGTTGTCTTTGGTGGAACCAACTCTGGAACTGCGCTAGCAACCTCAAAGGTGGCCGCAGAGAAAAAACGCATTTACATCAATAACGGCGCCGGCACTTCTGCACTAACCAATGAACAGTGCACCCCATACACCATCCATTACACCTATGACACGGTTGCCTTAGCAAACGGTTCGGCTAAAGGGATGATGGATAAAGGCTTAAAGACTTGGTATTTTTTGACGGCTGACTACGCCTTCGGTTATGCCCTTGAGAAAGATGCAACTAACGTGATTAATGCCAGCGGTGGAAAAGTTTTGGGAACCTCCAAGCACCCACTAAATGCAAGCGATTTTTCATCTTATCTATTGCAGGCGCAGGCTTCAAAAGCTCAGGTTTTAGGCTTAGCGAACGCAGGTGGAGACACAATTAATTCCGTTAAGGCTGCCAATGAGTTTGGTATTACCAAAACCATGAAGATTGCTGGTTTGTTGGTATTTATTACTGATGTGCACGCAATTGGCATCCAAAATGCACAAGGCTTGCTTGCTACTGAGGCCTGGTATTGGGATCAGAATGACCAGACTCGCAAGTTTGCAAAACGTTTCTTCGAAAAAATGAAGCGCATGCCAACAATGGTACAGGCAGGAAATTATTCATCCACGATGACTTACTTGAATGCTGTTAAAGCGGCCGGCACCAGCGATTCAGACAAGGTGATGCAGCAATTACGTAAGGTCAAAATTAATGACATGTTTACAAAAAATGGATATATCCGCAAGGACGGAACTATGGTCCACGATATGTACCTGTATGAAGTTAAATCACCAAGCGAAGTTAAAAGCCCATGGGATTACTACAAGCTAGTCGCTACCGTGCCCGGCGAGAAAGCGTTTGCTCCAGAGGCCTATTCTCAGTGCGCCAATAAGTAATCTTGGAAATCTTCGGCCTTTCTATTTCTGCCCTGTTAAGCCAGCTCCTTTTGGGGCTGGTTAACGGCAGCTTTTATGCAATCCTCAGTTTGGGATTGGCGGTGATCTTTGGCCTTTTAAATGTCATCAACTTTTCACATGGCGCCATGTTTATGTTGGGCGCCATTGTAACTTGGATGGCCGGACAATATTTTGGAATCAACTATTGGGTGATGCTGATATTGGCACCAATTGTTGTTGGTTTGATTGGTATCGTGATTGAACGTTTGTTGCTAAGGCATTTGTATAAGCTTGATCATTTATACGGATTATTGTTGACTTTTGGTTTAACGCTTTTTATTGAAGGCGTGCTGCGCTCCATATATGGGGCCTCAGGCTTGTCTTACAGCGCTCCCGAGGCCTTGCGTGGCGCCACCGATTTAGGATTTATGGTTTTGCCAAACTATCGCGCATGGGTGGTGGTTGCCTCCCTAACGGTGTGTTTCGCCACTTGGTACGTGATAGAAAAAACCAGTATTGGCGCCTATTTGCGCGCTGGCACAGAAAACCCAACACTCGTTCAGGCATTTGGGGTGAACTTTCCTCTGATGACAACGCTGACTTATGGGTTTGGCGTGGCGCTCGCAGCTTTTTCAGGCGTACTCGCTGCGCCAATTATTCAGGTTTCGCCTTTGATGGGCTCTAACCTCATCATTGTTGTTTTTGCTGTGGTTGTGATCGGCGGCATGGGCTCCATCATGGGGTCAATTGTTACCGGCCTAGGATTGGGTTTGGTTGAGGGTTTGACTAAGGTGTTTTATCCAGAAGCTTCAAGCACTGTGGTGTTTGCGATCATGGTGATTGTTTTGCTCTTTAGGCCAGCAGGCCTGTTTGGGCGGGAAAAATGAAATCACTTAAGTTCTGGCTCTTTCTGGCAATTCTTGCTGTCGCAATAGCCGCACCATTTTTTGCTTATCCCATTTTCCTAATGAAGATTTTGTGCTTTGCACTTTTCGCGGCAGCATTTAATTTATTGTTGGGCTATACAGGGCTTTTATCTTTTGGCCACGCAGCATTTTTTGGTGGTGCGGGTTACTGTGCGGGATATTTGATGCGCGATATGGGTGTTGGCCCTGGCGGCGCAATCATTCTTGGTGTTTTATTTGCTGCGGCCTTGGGCGCCCTGATTGGTGGTCTTGCAATTAGAAGACAAGGTATTTACTTTTCTATGATTACTTTGGCCTTAGCGCAAATGTTTTACTTTATTTGCCTGCAAGCCCCAGCTTCTGGGGGTGAGGACGGTTTTCAAGGCATTCCAAGGGGCGAGCTGTTTGGCTTAATTGACTTACAGGCTGATTTGAATCTTTACTACTTTGTTTTAGCTACAGTGCTTGCTGGATTCTTATTCATTTCCAGAATCATTTCTTCCCCGTTTGGACAGATCCTAAAGGCGATTAAAGAAAACGAACCACGTGCAATATCTCTAGGCTATAACGTCAATCGCTTTAAGTTTTTAGTTTTTATTTTGTCTGCTGCGCTGGCCGGTTTGGCTGGAGCCGTTCAAGCTTTGGTGTTAGGTTTTGAGACGCTGACAGATGTGCACTGGTCAATGTCTGGCCTGGTTATTTTGATGACCTTGGTTGGTGGTGTTGGCACCCTGGCGGGCCCATTCGTTGGATCTCTGGTAATTGTGCTGCTGGAGCATAGAGTGGGTGAGATTGGAAACTTCTTGGCTCAAATTACTGGTGTTAATTGGTTTAACTCTTTGGGAGAATCCGTCACCATTGTTACGGGGCTGATCTTTGTTTTCTGTGTAATGGCCTTTCGCCGCGGCTTGGTCGGGATCTTTACTAAAAAGCAATAGCTTTACGGTTGGGCACAAGCCCAGCCGAGATCAGCAAGCGCGCCCGCTTTAGCCCCGTTTTCAATGGCATCGCTCGCATTGGCATTCCCATCCATCGCTCGCTTGGTAATGCCATGCAAAATTGCTGAAATTCGAAATAAGTTGTAGGCCATCAAAAACGGCCAACGCTCTGAAATCGATCTTTCCACTTGTTTTTCATACATAGCGATATATTCGGATTCACTAGGAATTCCCAAGCCAACCAAGTTGAGGCCTTGTATTCCGCGCCATAGGGTCGGCGGAATTCTCCAGGCCATGCATTGGTAGGCAAAGTCAGCCAGCGGGTTTCCAAGTGTAGAAAGCTCCCAATCTAAAACACCAATGATGCGTAAATCTGTTTTGTGAAAGATGAGGTTGTCCATTCGAAAGTCGCCATGGATTAGCGAGGTCTCATCTTCAGCCGGGATGTGCACAGGTAACCAGTCCATTAGCTTGTTAAGAGAATCGGGAATGGAAATGTTGGCTTCCCTTACCTGCCGAGACCAGCGCGCAATTTGCCTGGCAAAATAATTGCCAGGCTTGCCAAAGGTTTCTAATCCAAGCGACACATAATCTAGGCGATGTATAGCAGAGATAGTGTGATTCATTTGTTCGTAAATCTGATGGCGCTCACCGACCGCTAGGCCAGGCAAAGATTGGTCTGCAAAGACGCGCCCATCTAGATATTCCATGATAAAAAACGCAGTTCCAATAATGCTCTCATCATCACAATAAGCTAGCATTTGGGGAACGGGGACATCTGTAGCCGCCAGCGCTTTCATTACGCGATACTCTCGATCTACCGCATGTGCTGATGGCAATAAAATCCCACTCGGTTTTTTTCTAAGTACGTAATGGGAATTGCCATTACTAATTTTGAATGTCGGGTTTGATTGGCCGCCAGTTAATTGACTAAGTTCGATGGGGCCTTTGCATAGGCCTAACGTATTTAAGTGCTTACCAAGCGACTCTTGAAAAGAGGGGGTTTGCATAAGCAATTTGTATTTATAAGCCGTTAATCAGGTGGCCGCTATCTACCGCAATCGTTGCACCAGTCATTGCAGTGCTGGCATCAGAAGCTAGCAACAATAATGGCCCATTTAAATCTTCTAAATTATTGAAACGCCTCGACGGTATGCGCGCCAGAATTTTTTGTCCAGCCTCACTTTGGAGAAATTCGCGATTGAGGTCAGTAATCACATAGCCTGGTAACAAGGCATTGACTCGGATTTGATGGCGCGCTAATTCAAGTGCCATTACTTTTGTGAGCTGGACTACTCCCGCTTTTGAGATGACATAAGGAGCCACTCCACCGATAACCCTCTCTCCCAAGATAGAGGCAATATTGACAATATTACCTGGTGTATTAGCGGCGGCTAGGCGCCGTGCTGCTTCAGTAGCAACCAACCAAGAACCTTTCAGATTGGTATCGATTACTCGATCCCAATCTTCCTCAGTTTGATCAAGCAGTTTGCGATTGATACTGATGCCCGCATTGTTTATAACAATCGTTGGCAATGACCATTTCGCAAGTTCATCAAAACACTTCGTCACATTTTTTTTGCTCGTGACGTCTAATTCAAATGCTTTCGCTTGGCCACCCAATTGGGTAATGTCATCTACAACAGATTGCAGTTGATCTATGCGGCGTGATGCGATGGCTACCTTTGCGCCTGCTTGAGACAGCAAGATGGCGCAATGTTTACCAATGCCGCTAGATGCGCCTGTAATAAAGACTGTTTTATTATCTAAGCGAAACAGCTGGCCGATATTCATTGCTTGAGTTCTTTGTTTGCAATCATTTTTCGAGCCATGCTCCAGCGGTGTACCTCGCTTGGCCCATCATAAATTCGGAAGCCACGCATATCTTTAAAAATTTTCATCAAAGCTGTTTCACCGGTGACACCTTGGCCACCCAATATTTGTACGCAACGATCTACTACTCGCCACTCAGCCTCAGAGCAAATGACTTTAGCGCGACTAGACTCAAAATTGCAACGCTGCCCTTGATCCAAAAGCCAGGCGGTATGCCAAATGTTTAGTCGAGAGCTTTGCAGATCCATATCGTTATCTGCCAACATAAATCCAACACCCTCATGCTCGCCTAAAACTTTCCCAAACGCCTCTCTTTTCTTTGCGTAGGCAATTGCAATATCTTGGGCGCGTTGCGCTTGACCAAGCCAACGCATGCAATGGGTTAGCCTAGCAGGCGCTAAACGTACTTGGGCATTTTTAAAGCCCTTGCCAAGCTCGCCTAATATTTGTTTGGAAGAGACGCGTAAATTTTTAAACTGAAGAACGCCATGTCCGCCAACAAAGCAGCTATCCATCGCATCCATATTTCGAACAAGCTCAATACCCGGGGCATTCATGTCTGACAAAAACATAGTTGCAGAGCCGTCTTCACCGCGAGCCATGATGATGACAAAGTCAGCTCCATTGGCCCCAGTAATAAACCACTTTTGACCATTAATAAGATAGTCTTCACCATCTTTGATGGCTGTCGTCATGAGCATTGAAGGATCTGAACCGGCGCCGGGAGCGGGCTCTGTCATGGCAAAGCACGATCGAATTTTTCCTGCAACCAGGGGGCGAAGCCAACGCTCTTTTTGTTCTGGACTAGCGATTTCTTCCAGCAAATGAATGTTGCCTTCATCGGGTGCGTGGATATTCATCGCGGTTGGCCCTAACGAGGAGTAGCCCGCCTCCTCAAAAATGATGGCTTTTTCTACATGGCTTAAACCTAAACCGCCCATTTCAACTGAGGCATGGGGCGTCAGCAATCCCGCCTTGCGCGCTAACTCCATTAATTCTTTACGGAGACCCTCGTCGGGACCATGCTCATTTTGTCGCGGGTCTTTTTCGAACGGAATCACTTGATCGCGAATAAATGATCGTGTCCGATCCCGCAACCCTTCTAGTTTGGGCGTTAAAGAGAAGTCCATCGCTCGATTGTAATGGCAGGCAAATCCGAAACCACATCTACAATTTCCTATGACTAAAATACATTTTGAATAAGGCCGCCATGTAAGACCTTATGATTATTTTTTTGAATGAGTTTGTTATCGAATTTTCAATTTTCGTTTGGCCCTTGCTATTGGCGGCGGCTTTTTTTGCAGGCCTTGTCGATGCAGTGGCTGGCGGTGGCGGCTTAATTCAGGTCCCCGCTCTATTTACTGCTTACCCTAGCGAGCATCCCGCAACATTGCTTTCTACTAATAAAGTTTCTGCTGTTGGCGGAACTTTAAATGCTGCGCGAAAATATTTACGTCATGTTTCTCTGCCCTGGGCCGTTGTATTGCCTGCAATCGTGGCAGGTTTTGTGGGATCGCTATTAGGTGCTAGCGCCGTCAGCACTTTCCCGGCAGAGCCTTTACGAAAGGCGCTGCCCTTCGTTCTGCTTTTTCTTTTGCTTTACACCTGGTTTCAACCGTCGCTTGGTGAGGCCCACGCTCCCAAAGGCGAAAGTCGTTTTCAGCAATTTAAAGCCGCTGCACTTGGGTTAACTATTGGGTTTTACGATGGCTTCTTTGGTCCTGGCACCGGGAGCTTTTTACTTTTTGGCTTTGTAAGATTTTTTGCTTTTGACTTTTTGCATGCATCTGCTGCAACAAAGTTGGTAAACGTTGCAACAAACCTCGCGGCGATTTCCTTGTTGGCCAGCCTGGGGCAAATTAATTGGCCCCTCGGAATTGCCATGATGGTTGCCAATATCGTGGGAAGCCAATTCGGTAGCCGGCTGGCAATTCGACATGGAAGTGCTTTTGTGAGAAAAGCTTTTCTGGTAATTGTGAGTGCGTTAATTCTGAAGTCTGCATGGAATGCTTATTTCTTGAATTAAATCAAAGGCTTATAAAGACTAGTTTTAATTTGCTTATATTTTTGATGGCTTTTGTTTCACGTGAAACAAACAAAATGCTATGATCATCGCCCTATCTGAGGCAAATCATGCGTTATTCCAAAAGTTTCGATGTCATCGTAGTTGGCGGCGGTCATGCTGGGACTGAGGCCGCTTTAGCTGCGGCGCGCATGGGTTGCGATACTCTATTAATTACCCATAGCATTGAGAGCTTGGGCGCAATGAGCTGCAACCCTTCCATCGGCGGCATTGGTAAGGGCCACTTAGTTAAAGAAATTGATGCTATGGGCGGTGCCATGGCTGCAGCAACTGATGAGGCTGGAATCCAGTTTCGTATTCTTAACTCTAGCAAGGGACCTGCGGTAAGGGCAACGCGAGCCCAAGGGGACCGAATACTGTACAAGGCGGCTATACGTCGTTGCTTAGAGAATCAAGAAAACCTTACTCTTTTTCAGGCTGCAGTTGATGATCTTTTAGTTAAGGGCGATGAGGTTAGGGGTGTTGTAACTCAAATGGGCTTAGAGTTTATGGCCAAAAAGGTTGTCCTAACTGCGGGAACCTTTTTGGATGGAAAAATTCATGTTGGCTTAAATAATTATGCTGGTGGCCGCGCCGGTGATCCAGCAGCAGTTTCTCTGTCTGCACGATTAAAAGAGCTAAAGCTCCCACAGGGCAGGCTCAAGACTGGCACTCCACCCCGCATTGATGGTCGAACCATTAATTTCTCGGCCATGCTTGAGCAACCAGGAGATTTGGACCCAGTGCCAGTGTTTTCTTATTTGGGGCGTCCGGAGCAGCATCCAAAACAGGTGCCCTGCTGGATTTCTCATACCAACGAAAAGACCCATGACATTATTCGGGGTGGCTTAGATCGCTCGCCCATGTATACCGGATTAATTGAGGGGGTTGGCCCGCGTTATTGCCCTTCTATTGAGGACAAAATTCATCGTTTTGCCTCTAGAAATAGTCACCAGATCTTTTTGGAGCCAGAGGGCTTAACTACAAACGAGTTCTACCCCAATGGAATCTCGACTAGCTTGCCTTTTGATATTCAGTGGGATCTGGTCCGAAGTATTCGTGGCCTGGAGTCTGCGGTGATTGTTCGTCCTGGTTATGCGATTGAGTATGACTTCTTTGATCCCCGCCAGTTAAGCCACAGCCTAGAAACGAAGGCCATTGTTGGTCTTTACTTTGCTGGGCAGATTAACGGCACCACTGGCTATGAGGAGGCCGCAGCCCAAGGAATGCTGGCCGGCATTAACGCTGGACTTGCTGCCAAGGGTAAAGAGCCCTGGTTGCCTAAGCGAAGCGAATCTTACATTGGCGTATTAGTGGATGATTTAATTACTCGTGGGGTTCAGGAGCCCTATCGAATGTTTACTAGTCGAGCTGAGTATCGCCTTAGCTTGAGGGAAGATAACGCCGATATGCGCTTAACCCCTATTGGGCGCGACCTAGGCTTAGTTGATGATTACCGCTGGGAAGTATTTTGCAGGAAACAGGAGGCTGTTTCACGTGAAACATCTCGTCTGCAGGATATCTGGGTCGGGCCAAAGCATGAGGCTGCCCCCTTGGTTTCGGAGCTGTTGGGCCAAGATTTGTCGCATGAGTGCACCCTGACTGAGCTTTTGAGGCGCCCGGGTGTTACTTATGAGGCGATTACAGGCCTGGGCAATGGTTTATGGTCGCCCGGAACCTTGGATGACGATATTGGGCTTGCTGCACAAATTAGTGACCAGGTCGAGATTTCAGTGAAGTATCAAGGCTATATTGAGCGTCAAGCCCTTGAAATTGCCCGCCAAGAGCATAACGAGAGCTTTCCTCTCCCCGAGGCCCTGGATTACTCCCATGTATTGGGTCTATCCAAGGAAGTTCAACAAAAGTTGAATCAGCACAAGCCTGAAACATTGGGACAGGCCGGCAGGATTTCTGGGGTGACTCCAGCAGCACTCTCTTTGCTGCTCGTTCATCTGAAAAAAGGTTTGGGGCGCCCCCAAGAAACCACATGAGCCAAGGTTTGCTTGCTCTGGGAATTGAGGGCCTAGGTTTAAATTTAAGCGCGGCAAATATAACTGACTTAGAGCTTTTTCTGCAAGAAATGGGCCGCTGGAATCAGGTTCATAACCTTACTGCAATTGAGGGTGAAGCCGATTCTATTCAATTACATCTTATTGATTCTATTGCAGTTTTACCTGTTTTAAGGCAGTTTTTAAAAGCCCCCAACCCTAAAATTGCAGACCTTGGGTCGGGCGGCGGCTTACCCGCAATTCCGATTGCCATTGTTGAGCCAGAATGGCACCTCAGCTTAATCGAGGCAGTTAGAAAAAAAACCGCTTTTCTTCAGCATGCTCGAGGAAGGTTGAAGTTAAAAAACATCAATATTCTGAGTGAGCGAGTTGAAAATGCTGCAATGCATCAAAAAGGCCAATTCGATGCCGTAATTTCAAGGGCCTTTACTAGCCTTGCGCGCTTTTTAGAGCTTTCCCTGCCCTTTTTAAAGCCTGATGGACTTGTATTTGCAATGAAAGGCAAGCGTGCAGATGAAGAGATGCAAGAGGTTTGTATGAGTGATTGGCGTTTGTTAGCCGACGAGCCCTTACATATACCCAATTTATCAGTGGAGCGACGCATTTTGGTGTTGAGCCCCATGAGAAAATCACACCCCCCCCTTTAGAAAAAACACAACAGCCATGGCAAAAATATTCTGTATCGCAAATCAAAAAGGTGGCGTTGGTAAAACCACTACAGCTGTAAATTTGGCTGCTGGCTTGGCTGGACTGAAGCAGCGGGTATTGCTGGTTGACTTAGACCCGCAGGGCAATGCCACTATGGGTTCTGGGGTTGAAAAAGCAGATTTAAATAACAGCGTTTATCAGGTTTTGATTGGGCAAGCCAGAGTCAAAGATTGTGCGCAACGCTGCGAAAGCTCTGCTTACGATGTGTTGCCAGCAAATCGTGATTTGGCTGGTGCAGAAATCGAATTAGTAGATATCGATGCACGCGAATCACGTCTGAAAGATGCTTTAGCAGAAGTGGCCAATGATTACGATTTCATTTTGATTGACTGCCCCCCCGCACTGTCATTGTTAACGCTCAATGGATTGTGCGCAGCAAATGGCGTCATCGTTCCAATGCAGTGTGAATATTTTGCGCTCGAAGGTTTGTCAGATTTGGTGAACACGATTAAACAAGTGCATGCAAATTTGAATCCCGATTTAGCCATCATTGGTTTGCTACGTGTAATGTTTGATGCGCGTATGACATTGCAACAGCAAGTGTCCGATCAGTTGCTTGAACACTTCGGTGACAAAGTATTTAAGGCCATTATTCCCCGCAATGTGCGTTTGGCAGAAGCCCCATCCTATGGGCTTCCTGGGGTAGCTTTTGATCGTTCATCAAGAGGTGCAAAGGCGTATTTAGAGTTTGGCGCCGAGATGATCGAGCGCATCAAACATCTGTAACTTTTAGAAAGATTAAAACAGTATGGTTGCCATTAAGAAAAAAGGTTTGGGCAGAGGGCTAGAGGCGCTCCTCGGCGAAAAAACTCAGCAAGCAAACTCCACTACAGATATCAACCGTTTGCCATTGACCGCACTTCAGGCCGGCAAATATCAGCCCCGTCAAAAAATGGAGGCCAGTGCTTTGCAAGAATTAGCAGAAAGCATTCGTGAACAGGGCGTGATGCAGCCATTGTTAGTAAGGCTTGTAGCTCCAGGCAAGTACGAAATCATTGCTGGCGAGCGACGCTTTAGGGCGGCCTCTATTGCTGGACTGAAAGAGGTGCCCGTCTTAGTTTCTGGTGCAGATGATCAGGCAGCGGCGGCAATGGCTTTAGTTGAAAACATGCAGCGGGAGGATTTAAATCCTCTGGAAGAATCACAGGGCCTGGCAAGGCTGATTGAAGAGTTTGGTTTTACTCATGAGCAGGCTGCAAAAGCAGTAGGAAAATCTCGTAGCGCGATTACCAATTTATTGCGCTTAGCTCAGCTGGCAAAACCTGTTCAGGCGATGCTATTGGCTGGCGATATCGACATGGGCCATGCCCGTGCTCTGTTGCCATTGCCGGGCGCTAGCCAGGTTGCGCTAGCCCAAAGAATTGCCGCTCAAGGCCTATCGGTGCGCGAAGCGGAAAAAATGTCTGCGGCCTTAGCAATTGCCGGTGGTCAGATTGGGGATAAAAAGCCCAAAACCAAGGCAGGCGCTAGTGCGCCAAGCCGCGACCCTGATATGCGTCGTCTTTCACAAGAAATCGCTGATTTAATAGGATTAAACGTGGAATTTAAGTTTAAAGGTAGGGGCGGAGAGATCCGAATCGGCTTTAGTCAGTTTGATGAGCTTGATTCCTTATTAAAAAAGTTGGGTATTGAAGCTGCTTAGCAAGCTTTTGCCGGCCCGATGAAAAGTATTTTGTGAATAGAAAGCAGCTAATCAATAAGCGCGAATGGGACGAAGTTGAGAGCGATTCCCACAGGGCTCTCAGCAAGGAAGAAATGGACGCTTTGCGCAAGGCAAAGCCACGAAATTTCGCTTCATTAAATGGATGGTGGGTTGTTTTAGGTCAGGTGGCGATTACCCTACTAATTGCCGGTGCTTGCTTTGTTTTTTCGAGTCTAGCTGACAAAAGCGTTTATACTTATTCGGCTTTAGTAGGCGGTTTGATTGGATTTTTGCCTTCAGCGCTGTTTTTAATGCGAATAGAGGCGGCAAAGAAAAGCATCAAATCCAGCCCCGGCGGCTTTTTGGCGGCAGTGGTTTCTGGTGAATTTATCAAAATCCTAGCAACTATCGTTTTGTTCATAGGCTTTGCCCTAAAGCAGCCTGATTTGAAATGGATCCCGTTGCTTGTTACTTATTTAGCTACGCTTAAGTGTTATCTGTTGGCGTGGTTCTGGAAGTAGCAAGATGTATATAAACAAGGACAAGTAAGAGATGTCTAGTGAAGTTAAAGTAGCAGCAGAAGTAGGCCAACATGCGGCCACAGAAGCGCTTACACCCACCGCTTACATTGCAGAGCATCTGCAAAACCTCAATAATATTGGGGGGCCACAGGCATCCATCATTGACTTCAGTGTTATTCATTTCGATACCATTTTTTGGACCACCCTCATGGGCTTGGTTACGGTATTTTTATTGGTGCTTGCTGCTCGCAGAGCCTCACCTGGTGTCCCAGGACGCTTTCAATGTTTAGTTGAAATGTTGGTTGAAATGGTCGAGAGCCAATCAAAGGGAATTGTTCACGGCGACAGGTCTTATATTGCACCTCTAGCACTCTTTGTTTTTTGCTGGATCATTCTTTTAAACACGCTAGACCTGGTCCCAGTTGATTGGGTTGTTGGTGTAAATCACTTCATTGAAGGTTTTGGTGTGCACGTTCCGCACCACAAGATTGTTCCCACCACCGACTTGAACGCCACCCTCGGCATGTCTTTCTCAGTGTTGCTATTAGTCTTTTTTTATAGCTTCAAGGTCAAAGGTTTTGGCGGCTTTATGCATGAGCTTGTCTCAGCTCCCTTCGGCGCAAAGTGGTACCTAGCGCCATTCAATCTCATTTTGAACATCATTGAATATGTTGCTAAAGGCGTTTCCTTAGGAATGCGACTTTTTGGAAATATGTACGCAGGCGAGTTGATCTTTTTGTTGATCGCCCTTTTAGGAAGTATGTGGACCTTTAATCTGGATTTGTACATGCTTGGCTTTGTGGGCAATGTGCTCGCGGGCTCTGCTTGGGCAATCTTCCATATTTTGGTCATTTTGTTACAAGCTTTTATTTTCATGATGTTGACTTTGGTCTACATAGGCCAAGCTCATAGTCACCATTAACCTTTTTATTTTTAACCTCACTTTCAATACTTAGGAGTAGACATGCAAGCATTCTTAGCCAACATTCAAGGACTCACCGCGATCGGTATTGGCCTTATCATCGGCCTCGGCGCTTTAGGAGCCTGTTTGGGCATTGGCCTCATGGGTGGCAAGTTCATTGAGGGCGCTGCCCGTCAACCAGAGCTCATCAACGAATTGCAAACCAAAATGTTCCTTTTGGCCGGTTTGATCGATGCTGCGTTTTTGATTGGCGTTGGTGTTGCAATGTTGTTTGCTTTCGCAAACCCACTGCTCGCAGTTATTAAGTAATTGTTTTGGCGTGGATGACCAACGGGTCATCCAACCGTTCTCAACAATACTGAAAGGAATATCGTGAATCTGAACGCGACCCTATTCGCGCAAATGATCGTCTTCTTTGTCTTATGGTGGGTAGTTGCACGTTTTGTGTGGCCTCCATTAGTAAAGGCATTGGATGAGCGTTCAACCAAAATTGCCGATGGTTTGGCTGCTGCCGAGCGTGGAAAAGAAGAATTAGCGCTCGCAAATAATGCGGCTGAGCAAGAGCTTTCTAAAGCACGTCAAGAAGGTGTGCTACGTGTAGCTGAAGCAGAAAAACGCGCACAAATGTCGGCCGATGAAATTCGTGCCAACGCACAAGCGGAAGCTACGCGCATTATTTCTCAAGCCAAAGAAGATGCAGATCAACAAGTGACGCGCGCACGCGAAGTGTTGCGTGCGGAAGTTGCTGTATTGGCCGTTAAAGGTGCTGAGCAAATTTTGCGCCGTGAGGTTGACGCTAAAGCGCACGGCGCATTGCTTGATCAGCTGAAGGCAGAGCTCTGATATGGCTGAGTTAGCCACAATTGCCCGTCCTTATGCTGAAGCGCTTTTCCAAAGCGCCAAGCCTGCTGAACTTGCTTCTATGTTGGAGCAACTAAATGAGTTGGCACAGCTTGCTGTGCTGCCTGAAGTTGCTAGTTTGTCTAACAACCCAAAAGTTTCTGCAGGAGATTTGACCAAGCTTTTATCTGGCATGGTGAAGACAAAGTTAGACGGCAAAGTCTCAAGTTTTTTAAGTCTCGTGAATCAAAGCCATCGCTTGGCAGCCATCCCAGAAATTGCCAGTCAATTTGAGGCGATGAAGAACAAAAGCGAAGGCGCGGCAGAAGTAATGATTACCAGCGCATTCCCCATAGAGGGATCTGCGTTAAATGATTTGTTGTCAAGCTTGAAGAAGCGCTTTGGGGGTAGAGATTTACGCCCAACTATTCAGATAGACCCAGCATTGATTGGCGGTGTTCGCATTCAAGTTGGTGATGAGGTGATGGATAGTTCTGTAAAGGCACGGTTAGCTCAAATGCAAGTAAGTCTTGGCGCATAAGTTATCCCTATTAAGAACATACGAAATAAGACCCAGGAGTAAGTAATGCAACTCAACCCTTCCGAGATCAGCGAGCTGATCAAAAGCCGAATTAGCGAAATGGGTGTTGACACCCAGTCTCGCAACGAAGGCACTGTTATTTCAGTGACCGACGGTATTTGCCGCGTACACGGCTTGTCTGGCGTGATGCAGGGCGAAATGTTGGAATTCCCAAACAACACCATTGGCCTCGCTTTGAACCTTGAGCGTGATTCAGTTGGTGCGGTGGTATTGGGTGAATACACCCACATTAAAGAAGGCGACTCAGTCAAATGTACTGGCCGCATTTTGGAAGTTCCTGTTGGCCCAGAGTTGCTCGGGCGCGTTGTAAACGCGCTTGGTCAGCCGATTGATGGCAAGGGCCCAATCAATACCAAGTTAACTGACTTTATTGAAAAGGTTGCTCCTGGCGTTATCGCACGTCAATCTGTTAGCCAGCCAGTTCAAACTGGTTTGAAGGCGATCGATGCGATGGTTCCAATTGGCCGTGGTCAGCGTGAGTTGATCATTGGCGACCGCCAAACAGGTAAGACAGCTGTTGCGGTTGATGCGATCATTAACCAAAAAGGCAAAGGTGTTTATTGCGTTTACGTTGCGATTGGTCAAAAAGCTTCTACGATTGCAAACGTTGTTCGTAAGCTCACTGAATTGGGCGCGATGGAATACACCGTGGTTGTTGCGGCGAGCGCTTCTGAGTCTGCAGCGATGCAGTACCTCTCTGCATACGCAGGTTGCACGATGGGCGAATACTTCCGCGATCGCGGCGAAGATGCTTTGATTGTTTACGATGACTTGACTAAACAAGCGGTTGCTTATCGTCAAATCTCCTTATTGCTCCGCCGCCCACCAGGTCGCGAAGCTTATCCTGGCGACGTGTTCTACCTCCACTCCCGCTTACTAGAGCGTGCTGCCCGTGTAAATGCTGAGTACGTTGAGAAGCTCACCAACGGCGCAGTAAAAGGTAAAACCGGTTCTTTGACTGCATTACCAATTATTGAAACTCAAGCGGGCGACGTTTCAGCATTCGTTCCAACGAACGTGATTTCGATTACTGACGGCCAGATCTTTTTGGAAACAGACCTATTTAATGCGGGTGTTCGCCCTGCGATTAATGCCGGTATTTCAGTTTCTCGTGTTGGTGGTGCTGCACAAACTAAAGTGATTAAGAAATTGTCTGGCGGTATTCGTACCGACTTAGCGCAGTATCGTGAATTGGCAGCGTTTGCTCAGTTCGCCTCTGACCTTGACGAAGCAACACGTAAGCAGCTCGAGCGCGGTCGTCGCGTAACAGAGTTGTGTAAGCAAGCCCAGTACAAGCCACTTCAAGTTTGGGAAATGGCTGCTTCACTCTATGCTGTCAATAATGGTTTCTTTGATGACATTGAAGTGAAGAACGTATTGCCATTCGAAAAAGGTTTGCAAGATCATTTGAAATCTAAATACGCTGATTTAGTTGGGCGTATTGAAGAAACCAAAGATCTCAGCAAAGATGACGAAGCTGCTTTGCGTGCCGCAATTGAGGATTACAAGCGCTCAGCCTCTTTCTAGGAGGGCTCGCATAAATCATGGCAAGCACAAAAGAGATACGATCCAAGATCAAGAGCGTGCAAAACACGCGCAAGATCACAAAGGCAATGGAAATGGTCGCCGCATCTAAGATGCGTCGCGCCCAGGAGCGCATGCGTAATGCGCGCCCATATGCTGAAAAAATTCGTGAAATTGTTGCTAATCTTTCTAAAGCAAATCCTGAGTACCGCCCTGCATACATGGCTACTCGTGAAGTGAAGAAAGTTGGCACGATCTTGGTGACAACAGACAAAGGCTTGTGCGGCGGTTTGAATACCAACGTACTGCGTTTGGTTGCGAACCAAGTGCGCGATTTTCAGGAAAAAAATATTGAGATTGCTTACACTGCGATTGGTTCAAAAGGCCTTCAATTTTTGAACCGCTCTAAAGCAAAGCTCATTTCCCAAACGATTCAAATAGGCGATACGCCACATTTAGATGTGTTGATTGGTGCAATTACCGCCCAATTAGAAGCGTTTGAGCGTGGCGAGATTGATGCTGTCTATTTGGCATACACCCGCTTTGTAAATGCAATGAAACAAGAGCCTATTTTAGAAAAGCTTTTGCCTTTGGAGCCAGCGCAGCTGGCGCCTGAAGATAAAGCAGGACCATCTTGGGATTACATTTACGAACCTGATGCTGAGTCCATTTTGAATGGCTTATTAAAGCGTTATGTTGAAGCAATGATTTATCAAGCTGTTGCCGAAAATATGGCTTCTGAGCAATCTGCCCGCATGGTCTCAATGAAGGCTGCGTCAGATAATGCGAAGAACGTGATCGGTGAACTGCAATTGGATTACAACAAAACACGACAAGCTGCTATTACCAAAGAGCTATCTGAAATTGTTGGCGGAGCGGCCGCTGTTTAAGCGGTCAGCATTTAGAAATACGAAAGAATTCAGGAATTAAAAGCGGAGAAATGCGATGAGTAACGGAAATATCGTGCAATGTATCGGTCCAGTGGTGGACATTCAGTTCCCACGCGATAAAATGCCAAGCATCTACGATGCGCTGACATTGGTTGATAGCGGAGAAAAATCATTTGCTGAAAAAGGTTTGACCTTTGAAGTTCAGCAACAAATCGGTGACGGCGTAGTTCGCGCGATTGCCATGGGTGCGAGCGATGGCTTGCGTCGTGGCATGGAAGTGAAATCTACTGGTAAGCCAATTTCTGTCCCAGTTGGCCCCGCAACTTTAGGCCGCATCATGGATGTTTTAGGGCGCCCAATTGATGATGCAGGTCCGATTGCTACCGAAGAGCGGCGCGCGATTCACCAGCCAGCACCAAAGTTTGATGAGCTATCACCTTCGGTTGACTTGTTAGAAACCGGTATTAAGGTTATTGACTTGGTTTGCCCGTTCGCTAAAGGCGGTAAGGTTGGCTTGTTCGGTGGTGCGGGTGTTGGTAAGACCGTCAACATGATGGAATTGATTAACAACATCGCCAAGCAACACTCAGGTTTATCAGTATTCGCCGGTGTTGGTGAGCGGACTCGTGAAGGTAATGACTTCTACCACGAGATGAAAGAATCGAACGTTATCGACAAAGTGGCGATGGTGTTTGGTCAGATGAACGAACCTCCAGGCAATCGTTTACGCGTTGCGTTGACTGGTTTGACAATGGCTGAAGCATTCCGTGACGAAGGTCGTGATATTTTGTTCTTTGTTGACAACATCTACCGTTATACCTTGGCCGGCACTGAAGTTTCTGCGTTGCTCGGTCGTATGCCTTCTGCTGTGGGTTACCAGCCTACATTGGCCGAAGAGATGGGTAAGTTACAAGAGCGTATTACCTCTACCAAGACCGGTTCTGTTACTTCTATTCAGGCCGTTTACGTTCCTGCGGATGACTTAACCGATCCATCCCCTGCAACAACCTTCTTGCACTTAGACTCCACGGTTGTGTTGTCACGTGACATTGCTGCTTTGGGTATTTACCCAGCGGTTGATCCATTAGACTCAACCAGCCGTCAGCTTGACCCACAAGTGGTTGGTCAAGAGCACTATGAAGTTGCTCGTGACGTACAAATGACATTGCAACGCTACAAAGAATTGCGCGACATTATTGCGATTTTGGGCATGGACGAATTATCACCAGAAGATAAATTGGCTGTATCACGTGCTCGTAAGATTCAGCGTTTCTTGTCCCAGCCTTTCCACGTTGCTGAAGTCTTTACTGGTTCACCAGGCAAATATGTGCCACTAAAAGAAACCATCCGCGGCTTTAAGATGATTTGTAGCGGCGAGCTGGATCACTTGCCAGAGCAAGCGTTCTACATGGTGGGTTCAATTGATGAAGCTATCGAGAAAGCTAAGAAGCTTTAATCGCTTTCGCCCAAGGAAATTATGTCAAACATATATGTCAATGTGGTGAGTGCAGAGAGATCTATTTTCAGTGGAGAGGCCAAGTTTGTTGCCCTTCCAGGCGAAGGTGGTGAGCTCGGCATCTTACATGGCCATACCCCATTAATTACACGCATTCGCCCTGGCTCAGTACGCATTGAAAAAGCAGATGGCGATGAAGAGTTCGTGTTTGTTGCCGGTGGTTATTTAGAAGTTCAGCCAGATCGCGTCACCGTATTAGCTGAAACCGCTATTCGCGGGCATGATCTTGACGAAGCAAAGGCGCTAGAAGCAAAGAGACGCTCAGAAGAGGCGATGCAAAATCGTGGGACCGACTTTAATTTGGCTTTGGCTCAATCTGAGTTTGCTATGGCAGCGGCACAATTGGCCGCAATTGCCCGTTTCCGTCGTAAAAAATAATCCCTGACCATCCCAATGCTCTTAAATGATCGGTTTTTAAAGGCGTGTCTGGGCGAAGCTATTGATCAAACACCGCTTTGGCTAATGCGCCAAGCCGGCCGCTATCTCCCTGAATACAATGCGACACGCGCTAAGGCCGGAAGTTTTCTCGGACTAGCTAAAAACCCTGCATATGCAACTGAGGTGACCCTTCAGCCTTTGGACCGCTATCCATTAGATGCAGCGATTTTGTTCTCTGATATTTTGACTGTTCCTGATGCAATGGGATTAGGGCTTAAATTTACCGCAGGCGAAGGCCCTAGTTTTGATCACCCTCTTCGAACTGAAGAGGCAGTAAAAAAATTGCGCGTAGCCGACATGGGTCAGTTGCAATATGTATTTGATGCAGTTTCTGAGATTCGCAAGGCATTAATTCAGGATGGTAAGCAACGCGTGCCCTTGATTGGTTTCTCTGGAAGTCCATGGACATTGGCTTGCTACATGATTGATGGCTCTAGCTCAGAAGATTTTCGTCATGCTAAAACCATGATGTTTAGTCGCCCTGATTTGTTGCAGCATATTCTCGACATTAATGCCCAATCAGTGGCCTCGTACTTAACTGAGCAATTAAAAGCGGGTGCGCAAGCGTTGATGATTTTTGATACTTGGGGCGGCATGCTGCCAGATGGTTGGTATCAAAGAATGTCTCTGGCATCCATGCAAAAAGTGATTTCTTTGTTGCCACGTGAGCATGAGGGTAGAAAAGTCCCTGTGATTATGTTTACTAAAGGTGGCGGAATTTGGTTGAATGACATGGCACAGGTTGGCGCCGATGTTATTGCAATGGACTGGACTATGTCACTAAGTCGTGCCCGCAAACAATTGCTTGCATTGAATAAGCCTTTGGCATTGCAGGGCAATCTAGATCCCCTAATCCTCTTCTCCGAAGCCAAACAGATAGCTGAGCAGGCAAATCTACTGCTGGAGGATCTAGCGAGCGCTCCACCCCTTAAACCAGGGTTGCACCCTCTTGACGGACACATCTTCAACTTGGGTCACGGAATCTCGCAATTTACCCCGCCTGAAAGTGTGACAGCATTGGCAGAAGCAGTTATTCAGCGCTCAAGGGCTCTTAGATCTAAGTCATAATCCTGAGTAGCCGCTAACTTAGGTTTGAAATTTTGATGAAAGTTATGCACAGATCAGTGCAAAACTCAAATTTCATGAAGATTCGGAATAAAGATAAACATTAACCTCCGAAATTGTTTGTAATCCATTGATTTATATATATTTTAATAAAAAAGCTCGAAAACTGTGCACAGTTCGCTAACTGGTAAATTAGCTTGTAAATCAAAATCATTGGATGATATCCACAGACTTATCCACAGGTAAAAAGAAAGACCTCAGTAAAAAATGGCCCCACAAATTGTGGTTCAGGTAGTTGTTGATAGGCCCTTGGCCCAAGGCTTCGATTACTTATGGAATTCTGAAAGACTGGGCACACCCCCAGAGATAGGACAGCTTGTTGAGGCGCCTTTTGGGCGATCAAGCCTGATAGGGGTAGTTATCAAAGTTGGCACTCACTCTGATTTTGAGATAGAAAAGCTAAAGTCAATCAATAGGGTTGCCCCACTTCCCCCCCTAGATCCAGCAGCCTTAGGGCTGATTAACTTTGCAAGCCAGTATTACATTCATGCGCTTGGCGAAACGATCATTCCAACGATTCCACAGATGTGGAAAAAGCCAGATAACTGGGAAAAAATTCCCGCAAAACTCATCACTGCAGAAGAAAAGAAAAAGAAAAAAGTTCAGCTAGAGCAAAGCGAAGGATTCATTCAAGAGGCAGACCTTAATCTAGAACAAAACCAGGCCTTGGAGAAATTGCGTCATTGCAGCAGCAGGAAAAATGAATTTAAGACAATGCTGCTTCAGGGCCAAACAGGCAGTGGAAAAACTGCAGTTTTTTTAAATTGGTTAAGTGCGGTCTTAGATGATGCCAGCGCACAAGTGCTACTCCTTGTCCCCGAGATTAATTTGACACCACAGCTAGAGCGAAGAGTACGCGCTTATTTTCCCGAAAAGAAAATGGTGGTACTGCACAGTGGAGTAACAGAAAAAGAAAGAGGCATTGCCTGGTATGAGGCGATGACTGGTAAGGCGCAAATTATTTTGGGCACAAGATTGGCAGCATTAACCCCACTTCCAAATCTGCGCGCAATCGTTGTGGATGAAGAGCATGACCCATCCTATAAACAGCAAGATGGTATTCGGTATTCGGCGCGGGACCTTGCGATTTGGAGAGCACATGATGTGAAAGTACCAATCCTGCTTTCTTCAGCTACACCCTCTTTAGAAACTTGGTTGGCTGCTCAAGCCGGACGCTATGAGCACATTCGGCTTGACCAGAGGGCTCAGGGAGCCAGCTTACCTAAAGTTCACCTCATCAACACACGTGATCCACAGAATCAATATAGCCCTGGCGATATCAGTAAACCTAAGGGCAAAAGTTCGATCACCAAGACATTAGCTAAGGCCATCAGTAAAAATTTAGAAGATAAAAAACAAAGTCTCATCTTAATTAACCGCAGAGGGTATGCCCCAGTATTAAGTTGTAGCGCTTGTACGTGGCTTTCTAAATGTCAGCAATGCAGCTCGTATATGGTGATGCATAAAGCGGGCGCATTGACTAAAAAACCTGTCTTGAGCTGTCATCATTGCGGCCTGGCGAAATCCATTCCAAGCCATTGCCCCGATTGCGGAAATGCTGATCTCAAAACTCTAGGACGGGGTACACAAAAGATTGAAGATGCCATTGAGGAGATGTGGCCAGGCGCCAGAGTCTTGCGAGTTGATACAGACTCCAGCAGAAGCAGTAAAGGCGCAGAGGATCTATTCCAAGAAATTCATCAGGGCAAGGTGGATATTGTGGTTGGTACACAAATGATTGCCAAAGGACATGACTATCAAAACATCGGACTCGTAGCCGTATTAGATGCAGATGCGAGATTGTTCTCTCAAGACTTTAAGGCCGCAGAAAGACTATTTGCACAATTGGTGCAGGTGGCTGGTCGTGCAGGGCGCTCTGGAAAAGATGGTCAAGACGGCGGAGATATTTATATTGAGACTCAATACCCCGAGTCGGCAGTGTTTCAATATTTGCTTGCACACGATGTAGATGGATTTTTATCTCATATTGCTAGCGAGAGACGGGAGGCTGGTTTACCACCTTTTTCATATCAAGCTCTAGTGCATGCTGAGGCGAAAAGTTTGGATAAAGCCATTCAATTTTTAAGCACTCTAAAGGCGCAAATAAAGTCACAGGGATTTATATTCCAAGGCCTGCGAGTCTATGATCCTGTTCCAAAAGCAGTCATGCGAGTTGCGGGCACGGAGCGCGCCCAACTCCTGATTGAATCTGACAGCCGCAAACAGTTGCAGGAAGTTTTGGAAGCGGTGGATCGAGGCTTACGCGAAAACTCTCAGGGGCGTATTAGCAAAACAGCGCGCGTCCGCTGGTTGATTGAGCGCGACCCCATCACAATCTGATTTTAGGATTAAGCGCCGACAGTAGCGTTATATTTTTCTAAACTCATTAATTGCTTAAGCTCGGATGCAAGATTGCTATCTGAGCTTGGTTTGATTTTGAATAACCAAACACCGTAAGGATTTTCATTAAGTACTTCAGGGGATGCATCAAGCTGTTCATTGATGGCAACAATTTCTCCGCTTATTGGCGCATGAATATCGCTTGCCGCTTTTACGGATTCAATCGCTGCAATGGTCTCGCCTTGCTTTACTTGTTGACCAAGCTTAGGCGCTTGAAAGAACATGACATCACCTAATGCTTCTTGAGCATGGTTGCTAATGCCAACCCACACTAAGCCATCGCGTTCAAGATTGGCCCACTCATGAGTCTGGGCAAATTGAAATGTATCTTGGGTATTCATTGTCAGCGTTTCATTTGGGATTGAATTTCATTTCCCATCTGAGTGATGGCCTTCGCCAGCACTAGGTATTAAGTTTTAGCTGAGCCGGTGCGGTGTGTACGGTTGTAAAGGCAGCTGGCGCAAATCCAGCGCTGTTTACGATTGCTCGTCGGAATCCAGGTGCCACCCTCAAGGCGTTTTTCGCGGCTACAAGAAGAGCAAAACTTAAGGCTCTGAGAGGTATCTTGGGTGGCGGCTGGAGTTGAAGTAGTCATGAGCAATCCGGGGTAAGGCAATCTTTAAACAGGAGGTCTATTTTACCCGTTTTGTCCCGCTGGGGCTGGGCTCAGGACAACCCTGACTGAATCAGCCGTTTTATTGCCATCAAAGTCCAGCCAGGCCTTGTTTTCAAAGTCATAGAGCTTGCACTTGCGGGCAGTATCGAAATACCAGTCCCAGGAGAACTTTTGCACAAAAATACGCTCTGGAAGGATGGTTTCCAGGGTGTTTTGGGCCTCTTGGAGGCGATAAAGGGGTACGCTCATATCTACGTGATGGGCTGTGTGCTCCATGATGTGGTGCATCAATGAGCCCCAAACCCAGTTGAATGTCAGGTGGACTGTAGTCGAAACAAACGGCTGGGCACGTAACCACTCAGACTTTTTGTCATACCAAGAGACGGATGGATGTGTATGGTGAACATAGACCACAAAACCAATCATACCGTTCCAAAATAAGAAAGGAACTGCAAAACCAGCAATGAGACCAAGCCAGATGGACTGACCAGTAGCAATTGCACCAGTAATTAAGCAAGCAAGCCAAATAATTGCAAAACCAGTAACAAGCAAATTATCTTTTAAGAAAATGGGGCGATCTCCCGGCTTATTTTTAGCATTTGGAAAGTACTCGCGTCTCCACCAAATCTCAATGAGGTAGTAGAAAACTGGACCCCAGCCGCTACGGTAAAGATGCTCTAGAGCCTTGCGCCATGAGGGTAGCACGTCATATTCAGATTTTGATAGAGGGGCCCAAACAAAGTCAAAACCTTTTAAATTTGTTTGGCCATGGTGCACTACGTTGTGTCCAACATCCCATAAGCTATATGGTGTGAGTGACGGCAAGAATGCAATGCGGCCTAATACTTTATTGAGCTCACGATTAGGTGTGAAGCTTTGATGACAAGCATCGTGACCCAAAATAAAGATACGACCAGTGACAAATCCAGCGACCATACCGAATACAAGCTTGAGGAAAATATTTTCAACAAAGACTGTGCCGGCAATGCAACCAAGCCATAGGGCGGCATCAATCATGAGGAGCATGATGGCGCGGCCTGTCTCGCCTTGTGCCATTGGGATTAGCCAGCTCCGAATAATTTTGCGGTGTGGCAATGGCGCCTCAGGAGGCAAGGGATTGGCTAGGGAAGGCTCTGAAAGGGCTGAATTTAAATGTGTAGACACGATAAGAATCAATAAGTTAGAAGTGAATGATAGTGGCTTTTACAACATTACGCATGATGTAGGGCAAAACCCCCTTGTTTTGGCGCGCCCGGCAGGAATCGAACCTGCGACCCTTGGCTTCGGAGGCCAATACTCTATCCACTGAGCTACGGGCGCCAGCGAAACTGCATGCCCCACTATTGTAAGTGCCTTATAGCCCTACCCACTAGTTATAATCACCGCTAAACAACCCTTAAACCCAACTAATAATAAATTCTTATGAGCAGCGAGCACGGAAATCTAATTAAGTCCCCAAAACAACTCATCATCATGGTGTTTGCAAGCTTTTTTGTACCCCTGATCGTTATTTTATTGTTGATGGTGTTTGTAAATAATGGCAAGCGTGGCGAGCCTTCTGCTACCACTGAGCAACTGATTAAACCAGTGGCCCAGTTAAATATTCAGGATGCTACTGCTTCGACGGCTAAATAAAATTTAGCGTATTCCAAAAAAGTTGGGTACAGGCCAACTTTTATTTCTGCTCACTCCCATCTTTTGCATCTAAGGCAACTTGATAGGCCTCCTTTTTTGTAATGCCTAAGGCTTGCGATAAAACAGTGGCAATTTCTTTACTGCCCAGATAAGGGCTAAGAGTATTTGCCCACAGCAAGAGGGAGGCATGCTCGGGAGCCTCACCAGAGCTGGCTTGGCGCCCTGCAACCAAAATAACAAATTCACCCTTTAAGCTCTCCGCATTTTCTAGCCATGATGCGATTTCACCCGCCAGAATTGAAGCAATCTGCTCAAACTTTTTAGTGAGTTCACGACAAATCAATACTTGTCGCCCTGACTCCAAGGCATTTGCAAGGATAAGTAGAGTTTCGCGAATGTGATGCGGAGACTCAAAAAAGATGCTGGTTTTTATGCTGCTGCAAATATCCTGTAACACGGCATCTCGCTCTTTAGTTTTGTTGGGCCAAAATCCTAAAAATTGAAAGCGCCCTTCTGAATTCAGCATGACGGAGCCCGATGCCGATATTGCGCAAGATACTGAGCTAGGACCAGGAATGGGGATAACTCGATACCCCGCTTTCTGTACTTCATGTACCAATCTAGCGCCAGGGTCGGAGACTCCTGGAGTGCCCGCATCAGAAATGTATGCCCAGCGCTCGTTATTTGCTAGGCTCTGAATCATTGTTTGTGCACCCCCAACTTCATTGTGCTCGTGTAGTGCCAGACATTTTTTATGAATACCGAATTGCTGTAACAGGGCCGCGCTGTGTCTGGTGTCTTCGCAGGCAATGCCATCGACGGCGTTCAACACATGCAGCGCGCGCAAAGTGATGTCTCCCATATTGCCGATGGGTGTGGCAAGCATGTAGAGAGCCCCAGCAGGCAAATCCTGTTGTTTTAAAAAATCAAATGAGCCTATTTCCATGTGGACATCTTCTGCGTAAGATTGGTCATAAGTGAGAGGATACGTTGCTTTAGAAATTACCCCCAGTTTGGCGCATAATATTGACATGGATAAAGATACTATTGAGCATTTGCGCAAACGCGCATCACAGCATTTTTTAGACAGCATTGCGGTAAAGCAAGAGGCTGAAAAAATCCTTCCAGAATCTGTTGCTCGCGGAGTATTGGCGATGGCGGATTGTTTGAAATCTGGCGGCAAGATCATGGCCTGCGGCAATGGTGGCTCCGCTGCTGATGCCCAGCACTTTGCTGCAGAACTCCTTGGGCGTTTCGAGCGAGAGCGTGAAGAGCTGGCAGCGATTGCGTTAACAACAGACTCATCCATTCTGACTGCAGTTGGAAATGATTACAGCTATGACGATATTTTTAGCAAACAAGTTCGCGGTCTTGGTAAGAAAGGCGACATCCTTTTAGGTATTTCAACCTCGGGTAACTCTAAAAACGTAGTCAAAGCAATAGAGGCGGCCAAGAAGATGGGCATCAAAATTATTGCCTTCACTGGCAATGGCGGCGGCAAAATTGCTACCTTGCTAGACAAAGACGATGTCCATCTTTGCGTCCCTTCTGCGCGCACTGCACGTATTCAAGAAACACACCTAGTGTTGTTGCACGGATTATGTGATGGCGTTGATCATGTTTTGTACGACTAAAGCTTTTGGATCAATTCATTTTAGAAAATAGACAAATGCAAATCTCTTCTTTCCTTAAGCTTGTTCTTGCAGTGATGACGGTATCGCAACTTTCATCTTGCGCAGTTGTTGCCGTTGGCGGCGTCACCGCAACCGCAACTGTCATGGCTGACCGACGCAGCCCTAGCGTGCAAGCGATTGACAAGGGAATCGAGTGGGAGGCAAGTGGCGCATTAAGCAAGAAGTTTGGGGACAATGCACACATTAATGTCACCTCATTCAATCAGAAGGTATTGTTGACTGGCGAAGTAAAAGATGCTGGCCTCAAGCGTGAGGCGGATATATATGTGAAAGCAATGAAGAATGCGCGCACCGTATACAACGAGCTCATCATTGGCCCTAACAGCAGCTACACAGCACGTGCTAACGATTCATATCTAGAATCTAAGATCAAAACACAAATGATCTTTACGGAGAAGCTACCATCTAACTCAATGGCGATTGTTGCTGAAGGTAGTAGCGTTTACTTGATGGGAATCTTGACACAAGGCGAAGCTGAGTTAGCAAAGAAAATTACTAGCAATACAAACGGTGTGAAGGATGTCTACGTTTATTTCGATATCATTTCTGATGCCGAGAAAACTCGCTTAGAAAAAGCAGGCAAGGCCGATCAATCGCAATCAGATAACGCGCCAAAATAACAATAATCTTTTTGTAAAAAGATGTTGATGGATTCAGCTTTTAAATTTATAAAAATAGTTTTTGCATTTGCAATATTGGCACCGCATTTTCAATATGCACAAGCAAGTAGCGAAGATCAAAAGGCATTTGTAATTGCAAAACAAAACGCATGTCTAGGTTGTCATGCAATCAATAAAAAGATTGTCGGGCCTAGTTTTGAATCAGTGGCGCAAAAATATCAAGCAGACTCAAATGCGCAAGCATTCTTGAAAAATAAAATTGCTAAAGGTGGAGCGGGCGCATGGGGCGTTGTGCCCATGCCTGCTAATACAAAATTAAGTGATGCAGATTTATCACTCTTAGCAAGCTGGATATTGCGTGGTGCACCAAATAAAAATTAAAACTGAAAATTAAGGCGCCAGCTTTGGCCTGCCAAAGAACCACCACCAGGCCTGATGAGATCTCTTCAAGTTTTGCTTTAATGCGTAATCCATATCGGCCCACTGTTCATTGGCGGCCTCTTCAACAATCGTTGAGGGGTTTGCTGGTGGTAACTTGAGGTAAGCATCAGCATCTCCATGAGCGTATTCAATGCTCATGCCAGCTTTTTGCGCTAAATGCATCATTGCCTTATTACTTGTTAAACAATGCACATATAAAGTCTCAATGCGCGTATTGCGCGAATGAACCGCGGAGCGCTGCAATAGCGCAGTACCAAAACCTTGCGAGCGCCCTTCTGGTAGGACCGAAACGCCAAATTTAGCGGCACGCGCATTCCCCTCATCTACGGGTAAATAAGCCAAGTGAGCCATTCCAATGAGCCTTAAATTCAAATCAAAGATGCCAAAAATTGCGTCTTTATTGAAATCTAGGCAACCAACATAGCGCCCAATCACTTCGTCCGAGGTCTGTATGCCAAACCGTAGGCGGCGTTCTCCTTCATTTAGCTGCAATAAGTGCTGAAGTATCTCCTTAGTGTGTCCAGCATGTAGTTCTCGTATGGGAACAGCCTTCCTTGCAAAATAAGGCTTGCTGGGTAAGTATTTACTAGCTAATTTATTGTGCATTGCAATATATTAGCAGGCTTATATGAAAATTACAGGGTTTTCCCTAATAAATTAAGGACCGCACAAAAAAGTATCAAAAGCGCAGTTTTCCTTCCGAGGCCATGATTTGATTAGATTTATTTTTAAAGTAAGAAAAAACATCACCTTTTTAGGAAAAAGACTGCAAAAGGTGTTGACAACCCACTTTTTGTATGTCATAGTCTCACCTCTTCGCTGGATGTTTTTCAAAACGATTCAGCCCCTCTTTAAAAATTAGTCAACCGATAAATGTGGGTACTAGGCGAAAGCATCCAGTCCTTCGGGACAGATGTAAACAAATAGTACTCATAGACAGTAAAAAGATTTGGTTTTATTACCAAGTCAATTTCTTGAATGAGTGCGACGATCCGCAAGGATCACAGGAATTAAACTGAAGAGTTTGATCCTGGCTCAGATTGAACGCTGGCGGCATGCCTTACACATGCAAGTCGAACGGCAGCACGGGTGCTTGCACCTGGTGGCGAGTGGCGAACGGGTGAGTAATACATCGGAACGTACCTTATCGTGGGGGATAACGCAGCGAAAGCTGTGCTAATACCGCATACGCCCTGAGGGGGAAAGCGGGGGATCGAAAGACCTCGCGCGATTAGAGCGGCCGATGCCTGATTAGCTTGTTGGTGGGGTAAAAGCCCACCAAGGCGACGATCAGTAGCTGGTCTGAGAGGACGATCAGCCACACTGGGACTGAGACACGGCCCAGACTCCTACGGGAGGCAGCAGTGGGGAATTTTGGACAATGGGGGCAACCCTGATCCAGCAATGCCGCGTGAGTGAAGAAGGCCTTCGGGTTGTAAAGCTCTTTTGTCAGGGAAGAAACACCGGCTCTAACACAGTCCGGGAATGACGGTACCTGAAGAATAAGCACCGGCTAACTACGTGCCAGCAGCCGCGGTAATACGTAGGGTGCGAGCGTTAATCGGAATTACTGGGCGTAAAGCGTGCGCAGGCGGTTATACAAGACAGGCGTGAAATCCCCGGGCTTAACCTGGGAATGGCGCCTGTGACTGTATAGCTAGAGTGTGTCAGAGGGGGGTAGAATTCCACGTGTAGCAGTGAAATGCGTAGATATGTGGAGGAATACCAATGGCGAAGGCAGCCCCCTGGGATAACACTGACGCTCATGCACGAAAGCGTGGGGAGCAAACAGGATTAGATACCCTGGTAGTCCACGCCCTAAACGATGCTGACTAGTTGTTCGGGATTTACATCCTGAGTAACGTAGCTAACGCGTGAAGTCAGCCGCCTGGGGAGTACGGTCGCAAGATTAAAACTCAAAGGAATTGACGGGGACCCGCACAAGCGGTGGATGATGTGGATTAATTCGATGCAACGCGAAAAACCTTACCTACCCTTGACATGTCACTAACGAAGTAGAGATACATTAGGTGCTCGTAAGAGAAAGTGAACACAGGTGCTGCATGGCTGTCGTCAGCTCGTGTCGTGAGATGTTGGGTTAAGTCCCGCAACGAGCGCAACCCTTGTCTTTAGTTGCTACGCAAGAGCACTCTAAAGAGACTGCCGGTGACAAACCGGAGGAAGGTGGGGATGACGTCAAGTCCTCATGGCCCTTATGGGTAGGGCTTCACACGTCATACAATGGTGCATACAGAGGGTTGCCAACCCGCGAGGGGGAGCTAATCTCAGAAAATGCATCGTAGTCCGGATCGTAGTCTGCAACTCGACTACGTGAAGCTGGAATCGCTAGTAATCGCGGATCAGAATGTCGCGGTGAATACGTTCCCGGGTCTTGTACACACCGCCCGTCATACCATGGGAGTGGGTTTTGCCAGAAGCCGTTAGCCTAACCGCAAGGGGGGCGACTGCCACGGCAGGGTTCATGACTGGGGTAAAGTCGTAACAAGGTAGCCGTATCGGAAGGTGCGGCTGGATCACCTCCTTTCTAGAGAAAAGATGCTGGAGCTATAGTGCCCACACTTATCGGTTGACAATAAAAGCCACGGGTCTGTAGCTCAGCTGGTTAGAGCACTGTGTTGATAACGCAGGGGTCGTAGGTTCAAGTCCTACCAGACCCACCACCAGCCAGAAACAAACTTAGTGGACGTTGGGGGATTAGCTCAGCTGGGAGAGCACCTGCTTTGCAAGCAGGGGGTCGTCGGTTCGATCCCGTCATCCTCCACCAACATCTAAATGTCAAAACTAAGCGATCTAACGATTGTTTAGTTTTGCCATTTATGGCTGTTCTTTAAAAATTTGAGTAAGCAAAGTGTCAAATGTTTCTTTGAGAGGACATTTGACAATGTAATAAGGGTAAAGATTGAATCATCAATCAGTAATACAAACGAGTTTTACCAAGTTCTTAACAAGTACTTACAGTTTGGATTACGGCAAACATGTCAGAAGTAGAAGTAAAACCTGTAACAGGTACTAGCAATGGTGCTCGTTATAGGATCAAGTGAATAAGTGCACATGATGGATGCCTTGGCGATTACAGGCGACGAAAGACGTTATAACCTGCGATAAGCCCCGGGGAGCTGGTAAATAAGCTTTGATCCGGGGATTTCTGAATGGGGAAACCCACCACTTTTGTGGTATCCATACCTGAATACATAGGGTATGAGAAGCGAACCTTGTGAACTGAAACATCTAAGTAGCAAGAGGAAAAGACATCAACCGAGATTCCCAGAGTAGTGGCGAGCGAAATGGGAAGAGCCTTCTAGTGATATCTCAGTAATTAACAGAATGGAATGGAAAGTCCAACAATAAAGGGTGATAGTCCCGTATGTGAAAATTATTGAGTGGTACTAGGCTAGAGACAAGTAGGGCGGGACACGAGAAATCCTGTCTGAATATGGGGGGACCATCCTCCAAGGCTAAATACTCGTAATCGACCGATAGTGAACAAGTACCGTGAGGGAAAGGCGAAAAGAACCCCGGGAGGGGAGTGAAATAGATCCTGAAATTGTGTGCATACAAACAGTAGGAGCCTCGTAAGGGGTGACTGCGTACCTTTTGTATAATGGGTCAGCGACTTACATTCAGTAGCAAGCTTAACCGAATAGGGAAGGCGTAGCGAAAGCGAGTCCGAATAGGGCGCTAGTTGCTGGGTGTAGACCCGAAACCAGTTGATCTATCCATGGCCAGGTTGAAGGTGCGGTAACACGTACTGGAGGACCGAACCCACTAACGTTGAAAAGTTAGGGGATGAGCTGTGGATAGGGGTGAAAGGCTAAACAAAACTGGAAATAGCTGGTTCTCTCCGAAAACTATTTAGGTAGTGCCTCGTGTATCACTGTAGGGGGTAGAGCACTGTCATGGTTGTGGGGTCCATTGCGGATTACCGCGCCATAGCAAACTCCGAATACCTACAAGTGCAAGCACGGGAGACAGACATCGGGTGCTAACGTCCGGTGTCAAGAGGGAAACAACCCAGACCGCCAGCTAAGGTCCCTAATATATGCTAAGTGGGAAACGAAGTGGGAAGGCTAAAACAGTCAGGAGGTTGGCTTAGAAGCAGCCATCCTTTAAAGAAAGCGTAATAGCTCACTGATCGAGTCGTCCTGCGCGGAAGATGTAACGGGGCTAAGCATATAACCGAAGCTGCGGATCACAGCAATGTGATGGTAGGAGAGCGTTCTGTAAGCCTGTGAAGGTGTCTTGTAAAGGATGCTGGAGGTATCAGAAGTGCGAATGCTGACATGAGTAGCGATAAAGGGGGTGAAAAGCCCCCTCGCCGTAAGCCCAAGGTTTCCTGTTCAACGTTCATCGGAACAGGGTGAGTCGGCCCCTAAGGCGAGGCAGAGATGCGTAGCTGATGGGAACAAGGTTAATATTCCTTGACCATTGTTAGATGCGATGGGGGGACGGATCGCGGAGAGTTGTCCGGGTGTTGGATGTCCCGGTTCTTGCGTTGGAGATGGCTATTAGGTAAATCCGGTAGCGTAATTCAAGGGCGTGAGACGAGTGAATTTATTCACGAAGCAATTGGAAGTGGTTCCAAGAAAAGCCTCTAAGCTTCAGTCTAACAAGACCGTACCGCAAACCGACACAGGTGGGCGAGATGAGTATTCTAAGGCGCTTGAGAGAACTCAGGAGAAGGAACTCGGCAAATTTGTACCGTAACTTCGGGATAAGGTACGCCCTTGTAGTTTGACCGTGAACAACGGAAGGACGAAAGGGTTGCAATAAAAAGGTGGCTGCGACTGTTTAATAAAAACACAGCACTCTGCAAACACGAAAGTGGACGTATAGGGTGTGACGCCTGCCCGGTGCTGGAAGATTAAATGATGGGGTGCAAGCTCTTGATTGAAGTCCCAGTAAACGGCGGCCGTAACTATAACGGTCCTAAGGTAGCGAAATTCCTTGTCGGGTAAGTTCCGACCTGCACGAATGGCGTAACGATGGCCACACTGTCTCCTCCTGAGACTCAGCGAAGTTGAAATGTTTGTGATGATGCAATCTACCCGTGGCTAGACGGAAAGACCCCATGAACCTTTACTGTAGCTTTGCATTGGACTTTGAATCGGTCTGTGTAGGATAGGTGGGAGGCGTTGATAACAGGATGCTAGTTCTGTTGGAGCCAACCTTGAAATACCACCCTGATTTATTTGAGGTTCTAACCTTGGCCCGTTATCCGGGTCGGGAACAGTGCATGGTAGGCAGTTTGACTGGGGCGGTCTCCTCCCAAAGTGTAACGGAGGAGTACGAAGGTACGCTTGGTACGGTCGGACATCGTACCTAAAGTGCAATGGCAAAAGCGTGCTTAACTGCGAGACCGACAAGTCGAGCAGGTGCGAAAGCAGGTCATAGTGATCCGGTGGTTCTGTATGGAAGGGCCATCGCTCAACGGATAAAAGGTACTCTGGGGATAACAGGCTGATACCGCCCAAGAGTTCATATCGACGGCGGTGTTTGGCACCTCGATGTCGGCTCATCTCATCCTGGGGCTGTAGCCGGTCCCAAGGGTATGGCTGTTCGCCATTTAAAGAGGTACGTGAGCTGGGTTTAAAACGTCGTGAGACAGTTTGGTCCCTATCTGCCATGGGCGTTGGAGATTTGACGGGGGCTGCTCCTAGTACGAGAGGACCGGAGTGGACATTCCGCTGGTGTACCTGTTGTTTCGCCAGAAGCATCGCAGGGTAGCTATGAATGGAAGAGATAACCGCTGAAAGCATCTAAGCGGGAAACTTGCCTGAAGATGAGATCTCCCGTAGGTTTAACCTACATAAAGGGTCGTTGAAGACCACAACGTTGATAGGTCGGGTGTGGAAGCGCAGTAATGCGTTAAGCTAACCGATACTAATTGCCCGTTAGGCTTGATCCTATAACCAGCACTATTGTGTTGGATGTTTGCCAGATTTAATCTGCATCCTTATTACATGCTTACTCAAATAGAGTTGTTGATTTATCAGCAACTCGACCCTCTACGCCCGGTGACCATAGCGAATTGGAACCACTCCTTCCCATCCCGAACAGGACAGTGAAACGATTCTACGCCGATGATAGTGCGGATTACCCGTGTGAAAGTAGGTAACTGCCGGGCACCAACGCGACGCCCAGACCCCTTTAGGTCTGGGCGTTTTTACTTGTGCAGAGCGCTTAGAGTGATTGACAGATACTCCGTTTGGAGTCAGAATATTGGGTTCGCGGAGGGGTGTCCGAGCGGCTAAAGGAGGCAGACTGTAAATCTGTTGGCTATGCCTACGTAGGTTCGAATCCTACCCCCTCCACCAGATGTGCGGGATTAGTTTAATGGTAAAACAGCAGATTTCCAATCTTCGGTCAAGAGTTCGATTCTCTTATCCCGCTCCAGAATTTGCAGCAAAAGATTGGCCCATGTGGCTCAGTGGTAGAGCACTCCCTTGGTAAGGGAGAGGTCGGCAGTTCGATCCTGCCCATGGGCACCAAGGTTTCGCATTATTTTTATTAATTATGTATTTAATGTTTTGGTTTAAGAGTTAACTAAAGGCAGACAAAAATGGCAAAAGAAAAATTTGAGCGGACAAAACCGCACGTAAACGTAGGCACCATCGGTCACGTTGACCACGGTAAAACCACACTAACTGCAGCGATTGCAACCGTGCTCTCTAAGCAATTTGGTGGCGAAGCAAAAGCATACGATCAGATCGATGCTGCTCCAGAAGAAAAAGCCCGCGGTATTACGATTAATACAGCGCACGTAGAGTATGAGACAGCTAATCGTCACTATGCTCACGTTGATTGCCCAGGACATGCTGACTATGTAAAGAACATGATTACTGGTGCTGCGCAGATGGACGGCGCAATCTTGGTTTGCTCTGCTGCTGACGGCCCAATGCCACAAACGCGTGAGCACATCCTCTTGGCACGCCAAGTAGGTGTTCCTTACATCATCGTGTTCTTAAACAAATGCGATATGGTTGATGATGCTGAATTGCTCGAGTTAGTTGAAATGGAAGTTCGTGAACTTCTGTCTAAATATGACTTCCCAGGCGATGACACACCCATCATCCAAGGTTCTGCTAAGTTGGCGTTAGAAGGCGACGAAGGTCCATTGGGTAAAGAAGCCATCATGAAATTGGCTGAAGCACTCGATAGTTACATCCCAACTCCAGAGCGTGCGATTGATGGCGCCTTCTTGATGCCAGTAGAAGACGTGTTCTCGATCTCTGGTCGCGGTACTGTTGTTACCGGCCGTATTGAGCGCGGTATTGTGAAGGTTGGCGAAGAGATCGAAATCATCGGTATCAAGCCAACATTGAAAACGACTTGTACAGGTGTTGAAATGTTCCGCAAATTGCTCGACCAAGGTCAAGCTGGCGATAACGTTGGTATCTTGTTACGCGGTACAAAACGTGAAGAAGTTGAGCGCGGCCAAGTATTGGCTAAGCCAGGTTCAATCACACCACATACTCACTTTACAGCCGAGGTATATATCTTGGGTAAAGATGAAGGTGGTCGTCATACTCCATTCTTTAACAACTATCGTCCCCAGTTTTACTTCCGTACTACGGACGTAACCGGTTCAATTGAGTTGCCAAAAGATAAAGAAATGGTGATGCCTGGTGATAACGTCACGATTACTGTAAAACTCATCGCACCAATCGCGATGGAAGAAGGTTTACGTTTTGCGATCCGCGAAGGTGGCCGTACTGTTGGCGCCGGTGTGGTTGCAAAGATTTTGGCTTAAGTATTTTTTTGTATGAGTTTTTATAAAGGGGTGTAGCTCAATTGGCAGAGCGTTGGTCTCCAAAACCAAAGGTTGGGGGTTCGATGCCCTCCGCCCCTGCCACGATTTGAACTGAAAGCAATATGTCTCAACAAAATGTAAGTCACTCTGAAGAAAAGAGCAGCTGGGTCTCAGTACTCGCTGCTTTAATCGTCGTTGCTGCGTTGGTTCTTTACTACACGCTCGTCGATCAATCTTTATTGGTGCGCTTGGGTGTTTTGTTCGGCGGCATTGCTGCTGCTGTTTTGATTGTGGCGATTTCACCGGATGGGCGTCGCTTTATCGCCTATGCGAAAGATTCTTGGTATGAAGTAAAAAAGGTTGTTTGGCCAACTCGTAAAGAGACCACCCAAATGACTCTAGTCGTATTTGGCTTTGTTCTGATCATGTCCTTATTTTTATGGATTGCAGACAAATTGATTGAATGGCTAGTTTTTTCAGTCTTTTTAGGCTGGAAGTGAGTGAAAAATGACTGATTCTGAAGTAGCCGTAAATCCACAAGCCACTGGCAATATGCGCTGGTACGTTATTCACGCTTATTCCGGTATGGAAAAGAGCGTCAAAAAGGGCCTTGAGGAGCGTATTGCACGCTCTGGCATGCCTGAGAAATTTGGTCGTATTTTGGTTCCTTCTGAAGAAGTTGTTGAAATCAAGGCCGGCGCAAAATCAGTTACAGAACGCCGTTTCTTCCCAGGATATGTCCTGATTGAGATGGAAATGACCGATGAAAGCTGGCATTTGGTGAAAAATACGCCAAAAGTGACTGGTTTCGTTGGGGGTGTTCGTAACCGCCCAAGCCCCATTTCTACCGCTGAAGTAGCCAAAATCATGGATCAGATGCAGGCTGGGGTCGATAAGCCTAAGCCTAAGACGCTATTTGAGGTTGGTGAGATCGTGCGCGTTAAAGAGGGTCCATTTATTGATTTCAATGGAAATATTGAAGAAGTCAACTATGAGAAGTCAAGATTGCGTGTTTCTGTTACAATTTTTGGCCGCGGTACCCCAGTTGAACTGGAGTTCGGCCAAGTAGAAAAGATGTAAAAACAGGGACTTAGTCCTGTTATGCAGTCGTTGTAGTTTTAAGTGGTTAGTAATAACCGAGGAGCGGAGCTAGAAAGCCAAAAACTAGCAAAGCGTTTACTCAACAGCGGTCTTTCCTAATGAGGTCAGGCGCGCTTTCAGGAGCAACACATGGCAAAGAAGATTATTGGCTTTATCAAGCTGCAGATCCCTGCAGGTAAAGCAAATCCATCACCACCCGTAGGTCCAGCATTGGGTCAACGCGGTCTGAATATTATGGAATTCTGTAAGGCGTTCAATGCTCAAACTCAGAGCATGGAACCAGGCTTGCCAATTCCAGTCGTAATTACAGCATTTGCTGATAAGAGCTTCACCTTTGTGATGAAGACTCCTCCAGCAACGATTCTGATAAAGAAGGCTGCGAAGCTCGAAAAAGGATCACCACGTCCGCATACCGATAAGGTAGGAAAAATTACCCGTGCTCAAGCGGAAGAAATCGCTAAAGCAAAAATGCCAGATTTGACAGCAGCCGATATGGACGCAGCTGTTAGAACAATCGCTGGTAGCGCCCGCTCCATGGGCATCACTGTGGAAGGTCTCTAATCATGACTAAATTATCTAAGCGCGTAAAAGCCATTCAATCTAAAGTTGATCGCAACAAGTTCTACTCATTAGAAGACGCGTTGACTCTCGTTAAAGAGTGCGCTACTGCTAAATTCGATGAGTCTATCGACGTTGCTGTTCAGTTGGGTATTGATGCTAAGAAATCTGACCAAGTTGTACGTGGCGCAGTAGTGCTCCCAGCCGGTACAGGTAAGCATGTTCGTGTAGCTGTTTTTGCGCAAGGCGAGAAGGCTGAACAAGCTAAAGCTGCTGGTGCAGAAATCGTTGGCATGGAAGAGCTCGCTGAACAAATTAAAGGCGGCAAAATTGATTTTGACGTTTTGATCGCATCACCAGACACAATGAAAATTGTTGGTACTTTAGGTCAAGTATTGGGCCCACGTGGCTTGATGCCAAATCCAAAAGTGGGAACAGTTACTCCGGACGTTGCTACTGCAGTGAAGAATGCTAAAGCGGGCCAAGTTCAGTTCCGTGTCGATAAAGCCGGCATCGTGCACGCAAGTATTGGCCGTCGTTCATTCGAGCCAACTGCACTGAAATCAAACTTGCTCGCATTGCTTGAGGCTTTGAATAAAGCAAAGCCACCTGCATCAAAAGGAATATTTTTAAAGAAGGTTGCCGTAAGCAGCACCATGGGTGCAGGCGTACGTGTAGACCAGGCATCGTTACAGGCAGCTCAATAAGCAGCTTGTAACAAAAAAGAACTTTGGGTCGACTCCTGCTCTCTGAGTGAGAGTCGAACATCAAAGACCGTTGGCGAATGAGTTGCTTGTAAAGAATGAATTCTTAATCCTTACGAAAGTAATAGCCAGCGCAGATGGCGACCCTGAAAAGATTTTCACAAGAGTCTTTGTGAACAAATGATCAGACGCTGGTGTGTAACCCCAACTGGAAACAGTTGGCTTTTATGGAGTTAAACCGTGCCTTTGAATGTACAAGACAAAAAAGCGATTGTTGCTGATGTCGGCGCTCAATTGGCTGGAGCCCAAACTGTCGTGCTCGCTGAATACCGTGGTATTCCAGTTGAGCAGTTGACAAAGCTACGTGCTAGCGCACGTGACCAAGGTGTATATCTTCGCGTTTTGAAGAACACATTGGCACGCCGTGCTGCACAAGGCACACAGTTTGAGCCTCTTGCTGATTCGATGGTTGGCCCCTTGATTTACGGCATTTCTGCTGATCCGATTGCTTCGGCAAAAGTATTACAGGGCTTTGCTAAGACTCAAGATTTGCTAGTCATTAAAGCTGGCTTATACAACGGCAAGTTGTTAGACGTTGCAGGCGTAAAAGCGCTCGCAACAATTCCAAGCCGCGACGAGTTGTTATCTCAGTTGTTAGGTGTGATGTTGGCACCGGTATCTGCGATGGCTCGCGTATTGGGCGCAGTAGCAGCACAAAAGGCAGCTGGAGCACCCGCTCCGGTAGCGGCACCTGTAGCAGAAGCAGTAGCGCCAGCAGCAGTAGTTGCTGAAGCCGCAGCTCCTGAAGCAGCCGCTGAGCCTGCAGCCGCAGCCCCAGAAGCTGGAACAGAAGCAAACGAAACCCCTGCCGCTGAATAAGCGACAGATTAACTATTTAAGTATTAGGAGCTAAAAATGGCGATTACTAAAGAAGAAATCATTGATGCAGTAGGTAGCATGTCCGTTATGGATTTGAACGACTTGGTTAAAGCGTTCGAAGAGAAGTTTGGTGTTTCAGCTGCAGCCATGGCTGTTGCTGGTCCTGCTGGCGGTGGCGGTGGCGGTGCTGCTGCTGAAGAGCAAACAGAATTCACTGTGAACTTGCTCGAAGCTGGCGCAAACAAGGTTTCAGTAATTAAGGCAGTTCGCGAAATTACTGGTCTTGGCTTGAAAGAAGCTAAGGACTTGGTTGACGGTGCACCAAAGCCAATCAAAGAAGGCGTTGATAAGAAAACTGCTGAAGAAGCTAAGAAGAAGCTTGAAGAAGCTGGCGCTAAAGCAGAACTTAAGTAATACAAACTGCGCTAACGCTTCTCAAAAAGGAGCGTTAGCTATGTTGGGTTTGACCATTAGTGGTCAAACCCGATTTCATTTCTGATTGAAATCGGGTTTGCCTTCTGATACGACTGCAGAATGCAAGTTTGGTCGGACACTAGATCGAAACGATTTAGTGTTGTCCGCCAGTGATTGGTAGTGGCCAATCGCCAAATCTTTGTACAGTCGCTGAATTCGGAGATGAAATGAACTATAGCTTCACCGAACGCAAGCGAGTCCGTAAAAGCTTTGCTAAGCGAGTAAATAACCACCAGGTTCCGTACCTGATCGCAACGCAGCTGGAATCCTACGCTAAATTTTTACAGGCTGATAAGCCGGCAATGTCTCGTCTTACTGAGGGACTTCAAGCCGCCTTTACATCAGCATTCCCAATTGTGTCTAACAACGGCTATGCACGTATGGAATACGTGTCTTACCAGTTATCACAGCCACCGTTTGACGTAAAAGAATGTCAACAACGTGGTTACACCTACCACTCTGCCTTACGCGCAAAAGTTCGCTTGATTATTTATGATCGCGAAGCACCTACTAAGGTTAAAGAGGTAAAAGAAAGCGAAGTCTACATGGGTGAAATTCCACTCATGACAGAAAACGGCTCTTTTGTAATTAACGGTACTGAGCGCGTAATTGTTTCTCAGTTGCACCGTTCTCCAGGCGTGTTCTTTGAACACGATAAGGGCAAAACCCACAGCTCAGGTAAGTTGCTGTTCTCAGCACGCATTATTCCTTACCGTGGTTCATGGCTTGATTTCGAGTTTGATCCAAAAGATATTCTGTATTTCCGCGTTGACCGTCGTCGCAAGATGCCTGTCACCATTTTGCTCAAAGCAATTGGTTTAAATAACGAACAGATTCTTGCAAACTTCTTTAATTTTGATCACTTTGCATTGACTGCTAATGGCGGTTCTATGGAATTTGTTCCAGAGCGTTTACGTGGTCAGCTGGCCAACTTTGATGTGCTTGATAAGAATGGCGTTGTTGTTATTCAAAAAGACAAGCGAATCAATGCTAAGCATATTCGTGAACTCGAAGCTGCTAAGACCAAAACAATCGCTGTGCCAGATGACTATTTGGTTGGTCGTGTGGTTGCACGCAATATTGTTGATCCAGATTCCGGTGAAATCTTGGCTTACGCTAATGATGAAATCACTGAAGAGTTATTGGCTACATTGCGCGATGCAGGCATCAAGCAATTAGAAACTATTTACACCAATGATTTAGATTCTGGCGCGTACATTTCTCAGACATTGCGTACTGATGAAACTGCTGATCAAATGGCGGCTCGTATTGCTATTTATCGCATGATGCGTCCTGGCGAGCCGCCAACAGAAGATGCTGTTGAGGCATTGTTCCAGCGCTTGTTCTACAGTGAAGATACTTACGACTTATCTCGTGTTGGTCGCATGAAGGTTAATAGCCGTCTTGGCCGTGCTGAGATGGAAGGCGCAATGGTTCTGTCGAATGAAGATATTCTCGACACCATTAAGTCCCTCGTAGATTTGCGTAACGGTAAGGGTGAAGTAGACGACATCGATCACTTAGGCAATCGCCGTGTTCGTTGTGTTGGCGAATTGGCTGAAAACCAATTCCGTGCTGGTTTATCACGTGTTGAGCGTGCGGTTAAAGAGCGTCTCGGTCAAGCCGAAACAGAAAACCTCATGCCGCATGACTTGATTAACAGTAAGCCTATCTCTTCTGCAATTCGTGAATTCTTCGGTTCTTCGCAGTTGTCTCAGTTTATGGACCAAACTAATCCACTTTCAGAGATCACGCACAAGCGTCGTATTTCTGCACTGGGACCTGGTGGTTTGACCCGTGAGCGTGCAGGCTTTGAAGTACGCGACGTGCACCCAACCCACTACGGACGTGTTTGCCCAATTGAGACTCCAGAAGGACCAAACATTGGTTTGATCAACTCACTCGCGTTATTTGCGCGCTTAAATGAGCACGGCTTCCTCGAGACCCCATACCGTAAGGTTTCCAATGGCAAGGTAAGCGATGAAGTGGTTTACCTCTCTGCGATTGAAGAGGCAAAGTATGTGATTGCTCAGGCGAATGCAACGATCGACAAAAATGGTAAGTTGGCTGATGAGTTAGTTTCTGCTCGTGAAGCTGGTGAGACCCTGATGGTAAGCCCAGAGCGCATCAATTTTATTGACGTTGCTCCTAGCCAGATCGTTTCTGCTGCTGCTTCACTCGTGCCATTCTTAGAGCACGATGATGCAAACCGTGCTTTGATGGGTGCGAACATGCAGCGTCAAGCAGTTCCTTGCTTGCGTCCAGATAAGCCATTGGTTGGTACAGGCTTAGAGCGTATTGTTGCTGTTGACTCCGGCACTGTTGTATTGGCTAACCGCGGCGGTATCGTGGATTATGTTGATGCAAACCGTGTGGTGATTCGTGTAAACGATGATGAAACTGCAGCTGGTGAAGTGGGTGTGGATATTTATAACCTCATCAAGTACACCCGTTCAAACCAAAACACTAACATCAACCAACGTCCAATCGTAAAGGTTGGCGATCGCGTTGTTCGCGGTGACGTTGTTGCCGATGGCGCATCTACCGACTTAGGTGAGTTGGCTTTGGGTCAAAACATGACCGTGGCATTTATGCCATGGAATGGTTACAACTTCGAAGATTCAATCTTGATCTCTGAGAAGGTTGTTGCTGACGATCGTTACACCTCTATTCACATTGAAGAGTTGTCGGTTGTTGCGCGTGACACCAAGCTTGGTTCAGAAGAAATTACTCGCGATATTTCCAATTTGGCAGAGTCACAACTCTCCCGTTTGGATGAGAGCGGTATTGTTTATATCGGTGCTGAAGTTGAAGCCGGCGACGTATTGGTTGGTAAGGTAACTCCAAAGGGCGAGACTACTCTCACTCCTGAAGAGAAGCTCCTCCGTGCGATCTTCGGTGAAAAAGCATCTGACGTAAAAGACACTTCTTTGCGCGTTCCCTCAGGAATGATTGGTACCGTTATTGACGTTCAAGTCTTCACCCGCGAAGGTATTGAGCGCGATGCACGTGCACAAGCCATTATTCAAGAAGAGTTACAACGCTATCGTTTGGACTTAAATGACCAATTGCGCATTGTTGAGGGCGATGCCTTCATGCGCTTAGAAAAGCTGTTGGTTGGCAAGGTTGTTAACGGCGGCCCTAAGAAATTAGCTAAAGGCAGCAAGATCGACAAAGACTACCTTGCTGATTTAGATAAATACCATTGGTTTGATATTCGTCCAGCAGATGATGATGTTGCTTCTCAAGTTGAAGCAATTAAATCTTCTATTGAAGCCAAGCGTAAGCAGTTTGATGAAGCTTTTGAAGAGAAGCGTACGAAGCTTACCCAGGGCGATGATTTACAGCCTGGCGTAACCAAGATGGTTAAGGTGTACTTGGCAGTTAAGCGTCGCTTGCAGCCTGGTGACAAGATGGCCGGTCGTCACGGTAATAAGGGTGTGGTTTCTAAAATCGCCCCTGCAGAAGACATGCCATTTATGGCTGACGGACGCCCTGTAGACATCGTCTTGAACCCACTGGGTGTTCCTTCCCGTATGAACGTTGGTCAGATTTTGGAAACCCACTTAGGTTGGGCTGCTCAAGGTATTGGTAAGCGTATCGACGAGATGGTTCGTGAGCACGCTAAGCAAACTGAATTACGTAAGTTCTTCAGGCAGCTTTACAACGAAACTGGTCGTATCGAAGATATCGACAACTTTACTGATGAGCAGATCAATGTTTTGGCCGAGAATCTCCGCCAAGGCTTGCCATTTGCAACGCCAGTATTTGACGGTGCTACTGAGTCAGAAATCAGCAGAATGCTCGAGTTGGCGTATCCGGAGGATGTTGCTAAATCCTTGAAGATGACCCCATCACGTCAGCAAATGATTCTGTGTGACGGTCGAACTGGCGATCAGTTTGAGCGTCCAGTCACAGTCGGCGTCATGCATGTCTTGAAACTCCACCATTTGGTCGATGACAAGATGCACGCACGTTCAACCGGACCTTACTCATTAGTAACGCAGCAGCCATTGGGTGGTAAAGCCCAGTTTGGTGGTCAGCGCTTTGGTGAGATGGAAGTTTGGGCCCTCGAAGCATACGGCGCTTCATACGTTTTGCAGGAAATGCTGACAGTGAAGTCCGATGACGTCGCAGGCCGCACCAAGGTTTACGAAAACATCGTCAAGGGCGAGCACACGATTGATGCTGGCATGCCCGAATCCTTCAACGTGCTGGTAAAAGAAATCCGTTCGTTGGGTATTGACATTGACATGGAGCGCAACTGATATGAAAGCATTGCTCGATTTATTTAAGCAAACGCAGGGTGATGAGCAGTTTGATGTCATCAAGATTGGCCTTGCATCTCCTGAGAAAATTCGCTCATGGTCGTTTGGTGAAGTACGCAAACCAGAAACCATTAACTATCGGACTTTTAAGCCTGAGCGTGATGGTTTGTTCTGTGCCAAAATTTTTGGACCAACGAAAGACTACGAGTGCTTATGCGGCAAGTACAAGCGCTTAAAGTTCCGTGGCGTTATTTGTGAGAAGTGCGGTGTTGAAGTTACTCTTGCAAAGGTGCGTCGTGAGCGTATGGGCCACATTGAGTTGGCAGCCCCTGTAGCGCACATCTGGTTCTTGAAGTCCTTACCATCCCGCTTGGGTATGGTTCTCGATATGACATTGCGTGATATCGAGCGCGTCCTCTACTTTGAAGCATATGTCGTTGTCGATCCTGGTATGACTCCTGAAGGCGCGATGAAGCGTGGTCAGATCATGTCTGAAGATGAGTACATTGCCAAGACTGAAGAGTATGGTGACGGTGCGTTTACTGCCATTATGGGTGCCGAAGGTATTCGTGATCTCTTGCGTTCGATTGATATCGATCGTGAAGTAGAGACCATCCGCGCTGAATTGAAAGCTACTGGTAGCGATGCCAAGATCAAGAAGTACGCCAAGCGCTTAAAAGTGCTCGAGGCGTTCCAGACTTCAGGGATTAAACCTGACTGGATGATCATGGAAGTATTGCCAGTATTGCCGCCTGAATTGCGCCCATTGGTGCCATTAGATGGCGGTCGCTTTGCTACCTCTGATTTGAACGACCTCTATCGTCGTGTGATCAACCGTAACAACCGCCTCAAGCGTTTGTTAGAGTTGCGCGCGCCAGAGATCATCGTTCGTAACGAAAAACGCATGTTGCAAGAAGCGGTTGACTCATTGCTCGATAACGGTCGTCGCGGTAAGGCTATGACTGGCGCTAACAAGCGTCCTCTCAAGTCCTTGGCTGAGATGATTAAAGGTAAGAGCGGTCGTTTCCGTCAAAACTTGTTGGGTAAACGCGTTGACTACTCTGGTCGTTCAGTCATCGTGGTTGGCCCTACATTGAAATTGCATCAGTGCGGCTTACCAAAATTGATGGCTTTGGAATTATTCAAGCCATTTATTTTCAACAAGCTTGAAACTTTAGGAATTGCAACCACGATTAAGGCTGCGAAGAAAGAAGTTGAAAGTCAGACTCCAATCGTTTGGGACATTCTCGAAGAAGTGATTCGTGAACATCCAATTATGCTCAACCGTGCGCCTACATTGCATCGTCTCGGTATTCAGGCTTTCGAGCCAATGCTGATTGAAGGCAAAGCAATCCAATTGCACCCATTAGTCTGCGCAGCATTTAACGCTGACTTTGACGGTGACCAAATGGCGGTTCACGTTCCTTTGTCGCTCGAAGCGCAAATGGAAGCACGTACATTGATGTTGGCCTCGAATAACGTGCTGTTCCCAGCTAACGGAGAGCCATCTATCGTTCCTTCACAGGACGTGGTGTTGGGTCTGTACTACGCTACCCGCGATAAGATTAACGGTAAAGGCGAAGGCATGGTTTTCGCCAACATTACTGAAGTAGTGCGCGCATACGAAGCCGGCCAGGTTGAATTGGCCTCACGCGTTGCTGTGCGTATTACTGAGTTTGAGATTGTGGATAAGAAGGCAGAGGGCGATGCCCGTTTTGCTGAAAAAACCAAGATCTACCAAACTTCAGTTGGCCGTGCAATCTTGTCTGAGATTTTGCCTAAAGGCATGTCTTTCGAGGAAATCAATAAGCCTTTGAAGAAAAAAGAAATCTCACGCTTGATCAATACTTCATTCCGTAAGTGCGGCTTGCGCGAGACAGTCATTTTTGCTGACCGTCTCTTGCAGTCTGGTTTCCGCTTAGCGACTAATGCGGGCATCTCAGTTGCAATCGACGATATGCTGATTCCTAGCTCAAAAGAGCGCATCATCTCTGAAGCTTCTAATAAGGTTAAGGAATATGACAAGCAGTTCATGTCAGGTCTTGTAACCAATCAAGAGCGTTATAACAACGTGGTTGATATTTGGGGCGCCGCAGGCGACCAAGTTGGTAAGGCGATGATGGATGAGTTATCACACGTAGATGTACTCGACCGCAATGGTAAGTCTGTACGCCAAGAATCCTTTAACTCCATCTATATGATGGCGGATTCTGGCGCACGTGGATCTGCAGCGCAGATTCGTCAGTTGGCTGGTATGCGTGGTTTGATGGCGAAGCCTGATGGCTCCATTATTGAGACCCCAATTACTGCGAACTTCCGTGAAGGCTTGAACGTATTGCAATACTTCATTTCTACTCACGGTGCTCGTAAAGGCTTGGCTGACACTGCGTTAAAGACAGCGAACTCTGGTTACTTGACACGTCGTTTGTGCGACGTTACTCAAGACCTCGTAGTGATCGAAGATGATTGCGGCGCAACTTCTGGCGTCACTATGAAAGCTCTTGTTGAAGGCGGCGAAATTATCGAAGCATTGCGCGACCGTATTTTGGGTCGTGTATGTATCGGTGACATCGTTCACCCTGACACACAAGAAGTCATTGTTCCTAACGACACATTACTCGATGAAGATCACGTTGATCAAATCGTGGCATTGGGTATCGATGAAGTTAAAGTTCGTACAGTGTTGTCTTGCTTAACTCGTTTCGGCTTGTGCGCTAAGTGCTACGGACGTGATTTAGGTCGCGGTGGTTTGGTAAACGTTGGTGAAGCAGTAGGCGTTATCGCTGCTCAGTCCATCGGTGAGCCAGGTACACAGTTGACTATGCGTACTTTCCACATCGGTGGTGCGGCATCACGTGCATTGGTTGCAAGTAATATTGAAGCCAAATCTAACGGTGCTTTGAAGTTCTCAGGCACGATGCGTGTTGTGAAGAACGCGAAGGGTGAGCAGATCGTGATTTCACGTTCTGGCGAAGCCTTGATCGTTGATGACAATGGTCGCGAGCGCGAGCGTCATAAAGTGCCTTATGGTGCAACTCTCTTGTTAAAAGAAGATGCAGCAGTCAAGGCCGGAGCAAGCTTGGCGACCTGGGATCCATTAACACGCCCGATTATTTCTGAGTACGCTGGTATCGCTCGCTTCGACAACGTTGAAGAGGGCGTAACCGTTGCTAAGCAGGTTGACGAAGTTACTGGTCTTTCCACTTTGGTGGTAATTGACGGTAAGCGCCGTAGTGCTGCTAGCAAGGGTGTTCGCCCATTCATTAACTTGATGGATAGCAAAGGCGAAGAAGTATTGATCGCCGGTACTGATCATCCAGTAAACATCGGCCTGCAAGTTGGCGCTTTGATTACTGTTAAGGATGGTCAGAAGGTCGAAGTTGGTGAAGTATTAGCGCGTATTCCAATCGAATCACAGAAGACTCGCGACATTACTGGTGGCTTGCCACGCGTTGCAGAATTGTTCGAAGCACGTTCACCAAAAGATGCGGCTGTATTGGCGAAAGTTACTGGAACAGTCTCCTTCGGTAAAGAAACCAAAGGTAAACAACGTTTGGTGATTACTGATATGGACGGCGAAGCCAATGAGTTCTTAATTCCTAAAGAGAAGCAAGTTCTCGTTCATGACGGTCAAGTTGTGAATAAGGGCGAGATGATTGTGGAAGGCCCTGCCGATCCACACGACATCTTGACGCTAAGAGGTATTGAGGAGTTGGCTATCTACATCGTTGATGAAGTTCAAGACGTTTACCGTTTGCAAGGCGTGAAGATTAATGACAAGCACATTGAAGTCATCGTGCGTCAAATGCTACGTCGCGTGCAAATTACTGATGGTGGCGATACCGCTTACATCACTGGTGAGCAAGTTGAGCGTTCGAAACTCTACGATGCGAACGATTTAGTGATTGCTGAAGGTAAGCGCCCAGCGCAGTTTGAGAACGTATTGCTGGGTATTACTAAGGCGTCCTTGTCGACAGATAGCTTCATTTCAGCGGCTTCTTTCCAAGAAACTACCCGTGTATTGACCGAGGCCGCCATTATGGGCAAGACCGATACACTCCGTGGACTCAAGGAAAACGTCATTATTGGTCGCCTGATTCCTGCGGGTACCGGCTTGTCTTATCGCCGTGCACGCAAGGTCAGAGAGCAATTTGAGCGTGATCGCGCTCAAATGATTGCTGCCGAAGAAGAAGCAATGGCCAATATGCCTGTAGAAATCGAGGCTGAAGTCGTTGCTCCTGCTGGGGAGGCTGATCCGAGCTAATTTAGTCATTCTGGCCTGAAATGGCCAGTTTTTTCCCCATTTGGTTGACGGAAAAGGCTGGCCAAGCTAGAATGCTGAGTTCTACTGATTCAGAAGAAGGTCTTTTTGACCTAGGAATTATCTAAGTCATTGATTTTCTTGAAGAAAGCAACAAAGAAGTACTAACCGAGCTATTTTATGCCAACAATTAATCAATTAATACGTAAGCCAAGATCAAGGCTGATCGTTAAAAGCAAAAGCCCTGCACTTGAAAACAGTCCGCAGCGCCGTGGTGTTTGTACACGTGTGTACACAACCACTCCTAAAAAACCTAACTCTGCGCTGCGTAAAGTAGCCAAAGTTCGCTTAACCAATGGTTTTGAAGTCATTTCATACATTGGTGGTGAAGGCCATAACCTCCAGGAACACTCAGTAGTGTTAATCCGCGGTGGTCGTGTAAAGGATTTGCCAGGTGTTCGTTACCACATCGTTCGTGGCTCACTTGACTTGCAAGGGGTTAAAGACCGTAAGCAATCACGCTCCAAGTACGGTGCTAAGCGCGCTAAGAAAGCGGCTTAATTTTTAAGAATTAAGTAGTTTAAGTTTTTGTAATAAGTCATTTTTTGTCAGACTTAAAAGACAAGTAAGTGGTTGTTCCGTCTAGAAATTTTTTCTAGATAGTAGGGCAACCGGAGCGGGTGATCTTAATGGGTCATCCCTAACTGAACTGAAGGAATAGTTATGCCACGTCGTCGTGAAGTTCCCAAACGGGAAATTTTGCCGGATCCAAAATTCGGTAATGTAGAAGTAGCTAAATTTATGAACGTCCTCATGTTGGACGGCAAGAAATCGGTTGCAGAGCGCATTGTTTACGGTGCCTTTGATCACATCGAGAAAAAAGCTAAAAAAGAGCCGCTTGAAATTTTTTCTACAGCCATGGGCAACGTTAAGCCAATGGTTGAAGTGAAGAGCCGTCGTGTTGGCGGTGCTAACTATCAGGTTCCTGTTGAAGTTCGTCCATCACGTCGTTCTGCTTTAGCTATGCGCTGGGTGCGCGAAGCTGCTAAAAAGCGTGGCGAGAAATCGATGGCTCAACGTTTGGCCAATGAATTATTAGAGGCTGCTGAAGGTCGTGGCGGCGCAATGAAGAAGCGTGAAGAAGTTCACCGTATGGCAGAAGCTAACAAAGCTTTCTCACATTTCCGCTTCTAATCCAATAGTTAAGAAAAGGCACCAACAGTGGCACGTAAAACCCCCATCGATAAATACCGCAACATTGGTATTTCTGCGCACATTGACGCAGGTAAGACAACAACTACAGAACGCGTTTTGTTCTATACCGGCGTAAACCACAAAATCGGTGAAGTACATGATGGCGCAGCTACCATGGACTGGATGGAGCAAGAGCAAGAGCGTGGCATCACGATTACTTCTGCTGCTACCACCACTTTCTGGAAGGGCATGGCAGGAACAATGCCTGAGCACCGT
>NZ_JACVPY010000003.1 GCF_018881635.1 Polynucleobacter sp. UB-Piko-W3
AGCTTTGCGATCAATCTCTCTAATGATCTAACGCATCCAATGCAAAGTAATAGTGACTATTTTGGAACGCATCAGGTTTAGTGAGTGAGTATCTCAGTTGTTGATTAAGGCGCCCTCGGGTGCCTTAATTGTTTAGTAAAGATTAAGTTTATAAACGGAAATCAAATTGCCCAGAAACTGTACGCTACGTGACCGTTAATACTTCACCCACCTTCAATGTCGGTAATGGACTTAATTCTGCAAGTCAGGGAGGCACTTGGTCGTCCCCAGTTATTCAATCTGATGGAAAAATATTGGTTGCTAGTACATCCAATAATAATTTCTATCTAGAGCGATTTAATGTTGATGGTAGTTTGGATGGCACTTTTAATGGTGGGGTTGGTAAATCCATAGATTTCGGTGGCACAGATAATGCATACGATATTGCATTACAGTCTGATGGAAAGATATTAATTGTTGGCTTATCTAATGGCAGTGGTGTTATTTCAAGGCTTAATGTTGATGGCAGCTTAGATACAACATTTAACGGCACTGGTAAACAGACGACCGGTGTTGTTAGCTCGCTGTCAACTGATTTGATTGAGATTCAATCTGATGGAAAGATTTTAGTTGTTGGATCGGCAGCCGGAGGACTAACTGCAGTTCGACTTACAAGTTCAGGCGCTATAGATACTAGCTTTGGTTCTAACGGCTCTCAAACTACTATTTTCGGCACAAGTAATAATATAGCCAGAGCTGTGGCTATTCAAACAGATGGCAAGATTATTGTTGCTGGGACTACTTATGAAAATAGCGCATTTAAATTTGCGATTCTGCGCTACAACACTAATGGCACTCTTGATAATACTTTTTCCTCCGATGGAAAAGATACTCAAAATTTTGGTACCAGTATTTTTGCAGCATCTGTTCAGTCAGATGGCAAGATTATTGTGGCTGGAGAGTCAAACTCTTCTAAGGTATCCCTTATAAGGTATAACCCAGACGGTAGTCTAGACACTACCTTTGGCGCTGGTACCGGAAAGGTTTCTGTTTCTGGAATTACCGGAACCTTTTGTAGTTTAGCGTTTCAATCCGACGGAAAGCTCTTAATTAGCGGTTCAAGTAGTACTAGCTATACGAGTGATTTTGCAATTGCGAGACTTAATGCTGATGGTTCTCTAGACACTAGTTTTTCAGGTGATGGTTATGCCAAGATTGGTCAGAGTGGTACGCAAGATTACGGTTATGGCTTGGCGCTACAGTCTGATGGAAAGATTTTAATTACCGGGCCATCTGGTAGTGGCCTTGGTATTGCCCGCCTCACTACTGATGGAAGCCCAGACCTCACTTTTGCGGCACCAAATACCATTGATCTTGTTCATCCAGCTTACACCGAAAGTTCGACACCAGTATTTTTGAGTTCCAACCCGACTATATTTGGATCGGCAATCAAAGTTTACGATGCTGATTTAAATGCCACGAACTATAACGGGGCATCAGTATCAGTTGCACGCAATGGTGGTGGAAATTCTGAAGATAGTTTTTATTTTTATGATCGTGGGGATGTATTTTCTTTAACAGTTGGAACGCATATTGTTATTGGTGGCACGACAGATGTAGGTGTCGTATCGGCTAGTAGTAATGGGGCTGCAACTATTACCTTCAATACTAATGCTACTGGCGATTTGGTAAATACAGTTCTGCAGAATTTGCAATACAGCAATTCTAGCGATGCACCACCTGCGAGCGTTCAAATTAACCTCACATTTAATGACGGTAATACCGGATCTCAGGGAACTGGCGGCGCATTGAGCACCACTGGTACTGTCAATCTGACGATTACACCGACTAATGATGCCCCGGTTATTACATCAGCACCCTCATTTTCTGTTGATGAAAACTCAATTAACAGTTCTTTTTATATTAGTGCTAGCGATCCTGATGGTGGCGCAATCAGCAGGTGGGAAGTATTTAATAGTGATGGCGGTACTTTGCCATCGCAGTTTACGTTTAATCCAGCTACACATATTCTATCTATCGCTTCCCCATTAAATTATGAAGTCCGGTCATCGTATGAATTTATGGTGGCGGTATCTGATTCGAGCGCTTATGGCGTTACAACCTACCAGACGCTTACTCTCAATGTCAACAATGTCAACGATGCCCCAAATTTTGGCTTGGGGGATGGCATTGTGCCTTTTCAGAGTGTTGGAGGAACTATTGCCCAGGCTCTTGATATTGCTTTAGATGCAAATGGAAAAATTGTATTGGCCGGCAATGGCGGCAATAGGAATTATGTGCAAATTCCTGATTTTTGGAGTGCACGCTACAACACTGATGGCACCCTAGACTCATCATATTCTTTAGATGGCTGGGTAACAACCCCCATTACCAGCGTACTATATAGCGTACAAAATAGTGTCGCATGGGGTGTTGCGGTCGACGGCAATCAAAAGATCATCATGGCTGGCAATGTTGGTAGCGCCCTTGATGACAGAATTTCTGACATTGCCATTGCGAGATATAACCCGGATGGATCCTTAGATACCACTTTCTCTGGCGATGGGTTGATGACCTTACCTATTGGATCGGGGAGGGATACTGGCGCTGATATTGCTATCCGATCTGATGGCGCGATTGTCATTGCTGGGGAAAGTTTTAATGGAAGTACTAGTGACTTTTCTGTAATAGTTCTTGGTTCGGATGGAACCTTGGACTCTAGATTTTCGTATGACGGCAAAGCAGGCGGTGATTTTGGTGGTCGCAATGAACGTGGCCAAGCCCTAGCACTTCAGTCCGATGGAAAAATTGTAGTTGTTGGTTATAGCTCTCCAACCAACGGTGGAAGCAGTGCCAATGAAATCATTCGATATAACTCCGATGGTAGTTTTGACACGAGTTTCTCTGGCGATGGCTTTGCTTCGGATAGCATTTCTGCTGGATCTGAGGGCTTATATAGTGTTGCGATCCAGTCCGATGGAAAAATTTTGGTCGGTGGCTATAGCAATGGCGATTTTTCAATATTCCGTTACAACACGAATGGCACTCTAGACACAAGCTTTTCTGGGGATGGAAGGCAGCTTACAGATTTGGGCGGCAGTGATCAGGCTCACAAAATATTAGTTCAGACGGATGGCAAGATTATTGCTGTTGGAACGGCTTATGGATCAGATTCTGCCGTAGCGCTGGTGCGCTATAACGCCGACGGATCTCTAGATGGAACATTTGGTCAGGGCGGCACTGCTACCACTCGGTTTTCGACTGTAGGTGCTGAGGGAATGTCTGCTATCTTGCAGGCAGATGGAAAAATCTTAGTTAGTGGCGAAACCTATACTAGCCGTAACGCATTTGTAATTCGCTACAACAGCAATGGCTCACTTGATACTTCTTTTGATTCAAACAATATTCTTAATGGTAGGCCGGTTTATCACGAAAATACTGCTCCGGTAGTTTTGGATGCAGACGTCAATATTTCGGATGATGACTTAAATCGACTTGGCTACAACAACTCCTCTCTTAATATTGTTCGCCATAGTGGAGCAAACCCAGATGATGCATATTCAGGCACTGGAACTTTAAGCAATCTGACGCAAAACTCTTCGATCATCGTTGATGGCATTAACATTGGTACCGTTGCCACTAATAGTGGTGGCATCTTGTCATTACTATTTAATACTAATTCCACTCAGGCATTAGTTAACTCAGCTCTGCATCAAATTACGTACAGTAATACAAGCGATACGCCCCCATCAAGTGTGCAGCTGGATTGGACTTTTAATGATGGTAATGGGGGTCTGCAAGGGTCTGGCGGCACCTTAAGTACTGCTGGAAGTATCGTGGTCAATATTACGCCAGATGCTGAGGCTACAGGCCAGATTTTAATGGATGGTTGGTATGCTCAGGCAGGTTGGATCGCGGCACCATTTTATTTCTATGGTGATGCAGATGGCGGATTTACTCAAATAGCTTATACATGGCAGGAGCTCAAGGGTGGTTTATGGGCTACTTTATATGAGGGCTCCAACCAGCTGAATATTCCTGATGACCAAAGCTATGTAGGCAAGGATATCCGATTGGTTGTTACAACCACAGATGTGCTTGGTGGCACAACGAAATTTATTAGTGCTGATCATATTATTGCAAATACAAATGATTCCCCGACTGGTAGCATCACTATTCCGAGCACGCCTTTCAAGGGTTCAACTATAACTCCCACTATTGTTCCTATTGGGGATAGCGATGGCTTGGGTGTAATTCAATATCAATGGCAGGCTGGTACATATTCTTATGGGGAGAATATTGACCCGATGGGTTGGGTCAATATTTCTGGGGCAACAAGCTTAACTTATCAGGTTACTTCCGGTGTTGTTGGCCAGCCATTGCGGCTTGTTGCAAGTTACACAGATGGATATGGCAACCCAGAGGTGGTAATGTCAAACGTGACTAATGCAGTGAGCAGTTTTGTCAATATTATTGGCACCGGCATTGCTGACACATTATATGGAACGATCGGCCCAGACTATATAGATGCAAAAGATGGTAATGATATTTTGTACGGATATGCTGGGAACGATAGTCTTGATGGTGGAATAGGTAATGACACTCTCTATGGCGGCGACGACAACGATACCCTGGATGGCGGCGTTGGTAACGATACTCTCTTCGGTGGTACCGGCGATGACACTCTTATTGGTGGATCTGGCCTTGGTGTTGATGTGCTTGATGGTGGTATTGGTAATGACAGTCTCCAGTTAGGCTCTGATAACGGCACTGCATTAGGTGGCGATGGTAATGACACCATTGTTGGTAAAGGCTATTTAGATGGCGGTGCTGGCGATGATACGATTCGGCAACGGACTAGAGATGAGAGCTCAGCCCTTGCAAGTAATAACATCATCTTAGGTGGTGATGGTAATGACCAAATCCAAGTAACAGAATTCTTTGCCACTGTAGATGCAGGTAGTGGTGATGACATCATCACCATTCATGAGAATAATGGGACTGCGGCAGATTCATCTGCTGGTTTTAATATTCAAGGTGGTGCTGGATACGACCAACTGATCGTTGATGGTTACGCTGGTGGCGCTTGGGGTAATTGGACTCTACCTTCCACCTTTAGTGGTGTTGAGAGAATTACCTTTAAAAATACTCAAGCCCTAAATTCACAATTTGGCTTTGTGATGGCTGATAGCAATATTGCCGCTGGCCAGACCTTAGTTGTAGATACTGTAGATTGGGATTTGAACCTCACCCACGTAGAGTACTACTGGACTGGTTTGAAGATTGATGCCTCGCGCGAGACTAATGGTTATCTTAATATCTCCGGAACTGCAAAAGCTGACTACTTCATCGGTGGAGCTCTAGCAGATACCTTCCAGTCTGGTGATGGTAATGACACCTTAGTGGGCGGCGCAGGAAATGACGCTATCTATGCTGATGCCGGTGACGATACCCTAACTGGCGGCGGTGGTAGCGACACACTATATGGCGGCGACGGCACTGACACCGCAATCTACGCAGGAAACTCTTCAGCCTATACCTGGACTAGATTGGTTGACAGCGCTAATCAAAGTTATGTTTCAGTTGTTAATAATCAAACACAAGAACGAGATACGCTTTACTCCATTCGCTATCTGAAGTTTGATAATCAGCAAGTGACTATGCGTGAGGCGGGAGTTACTTTACAGGGTAGTGATGGCTCTGATTTTTCACTACTTGGCACTGATTATGGCGATGATGTAATTTATGGAAATCGCGGTAACGATTTTTTATTTGGCGGCGCTGGCGATGACACCCTGTATGGCGGCGGCGAGGACGATACCCTAAATGGAGGCGAGGGCAATGATACCCTCTATGGTGGTACTGGCGATGACACTCTTATTGGTGGATCTGGTCTTGGTGTAGATGTCCTTGATGGCGGTGATGGTAACGATAATCTACAACTTGGTTCTGATGGCGGTACAGCATTAGGCGGTATTGGTAATGACACTATTACCGGTAAAGGCTATTTAGATGGCGGTGCTGGCGATGATACGATTCGGCAACTGACTCGGGATGAAAGTTCAGCTCCAGCAAGTGATAACACAATCTTGGGTGGCGACGGAAATGATCACATTCAAGTTACCGAGTTCTTTGCTACTGTAGATGCAGGCGCTGGTGATGACATCATCACCATTCATGAAAACAATGGAACTGCAGTAGATTCGGCTGCCAATCTAAATATCCAAGGTGGCGCTGGCTATGACCAACTAATTATCGATGGATATTCCGGCAATGAATACAGTACCTGGGTATTGCCGGCAACTTTCAGCGGTATTGAGAAAATTAGTTTCATCAACAGTCAGGCGCTAAATTCACAATTTGGCCTACAGCTAGCTGACTCCAATATTGCTGCTGGCCAAACCTTAGTAATCGATACCACTAACTGGGATCCCCGTTATTGGGAAGATTATTGGACTGGTCTCAAGATTGATGCTTCGCGTGAGACCAATGGTTATCTCAATATAGTTGGAACATCAAGAGCTGATTACTTCTTTGGCGGTGCATTAGCTGATACTTTTATTGCTGGCGATGGTAATGACACTCTCCTTGGTGGCGCAGGTAATGACACCATCTATGCAGATGCTGGTGACGATACTCTGACTGGTGGCACAGGTAATGACACCTTGTATGGTGGCGATGGTACTGATACCGCAATCTATGCAGGAAATTCTTCAGCCTATACTTGGGCTAGATTAGTTGACAGCGCTAATCAAAGCTATATTTCTATTATCAATAATCAAACACAAGAGCAAGATGCGCTTTACTCGATTCGCTATCTGAAGTTTGATAATCAGCAGGTCACTTTGCGTGAGGCGGGGGTTGTCTTGCAAGGTAGTAGTGCTCCTGATGCCTTAATGGGTACCGATGGTGGTGATGACATTCTGCTCGGTAATGGTGGTAATGACACCTTATTTGGATTGGCTGCAGATGATACTTTGAGTGGTGGCGACGACAACGACACCCTCGATGGAGGTGTTGGTAACGATACCCTCTATGGTGGTACCGGCGATGACACTCTTATTGGTGGATCTGGTCTTGGTGTAGATGTCCTTGATGGCGGTGATGGTAACGATAATCTACAACTTGGTTCTGATGGCGGTACAGCATTAGGCGGTATTGGTAATGATACGATTGCTGGCAAAGGGCTGTTGGATGGCGGTGCTGGTGATGACACGATCACGCAGGTGTATGACAACACTAACTGGACCGATGCTACAACAACCATCTTAGGTGGTGATGGTAATGATTCTCTCAATATCTGGGAGTATTTTGCAAAAGCGGATGCAGGCGCTGGCGATGACGTCATTACGATGGTTGGCAATAATGGCACAGCAGTTTTTGGTAATGCCAATCTGAATATTCAGGGCGGTACTGGCTACGACAGATTAATTATTAGTGGCTTCTCTGGTGGTGGGTCTGGCAATGACTGGGTTCTGCCATCAACCTTTGGCGGTATTGAGCGAATTACCTTTACCAATGGCGATGCTGTAAATACCCCGTTTGGTTTTGTTTTAGCAGACGCTAATATTGCTGCGGGCCAAACCTTAGTAATTGATACAACTAATTGGTCAACTCGCACAGAAGATTTTCGATATGGTCTAAAAGTAGACGCCTCACGCGAGACCGATGGTTACCTTAATATTTCTGGAACCGCAAAAACAGACTATTTCCTTGGTGGCGCACTAGCAGATACTCTTCAGTCTGGAGATGGTAATGACACCTTAGTGGGCGGCGCAGGAAATGATATCTTGGATGGTGGTGCCGGTATTGACACCATGACTGGCGGTCTTGGTGATGATACTTACTATATTGACTCCTCTAGCGACAATCTAATTGAAGCTGCAAATCAGGGCATAGATACTGTCTATACAAGCGTTACCTATAGTCTACAAAATAACTTTGAGAACTTAGTTGCAAATAGCTCAACTGGTGTTGCATTGATTGGAAATCTCCTAGTTAATACCATTATCGGCGGTGCCGGCAATGACATATTGTCTGGGGATCTTGGTGCAGATACCTTGATTGGCGGTGCTGGTAACGATACTTACTATGTTGATAATGCTAGTGATGTTGTATCAGAAAATACTGGGGAAGGAGTTGATTTAGTTTTCTCTAAAGTTTCTTATTCCTTAGGAAGCAATATAGAAAATTTAACGGCTGATAATATAACTGCAGCTGTTCGTTTGGTTGGTAACGAGCTGGGCAATACGATTACTGGCGGCTCTGGAAACGATACGTTGGATGGCGGTGGTGGTATCGACACTCTGATTGGTGGGGTGGGTAACGATACGTACTATATTGATAATGCTGGCGATTTAGTCGTAGAGAATAATTCAGCTGGCAATGACCTTATTTATTCAAGCGTTTCATATACATTAGGCGCTTACCTAGAAGGTATTTCTGGATATGGAAATGCCGACCTCAGTCTAGCTGGTAATTTTGGTAACAATATGATTACTGGCGCTGCCGGTAATGACACTTTGCGTGGTGATTTAGGTAATGACACCTTAGATGGTGGAGCGGGCACTGACTTTGCTGTTTTTGCTGGTGCTCGCGATAACTACTCCATTACTCTTGGCTCTAATGATCTTACGTTAATAGGGTCAGATGGCACTGATGTGGTGAGGTCATCAGTTGAAACTATCGCCTTTGATATGTCACCGCAAGTCCAAATTGATGTGGGCTTAAGTATTGCCAGAAGGCAGGTCATTACAACGATTTTGGGAGGCGATAACGGCGGGACTCTTTCGGGTACATCTGGGTCTGATGCCATCCGAGGTGGTATGGGCAATGACACTATATCTGGGCTTGCTGGAGACGATGTGCTGTATGGCGCTGGTGGCGATGATTCTATTTTTGGCGGCCTTGGCAATGACACTATGGACGGCGGTCTTGGTAATGATACTTTCTACGCAGATGAGGCTGGCGATATTGTTATAGGTGGTAGTGGTATTGATACTGTTGTAACCAGTTTGCTCGTCTATTCACTGGGCAATTCATCTCAAGCATCTGGCGTTGAAAATCTTATCTATAGTGGTGTAGCCAATGCGACATTCACCGGTAACTCTGATGCCAACATCATCACAACTGGTCAAGGTAATGACATCATTACTGCTGTAAGCACCAATTGGCTTGATGGCGATACTTTATTCGCTGGTGCAGGTGATGACACCATGATCGGTGGTAATGGTTTTGATGTATTTCATGGAGGCACTGGGACTGATGTGGTGGTTATTAACTCACCAGCTAGTGATTTAGGATATTGGAGTTATCAGTATTCTGCAGACTCAATAACAATTTCCTCTGCAAGCGGAAGCGATGTTATTTTCAATGATATTGAATACGTTAAATTTAGCGACGGAAAAATCCTTTCCGTCCCCACTTCACTCTTAAATACTCAAGCTGTATTTGTTCAGCAGGGCACTGATGCCTCTGAGTCGATGACGGGCACCTCTGGAATTGATGTCATTGCTGGTAACGGCGGTAATGATGTAATTTATGGCTTTGCTGGTAACGACACGATTGATGGCGGATCAGGTAACGACACGATTGACGGCGGTGATGGTAATGATGCCTTAGCTGGCGGCATTGGTAATGACACTATTAATGGTGGCTCAGGTCTCAATAGTATTTCTGGTGGAGCGGGGGATGACGTTATTACGATCCACTCAAGCTCCGATCAGATTGATGGTGGTGATGGTATTGACACTGCAGTCTTGGCGGCTGATTGGCCAACTGGGCCAGCAGCATCTAATTACACGCTATATGGCGGTAATAACCTTAATATTGAAAACGTTACCTATCTTGGTACTAGTGATTTTACGATCACTGGCAATGCATTTAATAATATTCTGATTGGTGGTGCTGGCAGCGATACTTTAAGAGGTGGTGCAGGCTGGGATACTTTAGATGGTGGTGGCGGTAGCGATTTTGCAGTATTTTCAGGCACTCGTAATGAATATCAAATCACGATTGGTGCTGGCTCCCTAACATTGGTTGGACCTGACGCTACCGATATTGTTCGTTCTTCTGTTGAAACCCTACTATTTGATGGCTCTCCATTAACTCAAATTGATGTGGGTTTTAGTATTGCAAAAGGTCAAGTTATTACAACGACTTTAGGAACATCTGCTAGTGAATTGATTACGGGCTCTTCAGGTTCTGATGCTATCCGTGCTGGCAATGGTAATGATACGGTGAATGCGCTTGCTGGGGATGACGTTTTATATGGCGATGGCGGTAATGACACTCTTATTGGTGGCAAAGGTTCAGACACTATTGATGGCGGCTCTGGGGAAGACGTTGCTTTCTATTTTGCGCCTGGACTAACAGCCGCACAGCAAGACCCTAATGTAGTTGGCAATAGTCTTAATGGAATTAATTTAACTACAGAATTTTCCACCGGAAATCTCATCATTACAGGCGGCGGAGATACCGATCGTCTATCTAGTGTTGAGATTATTGTTGCTACGAATGCCGCTGATAATTTAGACGGCTCACAAACAAGCTCTGGTATTGGATTAATTGGTCTTGGTGGTGACGATACCATCAAGGGCGGATCAGGTAATGACGTATTGATTGGCGGCACGGGTAATGACACTTTAGTTGGTGGTGCTGGCGCAGATACGATGCTTGGTGGCATAGGCAATGATATTTATTTCGTTGATAACGTAGGTGACTTTGTAAAAGAAAGTCCAACGCATGTTGATTACAACAATAGCAATGCCCCTGTTATTAATCCCGCTTGGTATGCTGCTGATCCTGCTTCCTTGGGTCTAATTAATGATCCACAGGATCCAAATGCGGCATCTAATTTGCAACTACTTGGTGGTGGGATTGATACCATCCGCACTACGCTAAATAGCTACTCTTTAAATCCAGCAACTAACGGCAATACTGGCGTCATTGGGGATATTGAAAATCTTGAATTTATTGGTACTGGAAACTTTGTCGGTATTGGTAATGACCTTAACAACACTCTCACCACCGGCTCTGGCAACGACTCCTTAGATGGTGGTTTAGGTGATGACACCTTAATCGGTAATGGCGGTAACGATACCTACACCATGACCTTTGGGGTCGATTCTGTGATTCGCAA
>NZ_JACVPY010000004.1 GCF_018881635.1 Polynucleobacter sp. UB-Piko-W3
TTGGATGGCGCTTGCATGGTTTACTGTGCGGTAGGTGGAGTGCAGCCACAGTCTGAAACAGTTTGGCGTCAGGCTAACAAGTATCGGGTTCCACGTTTAGCATTTGTAAACAAGATGGATCGCACTGGCGCGAACTTCTTCAAGGTCTATGACCAAATGAAGACCCGCCTTAAGGCAAATCCAATCTTGATCCAGATTCCAATCGGCGCAGAAGAAAACTTCAAAGGCGTTGTCGATTTGGTAAAGATGAAAGCAATCTACTGGGATGAGGCTTCACAAGGTACTAAATTTACTTACGAAGAGATTCCTGCTGAATTGCAAGCTTCTGCTGAAGAGTGGCGCGAAAAAATGCTCGAAGCTGCTGCAGAGAGCTCAGAAGAGTTGATGGAAAAGTATCTCGGCGGCGAAGGCTTGACCGAAGAAGAAATTAAAGGCGCATTGCGTCAACGCACTATTGCTAATGAAATCGTTCCAATGTTGTGCGGAACCGCTTTCAAAAATAAAGGCGTTCAAGCAATGTTAGATGCAGTAGTTGAGTTGTTACCATCTCCTTTAGATGTTCCCCCAGTGCCTTGCGAATTGGAAGACGGCACACCTGCTACACGTGAAGCATCTGATAGCGCGAAGTTTTCCGCATTAGCATTTAAGATTATGACTGACCCATTCGTTGGCCAGCTCATTTTCTTCCGCGTTTACTCAGGCGTAATGAAGTCTGGCGACACCATCTACAACCCAATTAAGGGTAAGAAAGAGCGTGTTGGTCGTTTGTTGCAGATGCATGCAAATCAACGTGAAGAAATTAAAGAAGTTTACGCAGGGGATATCGCTGCTGCAGTTGGTCTGAAAGACGCAACGACTGGTGAAACATTGTGTGATCCGGATAGCATCGTGATTTTGGAGCGCATGGTATTCCCAGAGCCGGTGATCTCTCAAGCTGTTGAGCCAAAGACTAAAGCTGACCAAGAAAAAATGGGCCTTGCTTTGAATCGCCTGGCACAAGAAGATCCTTCTTTCCGCGTGAAGACTGATGAAGAATCAGGCCAAACAATTATTTCCGGAATGGGCGAGCTCCACTTGGAAATTTTAGTTGATCGTATGAAGCGTGAGTTCAGCGTTGAAGCAACTGTTGGTAAGCCACAGGTTGCCTACCGCGAAACGATTCGTAAGGTTTGCGAAGAGATCGAAGGTAAGTTTGTTAAGCAGTCTGGTGGTCGCGGTCAGTATGGCCACGTGGTGCTCAAGCTTGAGCCGCAAGCGCCAGGCAAAGGTTTTGAATTCGTTGACGCTATTAAAGGCGGTGTAGTTCCACGTGAATACATTCCGGCAGTAGAAAAAGGAATTATCGAAACATTGAACTCCGGTATTTTGGCTGGCTATCCAGTGGTTGATATCAAAGCAACCTTGTTCTTTGGCTCTTACCATGACGTTGACTCCAATGAAAACGCATTTAAGATGGCGGGTTCAATGGCGTTTAAAGATGGTATGCGCAAAGCATCTCCAGTATTGCTTGAGCCAATGATGGCTGTTGAAGTAGAAACTCCAGAAGATTTCATGGGTAACGTAATGGGTGACCTCTCATCACGTCGTGGAATATTACAAGGTATGGATGACATTCCAGGCGGTGGCAAGATCGTTCGCGCTGAAGTGCCGTTAGCAGAGATGTTTGGCTATTCAACTGGCTTACGCTCGCTGACCCAAGGTCGCGCTACCTACACTATGGAATTTAAGCATTACACCGAAGCACCTAAGAACGTTGCTGAAGCAGTCATGGCTGCTAAAGCGAAGTAATTTATCCACATTATTTTGAATATTGACTAGCTAAAGAAGGCAGACAAAAATGGCAAAAGAAAAATTTGAGCGGACAAAACCGCACGTAAACGTAGGCACCATCGGTCACGTTGACCACGGTAAAACCACACTAACTGCAGCGATTGCAACCGTGCTCTCTAAGCAATTTGGTGGCGAAGCAAAAGCATACGATCAGATCGATGCTGCTCCAGAAGAAAAAGCCCGCGGTATTACGATTAATACAGCGCACGTAGAGTATGAGACAGCTAATCGTCACTATGCTCACGTTGATTGCCCAGGACATGCTGACTATGTAAAGAACATGATTACTGGTGCTGCGCAGATGGACGGCGCAATCTTGGTTTGCTCTGCTGCTGACGGCCCAATGCCACAAACGCGTGAGCACATCCTCTTGGCACGCCAAGTAGGTGTTCCTTACATCATCGTGTTCTTAAACAAATGCGATATGGTTGATGATGCTGAATTGCTCGAGTTAGTTGAAATGGAAGTTCGTGAACTTCTGTCTAAATATGACTTCCCAGGCGATGACACACCCATCATCCAAGGTTCTGCTAAGTTGGCGTTAGAAGGCGACGAAGGTCCATTGGGTAAAGAAGCCATCATGAAATTGGCTGAAGCACTCGATAGTTACATCCCAACTCCAGAGCGTGCGATTGATGGCGCCTTCTTGATGCCAGTAGAAGACGTGTTCTCGATCTCTGGTCGCGGTACTGTTGTTACCGGCCGTATTGAGCGCGGTATTGTGAAGGTTGGCGAAGAGATCGAAATCATCGGTATCAAGCCAACATTGAAAACGACTTGTACAGGTGTTGAAATGTTCCGCAAATTGCTCGACCAAGGTCAAGCTGGCGATAACGTTGGTATCTTGTTACGCGGTACAAAACGTGAAGAAGTTGAGCGCGGCCAAGTATTGGCTAAGCCAGGTTCAATCACACCACATACTCACTTTACAGCCGAGGTATATATCTTGGGTAAAGATGAAGGTGGTCGTCATACTCCATTCTTTAACAACTATCGTCCCCAGTTTTACTTCCGTACTACGGACGTAACCGGTTCAATTGAGTTGCCAAAAGATAAAGAAATGGTGATGCCTGGTGATAACGTCACGATTACTGTAAAACTCATCGCACCAATCGCGATGGAAGAAGGTTTACGTTTTGCGATCCGCGAAGGTGGCCGTACTGTTGGCGCCGGTGTGGTTGCAAAGATTTTGGCTTAAGTAGTAGAAGTAAATAATATTTAGCGGTTTGCTAACCGGTGACGTCAGTGCTGCTGATGTCACCGTGCTCTTTAGATGTATAACGTGGCAGCACCACACCGCTCTTTGGAATTAATATGCAAAACCAAAAAATTCGTATTCGCCTTAAAGCATTTGATTACCGTTTAATCGACCAGTCTGCTGCTGAAATCGTTGACACAGCTAAGCGTACTGGTGCAGTTGTTAAGGGTCCAGTACCTTTGCCAACCCGTATTGAGCGTTTTGATATCTTGCGTTCACCACACGTGAACAAGACATCCCGCGACCAATTAGAGATTCGCACCCATCTTCGTTTGATGGATATCGTTGATCCTACAGAGAAAACGGTTGATGCTTTGATGAAATTAGACCTTCCAGCAGGCGTGGACGTCGAAATTAAGTTGCAGTAATTTCTTGTTTCCGGTCTTTTCGCTTGTCAAGACTGGCATTTCAGGATAGAATCTAAGGCTTCGCTCAATTATTTGGGCGAAATTATAGGTTTTATCAGCATTAAAAACGTCGTAAGTTATTGATTTAGAAGTACTTTTACTTGTAAATCACTTAAATTAATTTTGCCGACCAATCGAAGTCGGCGTGGAGCATGAATATGAGCTTAGGCTTAATCGGCCGCAAGGTCGGCATGACCCGTCTATTTACGGACGAAGGGGATTCAATTCCTGTGACCGTAATCGACGTGAGCGATAACAGAATCGCTCAAATCAAGACCCAGGCAACTGATGGCTATGACGCTATCCAGTTGGCACATGGCACACGTAGAGCTACTCGCGTTACCAAATCAATGGCTGGTCACTTTGCTAAAGCAGGTGTGATGGCTGGTAATGGGCTTAACGAGTTCCAATTAGACGCAGCAAAAATCGCTGAAATGACACCAGGACAAGTCATTACTGCTGAAGCTGCTTTTACAACAGGCCAAAAAGTAGATGTGCAAGGCGTATCTATCGGTAAAGGTTACGCAGGCACTATCAAGCGTTATCACTTTGCTTCTGGTCGTGCTTCTCACGGTAACTCTCGTTCACACAACGTACCAGGTTCTATCGGTATGGCACAAGATCCAGGTCGTGTTTTCCCAGGTAAGCGCATGACGGGCCACCTTGGTGACGTTACCAAAACAGTTCAAAATTTAGTCATCGCACGCATTGATGCAGAACGTAATCTCATCATGGTTAAAGGCGCCATTCCAGGTGCCCCAGGCGGTAAGGTCATTGTTACTCCAGCGGTGAAAACACCGTTGAAGAAGAAATAAGGAGAGCGAATATGGAACTTAAGCTTCTCCAAGACAACGGTACTTTAGGTGCGGGCGTACAAGCTTCACCAGAAGTATTCGAACGTGAATATAACGAAGCATTGGTACACCAAGTTGTAGTGGCTTATCAAGCAAATGCACGTAGTGGTAACCGTGCACAAAAAGACCGTGAGCAAGTTAAGCACACAACTAAGAAGCCTTGGCGCCAAAAAGGTACTGGTCGTGCACGTGCCGGTATGAGCTCTTCCCCGCTGTGGCGTGGAGGTGGCCGTATATTCCCGAATTCTCCAGAAGAGAATTTCAGCCAAAAAGTAAACAAGAAAATGTACCGCGCTGGTATGAGATCTATTTTGTCTCAGTTGGCACGCGAAGGTCGTTTGAATGTGGTTGATCAATTTAATCTTGATGCTCCTAAGACCAAAGCATTAGCTGAGAAAGTTAAAGCAATGGGCTTAGATTCAGTCTTGATCATTGTTGATCAGGTTAGCGAGAATTTGTACTTGGCATCACGCAACTTGCATAAGGTTGCCATCTGTGAGCCACAGCATGCTGATCCATTAGCTTTGGTTCAATACAAAAAAGTATTGGTAAGCAAGGCTGCGATCGCAAAAATTGAGGAGTTGCTGAAATGAGCCAAGTCCGTAAAAACGATCACAACCTGATGAAGGTTCTGCTTGGTCCTGTTATCTCTGAAAAAGCGACAATGGTTGCAGAGAAAAACGAACAAGTAGTTTTCCAAGTAGCTCGCGACGCAAACAAGAGCGATGTAAAACAAGCAGTTGAATTGCTCTTTAAGGTGCAAGTTGACTCAGTTCAAATTGTGAATCAAAAGGGTAAGCCTAAGCGCTATGGCCGTTTTGAAGGTCGTCGTGACCACACTAAGAAGGCCTATGTGAATTTGAAGCCAGGTCAAGAGATTAACTTTGAAGCGGAGGCGAACTAATCATGCCTTTGATGAAGACAAAACCGACCTCACCAGGTCGTCGTTCAATGGTCAAGGTGGTCAATCCTGATCTGCATAAAGGTAAGCCTTTTGCAGCGTTGGTAGAGCCACAATTCCAAAAAGCAGGTCGTAACAATAATGGTCACATCACTACCCGTCATAAGGGTGGTGGTCATAAGCATCACTATCGTGTTGTGGATTTCAAGCGCAACGACAAAGATGGCATTCCAGCAAAAGTTGAACGCTTGGAATACGATCCAAACCGCAGTGCCAATATTGCATTGATTGTGTTTGCCGATGGTGAGCGTCGTTATATTCCAGCTGCTAAAGGCATGACTGTTGGCCAGGCAATCATGAATGGTTCAGAAGCACCAATTAAATCTGGTAATAACTTGCCGATTCGCAATATTCCAGTGGGTAGTACTATTCACTGCGTTGAAATCCTCCCAGGCAAAGGTGCTCAAGTAGCGCGCTCTGCCGGCGGTTCTGCAGTATTACTAGCTCGCGAGGGTGTATACGCTCAAGTGCGTTTGCGCTCTGGTGAAGTTCGCCGCGTTTTAATTGATTGCCGCGCCACAATTGGTGAAGTTGGCAACGAAGAGCACAGCTTGCGTGTTATTGGTAAAGCTGGCGCAAATCGCTGGCGTGGTATTCGCCCAACCGTTCGTGGTGTGGCAATGAACCCAGTTGATCACCCACACGGTGGTGGTGAAGGTAAGACCGGCGAAGGCCGTGTACCTGTATCTCCATGGGGCACTCCAACCAAAGGTTATCGTACACGTCGTAACAAGCGTACAACATCGATGATCGTTCAACGCCGTCAAAAGCGCTAAGCGATTAAGGAAAAATAGATATGACACGTTCAGCTAAAAAAGGCCCATTTTGCGAAGCCAGCTTAGTAAATAAAGTTGAAGTCGCACAAGCCAATAAAGACAAAAAGCCGATCAAAACTTGGTCACGCCGTTCAACGATTCTTCCAGACTTTATCGGTCTGACAATCGCTGTTCACAACGGTCGTCAACACGTTCCGGTTTATGTATCAGAAAACATGGTGGGTCATAAGTTAGGCGAATTTGCCTTGACCCGTACTTTCAAAGGTCACGCTGCTGACAAGAAAGTTGTGAAGAAGTAAGGGGATGATGATGGAAGTTAAAGCTATTCACAAGAGCGCCCGCATTTCAGCGCAAAAGACACGTTTGGTCGCTGATCAAATTCGTGGTTTGCCGATTGCTCGCGCATTAAACATTTTGAATTTCAGCCCTAAGAAAGCTGCCTTCATTGTGAAAAAAGTAGTTGAATCAGCGATTGCAAATGCTGAGCACAATAAAGGCGCAGATATTGATGAGCTCAAGGTATCAGCGGTCATCGTTGATAAAGGAACATCCTTGAAACGTTTCACAGCACGCGCTAAGGGTCGTGGCAATCAAATTGAAAAACAAACTTGTCACATTAGCGTGACCTTGAGTAACTAAGGAAAGATATGGGCCAAAAGATAAACCCCACCGGATTCCGACTCGCGGTAACGAAGAATTGGACATCACGTTGGTATGCAAACAATACTGACTTCGCAAAGATGCTTAAAGAGGACGTAGATGTCCGCATCTATCTGAAGAAGAAGTTAAAGAATGCATCTGTTAGCAAAGTCGTGATTGAGCGTCCTGCGAAGAATGCACGTATCACCATCTATAGCTCACGTCCAGGCGTGGTAATTGGTAAAAAAGGCGAGGATATTGAAGTTCTCCGTCGTGAACTCCAAAAGCGTATGGGTGTTCCAGTGCACGTGAATATCGAAGAAATTCGTAAGCCAGAAGTTGATGCGCAATTGATCGCTGACTCCATTACCCAGCAGTTAGAAAAGCGCATCATGTTCCGTCGCGCAATGAAGCGTGCAATGCAAAGTGCAATGCGTCTTGGGGCACAAGGGATCAAGATCATGTCATCTGGTCGCTTGAATGGTGCTGAGATTGCTCGTCGCGAATGGTACCGTGAAGGCCGTGTTCCACTTCATACATTGAAGGCTGATATTGATTACGCAACATCAGAAGCTGAAACAACCTACGGCATCATCGGTGTAAAAGTTTGGGTTTACAAAGGCGATACATTGGGTCGTGGTGCAGAAGCTCAAGTGGCTACTCCATCTGCTGAACCAGCTGCCGAAGAAAAGAAAACTCGTCGTGCTCCAGGCAAAACAGCTGCTCGTAAACCAGCTGCCGGAACCGACAAGCCGTTAGTTGCTGCTAAGCCAGCAATCAAGCGTGTGCGTAAGGTTGAAGCACCTGCCGCAGATACGCAGAAGTCAGGAGAGTAAGCATGCTGCAACCAAAGCGTCGCAAGTATCGTAAGGAACAAAAAGGCCGTAACACTGGCGTGGCAACACGCGGTAGTTCTGTAGCCTTTGGTGACTTTGGATTGAAGGCCGTTGGCCGTGGTCGTTTAACTGCTCGTCAAATCGAGTCAGCACGTCGCGCAATGACCCGTCACATTAAACGTGGTGGCCGTATCTGGATTCGTATTTTCCCAGACAAGCCAATTTCACAAAAACCTGCTGAAGTCCGTATGGGTAACGGTAAAGGTAACCCAGAGTACTACGTAGCAGAAATTCAACCAGGCAAAGTGCTTTACGAGATGGACGGTGTAGATGAGACTTTGGCGCGCGAAGCTTTCAAGCTTGCTGCAGCTAAGTTACCTTTACAAACCACTTTCGTGATTCGCCACTTAGGTTGATCGGGATAGAGATTATGAAAAATAAAGAATTAGCAGCTAAAGATCTGACTGGCTTGAATGCAGAATTGACAGAGCTCTTAAAGACTAACTTTAAGCTCCGTATGCAAAAAGGTACTCAGCAACTCACTAATACCAGCCAATTGGGTAAGACTAAGCGCGACATTGCTCGTGTGAAGACTTTTATTACCCAAAAGACTGCACAGAAATAAGGAAAAAGGGATATGACAGAATTATCTAAACCCTTGCGCCGCACCCTCGTGGGCCGTGTTGTTAGCGACAAAATGCAAAAAACTGTGACGGTGTTGGTTGAGCGTCAAGTTAAGCATCCGGTGATTGGTAAGTACGTTGGCCAGTCCAAAAAGTACCATGCTCATGACGAAGCTGGTACATACAAGATGGGTGATACCGTTGAAATTGCTGAATCTAAGCCAATTTCACGTACTAAATCTTGGGTTGTGACCCGTTTAGTAGAGGCTTCAAAAGGTATTTAAGGGATTTTGGTGGAAATTTCCCCCAAATCCCTGTTTTACGTAGTAGAATAGAAGGCTTCTCTGGTTTTATTGGAGAAGCAGTGTTTTTCATTAATTCCGGGTTTTAGCTTTCGTTAAAGCCCCTAGACGGAACCAAGACTGTTTGCCTTTGGCTAATAAGTTGGGGATTAGAAATGATACAAACCGAAAGTAGATTGCAGGTCGCCGACAACACAGGCGCCAGTGAAGTTTTGTGCATCAAGGTATTGGGCGGCTCTAAGCGTCGTTACGCCAGTATCGGTGATGTCATCAAAGTCAGCGTTAAGTCAGCTGCTCCACGTGGCCGTGTAAAAAAAGGTGATATTTATAACGCTGTAGTGGTGAGAACAGCTAAGGGTGTTCGCCGTCCAGACGGTTCATTGATTAAGTTCGATGCAAACGCTGCGGTATTGCTCAATGCTAAGTTAGAGCCAATTGGCACACGTATCTTTGGACCAGTTACACGCGAATTGCGTACTGAAAAGTTCATGAAGATCGTTTCTCTCGCCCCAGAAGTGATTTAAGAGGCTGATATGAAAAAGATTCGTAAAGGTGATTCCGTAGTTTTGTTGACTGGCCGCGATAAAGGCAAGCAAGGAACTGTAACGGACGTTCTCGAGAACAAACTAGTGATCGAAGGCGTGAATATTTATAAAAAGAGCGTTAAGCCAAACCCAGCTGCTGGCGTCACCGGCGGCATGATTGACAAGACGATGCCTGTTCACATTTCTAATGTGGCTTTGGTTGACGGTAACGGCAAACCATCACGTGTTGGTATCAAACTCGTTGACGGTAAAAAACAGCGTTTCCTCAAAACTACTGGCGCAACATTAAGCGCATAAGGGGCACGGAGAAATTATGAGCACACGTTTTCAAGAACACTATCAACAAAAAGTTGTTGCTGATTTGATTACCAAGTTTGGTTACAAGTCTGCAATGGAAGTTCCGCGCATTACCAAAGTAACCCTGAATATGGGCTTGGGCGATGCAGTGAACGACAAGAAAATTATCGAAAATGCAGTTGGCGATTTAACTAAGGTTGCAGGCCAAAAGCCGGTAGTAACTAAAGCTAAAAAAGCGATTGCAGGTTTCAAAATTCGTCAAGGCTACCCAATCGGTGCCATGGTGACATTGCGTGGTCAACGCATGTACGAATTCTTGGATCGTTTTGTTACTGTTGCATTGCCACGCGTACGTGACTTCCGTGGCATCTCCGGTAAAGCATTTGACGGCCGTGGTAATTACAACATCGGCGTTAAAGAGCAGATCATTTTCCCTGAAATCGAATACGACAAGATTGATGCCCTGCGTGGTCTCAATATCAGTATTACGACGACTGCTAAAACCGACGAAGAAGCAAAAGCTTTGTTGGCAGCATTCAAATTCCCTTTCCGCAATTAAGAGGCTAACGTGGCAAAACTATCCCTGATTGAGCGCGAGAATAAGCGCGCAAAAACTGTAGAGAAGTACGCTGTAAAGCGTGCTGAACTCAAAGCGATCATTGCTGATCAATCCCGCAGCGATGAAGAGCGCTATGAGGCTCGCTTGAAGCTACAGGCACTTCCACGTAACGCAAGCCCGATTCGTCAAAGAAATCGTTGTTCATTAACCGGTCGCCCACGTGGCACATTCCGTAAGTTCGGTTTGGCTCGTAGCAAGATTCGTGAAATCGCCTTCCGTGGCGAAATCCCCGGTTTAACCAAGGCCAGCTGGTAAGCGGCGAAAGAATTAGGAGAACTCATGAGTATCAGCGATCCAATCGCCGACATGTTGACCCGGATCCGCAATGCGCAAGCAGTGCAGAAGCCCGTAGTCTTGATGCCGTCGTCAAAAGTTAAAGTAGCCATTGCAAAAGTATTGCAAGATGAAGGCTATATCGAAAGTTTTGAAATCAAAGGTGAAGCCGCTAAGCCAGTGCTCCACATTGATCTTAAATACTACGCAGGCCGCCCTGTTATTGAGCGTATTGACCGTGTATCAACACCAAGTCTACGTATCTATAAAGGTCGCCATGACATTCCAGAAGTAATGAATGGCTTGGGCATTGCAATTATTTCAACCCCTCAAGGCGTAATGACAGACCGTAAAGCACGTGCAACAGGCGTGGGCGGCGAAGTTATTTGCTACGTAGCTTAAGGAGCGAAATATGTCCCGCGTAGGCAAATCACCAATTACAGTTCCAAAGGGCGCTGAGATCAGCATCAACGGTGCAAACATTACTGTTAAAGGCCCATTGGGTACCTTGACACATAACTTGCATCCTTCTGTTGGTTTGAAACAAGCAGATGGCGTATTGACAGTGGTTGTTAATAACGACTCACCGGAAGCTGGTGCACAGTCAGGTACAGCACGTGCTTTAGTTAACAACATGGTTGTTGGCGTAACTGCTGGCTTTGAGCGCAAGCTCAGCTTGGTAGGCGTTGGTTACCGTGCTGCTGCACAAGGCGAAACATTGAAGTTGCAGTTAGGTTTCTCACACGACATTATTTATAACCTACCAAAGGGTGTAAAAGCTGAGACTCCAACGCAAACCGAAATCATTATTAAAGGCTTCAACAAGCAGCAAGTTGGCCAGGTCGCAGCTGAAGTTCGTGCTTACCGTTCACCAGAGCCATACAAAGGCAAGGGTGTTCGATACGTCGACGAAGTTGTGCATCTAAAAGAAACTAAGAAGAAGTAAGCGAGATTAGAAAATGAATAAAGACGAATCCAGACAAAGACGTGCTCGGCAGACTCGTATTCGCATTGCCGAAGCATTGGCAAATCGCTTAACAGTTATCCGTAGCAATTCACATATTTCTGCGCAGGTTTATAGCCCATGTGGAACCAAAGTTGTAGCAGCTGCTTCAACAATGGAAAAAGATTTGCGCCAAGCAATCAAAAATGGCGGCAACGCTGAAGCTGCAAAACAAGTTGGCAAGTTAGTTGCTGAGCGTGCTGTTAAAGCAGGCATTGTTGATGTTGCTTTTGATCGTTCCGGTCATCGTTATCACGGCCGTATTAAGGCCTTAGCTGAAGCTGCGCGTGAAGCCGGCCTGAAGTTCTAATAGGGTTTAGGAAAAAACATGGCAAAAATGCAAACTAAGATGCAAAACGAAGAGCGTGATGATGGTCTTCGCGAGAAGATGATCGCTGTTAATCGTGTTACTAAAGTGGTTAAGGGTGGTCGTATTCTCGGCTTCGCTGCACTCACTGTAGTTGGCGATGGCGATGGCCGCATCGGCATGGGTAAAGGAAAATCAAAAGAAGTTCCAGTTGCCGTTCAAAAGGCAATGGACGAAGCTCGTCGCAAGATGATCAAAGTTTCCTTGCGTAAAGGTACTTTGCAACACACTGTTACTGGTCAACATGGCGCATCACGCGTTTTGATTTCTCCAGCTAAAGACGGTACAGGAATTATTGCTGGTGGCCCAATGCGCGCGATTTTCGACGTAATGGGCGTAACTAACGTTGTTGCTAAGTCACTCGGTTCTACAAACCCATACAACTTAGTTCGCGCAACGATTGATGGTTTAAGCAAGATGAGTACTCCTGCTGAGATTGCCGCTAAGCGCGGTAAGTCAGTTGAAGAGATTCTCGGCTAAGACTAAAAGATTAGGAATCTACAAATGACAAAATCTAACTCTAAAGTCAAACTGCAGCTAGTACGCAGCTTGATCGGTACACGCGAAAGCCATCGTGCAACTGTCCGTGGCTTAGGCCTTGGTCGCATCAATTCTGTTTCTGAATTGGAAGACACACCAGCTGTACGCGGCATGATTAATAAAGTTTCTTATCTAGTTAAAGTCCTTGGTTAATAACTAGCAAGTAAATAGGCGAATAATATGCAACTTAATACACTGAAACCCGCAGAGGGCTCCAAGAAAAATCGTCGTCGCGTTGGTCGCGGCATTGGTTCTGGTCTTGGTAAAACTGCTGGCCGTGGTCACAAAGGTCAAAAATCCCGTTCCGGTGGTTTCCACAAGGTTGGATTTGAAGGCGGTCAAATGCCGATGTATCGTCGTTTGCCAAAACGCGGTTTCGTATCTTTAACACGTCGTCACGTTGGTCAAATCACTTTGAACGACTTAGCAAAAATCAATTTGCCAGAAGTAGACTTGTTGGTTTTAAAAGCACATGGTTTTGCTGGTGAACAAATCAATTCAGTTAAGGTTGTTAAAACTGGCGAACTCAAGATTGCTGTAACCCTCAAAGGTATTACAGCTACTGCCGGCGCAAAAGCAGCTATCGAAGCGGCTGGCGGCAAATTGCTTGAAGTAGCTTAATAGGTCCTTTTTACTGAATATGGCATTAGCACCTACCACTAACCTAGGCACTGCAGCGGCAGGAGGCAAGTTTGGCGAATTACGTCAACGCTTGATTTTCTTGGTGTTGGCTTTGCTCGTGTTCCGTTTGGGTGCCCATATTCCAGTTCCAGGCATTGATCCTGACCAATTGGCTCAGTTATTTGCAGATCAAAAAGACGGTATCTTGGGGATGTTCAACTTGTTCTCGGGCGGCGCTTTATCGCGCTTCACTGTATTTGCCTTGGGAATCATGCCTTATATCTCTGCATCGATCATCATGCAGTTAATGACCATTGTTCTCCCATCTTTAGAGGCTCTGAAAAAAGAGGGCCAAGCAGGTCAACGTAAGATTACTCAGTACACCCGTTATGGCACCGTACTATTGGCGACTTTCCAGGCTTTGGGAATCTCAGTTGCTTTGCAAGCTCAGCCTGGCTTGGTATTAAATCCAGGTTTGATGTTTGAACTCAATACTGTTGTGACCTTAGTCACTGGTACGATGTTCTTGATGTGGCTTGGTGAGCAAATTACTGAGCGCGGCCTTGGCAATGGTATTTCTATCATTATTTTTGGCGGCATTGTTTCTGGATTGCCAAGCGCATTAGCTAGCTTGTTAGAGTTAGTTCGTACTGGCTCGATGAATATTATTTCTGCATTGCTCATCGTTGTGATTTGCGTGGCAGTGACCTATTTTGTAGTGTTTGTAGAGCGCGGTCAGCGCCGTATCTTAGTGAACTACGCTAAGCGTCAAGTAGGCAACAAGGTTTATGGCGGTCAATCTTCCTACTTCCCATTGAAGTTAAATATGGCAGGCGTTATTCCTCCTATTTTTGCTTCTTCAATTATTTTGTTCCCTGCAACGATTGCTGGCTGGTTTACATCAGGCGAGCCAACTAATATGTTCAGCAGAATTATTAAAGACTTGGCTGCTACTTTGGCCCCAGGTCAACCCGTGTACACCATTCTGTATGCGGCAGCAATTATCTTCTTCTGCTTTTTCTATACCGCTTTGGTATTTAACAGCCGTGATACTTCTGAGAACCTCAAGAAGAGTGGTGCGTTTGTTCCCGGTATTCGTCCAGGTGACCAAACGGCACGTTATATCGATAAGATCTTGGTGCGTTTGACATTGGCTGGTGCAATTTATATGGTTTTGGTTTGCTTGTTGCCAGAATTTTTAGTGTTGAAGTACAACGTGCCGTTTTATTTCGGCGGTACTTCCTTGTTGATTATTGTTGTTGTTGCGATGGATTTCATGGCTCAGGTTCAGTCATACGTAATGCAGCAACAGTATGGCTCTTTGATGAAAAAAGCCAACTTTAATATGGGCGCCTAACTGAATGTCTAAAGACGATGCAATTCAGATGGCGGGTGAGATTGTTGAGAATTTGCCGAACGCAATGTTTCGCGTGAAGCTTGAAAACGGACATGTAGTTCTAGGGCACATTTCTGGAAAGATGCGGATGCATTACATCCGTATTTTGCCGGGAGATAAGGTAACAGTGGAGATGACTCCTTACGACCTGACGCGCGCCAGAATTATATTCCGGGCGAAGTAAAGATTTAGTAGTACCTATTTTTAAGAGGTGAGTTATGAAAGTTTTAGCATCCGTTAAGTGTATTTGCAGAAATTGCAAGATCATTAAGCGCAAACGTGTTGTGCGTGTGATCTGTTCTTCAGACGCACGTCATAAGCAGCGTCAAGGCTGATCTAGTTAATTAAGAGGAAATCTCATGGCACGTATCGCTGGGGTAAACATCCCAAATCATCAACACACTGTCATTGGTTTGACAGCAATTTTTGGCATTGGCACAACTCGTGCTCGCAAAATTTGCCAAACCACAGGTGTTGCTATTGATAAAAAAATCAAAGATCTTACTGACGCTGACTTGGAAAAGTTGCGTGATGAAGTAGGTAAGTTCATCACCGAAGGTGACCTTCGTCGCGAAGTAACTATGAGCATCAAGCGTTTGATGGACTTAGGTTGCTACCGTGGCGTACGTCATCGTAAGGGCCTGCCTGTACGTGGACAGCGTACTAAGACCAATGCACGTACCCGTAAGGGCCCACGCAAGTCTGGCGTGCAACTGAAGAAATAATCAAGAAAGTTTATTGACATGGCAAAACAACAATCCGCTTCTGCTGCTTCACAGCGCACGCGCAAGAAGGTTAAAAAGAACGTTGCTGACGGTATCGCGCACGTTCACGCTTCTTTTAACAACACCATTATTACGATCACTGATCGTCAAGGAAATGCGCTTTCATGGGCAACCTCTGGCGGCCAGGGCTTCAAAGGTTCCCGTAAATCAACACCTTTTGCTGCTCAGGTAGCCGCAGAAGTTGCTGGTAAGGCAGCTGTTGAATGCGGTATCAAGAACTTGGAAGTTCAAATCAAGGGTCCAGGCCCAGGTCGTGAATCAGCAGTTCGCGCATTGAACTCTTTGGGAATCAAGATCACTGAGATTCAAGACGTCACTCCAGTCCCACATAATGGTTGCCGTCCTCCAAAGCGTCGTCGTATTTAAGCTGTGGAGTTAGTAGTAAAAAGTTGAGTAGTTTTTTATTAAAAGCCCACTGTTCATCTGATTTAAAGGGTGAACTCACCGCTGGTCGCAAGACTGCGGCAAAGAAAGGAAAGCATCGTGGCACGTTACTTAGGGCCTAAGGCCAAATTAGCACGTCGGGAAGGTACCGACTTATTTTTAAAGAGCGCACGTCGCGCCCTGTCAGACAAGTGCAAGTTAGATACTAAGCCTGGTCAACATGGTCGTACGTCTGGCTCAAGAACATCAGATTACGGTAATCAATTGCGTGAAAAGCAAAAGGTTAAACGTATCTACGGCATTTTAGAGCGTCAATTCCGTCGTTACTTCGCAGAAGCTGAGCGTCGTAAGGGCAATACTGGTGCAACATTGCTCCAGTTGCTTGAGTCACGTCTAGACAATGTGGTTTATCGCATGGGCTTTGGTTCAACACGCGCAGAAGCACGTCAGTTGGTTTCTCATTGCGCAATTTTGCTCAATGGTAGTCCAGTGAATATCCCATCCATTCAAGTTAAGCCTGGTGATGTGGTTGCTATCCGTGAAAAAGCGAAGAAGCAAACACGTATTACAGAATCACTCAATTTAGTTCAGCAAATGACTGCTATCAGCTGGGTTTCAGTTGACGCAGGCAAGCTGGAGGGAACGTTCAAGCAAGTGCCAGACCGCGAAGAAATTAGCGGTGAAATTAATGAAAGTTTGATCGTTGAATTGTATTCACGCTAATTAGGCACTATCAAGGAAAAAATATGCAAACAAATTTGCTCAAGCCAAAAATTATTTCTGTTGAAGCGCTTTCCGCCAACCAAGCTAAGGTTGTTATGGAGCCGTTCGAGCGTGGCTATGGCCACACACTCGGAAATGCATTACGTCGTGTACTTTTGTCCTCGATGGTTGGTTATGCGCCAACTGAAGTAGCAATTGCAGGTGTAGTTCATGAATATTCCACCTTAGATGGCGTTCAAGAGGACGTAGTTAATCTCCTGCTCAATCTCAAAGGTATCGTATTTAAGTTGCAGTCACGTGATGAAGTGACTATCAATTTGCGTAAAGAAGGCCCAGGCGTCGTTACAGCAAAAGATATCGATTTGCCACACGATGTAGAAATCATTAATCCTGATCATGTGATCGCTCACTTATCTGCAGGTGGTAAGTTAGATATGCAGATCAAGGTTGAAAAAGGCCGTGGCTATGTCCCAGGTAACGTGCGTCAATACAACGACGAAACTACTAAGATCATCGGTCGTATCGTATTGGATGCCTCATTTAGCCCAGTAAGTCGTGTTAGCTATGCTGTTGAATCTGCTCGTGTTGAACAACGTACCGACCTCGATCGTCTCGTAATGACTATCGAAACAAACGGAGTATTGTCGCCTGAGGAAGCAATTCGTCAAGCAGCAACTATTTTGGTTGACCAGTTGGTTGTATTCGCAGCTCTTGAGAGTAGCGAAGTTTCTGGCGATCTCGCACCAAGCCGCTCTTCAATGGTTGATCCAATGTTGATGCGTCCGGTTGATGATCTCGAGCTCACAGTTCGCTCTGCAAACTGCTTGAAGGCTGAGAATATTTACTACATCGGTGACTTGATTCAACGTACAGAGAATGAATTGTTGAAGACGCCTAATTTGGGTCGTAAGTCTTTGAATGAAATTAAAGACGTATTGGCTGCTCGTGGCTTAAGTCTTGGCATGAAACTCGAAAGCTGGCCTCCAGCTAACCTTGAGAAATAATTAGAAAGGAAGCATCATGCGTCACGGAAACGGCTTACGCAAACTCAATAGAACATCTTCACATCGCTTGGCGATGCTGCGCAATATGTCCAATTCTCTTTTGGAGCACGAAGTGATTAAAACCACTTTGCCAAAGGCAAAAGAATTGCGCATGGTTGTTGAGCCTTTAATTACCTTAGGTAAAAAAGATAACTTGGCAAACCGTCGCTTGGCATTCAATCGCACACGTGATCGCGATATCGTGACTAAACTCTTCACAGAGCTTGGTCCACGTTATGCAACGCGTCCGGGTGGCTACCTTCGTATTTTGAAGTTTGGCTTCCGTCATGGCGACAATGCGCCAATGGCACTGGTTGAGTTGCTTGATCGTCCAGAGGTTGATGAAACAGCAGCTACGGTTGAAGAGGCTTAAGTCTCACAGCCATTTCAAAAGCCAGGCTTCGGTCTGGCTTTTTTCATTAATAGGTTTATAAATACGGTATGCCTCAAAACCTCTCAGTCAATTCCAATCAGCTTCTGGTAGTGGTGACTGCTCTGCCGAGTATAGAGGCTGCTACAACCTTAGCTAAAGCCCTGATTGAGGCACATCTTGCTGCCTGTGTTCAGATGAATGAAGGAATTTATTCAATCTATCGTTGGGAAGGAAGGGTTTGCGAGGAGCAAGAAGTTCTCTTGTCTGCAAAAACGATGTCTCATCAATGGGAAGAGATCTGCGCATTCATCAAAGAAAGTCATCCTTATGGGCTGCCTGAGATTTTGGCTTTTTCACCAGAGCAATACGACCAGCAATATGGTCAGTGGGTTGGCTCTGAGGTAAATTCAAAGATATGAGATTGTCTTATTTTCTGACAAATTTTTTTGGGCTATTACTGCTCTTATCGACGCATGTATTTGCAGCGCCAGATTTTTTGCCGCCAGAAAAAGCGTTTCGGGTAGAGGCAACTTGGTTACAAAATTCTAATCAGCTTGAGATTGAATTTATTCCTGCTAAGGGTTATTACATCTATCAGGAATCGCTTAAATTTGATGTAGGCGTAGAGGATTCTAAGCTATATAAAATAAGCCCCTCACTGCCATTGGGCATTGAAAAGTTTGATGAAACTTTTCAGAAAAAAATGCAGATTTATAAGCAGCCATTGATAGTGCTGTTGGATGTAAAGCCAGAAGTAGGAAAACCACTTCATATTGAAGTTGGTCTACAGGGCTGTGCAGAAGCCGGTATTTGTTATCCACCCATGACTTTAAAGTTTTTGTTAGCTGCGCCTGGTGTTAAAGCAGCACCAATACCAAAAGCTTTTGAAGGTTCACAAAATATAGCCCAATCCAAAGTCGAATTCAGTTTGGCCGATTTGTGGCGTGATCGAGATGACATTAATGCGATTAGCCGCTTTTTAGCAAACACGTCTACAGCTTATTTATTCTTGGCTTTCTTTGTGTTGGGCCTTGCATTGGCGTTTACGCCTTGCGTTTTACCAATGCTCCCGATTCTCTCTAGCGTGATCTTTGGTTCGCAAGGTGGTAAAGCGATTTCTAAGGGGCGTGCAAGCCTCTTGGCACTCTCTTATGTGTTGGGTATGGCCATGGTCTATGCCTTGGCAGGAACCTTGATGGCTGCTTTAGGGGGTAGCGTACAAAGGGTTTTACAAAGCCCAGTTGCATTGGCTGCCTTTGCTTTATTGCTATTGGCCCTCTCAGGGAGCTTATTTGGGTTGTATGAGCTACGTTTACCGCATTCATGGCACCAGCAGGTTGATCGTCTGGCAGGACGTCAAAAGGGCGGTAGCGTCTTTGGTGCCTTCGCTTTAGGCGGAATCTCTACTTTAGTCGCAAGCCCCTGTATCACGGCACCATTGGCAGGCGTATTAGCATTTATTGCCCAAACTGGATCTATGTCCTTAGGTGCTGGATTGCTTTTTGTCATGGCCTTGGGAATGGGCTTGCCGCTCCTCTTCATTGCCATTGAGGCCCGCGTTTTGATTCCTTCGACCGGTATTTGGATGGTTTGGTTACAGCGCACCTTGGGGGTGTTGCTCGTGGCAACCGCAGCCTGGATAGCATCTCCATTGCTGGGGCAGAAGGATGTCAGTGGGTCTGTAAAAATAATCAATGGACAAAAAATTCATCAAGTTGGTGATTTGTCTTTCGCAGTGATTCACTCTCTGGAAGAGCTTGATGCACAACTTCGTCAAGCAAAGCAAGAGAAAAAATTGGTGTTACTCGATTTTTATGCAGATTGGTGCATCAGCTGTAAAGAGATGGAGATCAATACTTTTGCCAACTCAGAAGTGAGTAAAGAATTAAAACAATTTATTTTGTTACAGGCTGATGTGACAAAGAATAGCCCTGACAATCAAGCTTTAATGAAGCGCTTTGGTTTATTCGGCCCGCCAGGTATTTTGTTCTTCAATCTCAACTCTGAAGAACAAAAAGATCAGCGCGTGATTGGCTATATGCCACCCCAACGCTTCATTGACCGCCTACAAAAGTTACCTTAGAGCTAGTTCATGCCCAGAATACATTCTATTTATATAGCTTCTCAGGCCGGGGAGTCAATGAATAAAAGGGAGAGCGTAAGACTAATTGTTGGGGCAGGAATTGAGGGCGATAGATATGCGCTTGGTATCGGCGCATTCTCAGGTTCAATTCCAGCAAAGGTCAGAGATGTATCGCTCATTGCGTTGGCCGGAATTGAAGATGCTAATCAAGAGCTAGAGGCAAGTGGATTAGAGGCCTATCTTGCTAGTGAGACTAGAAGAAATATTGTCATTGAGGGTATGAGTTCGGATGCTCTCAATCAATTAATTGGAAAGGAGTTCTCTCTAGGCTTCATTAGGCTGAGGGCCACAGAGTTGTGTATTCCTTGCGAGCGCCCAGCAAAACTGAGTGAAAAACCAAACTTTTTATCAGCTTTTAAAAACAGAGGCGGCATTAGAGCTCAAGTTTTAGACTCTGGCGATATCAGAGTTGGCGACCAGCTCAATGAAGCCTTACTTGCCTGACTTAATGAGTCTTGCAGCTTCGAGTGCAAAGTAAGTCAGAATGCCATCTGCACCAGCCCGTTTAAATGCCAGTAAAGATTCCATCATCACAGCGTCGTGATCTAGCCAGCCATTTTGTGCAGCAGCTTTGAGCATGGCATATTCACCGCTCACTTGATAGGCATAAGTGGGGTAATCAAATTCTTCCCTAACGCGACGCAGGATATCTAAATAGGGCATTCCGGGCTTAACCATGACCATGTCTGCGCCCTCACTAATATCGAGGGAAACCTCCCGCAAAGCTTCGTTGCCATTGGCGCAATCCATTTGATAGGTTTTTTTGTCTGCTTTGCCCAGGTTCTTGGCTGAGCCTACGGCATCTCTAAATGGGCCATAAAACGCAGAGGCGTATTTAGCTGAATAAGCCATGATGCGCGTATGAATCAATTTCTTTTGTTCGAGCGCTTCCCGAATTTTTCCGATGCGCCCATCCATCATGTCTGATGGCGCAACGATATCTACACCAGCTTCCGCTTGAGTGGTTGCTTGTTGTACTAAGATCGCAGTAGTCTCATCGTTAAGTATGCGACTTTGTTCATCGAGGACGCCGTCTTGGCCATGGCTGGTATATGGGTCAAGCGCAACGTCCGTCATGATGCCTAAATTAGGAAAGCGTTTTTTGAGTTCGCGAACCGCGTTAGGAATGAGACCATTTGGATTAAAGGCTTCTCTGCCATCAGGTGTTTTTAATGCTGTATCAATCACCGGAAATAAAGCTAAAACTGGAATGCCTAAATCTACACATTCTTGTGCAACATTAAACAGTAAGTCTAATGAAACACGATTGACACCTGGCATCGAAGCAACTGCCTCGGATTTACCTTTGCCCTCTAGTAAGAACACAGGGTAGATCAAGTCATTTGCAGAAAGACTATTTTCTTGCATGAGGCGCCGCGACCAATCATCACGACGCATGCGGCGTGGGCGGTGCCCTGGAAAGTTGAGCAAAGAGTTAGTTGGTGATTTCATCTTCGTGGGTTTCTGGTTCAAATAGCCATTTAATAATTAAATTATCTGCCTCTTCAAGGCCAATCCGTTTTGTACTTGAAAATAATTGTGCCGTAAGTTGCTTAGAGTGACCAGTACCGTCTGGCAACGCCGGGTCGTATTGTTGTAATTGCTTCTGAACAGCCTCAAGAGCATGTTTGCACTCACTTTTATTGAGTTTGTCGCATTTGCTCAGCAAAATATGGATCGGTTTACCGGTAGGTACAAACCACTCAATCATTTGCTCATCCAGGTCGGTGATGCCGCGCCGGGCATCCACAATGAGAACCATGCCGACTAGTTGCTCACGTTCCTGAAGATAGTCACTGAGAAGGCTATTCCAGTGATATTTAGTCTCATGGTTGACCGCGGCATAGCCGTAGCCTGGTAAGTCCACTAGATAGGCTAAAAGCTCATCTTTGGCGAAAAGCCCGAAGTAGTTGATGTGTTGGGTGCGACCAGGCGTTTTACTGGCAAAAGCAAGCCTTTTTTGATTGCATAGAACGTTAATAGCGCTGGATTTACCAGCATTTGAGCGGCCAGCAAATGCCACCTCACGCAAAGGTGTGGCGGGCAGGTAATGGGTGTCATTGACTGTGGTGGCGAATCGGGCTTGAAAGAGTTTAGACATGTCCTGAAGCTATTGTAAAATCATGAAATAATTCATGGTGTTGGGTAAAAGAGTTGTAAATATAGGGCCCAAACACTTTTAGGAATTTTTGCCAAGGTAAACATAATGCGTCAAAGCTCCAAAATCTCCAAATTAACTGGTTTGCGTGCTAGTTTTGCGGTTCTCTCTATTTTCGCTCTGATAGGTATTTCTGGAGCTGCTATGGCCGCCGATCCAGCTCCAATGCCTCCAGCTCAAGCCAAGGCTGGAGTGCCAGGCAAGCCAAAGGTTGATCCTGTTGCTGGCGAGGCTCTTTACTCTAATGGGGATGCAAAACGTGGCGTTACAGCTTGCATTACTTGCCATGGCCCTAAAGGTCAAAGCGCAGTCAGTGCCTGGCCTAAGTTATCTGCACAACATGCTGCATACACAAATAAGCAATTGAAAAACTTCAAAGAGGGTAGTCGTGCTAACCCGATCATGATGGGTATGGCTGCGGCATTGACTGAGGAAGATATGCAAAATATTTCTGCATATTTAGTGAAGCAGCCTCTTTCGCAGGGGGTAGCTCAAAACAAAGAAACTATTGAATTAGGTCAAAGTATTTATCGTGGCGGTATTGCTGCAAAAGGCGTTCCAGCTTGCGCTGCATGCCACAGTCCAACCGGCGCCGGTATTGCCGCTCAATATCCACTCTTAGGTGGCCAATGGGCTGATTACACGAATGCGCAGCTGATCGCATTCCGTGAAGGTGTTCGTAAAAATAGCAGCCAAATGACTGCCATTGCCACTAAGCTTTCTGATGCAGAAATGAAGGCAGTTTCTGATTACATGGCTGGCTTACATTAAGAAATGATTCTCAGCTTCAAATAAAAACCCCGCTCAGGTGGCGGGGTTTTTATTTTGCTTCCATTTCCAAGAAATTACTTTGGCAAGATGGTTTCGCTTGCAAATAAGTCAGATGTTTTTTCACGCGCACGAATGACGTAAACATTTTTTCCATCAACCATAATCTCAGCTGGTTTTGGGCGAGTGTTGTAGTTAGATGCCATGACAAAACCATAAGCCCCAGTTGAAAGAATTGCTAGAAGATCGCCTTCTTCCACAGCAAGTTTGCGATCTCTTCCCAACCAGTCGCCAGACTCGCAGACTGGCCCTACAACATCATAGATCGAGCTCTTAGCTTCTTTCGTTTGAACGGGAACAATGCCATGATGCGCTTCATATAAGGCTGGACGCATCAACTCTGTCATAGCGGCATCAACAATGCAGAAGTTTTTCTCGGCACCAGGTTTAAGGTATTGAACGGTGGTGAGGAGCACGCCAGCATTGCCTACTAAGGATCTGCCAGGCTCTAGAACAATATCTAAATGAGCAAAGCCACGCCCCGCTACATGGTTTAAAAGTGCATTCGTGAAATCGGTAATATCGGGCGGTGTTTCATCGCTATAGGAAATTCCGAGGCCACCACCTAAATCAAGATGGTGAATCACAATACCTTCCTTCTGAAGCTGCTCTACTAAGTCTAAAACTTTATCCAAAGCGTCTAAGTAGGGCGCAGTAGTAACAATTTGAGAGCCAATATGACAATCAATGCCCACCACATCAATCTGTGAGAGTTGACTAGCCTCACGATATGTTTTTAAAACTTCGTGATACGCAATGCCAAATTTATTTCCTTTTAAGCCAGTGGAAATATAAGGGTGTGTTTGTGCATCGACATCTGGATTTACGCGTAAAGATACTGGCGCGCGGCAGTTTAGCTTGTTAGCAACACGATTAATATTATGCAGTTCGGCAGTTGACTCAACGTTGATGCACTTAACTCCAGCCTCTAGAGCTGCAGCGATTTCAGTAGCGGATTTTCCGACGCCGGCAAATACGAGGCTTTTAGGATCGGCACCGATTGCTAATGCACGCGCTAATTCTCCGCCGCTCACTAAGTCAAACCCTGCACCAAGTTTTTTAAAGCAATCAATCACTGCCAGATTGCTATTTGCTTTCATGGCGTAATGTACGCGTGCGCGACGTTTGCCTTTGTTATCAATGCAGGCCTTGTCATAAGCTTGGTAAGCTTCAGTCAGAGCTTTCTTGCTGTAGACATAAAGTGGCGTACCAAATTCTTTTGCTAAATCCGCCAGCCGAACTTCTTCAGCGTGCCAATTACCTTCGCGTTCAGTAAATCCAGATAATGGTGGAAGTGGAATTGCTTTACTTGTCATTGCTTTGCCGGTGATGAATTGCTGGTACTAGCAGGGTTTTGTGGTGGATAGAGCCTGCCTTTAGGTTCCAGCTCTGTAGGGGCTGGTGGCGCACTGGGTGGATTTGGCATATACAAAGGACCCCTAACCCCACATCCAACTAGGGCTATTAGTAGGGCAATGCCAAAGGCTCTATTAAGAATCGATATCATGAATGTCTCTAAAACGAATGATTGAATATAGCATGCAGGACTCTGGAATGAATCCAAATAATTTGACCGTGGAAGCCATTGATGACAAGCAGTTTCATCAGCTAGGCAGCAATTTATTGCAGTCTATTGAAGTAGCCTTGGAGGCTGCTGATGACGAATTGGATCTGGATTTAGATGTGGAACGCCAAGGCGGGAATGTCATCAATATCCGCTTTAGGGATAAAAGCGTAATTGTGGTCAATACCCAGCCACCTTTACACGAAATTTGGGTGGCAGCGAAGTCTGGCGGTTATCACTACCGTTGGGCAGGCACCATGGCAACGCCTTTGTGGCTCGATACCAAAACTGGCCGAGAGCTCTTAAATGATTTGACGCAGTTTGCTAGTGCTCAGGCTGGTCAGGCTGTGAAGATTGGGCTGATTAAACCTTAAGTCTTTAGGCTGCACCAGTAGCAGATAAAGTTTCGATCACTTGGGTATCAGGTACGCTCTTAATTTGAGCCTTACCCATCTTCTCTAGGATGACGTAGCGAATTTGGCCGCCCTCAGTTTTCTTATCCACTTGCATCAGCTCCATATAACGTTCTGCGCCAAATTTAGGTGGAACAGTAGGCAGATTCATTGATTTGATAATCTTGGTGAGACGTTCGAGCTCAGCTTTGCTAATGAGGTTTAAACGGTAAGATAAGTCAGCACCCATCACCATGCCGCAGCCAACAGCTTCCCCATGAAGCCATTCGCCATAACCCATGCCAGCCTCTATCGCATGTCCAAATGTATGGCCAAAGTTGAGAGTTGCACGAATGCCGCCCTCTCTCTCATCTGCGGAAACTACTGCAGATTTAATTTCACAAGAACGCAGTACTGCATGTCCCATAGCGTTTGTATCGCAGGCCAGCAATGCCCCTGTATTTGTTTCAATCCAATCTAAAAATTGAGCATCAGCAATGGCACCATGTTTTACCACTTCGGCAAGGCCTGCTGAGAGCTCTCTCGGTGGCAAAGTTTTTAGTGTGTTGAGGTCTGCAATTACCGCAACAGGCTGATGAAATGCCCCAATCATATTCTTACCCAAAGGGTGATTGATGCCAGTTTTACCGCCAACTGAAGAATCAACCTGGGCCAATAAGGTCGTTGGTACTTGAATGAAGCGAACGCCACGCATGAAGCTGGCGGCAGCAAAGCCTGTCATGTCGCCAATCACACCACCACCTAAAGCAATCAACATAGTTTGCCGATCGGCGCCAAACTTTAAAAGATCATCAAAAATAAGCTGAAGATTTTTCCAGTCTTTATAGGACTCGCCGTCCGGAAGGGTGATCGTTCTAAGGGACTTACCAAATACCTCTAAGGTCTTAGTCAGGCGGGCTGCATAAAGCGGCGCAACTGTAGTGTTAGTAACGATATAAATTGAAGTGGATTTTTCACAGGCGCTAAACAAGCTGGCTTGATCAATGAGATCGCTGCCAATATAGATTGGATAGCTACGGTTACCAAGATCAACTTCAAGTGTTTTCATCATAGTGCCAGTATATTTAAGCGGAAAGTTCAAGTTGCATGATTAAGGTATTGACCAGCTGATTCACGCTGGGCTTGCCAGTTTCAATCACATGATCGGCGATTTCGCGATAAAGAGGATCACGAATAGTGTATAAATTTTCCAGAATTTGTTTGGTATCGCCATTGAGAAGCAAAGGGCGTCCGTCGCCCCCTTTAGTACGATGCCAAAGCTCATTTGGATTTGCATGAAGATAAATGACGGTACCATGCTCGCGGAGCGCTTGACGGTTGTCGGGAAATAAAACAGCACCACCACCCGTGGCTAAGACAATGTCATGCTCATTTGTAATTTCTCGAATGACTTGCGCCTCTCGTTTACGAAACCCTTCTTCGCCTTCCATCTCAAAGATCACTGGAATCTTGACGCCACAGCGCTCTTCAATCACATGATCAGCATCTAGAAAGCGGCGACCTAATTTCTTAGCCAGCATTTTGCCCACGGTCGACTTACCAGCGCCCATGAGGCCAATGAGAAAGATATTATTCGTCGGAGAGTTCACCCTTTGATTTTATTAGGGTTTATCAATAACGGTAGGCGTTAGGAAGACAAGTAGCTCAGTTTTGTCTTGTAATTTAGATTTATGGCGAAATAAGTGGCCAATGAGAGGAATATCACCTAGCAAGGGGATTTTGACTTCATCTTCCCTTTCGGTTGTCTGAAAAATACCCCCAATAATGACTGTTCCTCCGCTCTCAACGGTCACCTCAGAACTCAAACTTTTAGTATCAATGGCGTATCCCTGCTCTGTTTTCATACCAACGGTGTCCTTATTAATGCCAACAAGCATGGAGATTTTTCCGTCAGGATGAATTTTTGGCAAAACTTCTAAGCGCAAATTAGCCTTCCGAAATTGCAATTTACTGCCATTTTGTGAGGTCGTTTGATAGGGGAGCTCAGTACCTTGTTCGATAGTAGCTTTCACTTGATCACCGGTCATGATGCGGGGGTTAGAAAGAATCTTGCCTTGGCCATCCGATTCAAGGGCTGATAGTTCCATTTGTAAAAGACGACTCCCATTTCTAGAGACTAGAGTTGTAGCCACAGTTGCTGGATTAAATCCACTTAAGCCCGATCCACCTAAATCAACATTGCTAGAAACTTTCTGATCCGGGTTGCCACCTAAGGAATTCGCTTGGTAGCCAAGCTTCACCCCTAGTTCACGGGCAAAGCGCTCATCAGCTTCTACAATGCGGGCCTCAATGAGTATTTGCCTTGGGCTGTTAACGTGGTCGCCACCAAAGGGTAGGGCAGCATCTTCACGACGATACTTTTGGAATGCGGTAATTTCTGCATGAGGACCAATCCAGTAAATATCGCCGTTACGAACTAGCCGTAATCCCCTACTCGCTAGAATCGCATCAAGCGCTGTATGCCAGGGCGTGTTATTGAGTTCAATCGTCATCCTGCCTTTGATGGATTCGCTTAACAAAAAGTTGGTGTTAGAAAGTTTTGCAAGCACCTGCAAAAGCGCAGTCACTTCAATATCGGTAAATTGCAAACTAATGGGGGCTTCCAGCAAGTTTTGTGCGGGCATGTTGGCGCGTATTGGACTAAGAAAAAAAATGGATAAGAGGCCAATACAAAAACTGAATTTTTGAATGTTTTGGTGCATGCGTTATGGGGTCTGCTTTATTCGGTTTTCGAGGATTTGAGACTTAGGGTTTTGCCTTTGCTATGGCTTAGAGTGGCCAGATCTTTATCAAGTTGAGTCAAGCGCCAATCTCCCAAAACAAGCATCCCCTTTTGAAACATCACAGTGCCTTGCCCAGAATCAAAAAATGCCTGATGGGAGCCCCCCATTTGGCTAGCCCCCAAATATCGCCAGCGACGTAACTCCACCTCATGAGGAAGCGCTTGAGGCTTGGCGGTAACTTTATGGGTTAACTTATTTTCTATTAATGAGTGAACACTCACTTCTATTAAATCCATTGCTTCATATAGGTCGTCTTGCTCCATTTGCAATTCAGTACGTAACAGAATGAATTCTTTTTTAAGATCAGTAATTTCCTTATGCGACTCTTGGATCTGAGCTTGGGAACTTGTTTTTAGAGAGTCATAGCCAACCAAAAGCGCAATACTAGTACCGAAAACGCAGGCAGCAAAAGCAAGGAATCCTCCTAATTTTGGAATCTGACCCAATAGATTTTGGCTACCGAAGGCCTCTGGCTCGGTTCGATCTTTGTTTGGTGTTGAGGGCTTTAAAGGGCTGCCCTTGGGGTAACTGGGTTTACGAATTCCATGGGGATCAGGAATAGCTGGATCATCACCAAGCTCACTCAAAATATCGTCGAAAGATTGGGGGGAAATATGGCGAGATGGCATGACCTTATTTTCAAGTTTAGGGAAGGAATAGCCATCGGCTTGGTTTGAAGCTCATGTCAGACAAGACAGGCATCAAAACTCAAAAACAAGGGTTTTGGAACTTTTAGGCAAATTACTTAAGCACCCTATAATTTGAGCTTATGGCCCTCCCCCCAAAAGACAAGCCGCCGCAAAATCAGCGCCCAAGCCGTCAAGACGATAGAAGTCCGCGATACTCCCGAGTGGGGCCTGACTCAACCCGAAAATCCTCTAGCAATCCTTTGGTGAAAGCCATATTGATTATTGGCGTGGTGTTTGCAATGGTAGTGACGCTGTTGATGGGCTACGCATTTTTAGTAGCCAAACCAAATTTACCGAAAATCTCAGCTTTAACCGATTACAACCCGAAAACCCCGCTCCGAATTTATACGGCAGATAAGGTTTTGATTGGCGAGTTTGGGGAAGAGCGCCGCAAAGTGATCCCACTGGCTGAAATTCCAAAAAGCATGCGTAATGCTGTCTTAGCTATTGAGGATGATCGCTTCTACTCCCATGGCGGTGTCGACTACGTCGGGATTTTGAGGGCTACCTTGACTAATTTGCGGGGAAATTTATCTCAGGGCGCTTCCACCATCACCATGCAGGTGGCTCGAAACTTTTTCCTGAGCAATGAGAAAACATTCAGTCGAAAAATCTATGAAGTTTTATTGGCCTGGGAAATCGAGGCGCAACTAACAAAAGATAAGATTCTTGAAATCTATATGAATCAGATTTTCTTGGGTCAAAGGGCTTATGGTTTTTCAAGTGCCGCCCAGATTTACTTTGGCAAAGAATTAAAAGACATCACGATTGCAGAGTCTGCAATGTTGGCAGGATTACCAAAGGCGCCTTCCGCGTATAACCCTGTCTCGAATTTCCGACGAGCCAAAATTCGTCAGGAATATATCTTGCAGCGCATGCGCGATTTGGGATACATCAGCTCTGAGGAATATCAAATAGCCATGATTGAGGAGTTGCGTATTCGCGGCTTGGGTAATGAATTTACTGTGCGCGCAGACTTCCCTGCAGAAATGGTTCGACAGTTACTTTTTACTCAATACGGTGAGGCGATTTATTCTCAGGGAATCGATGTCTATACAACGATCTTAAAGGCGGACCAAGATGCCGCTCATAAAGCTGTGCGTCGTGGCATATTTGAGTATGACTTACGACACGCTTATCGTGGTCCAGAGGGCTTTATTGATCTTCCTGAGGATCGTGTCAAGCGGCAACGCGCTATCGATGAGGCTTTACTTGCCTATCCACAGTTAGATGATTTGCAATCTGGTGTTGTGCTCGATGTGAAACCAAAAGAAATGCAAGTCATGATTGCTACTGGCGATACAGTCATCTTAAAAGGTGATGACATGAAATTAGCCTCAGCATCAATTACTGATAGCGCTCAGCCCAAAAAACGTTTACGTCCCGGTGCGATAGTGAGATTACTTTTAGACGGGGGGGTGTGGAAGTTGGCGCAGCTACCTCAAGTCGAAGCAGCTTTTGTTTCAATGAATGCAGATACTGGCGCGATTTTATCCTTGGTCGGGGGTTTTGATTTTCGACGCAATCAATTCAACCACGTGACTCAGGCTTTACGACAGCCCGGCTCTTCGTTTAAGCCATTTATCTATGCCGCAGCAATAGAGAAAGGCTTTACACCAAACACGATGGTCAATGATGCACCTTTATCGATTGGTAGCTTGGAAACAGGTAGCCAGGCTTGGGAACCAAAAAACTATGACGGTAAGTATGATGGCATGATACGTTTACGCAATGCCTTGGCTAAATCAAAGAATTTAGTATCGGTTCGTATTATTCGTGCAATCGGTCCTTCCTATGCACAAGAATATATCCAGCGATTTGGTTTCGAACCTGAAAAACACCCACCTTATTTGACAATGGCTTTGGGTGCTGGTTCAGTAACGCCTTTGCAGATGGCCTCAGCATATAGCGTATTTGCCAACGGCGGATATCGCGTTGATCCTTTCTTAATTGATAAGATGATTGACGCTAAGGGGGCTGTTTTATTTGAGGCAAAACCTACCCATGCTGGTAAGGATGCCGCTCGCGTACTAGATGCTCGTACGGCTTTTGTAATGGACAGCATGCTCCAAGAGGTTACCAAAACTGGCACCGCTGCTTCTGCCCGCCCTAAGCTTGGTCGTAATGACATTGCTGGAAAAACCGGCACTACCAATGACTCTCATGACGCTTGGTTTGCTGGATACAACCCGAAGATCGTAGCAGTTGCTTGGATTGGTTTCGATAAGCCAGCTAGCTTGGGTGATCGTGAGACAGGTGGAGGGCTCGCTCTGCCAATGTGGATTTCATATATGGCTACCGCTTTAAAAGATATCCCGCAGGAATCGCGCATCGTGCCAGAGGGCGTTACACAAGCTGATGGAGATTGGTTTATTCCAGAATTTGCTCGAACTGGCGGAGTTCGTGAACTGCAATAGTTCTTCATCATCATGGCTCGGCAAGCACGAACTCTAATACCTGGCCAAGTAATGCATGTGATGGTTCGTGGCAATAATCGCGAGACTATTTTCTTTGGAGGTGAGGATCGTCACATTTACTTGGAGTGGTTGCGAGAAGCAGCGAGACAATTTGCTTGTGCTGTACATGCATTTGCATTAATGCCTAATCATGCGCATTTATTGTTAACCCCACAAAAAGAAGATTCTTTAGCTAAAACGATGCAATCGCTAGGCCGTCGTTATGCCCAATACTTTAATCAACAACATCATCGTTCTGGAACGATTTGGGAAGGACGTTATCGCTCCTCTTTAATTGACCCAGATTATTTTTTACGTTGCCAACGCTATATTGAGCTCAATCCGGTAAGGGCTGGGTATGAGTCAAGCCCACAAGACTCCAGTTGGACTAGCTTTGCCACTCATATTGGAGGAAAGAGGGAGCCTTGGTTGGCAGACCACCAGCACTTTTGGAGGCTAGGTAATACGCCTTTTGAAAGGCAAATGAACTGGGCGAACTTTGTAAAAGAGGGTGCGCCCCACTGGGAAGACCAGCAAATCACCGAATCCTTGCTTCGATCCAAGCCTTGGATTAGCGATATTTATGCAAATAAGCTATTTAAGGATGATCCAGAGGCGACCAAAATCCGGGATCGTGGCCGTCCTAGAAAAATTAAGTTAATAAATTCAGTAACTTAGAAGTTTCCTAGTGGTTAGTGACAACTGTAGTGCCTTAACTCTGTCCCCTTTTAAGTCTCTCATTGTGGTGCATGCTGTAAATAAATGGGACAGACTCATTTTATTTCTGTTGCATCGATATGGGTATTCACCTATATTTGATCCTCCAAAAGTTATTTGGCCTTTGTCGCCCCTCGGAAATACTATGACTACACAATTCAATGCGGATCTTCGACCAATCGCTCAAGGGCTATATGACCCACGTAATGAGCATGACGCCTGTGGCGTAGGATTTGTTGCACACATCAAGGGTAAGAAATCTCACGAAATCGTTGCTCAAGGCTTAAAGATCCTTGAGAACTTAGATCACCGGGGCGCGGTTGGTGCCGATCCATTAATGGGCGATGGTGCGGGAATCTTGATTCAGATTCCAGATACTTTGTATCGCGAAGAAATGGCCAAGCAAGGAGTTACCTTGCCGCCGTTAGGCGAGTACGGTGTTGGTATGATTTTCTTGCCAAAAGAGCAAGCATCTCGTTTGGCTTGCGAGCAAGAGTTAGAGCGCACTGTGCGTTTAGAAGGTCAGGTTGTATTGGGCTGGCGAGATGTTCCGGTAGATGTGAAGTTGCCGATGTCTCCAACAGTGCAAATGACAGAGCCATTCATCCGTCAAATTTTTATCGGCCGTGGGCGCGACATCATGACGACGGATGCGCTTGAGCGCAAGTTGTATGTGATTCGTAAAACAGCGAGCCATGCAATTCAGGATTTACATTTGAAGCACGGTAAAGAATATTTTGTTGCTTCGATGTCTGCACGAACCATTGTTTACAAGGGCCTGCTGTTAGCCAATCAAGTGGGCGCATATTACCAGGACTTGCAAGATCAACGCACCATATCAGCACTTGCATTGGTGCACCAGCGCTTCTCTACCAACACTTTCCCTGCTTGGGAATTGGCTCATCCATACCGCATGATTGCTCACAATGGTGAGATTAATACCGTTAAAGGTAACGTCAATTGGGTCAATGCACGTGAGGGTGCAATTAGTTCGCCAGTATTGGGTGACGACCTACAGAAATTATGGCCATTGATTTACCCAGGCCAATCTGACACTGCTTGCTTTGATAACTGTTTAGAGTTGTTGGTGATGTCTGGGTATCCGTTGGCACAAGCCATGATGATGATGATTCCTGAGGCATGGGAACAACACGCATTAATGGATGACAATCGCCGCGCTTTCTATGAATATCATGCGGCCATGATGGAGCCCTGGGATGGCCCAGCTGCAATGGCATTTACCGATGGCCGTCAAATTGGCGCAACTCTAGATCGCAACGGTTTGCGTCCAGCACGTTATTACGTAACTGACGATGACTTGGTCATCATGGCTTCTGAAGCCGGTGTACTCCCTATTCCTGAGAGCAAGATTGTTCAAAAATGGCGGCTGCAACCTGGCAAGATGTTCATGATTGACATGGAGCAAGGTCGAATCATCGATGACGTTGAGCTCAAGAATGCTGTATCAAAAGCCAAACCTTACAAGAGTTGGATTGATGCAGTGCGAGTAAAGCTTGATGAAGTTGATGCCAGCAAAGCAGATTTGGTAGATGAAAAAACGACCATTCGTCCAGCCGCAAAATTATTAGATCGTCAGCAAGCCTTTGGTTATACCCAAGAGGATATTAAGTACCTCATGGCTCCAATGGCCATGAACGGTGAAGAGGCAATCGGCTCAATGGGTAATGACAGCCCATTGGCTGTGCTCTCAAACAAGAACAAGCCCCTCTATAACTACTTCAAGCAATTGTTTGCGCAGGTAACCAATCCACCGATTGATCCAATTCGTGAAAACATGGTGATGTCATTAGTCTCATTCATTGGGCCAAAACCCAACTTGTTAGATACCAACAATATCAACCCTCCAATGCGTTTGGAAGTCAGTCAACCAATCTTAGATTTTGATGACATCACGAAGATTCGTCACATTGATCACTACACCAATGGTAAGTTCCGCTCTTATGAGCTCGATATTTGCTATCCAGCAGCATGGGGTAAAGATGGTATCGAAGCACGCTTAGCATCATTGTGCGCAGAAGCTGCTGATGCAGTACGTTCTGGTTACAACATCTTAGTTGTCAGTGATCGTCAAGTGGATGAGAAGCATGTTGCTATTCCTGCTTTATTAGCAACTTCAGCAATTCACCAGCATTTGGTACAAAAAGGCTTACGTACTAGCGTAGGCCTCGTAGTTGAGACAGGCAGCGCTCGTGAAACACATCACTTTGCGCTCTTGGCTGGCTATGGCGCTGAAGCAGTTCACCCATATTTAGCCATGGAAACGTTGACCGATATGGCTAAAGGCTTATCAGGCGATTTATCTGGTGAAAAAGCGGTTAAGAACTACATCAAAGCAGTTGGTAAGGGTCTGCAAAAGGTGATGTCTAAGATGGGCATCTCTACCTATATGTCCTATACCGGCTCACAGATTTTTGAAGCGATTGGTTTAAATCCTGAAATCATCAATCAGTATTTCAAGGGCACCCCATCAAACGTTGGTGGTATTGGTGTGTTTGAGGTGGCTGAAGAAGCCCTACGTATGCACACGGCTGCGTTTAGCAATGATCCAGTCCTAACTAATATGCTTGATGCTGGTGGTGAATATGCCTTCCGTATTCGTGGTGAGAACCATATGTGGACACCAGATACGATTGCGAAGTTACAGCACTCTACTCGAATTGGTGCAGAGAAGGGCTACCAGACCTATAAAGAGTACGCCAATATCATCAACGACCAAACCAAACGTCAAATGACACTGCGTGGTCTGTTTGAATTCAAGATCGATCCCGCTAAAGCCATTCCATTAGATGAGGTTGAGTCTGCTAAAGAAATCGTGAAACGTTTTGCTACGGGCGCAATGTCTTTAGGTTCAATTTCTACTGAAGCGCATGCTACTTTGGCAATTGCGATGAACCGCATTGGCGGAAAGTCCAATACTGGAGAAGGTGGTGAGGATCCTAACCGCTATATTAATGAGCTCAAAGGCATTCCAATTAAGAAGGGCGAGACCTTAGCGAGCGTTTTGGGTAGCGATGTAGTTGAAGCGAATATTCCATTGCAAGATGGCGATTCATTACGCTCAAAGATCAAGCAAGTAGCTTCAGGTCGTTTCGGCGTAACTACTGAGTACTTACGTTCTGCGGATCAAATTCAGATCAAGATGGCACAAGGCGCTAAGCCAGGTGAGGGCGGTCAATTACCGGGTGGCAAGGTATCTGACTACATTGGTAAGTTACGCTTCTCTGTGCCGGGTGTTGGTTTGATTTCTCCGCCTCCACACCATGATATTTACTCAATTGAAGATATTGCTCAGTTAATTCATGATTTGAAGAACGTCAATCCAAAAGCAGATGTTTCTGTTAAGTTGGTATCTGAAGTTGGCGTTGGTACGGTTGCAGCTGGTGTTGCTAAGGCAAAAGCAGATCACGTGGTGATTGCTGGCCACGATGGTGGTACTGGCGCCTCACCACTTTCTTCGATTAAACATGCTGGTTCACCATGGGAACTCGGTTTGGCTGAAACACAGCAAACATTAGTTCTAAATGGTTTGCGTAGTCGTATTCGCGTTCAGGCTGATGGTCAAATGAAGACTGGTCGTGATGTCGTGATCGGCGCACTGTTGGGCGCAGATGAATTTGGTTTTGCCACAGCGCCATTGGTAGTTGAAGGCTGCATCATGATGCGTAAGTGCCATTTAAATACTTGTCCAGTGGGCGTTGCTACGCAAGATCCAGAATTGCGTAAGAAATTCTCTGGTAAGCCTGAGCACGTTGTGAACTTCTTCTTCTTTATTGCCGAAGAGGCTCGCGAGATCATGGCGCAATTGGGTATTCGTAAGTTTGATGACTTGATTGGCCGCGTTGATTTGTTAGATACTCGTAAGGGTATTGATAACTGGAAAGTACATGGCTTAGATTTCAGCAAGATCTTTGCTGAGCCAAAAGTAGCAAGTGATGTTCCACGCTATCAAGTGCTGACACAAGATCATGGCCTAGCAAGCGCTCTAGACAATATCTTGATTGAGAAGAGTGAGCCCGCTTTAGAGCGTGGTGAGAAAGTCTCATTCATTGTTCCGGTGAAGAACGTAAACCGTACTGTTGGCGCAATGCTTTCAGGCGAAGTGGCACAGCGCCATGGTCACGCTGGCTTACCTGATGACACTATTCATATTCAATTGAACGGCACTGCCGGCCAAAGCTTTGCAGCTTTCTTAGCTCGCGGCATTACTTTGGATTTGGTCGGTGACGGCAATGACTATGTTGGTAAGGGCTTATCTGGTGGGCGCGTGATTGTTCGTGCTCCACATGAGTTCCGTGGCGATACAGCGAAGAACATCATTGTTGGCAATACTGTTTTGTACGGTGCAATTGCTGGTGAAGCCTTCTTTAATGGGGTTGCTGGTGAGCGTTTTGCAGTGCGTAATTCTGGAGCCACTACGGTTGTGGAGGGTACTGGCGATCATGGCTGTGAATACATGACTGGTGGAACCGTAGCGGTGCTTGGTACTACTGGGCGTAACTTTGCTGCAGGTATGAGCGGTGGCATTGCTTATGTCTATGACGAAGATGGCCTGTTCGCTAAGCGCTGCAATACCAGTATGGCAACTTTAGAAAAAGTATTGCCTGCAGCAGAGCAAATTGCCAAGATGCCTCAGTCTGAGTGGCATGCTCCAGTTGATGTGAAAGATGGTGGCGAGCGTTTAACAGACGAGCAAATTTTGAAGAACTTAATTGAGCGTCATTTCCGCTATACCGGTTCAGAGCGTGCTAAAGCACTCTTGGCAGATTGGGAAAATACTCGTAGCCGTTTTGTGAAAGTTCTCCCAACCGAGTACAAGCGTGCTCTTGGTGAGTTGTGGGACAAAGCAAAAAACAAAACTGTCGTTGCTTAATCAATAGAGATATTAAGAAAAAGATACTAAGGATTAGATATGGGTAAGGTCACTGGATTTATGGAGTTTGAGCGTGTCGACGAAACATACGAAGCGCCTGCTAAACGTCTCCACCATTACAAAGAGTTTGTTATTGCTTTAACTGATGATGAGGCGAAGATTGAGGGCGCTCGTTGTATGGATTGCGGCATTCCATTCTGCAATAACGGATGCCCTGTAAACAATATCATTCCAGATTTCAATGATTTAGTTTTTCATAATGACTGGAAGAATGCTCTAGATGTTTTGCAGTCAACCAATAACTTCCCTGAGTTCACGGGCCGTATTTGTCCTGCGCCTTGCGAAGCTGCCTGCACTTTAGGAATCAATCGCGCCCCTGTTGGCATAAAGTCTATCGAGCATGCCATCATTGATAAGGGCTGGGAAAATGGTTGGGTTAAGCCTCAGCCATCTAAAACCAAGACTGGCAAAAAAGTTGCCGTTGTTGGTGGTGGTCCGGCGGGTATGGCTGCGGCTCAGCAATTAGCGCGTGTTGGGCATGACGTTACCGTATTTGAAAAAAATGATCGCGTTGGTGGATTGCTGCGTTATGGAATTCCTGATTTCAAAATGGAAAAGTGGTTGATTGATCGTCGTGTAGAGCAGATGCAGGCTGAAGGCGTGAAATTTGAAACAGGCGTTTTTGTTGGTAAAGAAGCCATGGGCACTGAAGTCAAGAATTACTCTACAAAGACTGTTTCGCCAGAGCAGTTGATGAAAGATTTTGATGCAGTGGTGATTAGTGGTGGCGCAGAGCAACCACGTGACCTGCCAGTGCCTGGCCGTGAGTTGGCTGGTGTGCACTATGCATTGGATTTTTTAATTCCACAAAACAAAGAGAATGCTGGCGACTTCAAAAATGAAATTCGCGCTACTGATAAACATGTTGTAGTCATTGGTGGTGGCGATACTGGTTCTGATTGCGTTGGAACTTCTAACCGTCATGGCGCAAAGCAAATTACTCAGTTTGAATTGCTCCCTCAGCCTCCTGAAGTTGAGAATAAACCTTTGGTATGGCCTTATTGGCCAACAAAGTTACGTACATCTTCATCTCACGAGGAAGGTTGTGAGCGTGACTGGTCGGTAGGAACAAAGCGTTTTGAAGGTAAAAATGGCAAGGTAGAAAAACTCATTGGCGTTCGTTTGGAGTGGAAAGACGGCAAGATGACTGAAGTTCCAAACTCTGAATTTGAGATCAAAGCAGATTTAGTACTTTTAGCCATGGGATTTGTATCCCCAGCGCAGCAGGTACTCAATGCTTTTGGTGTTGAGAAAGATGCCCGTGGCAATGCCAAGGCTACTGTAGATGGCCAAAATGCCTATCAAACCAACGTTCCCAAGCTGTTTGCAGCTGGTGATATGCGTCGTGGTCAGTCTTTAGTTGTTTGGGCAATCCGTGAGGGTCGCCAATGTGCTCAGGCAGTAGATGAGTATTTGATGGGGTCATCTGTTTTACCCCGATAATATCGGGGATATGAACAGTGTCGACTCAACCTCTTTGGACGCAAGCAATCAAGCTCTAGGCGAAGTTGTCGTTTCTATTAAGAACGTAGACTTTTCCTATGCTCCAGGCGAGCGGCAGATTTTGTCTGGGCTCAATATGGATTTTCGTCGTGGTCAAGTAGTCGCAGTGATGGGTGGATCAGGCTGCGGTAAAACTACTATTCTGCGTTTAATTGGCGGTCAATTTACTGCTCAATCTGGCCAAGTGTTGTTTGAAGGCAAAGACATTGGCAAGATGACTAGCAATCAACTGATGGCTGCACGTCGTCGTATGGGCATGCTGTTTCAGTTCGGCGCATTGTTCACGGATTTAAGTGTCTTTGAGAATGTCGCCTTCCCATTGCGCGAGCATACTGATTTAAGTGAAGAGCTTTTACGTTCTTTAGTATTGATGAAGTTAAATGCAGTGGGCTTGCGAGGCGCACGTGATTTAATGCCATCACAAATTTCTGGTGGAATGGCAAGGCGCGTTGCGCTCGCTAGAGCAATTGCTCTAGATCCTCCACTCATCATGTACGACGAGCCTTTTGCTGGCCTAGACCCAATCTCTTTAGGCATTACTGCGCGATTGATACGGGATCTGAATAACGCCCTAGGAGCCACGAGTTTATTGGTTACGCACGATGTTGAGGAAACTTTTGAAATCGCTGATTATGTGTATTTCATTGCCAATGGCCGTATTGGTGCACAAGGCACCCCCGATGAATTAAGTCGCTCTACAGATCCGTTTTTTAGACAGTTTTTAGATGCAGCTCCTGATGGTCCTGTACCTTTCCATTACCCGGGTCAAAGCTTGGCAGAAGATTTTGGAGTCAGCATTTAATGACCACACTTCATAAACTTCTAGATTTATTCGGAGACCTTGGATTTTTTGTTCGCCGCAATTTGAGTAGTCTTGGGCTAGCTGCGCGAATGTTTCTTGCTGTGATTTTACGTTCGGGGTTCTTGTTCAAAAGACCTCGTTTAGTGATCGATCAAATTCTCTTCGTCGGCAACCACTCTTTTGTCATCATTGCAGTATCAGGTTTATTTGTTGGATTCGTGTTGGGCTTACAGGGCTACTACACCTTAAATCGCTACGGCTCAGAACAGGCATTGGGTTTATTGGTCGCACTCTCTTTGACGCGTGAATTAGGTCCAGTCATTACCGCCTTATTATTTGCTGGCCGAGCCGGCACTTCATTAACTGCAGAAATTGGTTTGATGAAAGCTGGCGAACAGTTAAGCGCTATGGAAATGATGGCTGTGGATCCATTGGGTCGTGTGATTGCCCCACGACTATGGGCCGGCATTATTTCTATGCCAATTTTGGCAACCATCTTTACTGCAGTAGGTGTCATGGGTGGTTATTTTGTTGGCGTCCCACTGATTGGCGTTGATTCCGGTGCCTTTTGGTCTCAAATGCAGGGTGGCGTTGATCTCTTTTCAGATATCGGTAACGGCCTAATTAAAAGTGTGGTCTTTGGCGTGGCAGTGACGTTTATTGCCCTTTATCAAGGTTATGAAGCTAAACCTACGCCCGAGGGCGTATCGCAAGCTACCACTCGGACGGTGGTGATTTCTTCTTTATCGGTTTTAGCATTGGATTTCCTGCTAACCGCAATGATGTTCTCGAACTAGAAAGAATAAACTGGGGCTCTTATGAGAAAAAGTGCAATTGATATTTGGGTAGGAGTCTTTGTTGCCATTGGTTTGCTGGCAGCTTTATTTCTGGCATTAAAGGTTGGCAATATGAACGCGGTGTCATTTGCGCCGACTTATAAAATTGCTGCCCGCTTTGATAATATCGGCGGTTTAAAGCCGCGAGCACCCGTAAAGAGTGCCGGTGTAGTCGTTGGCCGCATTGCTAGTATTTCTTTTGACGATAAAACCTATCAAGCAACTGTTGTGATGACGATTGAAGACTCTTACAAGTTTCCAAAGGATTCATCCGCTAAGATTTTGACTTCAGGTTTATTAGGTGAGCAATATATCGGTCTTGAGGCTGGCGGCTCCGATGATTTTTTGGCTGATGGTGGAAAAATTACTCAGACTCAATCAGCAATTGTTTTAGAAAATCTCATTAGCCAATTCCTTTATAACAAAGCAGCCGATAGCGGTCAGGACAAGGGCGCAGCAAAATAATGCTGTCAGCTGTTAAGTTCATTAGCAAAGCTAGACAATGTGCCTTGCTTTGTATCGTCTGTGCCTTGGTAGGCTGCGCCTCTATACCAGCAGGAGTTGAGCGCTCACCCCAGGATCCTTGGGAACCCTTCAACCGTTCGGTCTTTGAATTTAACGAAGGACTAGATGCCTATGTCTTAAAGCCGGTAGTGGCTGGTTACCGTTTTGTGTTACCTGAATTTGTACGCGATGGAGTTTATAACTTCTTTAGTAACTACAGCGATATTTACACAGCAATCTATAACTTATTGCAAGGTAAGCCGGGTGATGCATTCAATGACTTCATGAGGGTAGTCGTCAATACCACTATGGGATTGGGTGGGCTCTTGGATCTGGCAACGCCTGGCGGCCTTGAAAAGCATAAAGAAGACTGGGGTCAGACCTTAGGTGTTTGGGGTGTACCTGCAGGCCCATACGTGGTATTGCCATTCTTTGGGCCCAGTAATGTACGAGATACATTCGGTACGGCTGCTGACTTACAGTCTGATTACCTGTTTAGATTGTTGCCCGATGTAGCCTTACGAAACAGCATTACAGGTTTACGAGTAATTAATGCTCGCAATACCTACTACGAAGCTGGTGACTTATTGGATGGGGCCGCAATTGATAAGTACAGCTTCATGCGAGATGCCTATATTCAGCGTCGTCAGTATCAGATTAACGAGGGTCGTGATGATGAAGAGTCAACGCCACCTGTTTACCAGAATCCTTACGAATAAGTAGTTTGCTTAAGGGGCTAAAATGGGCCTCAATCTAGATAAAGATAGCGAGATCATTGGATATGAATAGTTACAAAAGAATCACTCAGTATTTAGTGGCATGTTTGCTACTGATCTCTAGCGCGGTATTTGCGCAAGCTCCTGACCAAGCTACAGCTCCTGATGCACTTATTAAGATGGTGGTATCTGATGTTATGGCCTCTGTAAAGTCAGATCCAGATATTCAAAAAGGCAATATTCCAAAGATTGTTGATTTGGTTGAGAAGAAAATTGTTCCCTATACCGATATGCGACGCACTACCGAAATGGCAATGGGACCCAATTGGAAGAAAGCCACTCCTGAACAGCAAAATCAATTGGTGCTGGAGTTCAAAAACTTATTGATTCGGACATATTCTGGTGCTCTTAGTCAGCTGCGTGATCAGACGGTGCAATTTAAGGCGCTGCGTGCTGCTCCAGATGACAAAGAAGTTGTTGTTAAAACCGTCGTTCTTGGTCGTGGAGACCCGGTGCCATTAGATTACCGTCTCGAGAAAACAGACAAGGGCTGGAAAGTCTACGATATGAACATCATGGGCGTTTGGTTAGTTGAGGCGTATCGCAATCAATTCTCAAATCAGATTAGTCAAAATGGAATTGATGGTCTAGTGAAGTTCTTGCAAGACCGCAATAAGCAGCTGGCTAATGCTAAACCAGCAAATTAATAACCTAGATATTTGACGATGACCTTTTCTTTGCCCAAGACAGTTACGCAGGCAAATGCTCTGCAGCTTGAAAAAGAAGGCTCGTTAAATCTAGCTGACTTAAGAGTTATTGACTGCTCTTCGCTAAAAGATTTTGATTCAACAGTGTTAACCGTTCTATTGGAGTGGCAAAAAAGACTCCAAGTTGAGGGTCATTCCCTTTCTGTAGAGCATGCTCCAGAAAAGTTAAAAGTACTAGCTAGTGTTTATGGTGTATCTGCATTGCTAGGTTTGTAATCGCATGCAAGCTGCAATTTCAATTCAAAATATATCTAAGCATTACGGGGCACTTCAGGCTCTAGATGATATTTGTTTGACTATTGAGCCTGGTGAATTTTTTGGCTTACTTGGCCCTAATGGCGCTGGCAAAACTACCCTCATTTCTATCTTGGCTGGCTTGGTTACCCCAAGCAAAGGTCATGTAGCAATTATGGGTGCCGATGTGCAAAAGACATTTCGTGAAGCGCGTCGTATGTTGGGGGTTGTGCCTCAAGAGTTAGTCTTTGATCCTTTTTTCACTGTTCGTGAAACCTTACGTTTTCAATCGGGCTACTTTGGCATTCGAAATAATGATGCATGGGTTGACGAGATCATGGCTAACCTTGATCTCACATCTAAAGCAGATAGCAATATGCGATCTTTATCTGGTGGTATGAAGCGCCGAGTATTGGTTGCTCAAGCTTTGGTGCATAGGCCTCCAGTCATTATTTTGGATGAGCCCACTGCTGGCGTAGACGTAGAGTTACGCCAGTCTTTATGGCAGTTTATTAGCCGCTTGAATCAAGATGGCCATACGATTGTCTTGACGACGCATTACTTGGAAGAGGCCGAAGCCTTATGTCAGCGCATTGCTATGCTCAAGCAAGGCAAGATTGTTGCTTTAGATACCACCGCCAATCTTTTGGCTCGTCATGGTTCGGTCAAAAAAGATGGCGAAGGTAAGACGGATTTAGAAGAGGTGTTTGTCAACATCATGTCCGGAGACAATTCATGAAGCATGGACTGAGTAGGCCACCCTTAGAGTACGGTAGTGGTTTCCCAACATTGTTGCGTAAAGAAGTATTACGTTTTTACAAGGTGGGGTTTCAGACCGTAGCTGCCCCAGTATTAACAGCTGTTTTGTATCTCATGATTTTTGGTCACGTTCTTGAAGGTAGAGAAGTCTATGGCCGTTTAAGTTACACGGCGTTCTTGATACCGGGGTTAGTCATGATGAGCGTTTTGCAAAATGCTTTTGCAAATACCTCCTCATCTTTAATCCAGTCCAAGGTCACGGGCAATTTAGTCTTTGTTTTGCTTGCCCCCTTGAGCCATTTTGAATTCTATGCAGCCTATATTTTGGCGGCCGTATTTCGTGGCGTAGTGGTGGGCTTCGGTGTACTGTTAATCACATCTTGGTACGGCTTGCCTGCAATAGATTACCCATTGTGGATTTTAACTTTTGCATTCTTTGGCGCCGCTATTTTAGGAAGCTTGGGTTTGATTGCGGGCATCTGGGCCGATAAATACGATCAACTTGCTGCCTTTCAGAACTTTGTCATTATGCCGGCCACCATGTTGTCGGGTGTTTTCTACTCGATCCATTCGCTGCCTTCAGCATGGCAAGTGGTATCACATTTCAACCCATTTTTTTATATGATTGATGGCTTCCGCTATGGCTTCTTTGGAGTTTCTGATATTTCCCCATGGAATAGTTTGGCAATCGTGGTTTGTTTCTTTATTGTGGTTTCCGTGATCGCTTTGCGCTTGTTACAAAAGGGCTATAAGCTCCGTCATTAATCATTGAAGTTCTATAGGAGAGAAGTATGTTTCCAACCCCAGAGCAAATTGAGGGCTACATTAAGCAGGGAATTACCTGTACCCATATTCAGGTAGAGGGTGATGGCCAGCATTTTTATGCAACGATTGTGAGCCCAGACTTTGAAGGCAAGCGTTTAGTGCAACGCCATCAATTGGTCTATGGCGCAATGGGTGATCGGATGAAAGCAGAAGTACATGCTTTATCGATTAAGGCATTTACACCGCAAGAGTTTGCTCAAAACCCTGCAGCTTAATAATACTCACTAGCTATCACTACTAACAGCACTGCAGAAGTCTTTACTGGAATCGTTTCATGGATAAATTAAGAATGGTTGGCGGCACTCCTCTTAAAGGTGAGGTAGTCATTGCAGGAGCCAAAAACGCAGCCTTGCCAATTCTTTGCGCATGCTTACTGACGGATCAACCAGTGGTGTTGCGCAATGTTCCGGATTTACAGGACGTGCGCACAATGCTCAAGCTCTTGCAAGAAATTGGTGTAACCATTCATTTTCCAGATGCGAGTGATCGTAGTCATTTAATACTGAACGCGGCAGTGATTAAGAGTTCAGAAGCAACGTACGAGATGGTGAAAACCATGCGCGCCTCCATTTTAGTTTTAGGCCCACTACTAGCCAGAATGCATAGCGCCAAGGTTTCATTGCCGGGTGGGTGCGCCATTGGTGCTCGCCCCGTAGATCAGCACATCAAAGGCTTGAAAGCCATGGGCGCGAGCATCAAGATTACGAGTGGTTATATCCAGGCAGAAACTAAGCCACCAAACGATCGCCTTAAAGGTGCATCAATTGTGACTGACATGATCACGGTAACGGGCACTGAGAATTTATTGATGGCCGCCACCTTGGCATCAGGTACTACGATTCTGGAGAATGCTGCACGCGAACCAGAGGTTGGTGATCTTGCTGAGTTATTGGTGAAGATGGGCGCAAAGATTTCTGGTATTGGTAGTGATCGTTTAGTTATCGAAGGTGTTGAAAAACTTCATGGCGCTGAGCATACAGTGATACCTGACCGTATTGAGGCGGGCACTTTCTTGTGTGCAGTTGCTGCGGCTGGTGGTGAAGTGCTTGTGAAGTATTGTCGACCCGATACTTTAGATGCGGTGATAGCCAAACTAAAAGAGGCTGGCTTGCAAATGGAAGTGGGTCCAGACTGGATTAATGCCTCTATGCAGACTCGTCCAAAGGCGGTAAGTTTTCGCACTTCTGAGTACCCGGCTTTTCCGACGGATATGCAGGCCCAATTGATGGCAGTCAATGCGGTAGCGGGCGGTAGTTCAACAATTACTGAAACGATCTTTGAGAATCGTTTTATGCACGTTCAAGAGTTAAATCGCTTGGGTGCTGATATCGCAATCGAAGGAAATACTGCCATCGCGCAGGGCGTTGAAAAACTCTCAGGCGCCATCGTGATGGCTACGGATTTACGCGCTTCCGCTAGTTTGGTCATTGCTGGCTTGGCAGCTCAAGGTGAAACCCAGGTTGACCGGATCTACCATTTAGATCGAGGCTATGACCGCATGGAGCATAAATTGACGCTTTTAGGCGCAAAGATTGAGCGCATAAAGTAAGCCTGATGGATAATTAGTCCATGAAATTGACTTTGGCCCTCTCTAAAGGGCGCATCTTCGAAGAGACTGCAGAGATCTTATCCAAGATCGGTATTGTGCCGAAGGAAGATCCTGAAAAATCACGCAAACTCATTATTGAGACCTCTAATCCGGATGTGCGCTTAATTATTGTGCGCGCCTCGGACGTCCCTACCTATGTTCAATTTGGTGGCGCTGATTTCGGCGTAGCTGGTTTAGATGTACTCATGGAAAAAGGGACTGATGGTCTTTATGTTCCCTATGATCTCAATATTGCGAAGTGCCGTATGTCGGTTGCGGTGCGTGAAGGCTTTGACTATGCGGCAGCAGTTAAACAAGGCTCTCGTTTAAAAGTTGCTACAAAGTACGTTAATTGTGCACGTGAGCACTTTGCTAACAAGGGCGTACACATCGATACGATCCATCTCTATGGCTCTATGGAGTTAGCGCCACTGGTAGGCTTGGCCGATGCCATTGTGGATTTAGTTTCTACTGGCAATACGCTAAAGGCGAATGGTTTAGTTGAAGTTGAGCCCATTGCTGATATCAGTGCGCGTCTAGTAGTGAACCAAGCTTCATACAAGCGGAAGCGTGCTCAGCTGCAACCAATTTTTGAGTTGCTGAAGTAAAGCGCAACCTGACTTCTCACTCAAATGTCTGCACAAATCATAATCAAGCGCCTCAAGAGTCAGGATGCGGGTTTCAAAGAAATCCTACTCTCTAGCCTTTCGTTACCTTTGGCCGATGATGATGCGATTGAGGCTACTGTTGCTAAGATTCTCTTGGCGGTCAAGGAAAAGGGTGATGAAGCTGTCTTGGGATTCACCAAACAATTTGACCGTTTAAATGTCGCTAGCGTTTCTGAGTTGGAAATTCCCCGAAAAGATTTAGAGCAAGCTTACAAATCTCTATCCAATGTACAAAAGAGCGCATTAGACATCGCCACACAACGCGTTCGTGCGTATCACGAGAAGCAAAAGATTGAAGCGGGCTGCCACTCTTGGGAATATGAAGAGGCAGACGGTACGCGCTTAGGTCAAAAAGTGACACCACTAGATCGTGTTGGAATTTATGTGCCTGGTGGTAAGGCTGCTTATCCATCTTCTGTGCTCATGAATGCCATCCCTGCTAAGGTGGCTGGTGTTGAGCAAGTCATCATGGTTGTACCAACTCCAGATGGTGCACGTAACCCACTAGTTTTGGCTGCGGCCTACTTAGCTGGTGTGGATCGTGTCTTTACGATCGGCGGTTCACAAGCAGTTGGCGCCCTAGCTTATGGAACGAAGACCATTCCATCGGTAGATAAGATTGTTGGCCCGGGTAATGCTTATGTGGCTGCTGCTAAGCGCAGGGTATTTGGCATTGTCGGCATTGACATGATTGCGGGCCCATCTGAAATCTTGGTACTGTGTGATGGCACAAGTAACCCCGACTGGGTTGCCATGGACCTGTTTTCTCAAGCGGAGCACGATGAGCAGGCTCAATCGATTTTGCTTTGTCCTGATGCTGCATTTATCGAGCAAGTGCAAGCCAGTATTAATAAGCTACTACCTGAGATGCCAAGAGCTAAAGTCATTGAAGCATCTTTGACTAATCGCGCCTTATTGATCCAGGTGAAAGATATGAGTGAAGCCTGTGAGATCGCTAATGCGATCGCTGCAGAGCACTTAGAGATTTGCGCCGCTGATCCACGCAAGTGGGCAGGAAAAATTCGTCATGCAGGCGCGATCTTCATGGGCAACTACACAAGTGAGTCCCTTGGGGACTACTGTGCTGGACCGAACCACGTTTTGCCAACGGCCCGCACTGCACGTTTCTCATCACCATTGGGCGTGTATGACTTTATTAAGCGTTCGAGCATGATTGAAGTAAGTGAAGCTGGCGCACAAATCCTAGGTGCAGTAGCAAGTACGCTTGCACACGGTGAGGGCTTACAAGCCCATGCACGCGCCGCTGAAATGCGCTTGAAGAAATAATTCAGAAGTAATCTAAAAATAAATCTAAGCTAGGATTTCTTTTAAAGCGGCGACAAGTTCGCCGCTTTGTTCGTTTGTGCCAATCGTAATGCGCAGGAATTCTTCAATACGCGGCAACTTGAAGTGGCGCACGATGATGCCGCGATCTCGTAATGCTTGATAGATCTTTGCACCGGCATGTTGGGGGTGGCGAGTAAAGATAAAGTTTGCAGTTGAAGGCAGTGTTTCAAAACCTAGGGTATTCAGGTCATCGACTAATTTGCTGCGCGTCTGCATTACTTTTGCAGAGCTCTGTTCAAGATGGGCTTGATCCTCAATGGCAGCGATTGCACCTGCTTGCGCAAGACGTCCTAGGGGGTAAGAGTTAAAACTATTTTTTACTCGCTCTAACCCTTCAATCAATGCAGGGTGGCCAACCGCAAAACCAACGCGCAAACCAGCAAGCGCTCTTGATTTTGAGAGTGTATGAACAACAAGAAGATTTTCCGGGCAGTCAGAACCACGCAATAGCGGAATGCAAGACTCTGTACCGTAATCTACATACGCCTCATCAATGACTAATACTGAGTCTTTGTTTTGAGAAAGTAAGGATTCGATTTCTGAGCGGGTGATAGATCTACCTGTTGGTGCATTTGGGTTGGGGAAAATAATTCCGCCATTAGGTGTTTTGTAATCGGCCAGATTGATTTCAAATTCTTTTCCAAGCGGCACTACTTTGTAGTCAATTCCGAAAAGCTTGCAGTAGACAGGATAGAAGCTATAAGTGATATCTGGAAAGTGAACTGGCTTGTTCTGTTTAAGTAGGCCAGCAAAAACATGGGCGAGTACTTCATCTGAGCCATTGCCTATAAAAACTTGTTTTGGATCTAGGCCATGCAGCTTGGCAATAGCTTGTTTGAGTGCAGTACCTTCTGGATCAGGGTACAGACGCAAGCCTTCATTATTTTGACCATCAATGGCTGCGAGGGCTTTGGGCGAGGGACCGTAAGGGCTCTCGTTGGTGTTGAGCTTTACCAACCGCTGCATTTGCGGTTGCTCCCCAGGCGTATAAGGGGTTAGGGTTTGAACGACAGGGCTCCAAAAACGGCTCATTAGGGTACTCAGCTTAAAAATCAGAAAGAAAGTGCAGCAATATCTGTATTTAAAAATCTTCTAGGAATGATATTATGAGGCTTCACTCAACACTTCGCCTCGCGGCGCAATGAAATGCGGCAAGCCGACGTTATCCGAAACACTTCGGAAACCAAAATTCAAATTTCCATCAATTTAGATGGTACTGGTAAGGCTGAGCTGGCCTCTGGCGTCCCTTTTCTAGACCATATGCTTGATCAGATTGCCCGTCACGGCATGATTGACCTCAAAGTAGTGGCCAATGGGGATACCCATATTGATGATCATCACACCGTAGAAGATGTTGGAATTACCTTGGGCCAAGCTTTTGCTAAGGCGGTTGGCGATAAAGCGGGTATTACCCGTTACGGTCACTCCTATGTACCTTTGGATGAAACCCTTTCACGCGTTGTCATTGATTTCTCTGGCCGCCCAGGGTTGGAATTCAATGTTCCATTTACTCGCGCACGAGTGGGCGACTTTGATGTTGATCTCAGCATTGAGTTCTTCCGTGGTTTTGTGAATCACGCTGGAGTGACTTTGCACATCGACAACCTGCGCGGTATTAATGCACACCATCAGATTGAGACTGTGTTCAAGGCTTTTGGCCGTGCTTTACGTATGGCTCTGGCGATTGACCCACGGGCCTCTGGTGCCGTTCCTTCAACTAAAGGCAGTCTCTAATTTAGACAACCTAGTTGCTCTGTAGACCACAGCGAAAGATAAGCTAAATTGGCGCAAACTATTGCGATCGTTGATTATGGAATGGGTAATTTACGTTCCGTATATCAAGCATTTCATCATGTAGCTCCAGATGACAATGTATTGATTGCGCACAAGCCCGAAGAAATTCTTTCTGCAAATCGGGTTGTCTTGCCCGGCCAAGGCGCGATGCCCGATTGCATGAAGCATCTTGCAGAATCTGGTTTGTTAGAGGCGCTCTTAGAGGCATCCAAAAATAAACCCCTACTTGGAGTATGTGTAGGTGAGCAGATGCTTTTTGATCAAAGCGCTGAAGTGCGCGCAACAGAAAAGAATTTATGGACACCCTGTTTGGGCTTAATTTCAGGGGAGGTTCGTCGTTTTGAGTTGGCAGGCAAAAAACAGCCCGATGGCTCTGCTTTTAAGGTCCCCCATATGGGCTGGAACCAGGTGCGCCAAGACTCCAAACACCCTCTATGGAGAGGTATTCCTGATTTAACGAGCTTTTATTTTGTCCACAGTTACTATGTTGTGCCGCAACGCAAAGAAGATATTGCGGGCTCTACAGAGTATGGAGATTGGTTTACTTCTGCAGTGGCACGAGATAATATTTTCGCTACACAATTTCATCCTGAAAAAAGTGCAGAATACGGATTAAAGCTTTATCAAAATTTTGTTTCTTGGCAACCTTAAAACTTTTAAACTTTAGATATGCTGCTGATTCCTGCAATTGATCTCAAAGACGGTCACTGTGTTCGACTTGAACAAGGTGATATGGACAAAGCCACGGTTTTCTCTGAAGATCCTGGCGCGATGGCCGCGCACTGGATTAGTAAAGGCGCGCGCCGCTTACATTTAGTGGATCTCAATGGCGCATTCGCGGGCAAGCTCAAGAATGAATCTGCCATCAAATCGATTCTCAAAGCAGTTGGTGATGAGATTCCGGTTCAACTAGGCGGTGGTATTCGTGACCTGGAAACCATTGAGCGTTTATTAGATGACGGTATCAGTACTGTGATTATTGGAACGGCTGCAGTAAAAAATCCGGGCTTTGTACAAGATGCCTGCACTGCATTTCCTGGTCATGTCATGGTGGGCTTGGATGCTCGCGATGGTAAGGTGGCTACGGATGGCTGGAGCAAGATTACCGGTCATGAAGTCATTGATCTTGCTAAAAAGTTTGAAGATTGGGGTGTTGAAGCAATCATCTATACCGATATTGGGCGTGATGGGATGCTAAAGGGCGTCAACATTGATGCCACTATCAAGCTGGCTCAGGCGATTCGTATTCCGGTAATTGCCAGTGGCGGTCTCTCAAACAACAAAGACATCGAAGCACTCTGCAAAGCAGAAGAAGAGGGTGTGATGGGAGTCATTGCTGGCAGATCTATCTACGCTGGAGATCTTGATCTTTCCGCAGCTCAAAAGTATGCGGATGAGTTAACGCTGAAGTACATGAAGAAAATTCTCTAGTGCTAACTAAGCGAATTATTCCTTGTCTTGATGTCACTGCAGGACGGGTTGTAAAGGGTGTTAACTTTGTAGGCTTGCGCGATGCAGGTGATCCTGTAGAAATCGCTAAGCGTTATGACACCCAAGGCGCTGACGAGCTTACATTCTTAGATATCACTGCTACATCCGATGGCCGTGATCTCATTTTGCACATCATTGAAGATGTTGCCTCACAAGTTTTTATTCCTTTAACGGTTGGCGGTGGTGTGCGTGCTGTTGCTGATGTGCGTCGCCTACTCAATGCTGGCGCAGATAAAGTCAGTATGAATTCTTCTGCAGTAGCTAATCCCGATTTAGTTTCCGATGCTGCAGCCTATTACGGATCTCAATGCATTGTGGTAGCGATTGATGCTAAGCAAACTCTTGCCGGAAACTGGGAAGTATTTACTCATGGTGGCAGAACAGCTACAGGCATTGATGTCGTGCAGTGGGCCAGTGAAGTTGCTAAACGCGGCGCTGGTGAAATTTTACTGACCAGCATGAATCGCGATGGTAGCAAAGATGGTTTTGACTTGGCTTTAACGGCAGCCGTGAGCGATGCAGTCTCGGTACCGGTGATTGCATCTGGCGGTGTTGGCAATCTCCAGCATTTAGTCGATGGTATTACCAAGGGGCATGCCGATGCCGTATTAGCGGCTAGTATTTTTCACTATGGCGAGTACACCGTGGGGCAGGCAAAAGAATATATGGCTGCCCAAGGAATTCCGGTTCGGATTTAGCGAGAGCTCTTAGGCGCTGATCGCCATATGAGCGATAAAAGCAGAGCGATTTTCTCCAGCTGATTTAGCCTTGGCATCCAACCTTGCCAATACTCTTTTTGGTAAAGAGATATTTACTCTTTCAATATCGTCTGATAGCAACGCCGGGTCAATCTGAGCAATTGCCCAAATATATCCCTTGAACTCTTTCTTCTTCTGTAGATTAGTAATAGGGCTAGGCTTTGGTATATCTTCACCGGCATCTAATGCTGCTTCAACCCAAAGTTCAATCGCTTCTTTGGCATTTTCAATTGCCTCATCAATTCCGCTATCAGCCGCTGAGAAGCAACCAGGTAAGTCAGGAACGATTACGCCCCACGCTAACTTATCTCCACCAGGTTCAATTGCAATTGGATATTTCATGATGATTCCTTTATTTCATTCCTACTTGTTTCAGTAGCTTTTGAACTAACCCAATCCCTAAATCCTTTTTGGGGTGAGGAACAGTGATATGCCCAGCTTTATGGGGGTGATTAAAAACATGATGAGAGCCTTTTGAGCCCCGCAACACCCATCCATCTTTTTCTAATGCCTTAATGAGTTCTTTGCTATTCATTCCCACATTATAAATTCTATACACATCATACACACAAATTGGGTAAGTGTCCATGAGGTGCGGCGGGTCATTAAAGCAGGCTCTGACAACTATTTATTTGGTTTGGTCTTAACAATTCTGTCAAAATTGAGTCAATGTCAGATATAAATAAAAATCCTCAAGACCAAGCCTTAGTAGATGCTGTGACCTGGAGCGAACAGGGTCTTGTGCCTGTGATTACGCAGGAGGCGAGTAGCGGCGATGTATTGATGATGGCCTGGATGAATCGTGATGCCCTTTTAGAAACCATTCGTTTAGGCGAAGCAGTCTACTGGACGCGTTCACGACAAAAGCTATGGCATAAAGGTGAAGAATCTGGGCATACCCAAAAGGTGAAAGAGATTCGTTTGGATTGTGATGGCGATACGATTTTGCTCATGGTTGAGCAAAAGGATGGAATCGCCTGTCATACTGGTGAGCACAGCTGCTTCTTTAAACAGTGGGACTCAGCCAAGGCCACTTGGGTTGATCAGTCGAGTCCTAAAAAATAAACAAGCTCAAGCTCTTTGCTTTAAAGACATAAAATGAACCAATGACTAGTTCAACTAATAAACCTACTAATTTGGATTCTGCATTTGCGCATTTAGCTGATGTGGTAGATCAACGACGTGATGCATTTAAGGCAGGTCAAGCCGATCCCAAGACTTCGTATACCGCCTTACTCTTTTCTAAGGGTGATGATGGAATTCTGAAGAAGATTGGCGAAGAGGCAACCGAGGCAGTCATGGCCGCTAAGGATGCTCGTAGCTCTAACTTGGCTGCCGAGCAGCAAAAGCTGCTAGTAGCTGAAATGGCAGATCTTTGGTTTCATTGCTTGATTGCCTTGTCGCAATTTAACTTGCGTCCTGAAGATGTGATTGCAGAGCTAGATCGCCGCTTGGGCACCTCAGGAATCGAAGAAAAGGCCGCCAGAAAAGCGTCTGGCCAGGAATAAACACCTATGTTGCACGATCCGAATTGCCTGTTTTGCAAGATTTCACAAGGTTTGATCCCATCCCAGAAGGTCTATGAGGATGAGGAAATCTATGCATTTAAAGACATCAATCCCGCCGCGCCAGTACATTTTTTAATGATTCCCAAGAAACATATCCCCATGCTGGCATCCGTAGAAAGCATTGATGCCCCTTTGCTGGGTAGAATGATGGAATTAGCACCGCGTCTTGCTAAAGAGCAAGGTTGCCGTCCTGGTCAGGATGGCGGCTTTCGCTTAATGGTGAATAATGGTGCGGATGGAGGGCAGGAGGTTTATCACTTGCATTTGCATGTGATGGGCGGTCCGCGTCCCTGGAAAAAATAATCCAAGGAGATTCAAAATGGGCTCATTTAGCATTTGGCATTGGTTAATTGTTTTGGTCATCGTGATGTTGGTATTTGGTACCAAGAAATTGCGCAATATTGGCCAAGATTTGGGTGGCGCTGTAAAAGGTTTCAAAGATGGCATGAAGCCGGGCGAAGAACCTAAAGAGCAAATCCAGCAAGCTGCTACTGCAACAGAAAAAACTGTTGATGTGCAAGCTAAAGACGTTAACAAGTGATTTTTGATAGCGCAATAGAAATCCACGTGGTTTTAGAAGACTGTTTAAATGATTGATCTTGGGGTTTCAAAACTTGCGCTCATTGCAGTAGTTGCTTTGATCGTTGTAGGTCCAGAGCGCCTGCCAAAAATTGCTCGCATGGCGGGCAACTTGTTTGGTCGTGCACAACGCTATATGGCTGACATTAAATCTGAAGTGAATCGTCAGATGGAAGTTGAGGAATTTAAAAAGTTCCGTGAAGAAAGTGCTTCCGCCCTTAAAGAAGTTGAAAATAGTATTCATTCAACGGTTCAAGAGGCCAATACAAATCTGAGTGATCAAGCTGATATTTTTGAAACCAGTTTTGAGAAGTTACCTGTTGATGAGAGAGCGGTGTGGGATAAGACCAAGCGCCAAGGCCGCAGTAGTTGGGGTGTTAGACGGGCAGCCAGACCCATTTGGTTTAAACGTTCAGCGGGTGTGCGCACACGTGTTCAATCGGGCGCTGCCAGAATGAAACGTTTTCATCACAGCGCCATCAAATAAATAGAACAAGAATAAAAATACTTTCGCATGTCAGAAAATAATTCCACTGAAGATTCAGGATTGCAAGAATCTTTCCTCTCGCATTTATTTGAGTTGCGTGATCGTGTTATCAAGTCTGCTTTAGCAATTATTGTTGTATTCGTTTGCTTGGTTTATTGGGCACCCGATATTTTTCATTTGTTTTCACAGCCCTTACTAGATTCATTGCCAGCGGGTGGCAAGATGATCGTCACGGATGTCACTGGTTCATTTTTTGTGCCCATGAAAGTGACCATGCTAGTAGCATTCATCATTGCATTGCCAATGGTGATATATCAATTGTGGGCCTTTATTGCACCAGGCTTATATATGCATGAGCGCAAATTAATTGTGCCTTTAGTGGTGAGTAGCTATAGCCTATTCATTTTCGGTATGGCTTTTGCTTACTTCTTAGTATTTCCAACAGTATTTAATTTCATGGCTAGCTATAACGCACCACTAGGTGCTGAGATGTCTACGGATATCGATAAATACCTGAGTTTTGCCATGAATACTTTTTTGGCCTTTGGTATTACTTTTGAAGTGCCCGTTGTGGTGGTTGTCTTGGTGAGGATGGGCATCGTACCTTTAGCTAAGCTGAGAGAGATTCGCCCCTATGTAATTGTCGGCGCCTTTGTAATCTCAGCAGTCGTTACTCCGCCCGATGTGCTTTCACAATTACTGTTGGCTATACCGATGACGCTGCTTTATGAATTGGGACTATTTATTGCCCGTTTTTATATCCCCAAGCCTGCTGATGATGAGGCTAATAAAGAAGATCAAACTAGCTCAGCATCAGTCTGATTTTTAGTGCCCCGAGAAAAAGTATCAGTTAGCCAATTGCTCACTCGATCAAAGCGGTATCGTCGTTGACGTAGGTTACCTTCGATATTTGCGTCAGAACCAGCGAACACTTTACCCGCAGCCAATAGGGCGCGCCGTTGCTGAATCGTTTCAATCTGAATCAATCTCGGTAAAATTTTCGGCAGCTCCCAGCGAATATCCACTACTACACAGTGTTCATGTTGAAGTTGACCAACTTCGCATAGCAGTAATTCTGATTTGCTGAAGTTAAATTGATTGGCAATGACGATACGATGACAGAGTAATAGCCAATCTTCATCTAATTTATATTCAGCATGATGATTAATGGCGCGTTCAGCATATTGGGCTAATTCAAGCCGCTCATTTGATTTGGGGTTAGGACAACTCTCTAAGATTTTGCCAAGTAATTCTTTTGCCTCCGCCACATCTTGCTGATGCGCTTGCCATACCCAATAAGAGGCTTGCAGACCACGAACTTTTTCTTCAGACTTTTCTCGCTTACGCCAAAGATTAGCGCCTTTGCGAAGTTGGGCCTGTGCATGCCCTAGGTCAGCAGCCCGATCAAAGCAACGATCACTCTCTGCGGCGTTGTATCCAGAAAATTGCGGACGACGATAAATCTCACCAAGCGCATACCATGCATCACGGTCACCATCTTTAGCGGCAAGCTCTAACCAATGCGCTGCTTTTTTGAGAGAGGCATTTGATTTACTATCACTCCCATCTAGTTGAGCAAGACGTAAACCTAATGTGAGTTTGGCCAATGTCAGACCTAGCTCTGCTGCCTGAAGTAGAGCCTCTTCATTTTTATTTGTGAGCCAGGTATTCCATAAGGAGGAAAGGGCTTCATTTTTTGGCTGCAGCTTGATTAATAATTCTTTAGCAGAGGTGGTGAATGGCGAATCTATTTCAGAGAGTTCTTTCAAGTATTCCCGAGCCAGTTTTTGAAGCCCAGCGAAATCCAGACCCGCAACTTTTTCAAGTGAAGGTGGAGTTATCTTTTTCTCTAACCAATCGACCAGCTGAGATTGAGTTTCTTGATAAGCTGGGTTCACTAAAAGATTGGCGAGTTGCCACTTGGCTGCAAGGCTTGATTCATCCTGAATATTTTTTTCTGCCAACTCCCAAAACGAACTCCAACCAAAGCCAAAAGCAGGGGAATTGAAGGTCTCCACGAGAGGGATGCTAGCCACTTGATCTAAAAGGCCGGAAATTTCCTGTGGGATTGAGTCGATTTCCTCAAGTCTTTGATTTGTAATAGAAAAAAAGGATTTTTCGAGCCAAATTAAGGCGTTGGTGGGCTGAATTGGGGTTTTAAATGCCCCCGTCATGTAGGCCTGTGCTAATTTTTGTTGCGCCAATACATCACCTAAACGGGCAGAACTGAGGATTTTTAAGAATTCGCGACTTGCCATATGACAATTTTGTCATCTGAGGGCCTGAAAAGACAGAAAACAAAGGCCTTGTTGCCGAGATACAACGAAGAAAGCCAAAAAACTACCTTTTGACAAGCAAAAAGAACTCCTAAATGCCCTTACCCCCAGTCTGCATGGGCAAAACCAGCAAAATTCAATGGTCCCGGTTTTATTTGGGCATTACTTTTAATTTTTGGAGATTTAAAGAATGAAAAAATCGCTATTCGCAGTTGCAGCTATGTCAGCTATTGCTGGCGCTGCTCAAGCACAATCCAGCGTAACCGTATACGGCGTTATTGACGGTGGTTACATTGGTGCTAACGGAACGTCCTACTCCTCAGCTGCTAAAGGTGTGGGTGGCAATTCTACCGGTCTAGTAAGAGCAACATCAAGCCAATTTGGTCAAGGCGCTCAGTCTACAAGCCGTTTGGGTTTCAAAGGTACTGAAGATTTGGGTGGCGGTACAAGCGCTTTCTTCACAATTGAAGCTGGTTTAACACCTGCTAACGCTAGTTTATCTGGCGGTACAGCTGTTGATGCAGTACAAAAAACATCTACGGATAGCGGTGCTGCATTGAATAACCGTCAATCTTTTGTTGGTTTGAAAAAGAATGGCCTCGGTCAATTCGCATTTGGTCGTCAATACACCCCAATCTATGAAGAAGGTGCAAAGACTGATCCAACTGCATACATGAATATTACTGGTGGCGTAATCTATGTTGGTGGTAACCAGACTGGTATTGATTCTGGCCAATCAACAAACATTGGATTTACAAACCGTGCCTCTAATGCGTTGACAGCATCATCTGATACCTTTGCTGGTTTCCAAGTAAAAGGTCTGTATGCAATGAATAACACCAACACTCAGATGGTTGCTAGCTCTTCCGGTGGCAATCAAAACTGGAACGGTTGGGGCTTAGGCGCTAACTACACATGGCAAAAACTGTATTTGACAGCTAACTACCAGTCTTTCAATACTAAGGTTACTGGCCTTGATGCATATGCAGCTCCTTCATACAACATTGGCGGATCACAAACTCCTTTGACAGCACAATCATCTGCTGCTAGTGGTACATTGGCTGGCTTTACCAACTTAGCTGACAAGCAGACTTACCTTGCTGGTACATACGACTTTGGTATCTTGAAGGCTTACGCTCAGTGGATCGGACGTAAAGTGACTTTGAACTCTGGTCAAACTGCTACTGGTGCATCTACTTCAAGCTCCACCCAATTTAACCGCAATGCGCAACAGATTGGTGTACGTAGCTACATCACTCCAGCAATTGAGGCTTGGGCAAGCGTAGGTAATGGTCGTTACAGAGGCGCTGATGCTTCTACTGGTGTACAAGCTAACACTGTTAACTTCACTGCATACCAGATTGGTTCTAACTACTACCTCAGCAAGCGTACAAACTTGTACGCTGCATTTGGTTCAACTACTACTAGTTCAGGTAGTACTGGTACAGATGGATCAGGTACAAGTGGTAACCAATACGCTATTGGTGCACGTCATACATTCTAATTTAACGCTAGCGTAAGCTAGTTTGAATTAGTCTATAAGACATAGAAGTAAATAAAAACCCACTGTGGAAACACAGTGGGTTTTTTATTGCTAGAGTTAGATATAGTTTTTTGATTTAGATAAGATTAGACAGAGAAGGCTGTATTTAGATCATTTTTAACTTGATCAATTACAGGAGCCCAATTGAGGAGCTCCTTCTGCCTATAAATTCTCGTATTTGGATACCAATCGGTATCTGCTCTGTTTAGCAACCATCTCCAATCCGGATTTTTAGGTAGCAATAACCACGTCTCTTTGCCAAGACTTCCGGCGACGTGTGCCACGCTAGTATCAACGGTAATCACTAGGTCAAGTAATTCACATAGGGCGGCAGTATCACTGAAGTCATGTAAATCATTGTCAAAGCGCAAAACCTCGGGGTGAGCCTCAAGGAGCGTGCGATCAGCAGCGCTAATATTTTTCTGGACTGACACTAGCTGGTACTTGGATGAACTTAGTTGAAGTAATTGATCCAAAGGAATGCTTCGATTCCAGTCATTGTGATGATCTGGATTACCACTCCACACTATTCCAACCCGCGGCTTGGTTTTTTTGCCAAGTATGCTTTCCCATTTAGAGAGGCTTTCTTTAGAGGTGTGGAGGTAGGGCGAAGAGATATTCATTGCCTCCTTTGAATAGGCCCTTAAAGCCAAAGGAAGGCTCATCAGTGGGCATTGATAGTCAAATGCTGGGGCTGCCTCACCTTTAGAAATAATTTGATCAACACCTGTAAGGCTAGATAGCAGGGAAACGAGAGGTTTTTGAACCTCAAGAATGACTTTCGCACCGAGCCGTTTAACTTGAATAGCAAAGCGGGAAAATTGCAGCGTATCCCCAAGACCTTGTTCTGCATACAAGAAAATAGTTTTATTGAATAAAGACTCTTGCCCCAACCACAAGGGCTGATCAAAATTTCTACGCTCTTGATGTATTGGGAGATCAGGACTGACCCACCGCCATTCGTGTTCCTTCCAGCCGTTTTCAAAGTCGCCAAGCAATAGGTAGCAAAAAGCAAGATTCCAGTGGGCGGTGGCAAAGTTGGGATCAATAGAAAGAGCTTGTTTGCAGGCCGTAATAGCTTCCTCATAAGCTCCAATTTGCTCTAAACAGCCTGCTTTATTGCAATACGCCTCAGCAAAATTGGGCTCGATAAAAAGTGCCTGATCATAGGCTTGAATTGCTGCCTCAAAATCTTTGAGATATCGCAATGAATTTGCTTTATTGAAGTAAATATTGGGATTATTTTTTTGTAACTGGAGCGCCGCATCATATGATGCGATTGCCTCCAAATGATGATGAGTGTCTTGCAGGGCATTGCCAAGGTTGTAATGCGCATCTACTAGGTTTGGCTGCAATTTGATAGTACGTCTAAAGCTATCTATAGCGGGAAGATATTCCTTTAACTCCAGTTGCGCAAAGCCTAAAGTGCTAAAGGTCGCTGGATGATTAGGATTTAATTCGCTCGCTTTACTTAGGCTGTTGACCGCTTTTTGGAATTCACCAGTTTGTGCATAAAGAAGTCCCAAGAAATATAAGCAGTCAAAATTATTGGGGTCAATTGATAGACACTGTTTGTATAGCTTCCTAGCATCAATGAACTCATTATTTTGATGAAAAGAAACTGCTTTAGCAAGCAATTGGTTAGAGGTGGCCTTAATCTCATTCATATTAGGGTTATTATGCATTTTAAATAAGCATAGTGAATAACTTCCCTTGGATTTAGGCAATAAATTAGCGCCTAAATTTCTTTTAAAAATAAGGTTTTTAATTGGTCAAATATGAAGAGTTCACAGATTGACGCATTAATTATTCAGGCATTGCAATATTTTGAAGCAGGCTCTCTGGGATCTGCAGAAGAATTACTTTTGGCGGCATTAAAGATTGAGAAAAAAAATTTGATGGCGCTTCAGATGATGGGGCTTATCAAAGCATCAATTGCAGATCATAAGAGCTGCATTAATTTTTTAAGGCAGGCTGAAAAGTTAAGCCCTAGTGACCCCTCAATTCAATATAACCTTGCTAAGGCATTATCTGATTTTGGTGATGATAGGTCAGCCATATTGCATCATGAGCGAGCGACTCGCTTGGATCCTAATAATTTGATGGCGTGGCTTAACTATGGCAAGAGTTTTTCAAATATTGGACGATTTAAGGATGCCCTTAGAGCCTTTGAAAAAGCTCTTACTATTAATGGGAATTCGCTAGAGGCACGTTTAAATATTGGAGCGACCCTAACGGAATTAAGTCAATATGAAAAGGCAATTGAAATCGCCGATGCTATTCTTGAGACTAACCCTAATTTTGCCGAAGCCTGGTCAAACAAAGGGGGCGCTTATAAAGGCTTAAATCAATATGAGAGTGCGCTTGCTTGTTATGAAAAGGCTGTAAGTCTTCAGCCTGATAATAGTCAGTTCTGGTCTAACAAGGGTGCCGCTCATGTTAGCTTAACGCAATATGAAGAGGCTCTAATTTGTTGCGAGAAAGCAATCAAGTTATCTCCTAATTTTGCCGAAGCCTGGTCAAACAAAGCTTTAGCCTTAAATGATCTCAAGCGCTATCAAGAAGCGCTGGAGAGCTGTAACATCGCTATTCGCATCAATCCAAATTATCGCGAGTCGTACTGGAATAGGGCCTTGATATTACTAACACTTGGGCGACTCAAGGAAGGCTGGAGCGATTATGAGCAGCGTTGGGGTATGGAGACTTTTGAGAGACCTACGTTTCTTAGCATCCCGCGTTTGAAAAGTTTATATGAGACAGCGGACTCTAAAATTCTGGTCTGGTCTGAGCAGGGTTTAGGTGACGTTATACAGTTCAGTAGATATTTGCCATGCCTTCAAAGATTGGGTGCATCAGTAACAGTTCGTGTACAAAAACAATTAGAACCATTGTTTAAGTAATCTGGATTTGATGTTCTAGAAAGTTTGGCACCAGATTCTGACTATGAATATCAAATTCCCTTTGGTAGCCTACCTTTGCTTTTCGATACTACTTTAGATTCAATCCCCAGTACTATTCCTTACCTTCAAGTCTCACAATCTTCAATCAAAGATTGGCAAGCAAAACTACCCCTTGCGCATGCTGGGAGGCTAAATATTGGTATCGCTTGTTCGGGAAATATCAATTTTGATATCAAACGCGGAAATACTCGTCCCATATCCCTAGCCCTGTTACAGGAGGCCTTTCCAAATGACAACTTATTCCTGATTCAAAAAGATCTTCGTGAGAATGACTTAGAGACACTCTCTAATCATCCCGCGATTCACTATCTGGGGGATTACTTAAATAACTTTGAGGACACCGCTGCGGTAGTTGAAAATATGGATTTGATTATCTCTATTGATACTTCTCTTGCTCATTTAGCCGGTACTCTTGGTAAGCAAGTCTTTATATTGTTACCTTGGGCATCAGATTGGAGGTGGTTCTTAGATCGTGAAGATAGCCCATGGTATCCATCCGCTAAACTCTATAGGCAAAAGTCTTTTGGCGATTGGCCTACTGTATTAGTGCAGTTAAAAAAAGATGTCGCTGCCCTAATTAAGAGTTGAGCTTAAATCTTTCGGTTAACTATTACTGCTCTTGCTTTTGCAACTGGACCAGCCCAATCCCCCCTTTTTTCTTGTCTGAGTAAAGAGGTGTTGGGATACCAAGGGCTTTGGTCACATTCGGTCAGAGACATGAAATCAGGTGGGTCTGGTATCAGTAATAGGGTGGGCGTCCCAAGGGCTCCTGCAAGGTGAGCGCAGGCAGTATCTACCGATATTACAAGGTCTAATTGAGATATTAACCCTGCTGTATCTGAAAAATCGATAAGGTCATTGGCATGGATAATCAAACCCTCCAGAGATGGCGCTTTGAATGCGTTGTCCGATCCAAATTCTGTTTGAATGGCATGAAACTCAACTCCATCAGATCTGAGTTCGGTAACCAGGTCAGCAATCAGTGCGAAGGGAATATTCCTTTTTTCACTTACCTTATTGGCATATTTTCCGGATCCGCGCCAAGTTATTCCAATCTTGAGTCGTGTAGGTTTACCTTTTGAGGATTTAAGTTTTTCAGCCCAGGTTGCTATCTTTGATGAATCAGCCTTTAAATATGCAGTAGATTTGGGGATGGTGTCTAGTTTTGTGCCAAATGCTAGAGGAAGACTCATGATGGGGCAGTGGAAATCAATCTTGCCGTGATATTTTACTGAGAAGCTTTGCTGATCCACAACCTTGATTGTGGGGCTGAGACTTTTCATCAGGGGTACAAGGGATTTGGGGGCTCCAAATATAACTTTTGCACCTTTTTCTTTTTCAAGAAGAGGTAGATAACGACTAAATTGGATTGTGTCTCCAAGACCTTGTTCTGCATGGATATAAATCATCTTATCCTCAAGAGATTCATGCCCAAGCCACAGTGGAGCATCGAGCTTGGGCATATGCTCCATCATCCCCGAAACATGCCAGCGTGATTCAAATAAAGGCCAGCCTGCCTCGAAGTTTCCTAATCTGAGTAGTGAGAGTGCTTTATTCCATTTAGCGAGATGGTGATTGGGGCTTGCAAATATCACTTCATCAAAATATTTGAGTGCATCCTCATATTTTTTTTGTTCGTTGAGTAAATTTCCTAATCCAATGAGTGCATCTTCATACTTCGGATTTAGTTCAAGTACTTTTATGTAACAATTATTAGCATCTAGAAATTCCTCTTTTTCTAGATGAGCATGACCTTTATTAGACCAAGCAGCAATTGAATTTGGATCGATTGCTAGGCAATTAGAAAAATATTCAATTGCAGTGTCGTAATTGTTTTCATGCGCGGTACAAACCCCTAGATTCAGCCAGCCGATAGAGTCTTCGGGAGAGATCTTTAACAATTTACTGCAAAAACTTTTGGCCTCATCCCATTCTCTCAGCTGGATTAAGGTTGCCGAAAGATTGGCCAAAATTGAGGCACGCTCCGGCATGATTTTGTATGCTTCAAGAAGTGCTAATTTGGCATTTTCATAATCGCCTTGATCGGAATAATCCAAGCCAGATTGAAAATATTCTTTTGCCTTTTCAAATAAGTTGTCTGTAGTCACATTAGCCCGGTCAATAGTTTTTCAATGTGGGCTAAATAGCTTTCGCTAAGCACGGGCGAATAAACCCATTTTCAGGGTTAAGATCGACTGCTTGATTAATCTCCTGATTAATTAGGTTAAATATGTTTGATGGCATTAATTTCTTAATCTAATTTAATCGATTCATAGAATTCTAGGGTGCTAGGGTTGGAGCCTATTCTGAAAAAATATGGACCTATATAGGCTAATTAGTGATAACCCTAACTGGGTGTATTTATATCTTACATTTGACTCTTAATAAGGCCCAACTGAAACTAATCATAGTGTTTTCGCAAATAGCCGACTCATTATTGCCCTTATTTACGGCATTAATAGTGGCTGAAAGGCATGATATCTGTTAAAAAGTAAGGATTCCAAGATTTATTATCAATTCCAAAATATGCCAGTTATAAGGGCATGAAAACTTTGTTATAAGCAATCATTAAGGAGAATTAAAAAATGAAAAAAATACTCGCCCAAGGCGTTTTTCCAAAAGCCGTTCTGTCTTTGTTTGCCACCGCTTTTTTGGCTACCCCTACAGTGTTTGCCGCAAGCGCAACGCTAGACAAGATTAAATCTACGGGTGCAGTAACTATGGGCGTTCGTGAGTCATCTATTCCAATGTCCTACACCACTGGCGATAGCCGTTTTGATGGCTACCACGTTGAAATTTGCCGCATGATTCTCGGCGACATCAAAGATAAATTGGGTATGAGCACAATCCGCATTAACTACCAGCCTGTGACATCCCAAAACCGCGTACCTTTAGTGCAAAACGGTACCGTTGATATTGAGTGCGGCACAACAACCAATAATAGTACTCGCGCTAAGGATGTTGGCTTTGCTAATACCTTGTATGTTGAAGAAGTGCGTATTGCAGTTAAAGCTAACTCAGGAATTAATTCAATTTCTCAATTAGTTGGTAAAAAAGTTGCCACTACTACTGGCACAACCTCTGTTCAATTGCTGCGCAAACATGAAAAAGCCAATGGCGTTAACTTTGATGAAGTTTTTGGTAAAGATCATGCTGATAGCTTCCTGTTGTTAGAGTCTGGCCGTGCTGACGCCTTTGTGATGGATGGCTCTATTTTGGCTGGCAATATTGCCAATTCTAAGAATCCAAAAGATTACAAGATTGTTGGGGAAGTACTTTCAACCGAGCCGATTGCCATTATGGTTCCCAAGAATGATCCTGAGTTTAAGGCTGCTGTGAATGCCGCTATTGCGAAGATTGTTGCAAATGGAAAAATGCCTGGACTCTGGAATAAGTGGTTCTTGTCACCAATTCCACCAAAAAATGCTGTCGTTGGTCTTGAATTATCTCCAGCCACTAAAAATGCTTGGGCAAATCTCAACGACAAACCAGCCGAAGACTACAACAAGAAATAATTTAATCAATTAAGTTTCTAATATGGCATTAGATTTCGGTGTTTTTTGTAAAAGCACCATTGATGGAGAAGTAGTTGAACACTGCTTCTCCTCTATTTTTTGGCTTGGACAAAATGCAGATGCCAGTTATCTAGACTGGCTGATGAAAGCCTGGGGCTGGACCTTGGCGGTTGCAGGCTTGGGTCTGACTATTGCTTTGATTGTTGGCTTAGTGATGGGTACCCTCAGAACCTTGCCTGATAGCGGAATCGTGAGTAGATTGCTAGTGCGACTGTCAACTGCTTGGGTAGAGCTATTTAGAAATATTCCTGTTTTAGTCCAGGTATTTCTTTGGTACCACGTTATTCCTGCTTTTGTTTTGCCCTTAAAGGCGCTTCCATCTTATTGGCTGGTCAGTATTGCGTTGGGCTTTTTTACCTCCGCTCGTATAGCCGAGCAAGTGCGTGCAGGTATTCAGTCATTACCTAGTGGGCAACGGGCTGCAGCAACTGCGCTTGGATTAACTACGCCACAGACTTATCGCTTTGTCCTATTGCCTATGGCATTACGTATTGTGATTCCTCCCCTTACCTCTGAGAGTATGAATGCCGTCAAAAACTCTTCAGTTGCTTTCGCTGTCTCGGTGCCGGAGCTCACTTTATTTGCTATGCAAGCACAGGAAGAAACCTCTCGAGGTGTAGAAATTTACTTAGCAGTGACTTTGCTTTATGCCTTATCAGCTTTTGCCGTCAATCGTGTGATGACTTTCATAGAAAAAAGAAGTCGCATCCCTGGTTTTATTGCCGCATCGAATGATGCAAGTCTGGCTCATTAAATGGTTGCTACATGTTGAGCTTAGATTTAAGTTTTTATAACTGGGATCTCTTCACGAATTACATTCTGAAGGGACTTTTATTCAGCGTCCAGCTCACTATCATCGCGACAGTTGGGGGAATTGTAGTTGGCACTTTCTTAGCCTTGATGAGGCTATCAGGCAAACCTATCTTGGTTATTCCTGCGACGTTTTATATCAACACTATGCGATCTATTCCATTGGTGATGGTGATTCTCTGGTTCTTTTTGTTAATCCCAATGCTCATTGGCAAACCCATCGGAGCAGATTTATCCGCCACGATTACCTTTATTGCATTTGAGGCTGCCTTCTTTGCGGAGATTGTGAGAGCTGGAATTCAGTCGGTACCCAGGGGTCAGGCCTACGCAGGCGAGGCCCTAGGAATGACCTATGGACAGAACATGCGTTTAGTGGTTTTGCCTCAAGCATTTCGGAATATGATCCCTGTCTTTATGACGCAGACCATTATTCTGTTCCAAGACACTTCATTAGTCTATGCGATTGGCGCATACGACTTATTGAAAGGCTTTGAGATTGCTGGCAAGAACTATGGCCGTCCAATTGAGACTTATATATTGGCAGCAGCAACGTATTTTGTGATTTGTTTTTCACTGTCTAAGGCAGTGCGCGCCATTCAGGCAAAAGTTGCCATCATTCGCTAAATATTTTATTCATTGTTATAGATTACATAGACCATCATGATTGAACTTCAAAACGTTTCGAAATGGTATGGCTCCTTTCAGGTCTTGACTGATTGCACTACTTCAATTAGCAAGGGGGAGGTGGTGGTGATTTGTGGCCCTTCAGGATCTGGTAAGTCAACTTTGATTAAAACCATCAATGCTCTTGAGCCATTTCAAAAAGGTGAGATTACTGTTGACGGCATTAATTTGCATGACCCCAAAACCAATCTTCCCAAGTTGCGGGCGCGGGTTGGAATGGTGTTTCAGAACTTCGAGTTATTTCCCCATTTAAGTATTACTGAAAATCTCACGCTGGCTCAAATTAAAGTCTTGGGTCGATCGAGCGATGAAGCTAAGACCCATGGCCTCAAGTATCTCGAGCGTGTTGGACTCATTGCGCAAAAAGATAAATTTCCTGGTCAGCTTTCGGGTGGTCAGCAGCAGCGTGTTGCGATTGCCCGTGCTTTAAGTATGGATCCCATCCTGATGTTGTTTGATGAGCCTACCTCAGCACTCGATCCAGAGATGGTAGGCGAAGTGTTAGATGTCATGGTTAAGCTTGCTAACGAAGGTATGACAATGTGCTGCGTTACCCACGAGATGGGCTTTGCTCGCAAGGTTGGCAACCGAGTGATTTTTATGGATCAAGGCCGCATTATTGAGGACTGTAGCAAATACGAATTTTTTGGCAATCCAGAAGCTCGCTCTCCAAGAGCCAAAGACTTCCTATCAAAGATATTGGCTAACTAGTAGGCAAGTCTCATTAATTGAGCGTTTTGGGTTTTGGGCGTTTTCCGGTTTGGACTGTAAGAACCGCCTCTTTCCCCTTTCGCAAAATAGTTAAAGTAGCCTCGTTTCCTGGGCTAATTTGGGCAATTTGATTCAGAAGCTGCTTTACATCTTTAGTTTTGTCGCCATTAACAGCCGTTAGTACATCCCCAGGCTTTACGCCACCGCGGGCTGCAGGCCCACCCTCTAGAACTCCGGATAAAAGCACTCCTCCGGTATTGCCAGGAAGCCCTAAAGATTCAGAGAGCTCCTTGGATAGGTTTTGGGGTTCAACGCCAATCCAGCCCCGAGTGACGCTGCCATTCTTCAGGATGGATTCCATTACTTGTTTAGCAAGGTTAATGGGAATTGCAAACCCTATTCCCATCGATCCACCATTGTTAGAGAAAATTGCAGTGTTGATACCAATGAGATTGCCACGGGTGTCGATGAGTGCGCCACCGGAATTGCCAGGATTGATCGCAGCATCTGTCTGAATAAAATTTTCAAATGTATTGATACCAACGTGATCGCGACCCATAGCAGAGACAATTCCAGAGGTCACGGTTTGACCAACGCCAAATGGATTGCCGATAGCAAGTACGACATCACCAACGTGGACAGAATCTATTTTTCCGAGCGTAATGGGAGTCGGTAATTGTTTAGCCTCAATTTTCAAAACAGCGATATCTGTGTCTGGATCACTACCAATGATTTTTGCCTTTACTTTTCTGCCATCTGAAAGCGCCACATCAATCTCATCCGCATCATTAATGACATGGTGGTTTGTGAGGATAATTCCTTCTGGGCTTACTAGAACCCCAGAGCCTAAGCTGGAGCTGGGCTCTTCGTCTGGTGGCTGATCACCAAAGAAGAATTTAAATAATGGGTCGGCAGGGTTTTGTTTATTACCTTTGCGCGTTTTTGTCTTTGCAGAAGTCTTGCTGGTAAAAATATTGACAACAGCTGGCATCGATCTTTTGACTGCATCGTGATATGAGCCGGGACTCAGAGCGCTACCATCGTATGCCCCCTCTTTTAGGGTGACGCTCTCAACAATTGAGCTGACAACTTCTCCCGATATCCAACTTGGTTTGAGAGTTACAACAATGAACCATGCAGCAAGCAGAATGGTTACAGCTTGCGCAAATAGTAACCATAGGCGATTGAACATGTTGTAATTTTCTTTGCGCAATTATTTTTTGAGACTGTCGCGAATTTCGCGCAGCAACATTACATCTTCTGGAGTTGGCGGTGCCGGAGGTGTATCCATTAAGCGAATCTTATTAACGACCTTGACCATTTGAAAAATCACAAAGGCTAGCAAAATGAAATTAATTGAAATGGTGATGAAATTTCCATAGGCAAAAATAGGGACTCCAGCCTTCTTGAGTGCATCAAAAGTTCTGGGAACACCCTCTGGAATACGACCAAGAATGATGAAGAGGTTTGTAAAGTCAATATGCCCTCCTAAAAGGGTAGAAATCACCGGCATAACGATGTCGTTTACAAGAGAATCGACGATTTTCCCGAAAGCCCCGCCAATAATGACGCCTACAGCCAAATCAATCACATTGCCCTTTACGGCAAATTCACGAAATTCCTTCAAAACACTCATAATTACCCTCCTTTTTGCTTGTATTTGGATTAGCCCGAGATTAACCCCATAACTTTCTTCCTCACCCCACTTTTTACTTTAAAATACGAGGTTTAAGTAATTTCCACCCAAAAATACCCTTTCTAGGAATTTTGTAAATGAGTGATAAGCCCAGTATGGACAAGGATCGTCGCAATTGGCTGATAGCCACATCGGCGGTTGGCGGCGTAGGCGCAGCTGCAGCCCTTTACCCTTTTGTAGACAGTTTTGAGCCTTCCGAGCGCGCTAAAGCCGCTGGAGCAGCTGTTGAAATTGACATTGCTGACATGAAGCCAGATGAAATGCGCATGGTTGAGTGGCGCGGTAAGCCTGTATGGGTTGTACGCCGTACTCCTGAGCAAGTTGCCGAGCTTTCTAAGATTGATTCAGAGCTCGCAGACCCAAATTCTTTGAGGGATCCAGCCCAATTTACCCCTCCTTATGCTCAAAACCAATGGCGTTCAATTAAGCCTGAATACATGGTTGTAGTTGGTATTTGTACCCATTTAGGGTGCTCTCCAACGCCGAAATTTGAGGCGGGTGCTCAGCCTTCGCTGCCAAATACATGGCAGGGCGGTTTTCTTTGCCCATGCCACGGATCTACCTTCGATATGGCGGGTCGCGTTTTCAAAAATAAACCAGCTCCAGACAATATGGAAGTGCCGCCACATATGTATTTGAGCGACACCAAGATTCTGGTCGGCGAAGATAAGAAGGCTTAAGGAGATATAAATGGCATTTCACGAAAAAGAAGTCCCAGCAGACGCCTCCGCCGCCGTTAAGCTTATGGCATGGGTTGATTCACGTCTTCCCGTCACAGAAGCCTTCAAGCGTCATATGAGCGAGTATTACGCTCCTAAAAACTTGAATTTTTTCTACATCTTTGGCGCCTTAGCAATTGTTGTATTGGCTATCCAGATCATTACCGGTATTTTCTTGACCATGAACTACAAGCCAGATGCTGCTAAGGCATTTGAGTCTGTTGAATACATTATGCGAGAGGTTCCGTTCGGTTGGTTGATTCGCTATATGCATTCGACTGGCGCCTCGATGTTCTTTGTAGTGGTGTACATGCATATGTTCCGCGGCTTGATTTACGGTTCTTATCGCAAGCCACGTGAACTCATTTGGATCTTCGGTTGCGCAATTTTCTTAGCCTTAATGGGTGAAGCATTCTTTGGATACTTGCTTCCATGGGGTCAGATGTCCTATTGGGGCGCTCAGGTGATCGTGAATTTGTTCTCTGCGATTCCATTGATTGGTCCAGACCTATCGCTTTGGTTACGCGGCGATTATGTTGTGGGTGACGCTACCCTCAATCGTTTCTTTGCGTTTCACGTGATTGCCATTCCATTGGTACTTATTGGTTTGGTAGCGGCGCATATCCTTGCATTACATGAAGTGGGCTCAAACAATCCAGACGGCGTAGAAATTAAAAATACGCTAGATGCTAATGGCCATCCAGTAGATGGCATTCCATTCCATCCTTTTTACAGCGTTCATGACGTGATGTATCTGGGCGGCTTCTTGATCATCTTTGCATCGATTGTTTTCTTTGCACCAGAGATGGGTGGTTACTTCTTAGAAGCCAATAACTTCATCCCAGCAAACCCATTTGTAACGCCAACGCATATTGCACCGGTCTGGTATTTCACACCGTTTTACTCTATGTTGCGCGCTACTACTACGAACTTCCTATTGCCTTTATGGATTTTCTTAGCAGTGATTCTCGGGATGTTTGCTGTTCAGTCTAAAGATATCAAGGTGAAGGGCGCTTGCGCAGTCATCGCTCTAGTTTTAGCTGCTGGATTCTATGCACTTGATGCGAAGTTCTGGGGCGTTGTGATCATGGGCGCTTCTGTAGTGATTCTGTTCTTCTTGCCATGGTTAGATCACTCCCCAGTGAAATCTATTCGCTATCGCCCACAGTTCCATAAATATATTTATGGCATCTTTGTAGTGACCTTTGTAATTTTGGGTTACTTAGGCATCGAGCCACCATCACCTGTGTATGAAAAGATTTCTCAGATTTGCACTATTTATTATCTGGGCTTTTTCTTGGCAATGCCGTTTTGGAGCAAGCTTGGCACATTCAAGCCAGTTCCAGACCGCGTTACTTTTGAGTCCCATTAATTCACGCCTGAGATAACAGCTAAGAGAAATTAGGAAATAGTATGAAAAGAATTCTGCACACTTTAATGGGCGTCTGCCAAGCGGCTACCCTAGTTATTGCCCTTGGTTTTGGCCTAAGCGCAAATGCAAGCGAAGGCGGCTTTCCTTTAGAGAAGGCCCCGGACCGTGTCAGCAGCAATGCTTCTTTGCAAAACGGCGCTAAGATTTTTGTGAACTATTGCTTGAACTGTCATGCAGCAGCAAGCATGCGATACAACCGTTTGCGCGATATTGGCTTGACTGATCAGCAAATTAAAGACAACTTGATTTTGACCGATGCTAAGGTTGGTGATTTGATGACTATTGCCATGACGCCAAAAGATGCCAAGGTATGGTTTGGTAAAGTCCCGCCTGATTTATCTGTTGAGGCTAGAGCCCGCGGTACAGATTGGCTCTATACGTATTTCCGTACCTTTTATAAGGACGATGCCACTCCAACTGGTTGGAACAACTTGGTATATCCAAACGTAGGTATGCCACACGTACTCTGGCAGTTACAGGGTGAGCGTGCTGCTAAGTTTGAGGAGCGTAAAGATCCGCATGACGCAAGCAGAATGGAGAAAGTATTTGTAGGCTTTGAGCAGCTCACTCCAGGCACGATGAAGCCACAAGAGTATGACGATAATATAGCCGACTTAGTAGCCTTCATGTCATGGATGGCTGAGCCAGTGCAACTACAGCGCAAACGCATCGGTGTAGTGGTGCTTTTGTTTTTAGCAATCTTTACCCTCTTGGCTTGGCGCTTGAATAAAGCGTATTGGAAAGATATTCACTAATTGAATTTGATGGGTCCTGAAACCAGGCCCCATCAATAATGAGATTTAACGCTGTTGTGCGTTTGTTGTATTGAAGTAGAAATTTAAGGAAATCAATTTATGATGGTGTTGTACTCGGGTACTAATTGCCCATTCTCGCAACGCTGCCGCTTGGTGCTTTTTGAAAAAGGCATGGATTTTGAAATCCGTGATGTTGACTTGTTCAACAAGCCAGAAGACATCTCGGTAATGAATCCATATGGCCAAGTTCCAATCTTGGTTGAGCGAGACCTTATTTTGTATGAATCAAACATCATCAATGAATATATTGATGAGCGTTTTCCTCATCCACAATTGATGCCGCCTGATCCTGTAGCGCGAGCACGTGCACGTCTCTTCTTGTTTAATTTCGAGAAAGAGCTGTTTGTTCACGTTGCTGCTTTGGAAAATGAAAAAGGTAAAGCCGCTGAAAAGACTCATGAGAAAGCGCGTTTGGCAATTCGTGATCGTTTAACTCAGCTGGCACCAATTTTCGTAAAGAATAAGTACATGCTTGGCGATGAATTTTCAATGCTAGATGTAGCGATTGCGCCTTTACTGTGGCGTCTTGAGCACTATGGTATTGACCTTTCTCGTAATGCTGCAGCTCTTTTGAAATATGCCGAGCGTATTTTCAGTAGACCCGCTTATATTGAAGCATTAACTCCTTCAGAAAAGGTAATGCGCCGCTAAGGTTTACTAGCGGTTCATTTCAGTCAGAATGCCTGACGTTCCAAGCAATAAACCCTATCTAATCCGTGCTCTACATCAGTGTTGCACGGATTTTGGTTTTACGCCGTTTATAGCGGTCTTTGTAGACACTAGCGTAGAAGTGCCTATGGAGTTTGTGAAGAATGACGAGATCGTTTTAAACCTCTCCTTAGAGGCCTGCCATCAATTGCAGATGGAAAATGATTGGATTAGCTTTCAGGCTAGATTTGGTGGGATTCCAAGAAAGATTATGGTTCCAGTAACCCATGTCTTGGCCATTTACGCCAGGGAGAATGGGCAAGGGATGTCTTTTCCATTCGATCCAAAGCAAGCCCGGCAGTTGCCTAGTGCAGACTCCTCGGACGGAACCCCCGAGAAGCCTAAAACTAGCAGGCCCGCCTTGAAGATTGTGAAATAGGCTAAAATACTTACCGTGCCCCTTTAGCTCATCTGGTAGAGCAACTGATTTGTAATCAGTAGGTGGTCTGTTCGAGTCGGACAAGGGGCACCATTCATATAGCTGCTATTTTTTTAACGCAGCCTTCAAATCCTCAATTTCTTGTTTTAGTTTTGTGTTTTCACGCGCTAGAAACAGCGCCTCCTCTTCTGGTAGCAAGGTTTTAGATGAAAACGAATTTCTAGACTGATCGAGAGCTTGAATAGTTTGTCCATTAAGTCCTTGAACGATCGGTTCAACCATGGCTTCTGTTCCAACTACCCTTCTCTTGCCCGCTAAATTTTTTTCAGGGTGCTCTTTTTTAATAAAACACAGTGAATTTGCAAACTCAATAGAATGAATTTTTAGTAAATCATCTTCGGTGATGGCGGCATCATAATTTAATAGAAAAGTCTTTAATACAGAGTCCGCTGGCTTATTGATTCCCCAACTCTCAAAGTTAAGTATATCGACCAGACGTTTAAAAAAATTCATTGAAGAAATGGGGTGAAATAGCCCACCTTGGAATTCATTCCAATAGCTGCAGTGCAAATCTTCGACTATAAAAATCCCACCCTCTTTGAGTGCGGGGAAATAGTGACAAAAGGATTGAACAATATCTTTTGAGGTATGAGAGCCATCATCAATAATGATGTCAAATTGCCCTTCTTTTAGTACCTCTGCCTTAATGGAGGGCTGGTTTGCATCTCCAACGATAACCTGAATTCTTGGATCATCATAACTAAGATTTGAGCACTTAGGATTAATATCGCATCCCATAATGCGCTTAGCTTCTTGGAAGTATTTAGAGTAAATTTCAAGGGAGCCACCATTTTGAATCCCAATTTCAAGAAGTTTGATCGCAAGATTTTGGTATGGCTCAAATTTCTGCTCATATTCCCGAAGATAAATCGCCCATTTATCTGAGGTTTTTCCAGAATGTTCATCATAGAGGTTTGTTAAAGTATTCATTGGTATTATTTCATTATGAATTTCAATTATTTGTACTATTCTAGTTTATGAGTTTACTTGCCCTCCCGGTGGTGATTGGACATAAATCTCCTTTATTTAGTTTTTGGGGGAAATTTAAGCAAGTTACCTATCAGGACAAGGGCGATCAATTTTTAACCTTGCCGAACTTTTCAATTTATCCAGGTGTTGACGATAGGGAGATTGGCGAGTATCACTACCTTTTTGGCTTAAGAAGATATTTGGAGGAAAGCCAGGAAAAGTTTGGAGTCGTCATTGTCGAGCATTATCGCCGACTCTTGTCCTCTCAAAAGATGGGTGCGCCTACCAATTTAAATCAATCGCACACCTTTGCAGTAACACCTGAAGAAGCCGAAAGACAGGACCCTTCAATTATTTTGCCAAAGTCAGGCTCATGGCTTATCGGCACACCTGTCATCATTCATAACGGCAGTCAATTAAACCATTTTCAACTTTCACACCCCTTGCAGGAGTATTTAAGAATGCTTGCTTTGGCAATGGATATTGGCGTACTTGATGGAGGTGATGTCGTGAATTTGCTTTCTTCATCCCACATGATTACAGCACCTTCAGTCGGGGTTTTTCCTGCCGACCGATTCATTAAGCATATGAGAATTCTGGAACAGCTAACAAAAGCATATTTGGAGGCGGGTGCTAAAAAATATGATGGATATAATCAGCGAATCATTGCATTCTGCTTGGAGCGGATTCACTCCTATCTATTAATGAGCGTAATTGAAGAGCTTAATTTCGATCCAAATATTACAGGCTATCAATTAGTGCTTACTCAAGATGGTGTAGTTAGACCATCGGGACTGTAAACCCGGCTCACTGGTCTTCGTAGCGCTCCCTAAACAGCTCGCTACTGCATTGTGAGCAAATATGGCTTTTGAAGTAAGAGTATTTTTCAAATGAATTATTGATTAGTCCAAATTTAGGTTTATACACAATAACCATTTCAAGGCTAGGAATAATTCTCTTCCCTCCACAAAAGTCACATTCAGGATTTTTAATATCTTGATTGTGCATTTTGCAAAACTCTTCCCTCGATGGCTTATTTTTGAGCCAAGCAGACCAAGCTACATCTTTTTTCTCGGCACCTTTGATTTCAAGCCAATTTTTAATAGGCAGTGCAAGCACTACAAAAATAACTATGCTGATAAATGCGGTTAAAAACATAAAGTAATGATCCTACAAGTTGATTTTTTCAATTAAGCCTTTTAGTGGGCTACTGGGATTCTGCTTTAGCTCAAAATCTATCGCTTTCATTAAATTTAGCTTTGTTTTGTAGTTTCTAACACTTGTTGAAAACAGTTGGTGATAGCCTTCCTGAATGCAGACTTGCAGGTAGCGCAGCATCATTAATGGCTGCGGAATTCGTTCAATAATTTGGTCTGCCACTTTTACAAGCTCAGATTCTGGAATAAAAAAAGGTAGGTTGTCCGCACTATGAAACCCTAATATGTCAGGTTTAATCGCCCCAGCCTGAAAAGAAAAATTTTCAGCAACCTCCAGAGGTGCAAATTGAATACCTTGTGATTCAAGCAGACTTCTAAATTTAGTGCAGATGATTGCGTCCTCGGGTTGATCGTCTGGATTGCTGGGATCAATCCCAATTCCTAAGGTATTAATTGCTTGTAATAGCTTTTGCGATCGAAGGCTAAAGCCGCCATTACCTACCCAGCCACCTAATGGAGCACCAATATAGTCATACTTTAAAAACTCATCATTCCAATTTTCTGGGAGTATAGGGAAGCCATCCCACTGAATGATAAAAAAATGCTCTTCGCTTACATGCTTGGGCAGCATATTAAAGATGATGGTGCCATAATCATTGTTGCTAGAAAGCTTTGGCACCTCGATAAATTCAGCGCCATCAAAGAATGGTTCATCCGAGAAAGTATATATTTTCCCGATATTTGGCAGGCGTAAGGCCATATGAATTGCAACCACTGCCAAATGCTTATTTGGGTAGGTATCAATAATGACAGCCGCTAGTTTTTTCATGGGTCTACTGAAGTGTTGTTGATAGCAGTTTAACCAACAAACAGCCGGGCAGTTCCTCTACAATCCAAAATATCAGTTTATTTAACAAAATTATCTTTAACGATTTGGGTACGACATGTCTAGAGGAATTATTTCAATCTACTGGGGCGATGAAGCAAAGCTACCCATTGACCGACTCAAAAATTCAGTCAAAAAGCATCATCCAGATTTACCCCATGAAATTATCAAGGTAGATGCGCCCAGCGGGGATCCCAGTAGTTTGAATAAAAAAGCTGCCATGATGGATTTATCGCCTTTCGACGAAACCCTGTTCTTAGATCTGGATACGGTTGTTATGGGGGATCTGAGCTTTGGGTTTGAAAAAGCCAAGCAGTTTGGCTTAGCCCTATCCATATGTGAGGCTCCCTGGGGTCGTCGTTACCCAAATCTATTTAAGGGTGATGAAATTGAATACAACACAGGCGTTATCTTCTTTACCAAGAAGTCAGCTGATGTTTTTGAAGAGTGGAAAAAATTAGCTAATACAGTAGATTCCTCTATTCTTGGAGTTGGACAGCAGGGGGTTTATACAATGCCTGCAAACGATCAGGGCTCATTTGCATTGGCCATTGAAAATACGGGTTTCAATCCTTTTATCCTGCCCTTAAATTGGAACTTTAGACCTATGTGGCACCGTAGTTTTTTTGGTCCAATCAAGGTGTGGCATGACTATTCAGATCCACCACCTTTCTTTGATGAGATGACTGCCTACTATCAGAGTAAAGATTCCATCATTCAATATCACGGCGGCTAATGAGTATGACTTCATTGCAGATAGTTGCCACACCTGATACCTTAAACGCTGCTCTCGAGACGTGGTTTATTCAGAATGACCTATTAGGTGGCGCACCTTATAACCCAGGCTTTGATCCGGAAAAAATCAGAAACTCTAGAGTAGTCTATTTGGAGCTGGGTGAAATTAATCCTGGATTAATTCAGGCGCTCAAGACTGCTGGCAATAAAGTTATTTTGTTCCATATGGGTGATGAGCGAGCAGACAAAAATATTGCACTGTATTCAGCCTGTGATTTAGTAATCAGAAATTATTACTTTTCCCACATCGTATCTACAGTTGCTGGAGCGCCAAAAGTACTTTGGGCCCCTAATGGTTTTAGAACTGGAGTGGGACCACGTTCGGCTAGTGCCCTGAAGCAGGCAGATCAACGACAAGCTGTCGCAGCATTCTTGGGCTGGATTAATAATGCAGCGTCCTATCAGGGCGAACGTGAAAGCTTTGCAAAAGCTGCGGCTTTGTGTGGTGAGAATTTATTTGTTATGCCCTCCAATGGTTTTGCTGGCGGCTATAACGTAGGTCTATATTCCGCAATTTTGGAGGACAGTATTTTTGCACCATGCCCTGCTGGTAATTCGCCTGAAACGATTCGTCTTTACGACGCATTGGAGGTTGGAGCAATTCCTATTTCTTTAAAACATGACTTCCTGGTTTCAGAAAATGCCCTAGCTGCAATCGGCCCCGTACCTTTTCCAATGATCGATTCTTGGGAGCAATTACCCTCTTATCTTGTGCAAATGAAAAGCACACTGAGCACCAATCCTGCTGAGATCATAAAACTGCAAGCTAATTGTATTGATTGGTGGACTCGCTATAAACAAGCAATTGCCGGCCGTATATCGGATAGCATTAAGCAATTGTGATATTTACTATTTAGAAGCCCTGCAAGAAATTAAAGTTGATGACACATCTTGCTGGGGTTGCCCGAGGCGGCTTGTTGGCGTGGAGCTGGCTCTCAGGAAAGTAAACCAACGTTCCTTTTTTAGGGGTAAATGAATAAATGACGGGGTATTGCTCATCTACTTTTTCATTGGTCATAAAAAGCGTATCTCCATCAGAGTCATTGACGTAATAAATTGCAACAATCCCCTTATCAGTTGTATCGAAATGAGGGGGATAGTAATTTTTCTCTGAAAACTCGACTACAGGAAAATTAACATTCAGCTTACAGCTGGACATTTTTGGTGGAACACCAATTTTACTGACGATGGCTAGCGCTAGAGATTCAATAAGACCCCATTCATTTGATGCTAACTTTCCTTCAGTCACAAAACAGTGATTGAGCCTGACAGATTCTTTAGTATTTTTGTCCCAAAAGCCCGTTTGATCATCTACATAGACTGATTTTGTATTGAGATAAAGCGGAAACTGGTTGCTGAGTAATTTTTTCTCGAGCTCATCCTGCAACTCTTTCGAGACGACATCTTCAATGACATGGATATTTTCTGGAGCTTTCATGATGAGAATATTAGCATCTATTGATTGAGGTTTTTATGGGCTGTTTCAGGCAATAAGTAGATAGCAAGAATGGCGGCAATACTGAGAAAAATGACTGGATACCATAATCCTGCAAGACTGTTCCCTAGTTGCTGATTTAGCCAGGTAACTATTAGTGGAAGAAGTCCTCCAATCCACCCTGCTGCAAGATTGTGCGGTAAGGTTGCTGCACTATTTCTATTTCTTGCTGGGAATAGCTCTGCAAGTAAAGCTGTTTGTGGTCCGACTACCAAAGCCAATATCAAAGAGAGGCTTACTAGAATACCTGCAATGAATAGTAGCGTAATGAGGCTGTTATTTTCTAGATAGGAATTTCCTAGGCTCTGTAATTGTTCAAAAGCGCCATGCATTAATAGGGCGCCCAATATCAGTCCGCTAGTGACTACAGGTTTTCGACCAATCTTGTCAGATAACCATCCTGCAAAAACAGTTAAGGGCAAAAGAGCAATCGTCGAGTAAATACATAGTTGATCGACGATTTCTGGAGGGAGATTGACGCTGGTTTTTAAAAAAATGGCTGTATACACTTGAACACAGAAAAATAAGATTGCCCCACTTGATGAGACGCAGAAAAATAACAAAAACATTCTTTTACGAATTTCTGCACTCTTAAAGTTATTGACAAGCTGTGACTCTACTTTTTGGTTTTGTTTTGATAGCCCAACAAATACTGGCGTTTCTTTTAAAGATTTGCGGATAACAAATGCAATCATCAGTAGTGGAAGTGAGATCCAAAATGGCACTCTCCAACCCCATGAGATAAATTCCTCCTGACTTAAGTAATTTCTCAACAAGGCAATCTGAAGGGTGGAAAACAGAATTCCTAGTGGGCCCATCAGCTGTAAGAAGCTGGTTTTAAAGCCTCTGAATCCATCACCAGCATGCTCAGCTAGGAATACAGCACTTCCCCCAATCTCTCCGCCTGCGGATAAGCCTTGGAGTAGACGTAAGGTAACTAGGAGAATGGGCGCCCAAATACCTATATCGGCATAGGTAGGTAAAAAGCCAACGCAGACAGTGGCTAGACCCATAAGGGCAATCGTGATCATAAAGACGGGCTTACGGCCAATATGGTCGCCCATAGAGCCAAATATGGCTGAACCGATAGGGCGCACTACCATCCCAACTCCAAAAGTTGCCAGGCTTGCCAGTAAGCTTGCCCCTGGATCGCTGGAAGGGAAGAATAGGGGGCCGAAAACAACTGCCAAAGTGGCAAAAGTTAAAAAGTCATACCACTCTAAAAAGGTCCCAAAGCAGGCAGCAAAAGCCACTTTTCGATAGGAATGAGCCTCTTTATTTTTTTCTAAGGTATTGATTTTATTCAATTTAGTTCGTTTTTAAATATATATGTTGCAGAGCAGCAAAAAGTTCTTGATTTGTCATATTTGTTCAGTTACAGTTCTATGGTGCAGTGCAATATTTAGGGCGTTTGAAGCCTTTCAATCTCTCAATCCCGCACTTAATGAATTAGTTGTACCACTTAAATTATGGAGAAATACATGAACCAAGATCAAATCACCGCTCAATTGTCCCAAATTAACAGCAAAAGCCTTGAGGCCACATTTTCTTTGAGCGAAGCTGCCCTAGAAAATGCTCAGAAATTAGCTGAGTTAAATTACGCTGCTTCAAAAGATGCTTTAGAAAATACTCAAAATGGCATTCAGCAAGTTTTAACGGCTAAGGACCCAAAACAAGTTACTGAACTTTTGAGTGCTGAAGCATTGCAAGCTGCCGGTAGCCAAACTGCTGCGTACCAAAAGAAAGTAAGCAAAGTATTGCGTGATGGCAATAAAGAATTTGTAAATGTAGTTGATGCGAGCATTGACCAGTTACAAGATGGCTTTCAAGATTGGATCAATACTGTTACTGCTAATGCACCAGCAGGCTCTGAGGCGTTTATCTCATCTTTAAAGACTACATACGGTAGTGCATTGCAAGGTTTTGAGCAGTTCCGCTCTGCTAGCAAAGAAGCTTTTGTGACCGCAGAAAAAACTGCCGATCAAGCGATCGAAGCTATTCAAGGTCAAATTGCTCAAGTTAAAAAATCCGCTGCACCTGCATCACGTGCGCGAAAGTCTGCTTAATTAGTAGATCTAATTTCAGAAACGCGTTTTAAATAAGACCCCGCTTGGTGTGAACTAGGCGGGGTTTTTTATTGATGCTGAGTTATTCAGAATCTGTGGAAGATTCGATCAATGGCGTAGATAAATTTTTGCTAGGCTTGATTCCAAGCTCACGAACTTTTTCAGCAGAGCGAATGAGATTGCCTTTGCCAGATTTCAATTTATTAAAAGCATCGTGATAACTGGATTGCGCTTGATCTAAACGTTGACCTAGTTTTTCTAGGTCCTCCACAAATCCCACAAACTTGTCATAGAGATTGCCACACTGTTTGGCGATCTCAAGGGCATTACGATTTTGCTGATCCTGTCTCCAAAGATGGGCAACAGTTCTTAAGGTAGCCATCAATGTGCTTGGGCAAACTAACACGATATTTTTGGCTAACGCTTCTTGGTAGAGATTGGGCGCGGTCTTCAGCGCCAATAAGAATGCTGGCTCAATGGGCACAAACATCAAAACAAAGTCGACAGAGCCAACGCCATATAAGGAGCTGTAGTTCTTTCCAGATAAGCCTTGTATATGCTGGCGAAGAGATTGGATATGGGCTCCCAGCTCTTGTTCCGCTTCGACTGGATCGGTTGTTTGGGCATGTCTTGCATAAGCAGTAATGGATACCTTGCTATCTACTACTAGGCTTCTGCCTTCGGGAAGCTTGATCACAACGTCGGGCTGTAGGCGCGACCCATCCGATTGAGTATGGCTATCTTGGACTAAATACTCTTCACCCTTACGCAGCCCAGAGGATTCTAGGATGGATTCTAGAACCAGCTCTCCCCAATTACCTTGCACTTTTGAATCGCCCTTAAGTGCTTGCGTTAAGGAGCGTGTTTCATCAGACATTCGTAGATTGAGGTTGGCTAAGCGTTCAATTTCACTTTTGAGGGCAAAGCGTTCGCGTGCCTCATTGCCATAAGAGGTGTTGACTTGCTCTTTAAACTCAGTGAGTTTAGTTTGTAGCGGCTTAAGCAGTGCATCTAAGCTAGCAGCATTTTGCTCAGTAAAGCGCTTCGATTTATCTTCCAAAATCTCGTTGGCTAAATTCTTAAACTGGTTTGTTAAAGCCTCTTTAGCTTCATTGAGAGATTCAACCCTTCCAAGGCCTTGCTTGCGCTCAGAATCTAACTCTGCTTCAAGGCGTATGGCGCTCTGAAGTGCATGATCTCGCTCAGTACGCAGAGCAACTGCAAGCGCTGCTTCTGTCTGGCTTTGTTGCTCAGTACGCGATAGGGCAGAGCGTAAATTTAGCGCATAAACTAAAAGGCCTGCACACAAAGCAAATGGCAGGCCAAATAGTAGAGGCGAGCTTAGATCAAAAGTCACTGCGCTAATAGGAGTAATTAAGCTTTGATTAGTTTTTGAAGCTCACCAGACTCAAACATTTCACTCATGATGTCTGAGCCACCAATAAACTCACCGTTGATATAGAGTTGGGGGATGGTTGGCCAGTTGGCATATTCTTTAATACCTTGACGAATTCCAGCATCCTCTAAGACGTTAACGGTGTGGAGTGTTTCGACACCGCTTGCGCGCAAAATATTGATAGCATTGCCAGAAAATCCACACTGAGGAAACTGTGCAGTTCCCTTCATAAAGAGCACAACGGGATGGCTAGTAACAATTTCTTTGATTTGAGCTTGAGAGTCCATAAAAATCCTTTAAATGTAATCAATAAATGATACCTCAGTAGTTCATTTTTTGTGTTGGTTAGTGCTGCTGGTGTTAAAGAAAATTATGCGGTAATTGTAATGTGATCAGGGATTTGATTATTTAAATAACGTTCCATCGTTTTCTCAAAAGCTGTTTCTATGTATTTAACATTTAAAGGCGTATTAAATAGGGGCGCGCTTAATTTGTTATGTGCAAGTTTTGCTTTAATGCTTGCCAATCTAGAAGGGTCTCGTCCAAGAGCTTGTGCAAGCTCAATATATTCTTTTTCTGTACTGGTTACTAGTTCTGGTAAGCCAATAGCTTGCAACAGACTCGAAGCCATTCTGCCGGCATAGGCATCGCCTAATTTAGTAATAATTGGCAAGCCAGCCCATAAGGCATCGCTTGCAGTTGCGCCACCGTTAAATGGACAGGTATCTAAAAAGAGATCTGCAAATCGATATCTCGCAAGATAAAGTTCTGCTGGAATTCTTTCTGCAAAGATGATGCGCGAAGGATCAACACCCGATTTCATGCATTCTTTACTTAGATTTTCAACTACAGCAGGCGTGTCCTTGAGTAGCCATAGGACACTGTTGTCTACACTAGCAAGGATTTTCATCCAGGATCGAAAAACCTTCGGCGTAATTTTAAAATTGTTGTTGAAGCAGCAATAAATTGTGCCGCTCTCCGGTAATCCAAAGTCTTTTTTACTGAGTTTATGAGTTGCAATTGCTCTTTTACGATCATTAATTTGAAAAGAGTAGGGAAGATGAATTAATTTTTCAGTGTAATGAGCAGCATTAGAGGCTGGAATCAGAATAGGGTCTGCAATGATGTAATCAATATAGTGAGACCCCATAGTGCCTGGGTGACCTAAGTAACTTACCTGAACTGGCGCGGCGCGATGAGAAAAGATACCGCTGCGACTTTCATGCGTATGACCACATAAATCGATTGCAATATCGATTCCCATCTCCCTGGAGAGACTTGCAATTTCTATATCTGATCTATTTTTTACGTCTATAAATTGATCGAATGAGTTACGTAGCCTATCTTGCATTAGATTCAAATCATCGGAACCAAAAGAAAATCCAATTACCTCAAATCTATTTCTATCATGTAGCTCAATTAATTCAGCAATTAAATATGAGACCGGATGATTTTTAAAGTCTGGAGAATAGTAGCCAATCCGAATTTTCCCTGTACGCTTTCCCCCAGAAAATTTTGGCAGAGTAGAGTCTGAAGAGGTATTTTTTCTTGACCATGCTTCAGCAAGGCTTTTTTGTAAAGCAGATTCCTCAAAGAGGCTAAATGAAATAAAAGGCTGACAGGTATCCTCACCTTTAGTGCAGGCTTCCAATAAGTTCAAATAGTATTCTTCATAATTACTCCACTCGCATAATCTCATTTTTAGGTGCATTATTTGCGCTAAGATGCCTTTTTCATTTGGAGTAATTTTCAGAAGATGCGTAAAAGTATTCAGGGCTTCTTCATAGCGCTTGAGCTCTGTTAAAACACTCCCTTTATTAATGAGAGCTTCTGCATAATTTGGGAGTATTTTTAGGGCTTGCTCGTGAGCAGCTAAGGCCTTATCGAAGCGCTTGAGATTTTGTAAAACAACCCCCAAGTTCAGCCAGGACACAGGAATTAATGGGTTAATTCCTATTGATCGCTCATGGGCATCTAGCGCCTCCTTATATCGCTTTAATTCATTAAGCGTTGCACCTTGATTCGTCAATATTGCTGCATTATTTGGCTCCACACGTAGAGCTTGGGCATATATTTCCAGAGCCTCTTCGTAACGCTTTAGACGATGATAAATAATTCCTTTATTTGAGAGGGCTCCGCAATGTTGTGGAAATTGATTAATTAATCGATCATATTGGTTTAATGATTCTTGCTCTTGTCCAAGTTCATCTAGCGTTTCGGCCAATAGAAGCATACCTTCTGCATGCGTCGGCTTCAGTTCAAGGGCTTTTTTGAACGCACCAAGGGCTTCTTCATTTCTTTTTAGGTTTGCCAATGCCTTTCCTTGGTTGATCCAAGTTTCTGCATAGGAGGAGCTTAGTTGAGCTGCTTGATTTGCTGCTTCTAACGCCTCTTCATTACGCTCAAGCTGAATTAGAAGTTCACTTAAATTAGTGTATGCCTCAATATGCGTTGAATTTATATGGATTGCATTCTTGTAAGCTTCAACTGCTGCTAAGCTATTTTTTTCTAATGAATAAATAATCCCTAAGTTGTACTGTGGCTCAGGATTTTGAGGATTGACTAAGCTAGCCTTAAGAAAGAGTTGTTTGGCATCTTGAAGCAAGCCGCTATGGGCATATGTTAAGGCTAGATTTAGCAATGCATCGAAGTTATTTGGTTCAATAGCTATTGCATCTACCAAAGCTATTTTGGCCTCACTAAGGTTGCCATTTTTCAGAAACTCTATACCTTTTTTTACTAGAGTTTGGATACTGGAAGTCATGATTTATGAACTAGCTTTTCTGGCAAAGGTAACTCTAATATGTCCTGATAAGTCTACAGCGTGATTTATATTTAATAAACCTTCATTTGACATCAGTCTACTCACTTGTTGGGATTGATCAAAGCCATGCTCAACCGCAATAAGGCCCATGGGTTTTAAATGATTTACGGCCCCTTGAATGATCGTTTCCAGGCAAGTTAATCCATTCCCATGATCGGTCAGCGCTGAAATCGGTTCAAAGCGCAGATCGCCCTGAGTTAGGTGAGGATCTTGATGGGCGATATAAGGAGGATTACTTAAGATGACATCAAACAGCGCATTACCCCCCAAGGCTTCGTACCAATTCCCTTGCATAAACTGCACGCGAGATTCAAGGCCCAAATGCTTGGCATTAGATTTAGCAATTTCTAGGGCCTCGGAGGACTGATCTGTTGCGGTAACTATTGCACTTGGGGCTTCATGTGCAATGGCCAGTGCAATCGCTCCAGACCCCGTTCCTAGGTCAAGAACTTGAGCTGCCTCAGTTTCTTTTGTAATGCGCTGAATTTCACGAAGACCAATATCAACTAACAGTTCAGTTTCGGGGCGGGGTATCAAAACGCCTGGCGCAACCTGTAATTCAATGCTGTAAAAACCTCGTTTGCCAATGAGGTAGGCGATCGGCTCGCCTTGAAGCCTTTTTGATTCAAGGGCTCTCCAATCCTCTAATGCTTGCTCATTAAGCTCCATATCATCATGCGCTAGTAGAGCGGAGCGAGGAAGTTGGTAGTGCTTATCTAGTAAATGAGCCAGAAGGATTCGAGCTTCATTAGAGGGAAGTAATGTAGCACTCAATAAAGAGCGCAGACTCAAATCTTGACCCATGATTTATTTTAGCTATCGCCTAAGGCGGCCAGTAACTCAGCTTGATGTTCAGAGGCTAGTGCATTGCACAGATCATCAATGTCACCATCCATCATGGCATCGATCTTATAGAGCGTCAGGTTAATACGGTGATCGGTAATTCGTCCCTGCGGAAAGTTATAGGTACGAATACGATCACTACGATCGCCAGAGCCTATCAGGGATTTTCTAGTTTGCGCTTCGAGTTGATGTTTCTCACGTTCACGGGCATCCATAATTCGTGATACGAGTACTTTCATTGCTTGTTCGCGATTGCGGTGCTGGCTGCGATCATCTTGACATTCGACAACGGTGCCAGTGGGTAAATGCGTAATACGGACTGCAGAGTCAGTCTTATTAATATGTTGACCACCAGCACCAGAGGCGCGGAAAGTATCGATTCGTAATTCAGCAGGATTAATTTTGACCGCCTGTAATTCATCAGCCTCTGGCATCACCGCTACAGTACAGGCTGATGTATGAATACGTCCCTGAGTTTCCGTCTGGGGCACACGTTGCACGCGGTGGCCACCAGATTCAAACTTCAGGCGAGAGTAAACAGATTGCCCTACAAGACGCAGGACAACCTCTTTATAACCCCCTAAATCTGATTCAGCTGCGTTCACAACTTCCACTTTCCAGCCCTGACGTTCAGCAAAACGGGTATACATCCGTAATAAGTCGCCCGCAAAGAGCGCACTTTCATCACCGCCAGTGCCCGCTCTAATTTCTAGGAAGACGTTACGTTCATCGTTCTCGTCTTTAGGTAGCAAGAGTTTTTGCAGTGTCCCTGCAAGTTCTTCCATGGTCGCTAAAGCCTGTTTTTGTTCCTCGTCGGCAAAATCCTTCATATCGGGATCCCTGCGCATCTCTTCGGCAGCTTGGGCATCCTCTTCAGCCTGCTTATAAAGACCAAATTGCTCAACAACCGTAGCAATATCAGAATGTTCGCGCGTGAGTTTCCTATAGGCATCCATATCTTTGGTTGCTTCTTCGGAAGTTAAGAGGGAATTGAGTTCGGCTAAGCGCGTGTCTAGATGTTCTAGCTTAGCCCGCATGCTGGGCTTCATCTAATGGTCTTCTGGCTTAGTGTGTGTAGCGAATAGTTTGGGTAAGAGTTTAATTAGCGCGTCACGCTCAGCGCCGTTAGAGTGTTGCAATGCATGCAGAGAGCCATGCAAGAATTTATTCGTTAGACCTTGAGCCATCGCATTCAGAATCTCTTGGGGGTCATCACCACGCCCTAAGCGTTTCATGGCACGCTCTAATTCCAACTGTCTTAAGCGCTCACCTTGTAATTGAATATCCTGAATGATGGGAACAGAATCTCGTCCATGCATCCAATGCATAAAATTGCCAACACGATCTTCAATAATCGCCTCAGCTTGACTCACTGCAGCTTGGCGTAAATTAACGCCAGTCTGAATCATGACACCAAGATCATCTACCGTATAAAGGTATACGTCAGCTAGTCTTGAAATCTCTGGCTCAAAATCGCGGGGAACTGCAAGATCAATCATCACCATTGGCTTATGGCGGCGCTGTTTGATGGCGCTCTCGACCATGCCTAGGCCGATGATGGGTAGGGATGAGGCGGTACTAGAAACAATGATGTCGAATTCATGCAGGCGGCCGGGAAGCTCTGAGAGTTTGAGAGACTCGGCTTGTATATCTTGCGCAGAAATAGCATCTGCTAATTCTTGACCGCGTTCAATGGTACGGTTGGCAATCACCACATTTTTAGGTTTACGTGCAACAAAGTGCGTAGCGCATAAACTTATCATGTCACCAGCGCCAATAAATAAAACGCGCTGATCAGAAATCTTTTCAAAGATACGTTCTGTAAGACGAACAGATGCAGCAGCCATTGAAATTGAATGTGCACCAATTTCAGTGGAGCCACGTACTTCTTTGGCAACAGCAAATGTTTTCTGAAAGAGTTGGTTGAGATAGGTTCCCAAAACACCCGCATCATTTGCAGTGCGAACCGCATCTTTCATTTGCCCTAAAATTTGGGTTTCGCCAATCACCATCGAATCTAAGCCACAGGCAACTCTGAAGGCGTGTCGCACGGCATCAGATTGAGGTAAGGAATAGATATGGGGCTGGAGGCTACTTGGTGCTAGTTGTTGGGTTTTAGCGAGCCAATCAAAAGTCGCTTCATGCAAAAGGCCAGCAGCGCTAGCATCATTTGCCGCACAGTACACCTCGGTGCGGTTACAGGTTGATAAAATCGTAGCCTCGGGCAGGCCAGCCTGATTCGCACCAAGCAAATGTTGGCGTAGATCATGCAACGCTTCTTGAAGAAATTCTGGGGCAAAGGCGACCTTTTCCCGAATAGCGACCGGCGCTGTGTGATGATTGATGCCGAGTGTCAACAACTTCATAATGATGGTGATTATAGATTTGATGACAGCATTAATGGGGGTATCAATGGGGTTTTTAGCTTTTCTAGTGATTGGGGGTATTTCTGGGGCTTCTGCCTGGATTTTTTATCCTGGCAAATCCAATGGCCCAGGGCCGATAAAGCTTCTACTAGCAGCATTTTTGGGCTTTACAACCGCCCTTGCTAGCTCCTATCTTGGACAATACTTTGGGTTCTTTCAGTCTGGGCAGATGCTAGAGTGGTTGAGTGCCATTTTTGCCTCTTGCCTAGCAGGCTGTATTTTTACAGCTTTAGCTAAATAGGGCTGTCTGGGGCGCGGCACTCACCCAAATCACCTCTTCCTTGCCGTGCTGTTTTAGCCATGCATTTGCTTTAGTGAAATGACTACAACTGGCTTTTGCTCCAGGCTCTAAGAAAGGCTTATCGGTTTTATAAACACCTAAACCGGATGGATGTGAGGATTGCAGAATCAGTTGATCGATACCCGATTCAATGAAGTCTAGCTTAGATTGTGCGTGGCCACCCCAGAGCATCCAAACCAAATGGGACCTGTGCAAAGCTAAACCCGAAATCAGTCGATCAATCAAACTTTTCCAACCCAAATTGCTATGACTTCCTGCTTCACCTAATCTGACGCTCAGTGCTGTATTGAGAAGTAGCACTCCCTGTTCTGCCCAGGTATGGAGGTCACCGTTAGGCAGCTGACCAAACCCTTCCAGAGCAAGTGCTTTGCTAATGTTGCGTAGTGAGCTAGGAAATGCGCGCGAGTTGGTAGGGATGTTCTCTGGAATTGAAAATGCTAAGCCCTGAGCAAGGCCTGGAGAGTGATAAGGGTCTTGACCGAGTATCACGACCTTTACTGAGTCAACGGGGGTTAGCTTGAGCGCCCTAAAGAACTGACTTGGCTCTGGTCGGATCATTGTAGGATCAACATCAAGAGCTACTTGTAAATTACTCGCTAAATTGATCCAGTCGCTAGAATCAAAATAGTTACCTAGTAAATCTTGCCAATCTATTGGAATGTCGTCTTTAGAGAAGGCGGGCATCTAGCGAAAGAATAGATCTGTATTACAGGTTTGCGTTATTAGCAATGAGCTCAAACTGCATCGGCAATTGACTAGCATGCAAGCTTGCTATCCGCTCATGCTCTAAATCATCACGATAGAAGCAAAAGTGAATACTTTGCCCTTCCGCAAGGCTAGCAAGAATCTTATCTAGGCGAGCACTAGTAAGGCGTTGACCATTGATGCTAGCAAGAAGGTCGCCAGGTGCAAGGCCTGCTAATTGAGCTACACCCCCATCTAAGACATGGCTTACTTTTAGCCATCCATTGCTATCGGTATGGCGCATACCAAGCCGAAGTTTAATTTTCTCCAATTTGGTCTGAGATTTTGGCCTAACCAAAACCAATTTAGAGGCAATCCATTTTTGAATGGGGATATCCTCAGTGCCAAAAATATAACGTGATTTGATTTCATTCCAAGTTTTGGAAAAACCAGATCCGAGTAATTCAGAAATCAAATCGTCGAGCCCATCCTCGGCAATACCATCTAGCGTGGCACCATGCTTTTGCCAGATCAGACGCATGAGGTCATCTAAGGATTTTTGGTGTTTTGAGAATGCACGAATTTGTAAATCCAATCCTAGCGCCAGTAAGGCGCCCTTACCGTAGTAACTCACTACAGCATTAGGGGTATTTTCATCTGCTTGGTAATACTTGGTCCAGGCATCAAATGAGCTATCCGCTAGGCTTTGCTTATTTCTTCCTGGCCCACGCAGGATACCATTCCAATTCGTGGAGATGAGGCCTAGATACGTTTTGAGATCGATGCGTTTGCTTCGGAAAAGCTGGAGATCATCGTAATAACTCGTAAAGCCTTCGAATAGCCAGAGTAAACGAGTGTGATTGCGTTTATTGAGGTCATAGGGTTGGAATGCTTTTGGCTGAATCCGCTTTACTAACCACGCATGAAAATATTCGTGACTACACAAGCCCAAGAACTCGCGATATGCAGACTCATCTAGTGGCATATCTTGTTGTGGAATCTGATCCCGACGAGATACTAGTACTGTGCTATTACGATGCTCAAGTCCACCATAGCCATTGAGCATTGTATTTACTAGGAAGAGATAGTTTGCAAAAGGAGCACGTTTAGTTTTCGGCTCAAAGAGATTAATTGTGGAAGTACAAATTGCTTGTAAATCTTGTGTAAGGCGTTTTGTATCAACCGGATTAATACATCCCTGGATGGCCATGCTATGTGGAACGCCATTAGATTTCCAGCGAATGATCTGAAACTCACCCATGGCAACTGGTTGGTCAAGTAGGTCATCATAATTTTGTGCAAGATAGAAACCAAATCCACGACTATCTGTTTTTGCGGCTCTTAAACCAGTTTGCACTGACCATTGATCTGTAAAGCTACGCTCTGGTGCTGCAATCGCAAGCGAGCAAGGTAAATTTTCTTGATCTTTCACAGCAAGGCATAAGCTGCTTGCGTTGAAGAAACCACGCTCTGTATCGAGATAGGCAGCGCGCACAGAGGAATCAAAGGCGTATACCGTTGTTACTATCTCAACAGCGCCATTAACTTTTGGTAAGCGCCAATGATCGTTATCAATCCTCTCTAAGGAAATTTTCTTCTTAGCGCCAATTAAATAAGCCTCAAGCGATTCAATCTGTTTACTAAAGTCACGAATCAAATAACTTCCCGGGATCCATGCCGGCATCTGCAATACTTGCCCCTCAGGATTTGGCTTTGCAATATGTAATTTCACCCGATAGCGATGGCCATGAAGGTCTGCAGGCCATACGGTATATTGAATTGCTGGTAGATCTGCTGTATTCATGATATTTATTTCAAGGTACTAAATTTCTTTTCAATATCAGTAATCTGAACCGCGCCAGGGAAGCGACTACCATCGGTGAAGAAAAGAGTAGGTGTACCAGTGATGCCGTAGGTTTTTGCAAACGCAGTGTTCTTATCCAGTGGAGTGTTGCAATCAGTTTTTCCACTGGGAGCGGTCCCGTTAATCATCCAGTCGATATAGGCCTTATAGGGATCTGCAGAGCACAAAATTTGTTTTGATTTTTGTAGTGAGTCAGCGCCCAAAATAGGAATGAGGTAGGTATAAACAGTGACGTTATCTAATTGCTGTAGAGATTTTTCTAAGCGCTTACAGTAGCCGCAATTAGGATCTGAAAATACCGCTAGCTGACGGCTGCCATTACCGCGCACCGTCTTAATAGCATTGGCTTGGTTTAAGTCGGTCCACTTAATGCGATTTAAATCAGTTTGCCTTTGCTCGGTAATATTTTTACCGCTCGCTAATTCAATAATCTCCCCTTGAATTAAATATTTTCCAGAGGCATCTGTATAAAAAATTTCATTACCAACCAACACTTCATACAAACCTGTGACTGGTGTTGCTGATACGCTCTTTACTTTTACATTTGGCCCGAGCTTTTTTTGGATCTCCGCTTTAATCTGCTGCTCAGCTTGCGCATTAGCAAGACTAGGGAAGAGAAGGGTAATGTAGATAAGAACTACTGCAGATAGTAATTTATTCAAAATCAATGTCCCCTAAAGCGCGCTCAATCAGGCGTTGTTTAATAAAGTGGCTTTTGTTAACTAGTCCAAGCCCCCAGTTACGAAGTTGTCGTTCTGTATTGCTGCTAGCAGAAAATAATTTCTTGAGTTTGTCGGTGACCCACAAAAGTACACTAGTATCACCTTGGCGTTGACGCTCGTAGCGACGCAGTAAGACCGTATCACCTGGTGAGCGGAAGGATTCACGTTTACCAAGGATATTGAGTAGTACGGCAACATCGCGTAAGCCCAAGTTCAATCCTTGCCCAGCCAAAGGGTGCATGACATGGGCTGCGTCGCCAATGAGGACAACTTTCGGTGTTGATTCAGGGCCAATAAAACGTTTCGCCTGAATCTTTCGTAATGGAAATGCCGCCGGGGTCGAGTTGAGAGTGAGCTCACCCAATTGTTTTCCAATGGCGCCATTCGCAATCGAGGCAAATCGATCTTGCCATTGGGCTTGATTCAGTTTTAATAAATCTGCAGCATGTTCAGCTGATGTAGACCACACCATTGATACTTGCTTGCCAGGTAAAGGCAACATCGCCACAATATCGCCGCCAGGCAAGAACCATTGAAAGGCTGTTTCAAGATGTGGGTATGTGCAAGTCCAGTTAGCAACTACGGCGTTTTGCGAGTAACTCTCTTCGCTCGCTGCAATACCAAGTTCGGATCGAATGGGAGAATTTGCTCCATCAGCAGCAATAATGATTTGTGCTCGAATAGCGCCACCATTTTTTAGGTGTAGCGTGCCGCCATTTGCATCAACCTCGATCTTCTCAATGACATCGATAACACGCTCTAGTTTATTTTGAAAGCGAGAAGCTTGATCGAGTGTGTGCTCAATTAAATTCGATTCACCAATCCAGGCCAATTGAGGGACGCCCGCCTCAAATGCAGAAAGATGAAGTTGATCATGTTTTTCACCCCGGTCACCATAAATCCGCATATCCCGAACTGACTGCATTCGGCTGTGATCAAGCGCATCCCAAATTTGTAAATGGGCCAATAGTTTTTGGGTGCTTGGAGAAAAGGCGTAGATTCGTTGACCCCATTGCAGTCCTTCTGGGGTCGGTACCGTCTGACCCAGATCGGGGGCAATCTCAATGGTATTAAGGCCTAACTGCGCTAGACCAAGCGCGCAAGCCTTGCCAGCAATGCCTCCACCAACAACGACCACGTCTGTGGAGCGAATTTTGGCGGATTGCACAGGGGTTTTGGGCGGGGTGCTGAGATGAACTTCTGACATAACTCGATGATATCGAATCGCGCCCCTTTACAATATGCTTATGTCTTTGAAATGTGGCATCGTCGGCCTGCCTAATGTCGGCAAATCTACCCTCTTTAACGCGCTTACCAAGGCTGGGATCGCGGCGGAAAACTATCCTTTCTGCACGATTGAGCCCAATGTAGGGGTGGTTGAGGTGCCTGACCATCGTCTAGCTGCCCTAGCGCAGATTGTGACGCCTGAGCGCATCCTGCCTGCTGCCGTCGAGTTTGTCGATATTGCCGGCTTGGTTGCTGGTGCCTCCAAGGGTGAAGGTCTGGGCAATCAATTTTTAGCCAATATTCGGGAAACCGACGCTATTACCCATGTCGTCCGTTGCTTTGAAGATCCCAATGTGATTCACGTTGCCGGCAAGATTGATCCCATCGCTGATATTGGCGTGATCGATACTGAATTGGCTTTATCTGATTTGGCAACCGTTGAGAAAACACTGAATCGCTCTAGTAAGGCTGCGAAGTCAGGCAACGATAAAGAAGCAGCAGCTTTAGTTGCTGTTCTAACTAAGGTGCTAGCCCATCTCGATTCTGCACTGCCAGTGCGTAGCCTTAACTTAAGTGAAGAAGAATTACTACTAATTAAGCCATTGTGCTTAATCACCGCTAAACCAGCAATGTACGTTGCTAATGTAAAAGAAGATGGTTTTACAAATAACCCTCATCTTGATGCAGTAAAGCAGCATGCTGCCAAAGAAAAAGCTCCAGTAGTTGCTGTTTGCGCAGCAATTGAAGCTGAGATCGCCGATCTTGATGACGCTGATAAAACAGAGTTCTTATCTGATTTAGGTATGGAAGAACCTGGCTTAGATCGCGTAATCCGTGCAGGCTACTCATTACTCGGTTTACAAACTTACTTCACTGCTGGTGTTAAAGAAGTGCGCGCGTGGACCATTCACCAAGGTGATACTGCGCCACAAGCAGCAGGCGTTATTCATACAGATTTTGAGCGAGGCTTTATTCGCGCACAAACTATTGCCTACGATGACTTCATTCAGTTTAAGGGTGAAGCCGGCGCTAAAGAGGCTGGCAAGATGCGCGCCGAAGGTAAAGAATATGTCGTTAAGGATGGAGATGTATTGAACTTCTTGTTCAATGTCTAGAGCAGTAATCTGTTTTGCGACACAATAAAAAAGCCCTTGTTCTAAGGGCTTTTTTATTAGCGAGTAAGGAGCTTAAGCAGTCTTAGCCGCCTTTTCTAGGCATTTAGAGATTTCTTCATAGCGCTTGATTGCCAACTTTGTTGGTAACAATTCTTTTTTACGGCCATCAGTATTTGAGGCCATCTTGATATAGCCCATCGCACTCAGATTCTTCAGGCGACCATGCAATGTGGCTTGAGAGCCGAGCTCCGCGAGCGAAATTAAATCACCAACCAGTACAGACTCTTTTAAATTAGCACACTGAACAATCTTGTCTAGTAAGCTTTCTTCAATAGAGTCTAGTTTCTTGCCAGGATTGAGTCGATCTAAAGCATCGAGCAAATTCAAAAATCGGATGTAAGAAGGGGACTTTGTGGTGGCCATTATTTAGGGATATGTTGTGCGGTGAATTGTTATTAGCTATAGAGCTAGTATTAGTGTATACCCTTGGCTTGATTTTCTCAAGCGGCTCTCGTTATCGAAAGCATTCATAATAAATGTAATGAGTAAACAACTGGGAACGCTTTCTGAAGTCACCTTTGCGCTTGTAATTAGTGCGCTATCGTACACATTTCTTTTCTACGTAAATAATTGGTTAACAAGCGAACTGGTATTTAGTCTGGGCGTTAATTGGATTTATTTGCCAGCAGGTCTGCGTTTATTTTTAACCTTGATTTTTGGACTTCCAGGCGCCATTGGAATTTCTCTAGCTTCTTTTTTAATTAGCTACTATGGCGACTTTCCTCGCGACCTCCTAATTTGTATTGGTATTGGATTGGTATCTGGATTTGCCCCCTACGTAGCAAGAGTTTTTGTGATTCAGAACGTTCGCTTGTCGCCTGATCTAAGCGATCTCAATTTTCGAAAGCTAGTGATTTGTATTTTGATCTATGCATTACTCAGTGCTGGATTACATCAGTGGTGGTTTTCTACTATGGCGCTAGAGAATGCAGGCGGAATAAACCACGCCTCTGTAATGTTTATTGGGGACGTACTTGGTTCATTACTGCTAATTTCTCTAATCAAGTACAGCTTAGATATGTTGAAGAAGGCTAGGCAAAAAGTTCTCTAAGGGCTGCCCCAGGATCAGTAGCTCTCATAAATGTTTCGCCAACCAAGAACGCATTGATTTGATTGTCGCGCATGAGTTGTACATCGGCAATACCCAATATTCCAGACTCTGTTACTAAAATTTTGTCCTTAGGCACCATGGGCAAGAGAGATAGTGTTGTTTGTAGTGTGACTTCAAAGGTCTTGAGATTGCGATTATTGATGCCAAGTAAGGGTGTTTTAAGTTCTAAGGCCTGCTCTAGCTCGGGAGCATTGTGAACCTCCACTAAAACGTCTAGGCCTAGCTCATGAGCGCAGGCCTCAAGCTCTTTCATTTGATTAAGCTCTAGGCAAGCCACAATTAAGAGGATCGCATCTGCGCCGATTGCACGAGCTTCATAGATTTGATATGGATCTATCGTGAAATCTTTGCGGAGCACGGGAATGCTGCATGCAGCCCTAGCTTCTTGAAGGTAAGCATTGCAGCCTTGAAAATAGTCGATATCAGTAAGAACTGATAAACAGGCAGCGCCATGCTTTTCATAAGACTGAGCGATTTCTGCGGGCTGAAAATTTTCTCGGAGAACGCCCTTACTCGGACTTGCCTTTTTGATTTCGGCAATGACACCAGCTTTGCCAGCAGAAATTTTGTTTTCAATAGCCCTAATAAAACCACGTGGCTTTAGAAGGACATCCTGATTATTTGATTCTGCAATCTCGCGCTGATTTCCAAGAGAGATTTTTTTGAGGTTATGTGCAATCTCAATCTTCTTGGTCGCAACAATTTTGTCGAGAATATCGCTCATGGGTTTTATTTGGATTGGGTTGCGGCAACAAATGCGTCTAACTTCTGACGTGCAGCCCCGGATGCAATTGCTGCTTTAGCCGTTACTAAGCCGGAGGCTATGTCCTTGGATACACCAGCAACATAGAGCGTAGCACCAGCATTCAGGCAAACAATATCACTTGCGGCGCCTGACTTGTTGTCGATCACGTCCAATACGATTTGTTTTGACTCTTCTGCATTAGCCACCTTAAAGCTATTCGTGAGAGCGGTATTGAGTCCAAAGTCTTTTGGATGAATTTCATATTCGCGCACAACACCATCTTTAAGTTCGCCTACAAGAGTAGGACCTTCGAGAGAAATCTCATCAAGACCATCGCGACCATAGACCACAAGCGCATGTTCCATACCTAAGGCTTGCAATACATGAGCCTGAATACCGACCAGATCAGGGTGAAACACGCCCATCAAGATGCGTTTGGCATCAGCAGGATTAGTCAGTGGCCCTAAAATATTGAAAATAGTTCGCACACCTAATTGTTTGCGAATGGGTACGACATTTTTCATGGCAGGGTGATGATTTGGGGCAAACATAAAGCCAGCACCTACAGTTGAGATGCATTTAGCAACCCGCTCTGCAGAAAGTCCTAGATTTACGCCTAATGCTTCGAGCACATCAGCACTGCCAGACTTACTGCTCACACTACGATTACCATGCTTAGCAATTTTTGCTCCAGCAGCTGCAGCAACAAACATCGCTGCAGTTGAAATATTGAAGGTATGCGCTCCATCGCCACCTGTACCGACAACATCCACTAAATGGGCGCGATCATCTACATGAACGGTAGTTGCAAATTCACGCATCACTTGTGCTGCTGCAGCGATTTCCCCAACGGTTTCTTTTTTGGTGCGTAGAGCTACCAATAGTCCAGCGACTAACTCTGGCGACATTTCCCCGTTCATGATGAGTCGCATCATCGCAGTCATTTCATCATGAAAGAGTTCACGATGTTCAATGCAACGTTGTAGGGCTTCTTGTGGGGTAATTGACGTAGCGCTCATATCTAATTTCTGAGTTACTTATTAAGTAAGAAATTCTTCAGCAGGGCATGACCATGCTCAGAAAGGATAGATTCAGGATGAAATTGCACTCCCTCTACTGCGAGCTCACGATGACGAACACCCATGATTTCTCCATCAGAAGATGTAGCTGTTACTTCTAGCGCTGCGGGTAAGGAGCTTTTTTCGATAGCGAGTGAGTGATAGCGGGTAACTTTAAATGGATCTGGCAAGTTTTTAAATACACCCACACTAGTGTGGTGAATGAGATCGGTCTTACCATGCATCACCTTCTGGGCGCGAATCACCTTGCCTCCAAAAGCCTCGCCGATGGCTTGATGGCCAAGACATACGCCGAGAATTGGAATCTGCCCAGCATAGCGTTTGATTGTCGCCACTGAGATACCAGCTTCTGCAGGGCTGCAGGGTCCAGGAGAAATACAAATGCGAGCAGGGTTTAGCTTCGCAATATCCTCTACCGCGATTTCATCATTCCGAAATACTTTGACCTCTTCACCAAGTTCTGCAAAATATTGCACAAGGTTGTAAGTAAAAGAATCGTAGTTATCAATCATGAGGAGCATCGAGTCCTCCTTGCACTAATTCTGCGGCTGTTAATACTGCACGTGCCTTAGCTTCGGTTTCTTTCCATTCAGCAGTGGGGTCAGAATCAGCAACAACACCGGCACCCGCTTGGGAATGCAGCATGCCATTACGAATCACACCAGTACGAATAGCAATAGCTACATCCATATCGCCAGAGAAAGAAAGATATCCTACTGCGCCACCATAAACACCGCGTTTCACAATTTCCATCTCGTCAATAATTTCCATGGCACGAATTTTAGGTGCGCCAGAGAGGGTGCCTGCAGGGAAAGTTGCTCGTAAAACATCCATATTGCTCATATTATCTAGAAGATCGCCCTCTACAGAGCTCACAATGTGTTGCACATGGGAATACTTCTCAATCGACATAGAGTCAGTGACTTTTACAGATCCTGTCTTAGCGATTCTGCCAACGTCATTACGAGCCAGGTCAATTAGCATGACGTGCTCAGCGATTTCTTTAGGGTCTGCAAGTAGCTCTTTTGCTAAACGCTCATCTTCCTCTGGGTTAGCACCGCGCGGACGGGTACCGGCAAGAGGGCGAATCGTCACAATTTTTTCTGCAGCGCGTTTTTCCTGGCGAACCAGGATTTCTGGGGAAGAGCCCACAATTTGCATATCGCCAAAGTCATAGAAATACATATAAGGCGATGGGTTTAAGGAACGCAGGGCTCTGTAGAGCGCCAGAGGCGATTCAGTAAATGGTTTGCTAATGCGTTGGCCAATTACAACCTGCATGCAGTCACCAGCCAAAATATATTCTTTAGTTTTACGAACTGCCGCTTCAAAATCTGCAGCCTTGAACTTGCGAATTAAATCTGTCTTTGTGCTTGGCAATGATGCTGGCATATTCGCTGGCTTGCCTAAGCAAGTGAGTAATTCTTGTAAGCGGTTATGCGCTTTCTCAAAGCCATCGGGAATGCTGGGATCTGCATAGACGATGAAATAAATTTTTCCTGCAACGTTATCAATCACTGCTAACTCTTCAGTAAGCATGAGCTGAATATCAGGCACACCGAGTTCATCTGGTAAAGCATGTTTAGCTAGACGTGACTCAATATACCGAACGGTGTCATAACCGAAGTAGCCAGCAAGACCGCCACAAAAACGAGGAAGACCTGGTTGGACAGCAACCTTAAAGCGTTTGAAATAAGCATCTACAAAATCCAGTGGATTATCGGTATTGCTCTCAACTACTTTTCCGTCAGTGAGCACTTCATTCACCGGTGAAGTTGGGGTCCCAACCGTTCTAACAATTGTCTTGGCAGGCAAGCCAATAAAGGAGAAGCGGCCAAAGCGCTCACCACCCAATACAGATTCTAGTAGGTAAGTATTTTTCTTGCCAAACGCTTGACTGAGTTTGACGTAGAGCGATAGCGGTGTTTCTAAATCAGCAAGTACCTCTTTCACAAGGGGAATGCGATTGAAACCCTGTTTTGCTAGGGCGTTAAATTCTTCCTGCTGCATTAGGACTTTCCAGTCCTTCCTAATTCAGTACGCATTGCCTCAATCACTTGTGTGTAATTTTCTTTTCCAAAAATAGCTGAGCCAGCGACAAAGGTATCTGCACCGGCTTGTGCAACTTGTGCAATGTTGTCAACCTTGATTCCACCATCTACTTCGAGACGAATATGGCGACCTGTTTGAGCTTCATAGCGATCTAAGCGTGCGCGTACTTGCTTAATCTTCTCAAGCGTACTTGGAATAAAGGATTGACCGCCAAAGCCTGGATTGACTGACATGAGCAGAACTAAGTCGAGTAATTCTAAGGTGTGGTCCAGATGATCGAGTGGTGTTGCAGGATTCAATACAAGACCTGCTTGACAACCTTGATCACGAATTAAATTGAGCGTGCGATTAACATGAGGACTTGCCTCAGGATGAAAGCTAATTAAATTTGCACCAGCTTTTGCAAAATCGGGCACGATGCGATCTACAGGTTCAACCATTAAGTGAACATCGATCATTGCAGGCTTGCCATTTTTGATGGTATGCGGGCGAATAGCCTCACAAACTAGTGGGCCAATTGTGAGGTTAGGAACATAGTGGTTGTCCATCACGTCAAAGTGAATCCAATCGGCGCCCGCCACCAGAACATCTTGAACTTCCTTGCCTAGGCAGGCAAAGTCAGCCGACAGAATCGAGGGGGCAATGACGAATTGACCATTTGTAGGTAATTTTTGGCTTTCCATCCCTAGATTCTAGCTTGCAGTTGGGCTTAGGATGGAGCAGAATTCGAGCATGAATCCTCACGAAATTAGCATTACGGTCAAAGCCCAGTACCTTCCAGAGCAATCTGACCCCGATAATCGTCAATTTGCCTTTGCTTATACGGTCACTATTCGTAATACGGGTAAGGCCAGTATTCAGCTGATTGCCCGCCATTGGTTCATTACCGATGGGGACAATGATGTCCAGGAGGTACGTGGCCTAGGGGTGGTTGGCCAACAGCCTTTATTGCGCGCTGGGGAACAGTTTGAGTACACCAGCTGGGCTACTTTACCCACGCCGGCCGGAACCATGCGAGGAGAGTACTTTTGCGTTACTGAGGAAGCGCAGTTTTTCCAGGCGCCAATTCCAGAATTTGCACTGGTGATGCCGCGAACCTTGCATTAGACCAAAGCACTTGGAAAAACTATTTTTTCCCTTTGCCTGTCCATAGGACAATAAATAGCAGAAGTCCCAAAGCGATAGCCCCTTCTAGTACAAAAAGCAGCATTGGGTATTCATCGAGTAAATTGGCAATCATGATTTCTAAATTTAAATTAGTTCAGGTAAGTGTATTCGCTATTTTGATTGCGAGTCTCGTTGTTGGGTGCTCAACACCTCCTACCCGCGGCACAGGCTATCGGTCCAGCGATTCTGGTGCAGCACCCACATCTTATAGTTCGTCGATAGCTAGTTTTAATGCCGTGTCATGGCAAGCCTTGCCAGGATGGCAAGATGATGATTTATCGCAAGCTTGGCCTGCGTGGCTAAAAAGTTGTGATGCATTACGTAAGCGTAGTGGAGAAGTCAATTGGCGTCAGGTGTGTACGCTAGCTACAACTGTATCTCCTCGTGATGCTCAATCGATTCGTCGATATTTTGAAAGTAATTTTCAGGCTTACGAAATCCGCAATAGTTCTGGTAGCGAAATAGGCTTGGTCACTGGCTACTACGAACCGGTCATGAATGGCTCACAAACCCGCACCAGTATCTATAACGTGCCACTGTATTCTTATCCAAATGCTTGGAAAAAATCACGACCAAATCCAGGACCAGCAAGGGCTGAGCTCATTAGCTCGGGAGTGCTGCAGGGATCAGAAATTGCTTGGGTACAAGATCCTGTTGCAGCTGCGTCTATGCAAATTCAGGGTTCAGGAAAAATTCGCCTTCAGGATGGCCGCATATTACGATTAGGTTTTGCCGGTACCAATGAGCAGCCATTTAAATCATCCGCACAGTGGTTGATAGATCGCAAAGAGATGACACGGGGTGAAGCAAGCATGCAGGGAATTTCACAATGGGCCAAGCGAAATCCTGATCGGGTAAATGAAATGCTCAACGCCAATCCACGCTTTGTATTTTTCAAAGAGTTGCCAAGTAATGTTGATGCCGATTTAGGTCCCAATGGTGCGCTGGGTATTCCGCTGACTAGCGAGCGTAGCATTGCGGTTGATTTACAGGCTATGCCATTAGGCGCGCCTGTATTCTTAGCCACCACCAGGCCTTTAAGTAATCAGGCATTGCAAAAACTGGTTATGGCACAAGATACTGGAAAAGCGATTGTGGGTGGTGTCAGAGCTGATTATTATTGGGGTTCGGGTGATGCTGCAGGAGAAATTGCAGGACGTATGAAGCAAAATGGCAAGATGTGGTTATTGTTACCACGTTAATTGATCGACATAGAGAGAAAGAAGTTGATGAGCTATAAAACAATTTTGACTGAAGTGGATGGCAAGGTAGCCACCATTACCTTAAATCGCCCTGAGGTTCTCAATGCACTTAATGATCAATTAATGGATGAGCTTGGTGAAGCATTGCTTTCATTTGATGCCGATGACAATATTGGTTGCATCATTGTGACGGGTAGCGAGAAGGCATTTGCTGCTGGTGCCGATATTTCATCAATGGCGAAGCGTAGCTTTCAAGATGTATATCGCCATAATTTTATTTCCCGAAATTGGGAGCATATGCAAAAAGTTCGCAAGCCTGTGATTGCTGCAGTATCGGGCTATGCACTTGGCGGTGGTTGTGAATTGGCGATGATGTGCGACACCATCATGGCTGCTGATAGTGCCAAGTTTGCGCAACCAGAAGTGAAGCTTGGCATTATTCCTGGCGCTGGCGGTACACAACGTTTGCCCCGGGCAGTCTCCAAAGCCAAAGCAATGGATTTGGCTTTAACCGGAAGAATGATGGATGCTGCAGAAGCTGAGCGTTCGGGTTTGGTGTCTCGAGTCTTTCCAAAAGCAGATTTATTGAAAGAAGTAAAGGCGATTGCCAAAGAGATTGCTGATATGCCGCTACTAACAGCAATGATGGTGAAGGAGGCAGTGAATGCTGCTTATGAAACGACTCTTTCAGAAGGAATCCATTTCGAACGTCGCTTGTTTCATACTTGCTTCGGAACGAATGACCAAAAAGAAGGTATGGCCGCATTTGTAGAAAAGCGACCTGCTAAATTTACTAACTCTTAAGTGAAATGATCTTGTAAAAGATCTAGTTTTTTTCTAAGTAGCGTTGCGCTAGCTTTACCCAGTAGCTCACGCCCACTGGAATCAATGTATCATTAAAGTCATAAGAGGGATTGTGAAGATGGCACGGGCCCATGCCATGACCCACCGAACGGTGATCCCCATCCCCATTGCCCAGAAACACATAGCATCCCGGCTTCTCAAGCAACATAAAGGCAAAATCTTCTGCACCCATGGTGGGGTCAATATTGGTATTCACATTTTGCTTGCCTACTAATTCGCTCATAACCTCGCTGGCAAACTGAACTTCAGCAGCATGATTAATTAACGGCGGATAGCTTCTGAGGAAAGTAATTTCAGCTTGGCAATCAAATGCACTTGCAACACTGTGCGCAATTTCACGAAGACGTCGCTCCATCAAGTCAAGCACTTCCAAGGTAAATGTTCTGACTGTACCGCCGATAAATGCGCTGTCAGGGATGACATTACTCGTTTTGCCTGCCTGAAATTGTGTAACTGAAAGAACGGCGGCATCAACAGGCCGCTTATTGCGAGTAATGATGCTTTGTAGTGCCAGCACCACTTGCGCACCAGTGAGAACGGGGTCGGCACTATTGTGAGGTAGCGCAGCATGACCACCTCTACCAGTAATGGTAATTTCAAAAGCATTGCTAGAGGCCATCATGGGCCCAGTAGTTACGCCAAAGTGACCTTCGGCTAAGCCAGGCCAGTTGTGTAAGCCAAAAACCGCATCGCAAGGAAATTCTTTAAAGAGGCCATCTTGGATCATTTCTTTAGCACCAGCACCGCCTTCTTCGGCAGGCTGGAAAATAAAAATCACAGTACCCTTGAAGTCGCGATGATTTGAAAGGTATTGCGCAGCACCTAACAGCATTGCGGTGTGACCATCGTGACCACAAGCATGCATCTTTCCAGGGTTGCGGGAAGTATGCTGAAAATTATTGTGTTCTTGAAGCGGGAGTGCATCCATATCAGCCCGCAAGCCAATCATTTTTCCAGGACCTAAGTCGCCATCTAGACGACCAACAACACCCGTTTTCCCCATGCCTCGATAAACTGTAATTCCCCAACTAGAAAGAGCCTCTGCAACTAAGTCAGATGTGCGTTTTTCTTCGAAGCGTAATTCAGGGTGAGCGTGAATATTGCGACGAATATCTTGAATAGCTGCTGCAGAATCAAGGATTTCGGGAATTAAATTCATATCTTTATCTTATCTGAAAGTACCACCAGTTGCACCTTAGGGCTTGTTCTAGTGGCTTTAGTGGATCGCTATTTGGATGTGCCGTGCAGCAAAATCGAGCGCCTCTATTGAATAGGGGCTGTTATGAGATTTTTGAAGCGCATTTGGTAATGAGGGAATTAACCCTAAAAAGGGCGCATTGATTGCTGCTTTTAAGGTGGCAACATTTTCTTGTAAAAGAGGCATTTCATTTTCGAGAGAGTTTGCAACCCAACCTACAATTTTTAATCCACGTGCTTTGATTGCTTCTTGCGTGAGTAGAGCATGGTTAATACAACCTAACTTCATACCAACTACCAAAACTATTGGCAAATCAATTTTCTGCGCTAAATCACCTAGGTCTTGATCATCACTTAAGGGAACCAAGAATCCGCCTGCCCCTTCGACAACAATGCAATCACTGTGTTTTTGAACATCGTCAAGTGCTTGAATGATGGTATTCATATCAAGCGCAATACCTTTAATTGCGGCAGCAAGATGAGGTGCCACCGGCATATCTAAAACATAAGGAGATAAGTTAAATTGGCCTGGCGCTAACTGGGAAGCAATGCGTAAGGTTTCTAGATCTTCATTCAAGGTGTGACCACTGGCATCTTGATATGTTCCAGCAACTACGGGTTTAAATCCGATTACTTGTTTTCCTTGTTCACGTAACTTAAGAATCAGCGCACCGCTCACTAAAGTTTTACCAACCTCAGTGTCGGTCCCTGTTACAAAAAAGCCAGTCATCTTAGTCATGCATGACCTTTTTGCTTACTTTTTGCTCTATTCTGTTTAAGGTAGTAATTAGTTTATGTAAATCATCAGCGCTATGATTTGCAGAAAAAGTAATCCTCAAGCGAGCGCTACCAGGAGCTACTGTTGGCGGACGAATTGCCGGAATCCAATAACCTGCATCATCTAATAACTTAGCCGCCATGAGTGCACTGGCATTGCTACCCAATATGACTGGTTGAATAGGTGTGCAAGAAGAGACTTTTTTCCATTCTGAAAAGATCATTTCATCTTGCCAAATTTTGATGAGTTGATTGAGCTGAGCACGACGCTCTATACCCTCAGCACTGTCAATGATTTCCAGGCTTTTAAGTAAGGCGTGTGCAATAGCAGGAGGGGTTGCAGTGCTGTAAACATAGGGGCGACCCTTTTGAACCAGCCATTCAATAAAAGAATCCTGTGCACAAACAAAGGCCCCACTCACGCCAGCAGCCTTACCCAAGGTACCGATATAAATAATGCGGTCAGATTGAATTTCTTCTTGCTCTAAGATGCCATGACCTTGTTTGCCTAGTACTCCAAAACCATGTGCATCATCGACTATCAATAGGGCATCGTACTGCTCGGCTATCTGAAGTAATGCTTTAACGGGCGCAAGATCGCCATCCATGCTAAAGACGCCATCAGTCACGATGAGTTTCAGAGACTTCGTATCCTTTGTGAGTGTGTCAGTTAATGAGTTAAGTTGAGTATGGTCGAATAAGTTGACCGTCGCATTCATTTGCGCGACCGCCAATCGAACGCCGTCAATCAGCGAAGCATGATTGAGCTTGGCCGAGTAAATACTCAGATCACCGCGCTCGGTAAGCCCAGCTAAACCTGTGATGACGGCTAGATTAGTAAGGTAGCCAGTGCTAAAAAATAGAGCGCGAGCATTTTGAATATGCTTCTTTTGAAAAGACGTTAATTTTATTTCAAGTAATTCATGTGCAGCGCTGTGGCCGCTGATTAAATGCGAAGCGCCGCTACCAACACCATATTGTTGACCGCCTTGTGACCAGGCATCGACTAAGTCTGGATGATTGGCAAGACCAAGATAATCATTACTGCAAAAGGCCTTAAGTTGCCTATTCTCAACAGTTACGTTGCTATTGCAAGGTGATTGGGTAACGCGTAATTTTCGTCTGAGTAGTTGTAGATCTAAATCCGCAATACTTTCTTGTGCGAGTTCTAAGGCCTTAAATGAACTCGTCATGCCAGAGCCCTATCTAGTGCACGCTCAACAGCTTTACCCATTCGCATAGTCTCTTCGGACGAAAGGATATAGGGAGGCATGACATAAATCGTATTACTAATTGGTCTAATGAGAACTCCTTCCTCAAGTCCTTTAGCAAACATTTCACGTGGAAAGCTACTGATATTCTTAATACTTTCCTGTTTAAGATCGAAAGCCAGAATCATTCCTTGTTGACGCCAGTGCTCGATTCGAGAATCTGCTTTTGCCCATGCAAATGCGTTTGCTAAATCTTGTGAGCGCTCAATATTTTTTTCTAAAACATTTTCTGTTTCAAAGATATTCAAGCAAGTAAGCGCTGCAACGCAAGCTAATGGGTTACCTGTGTATGAGTGTGAGTGCAAGAAGCCTTGTTGGGTTTTATCGCCATAAAACGCATGATAAATTTTATCGGTAGTCATGCAAAGCGATAGAGGAAGGTAGCCACCGCTAATACCTTTGGATAGAGTAAGAAAGTCTGGCCAAATACCAGCGTGCTCACAGGCAAAAAACTTACCGCTGCGCCCACAGCCTACCGCGATCTCGTCGGCTATCAGGTGGATGTCATAGCTGTTACATAATTCTCTCACTAAGCGAAGATATTCTGGTGAATGCATTGCCATTTGTCCTGCGCATTGCACTAGCGGTTCGATAATGATTGCGGCAATGTGTTGATGCTCTTTTTTAAATAGCTTTTCGAGTTCGGCTGCTGCATGCCTTGCAACCTCTTCTGCATTCTCACCATTTTTTGCTTTGCGTGCATCGGGTGATGAGACGGTATAGACCTCTTGCAGGATTGAGCTATATGCTTCACGAAAAATAGCAACATCGGTTACCGCTAATGCACCGAGCGTTTCTCCGTGATATCCGTTCTCTAGGCAAACGAATTTTTTCTTATTTGGTTTGTCATTGACTTGCCAAAAATGGTGACTCATTTTTAATGCAATCTCTACTGCAGACGCGCCATCTGACGCATAAAAGACATGACCTAAATTACCATTTGTGAGTGCAGAAAGTTTTTCAGAGAGCTCAACCACTGGTTGATGGGTAAATCCAGCGAGCATCACATGCTCAATTTTTTCTAGCTGATCAGTAATGGCTTGATTAATCTGCGGATTGGAGTGGCCAAATAAATTGGTCCACCAAGAACTGATGCAATCGAGCAGGGCATTACCCTGTTCATCATAAAGCCACGGACCCTTGCCTTTGGTGATGGCAATCAAGGGAAAAGACTCGTGATGTTTCATCTGAGTGCAGGGGTGCCAAACAGCATCCAAGCTGCGATCAACAAGAGTGGGTTGATTTAAATCAGAAATAACCTTCATGTTTGATATTTGACCACTAGTTTTTCCAATTTCCGGCTTGTATCTGTTATGTTTATGGCTTGAATTGATCTATTTTCTGGAATTTGCCCATGTTGGACACCCAAACCACTGATAAACCTCTCACCTTAGTTAAATCTAAGGCTAATTTACGTAAAGAGGTGGATTCCTCTGGCGGGTGGACCGTAGCTCAAATTGAAGCATTGTTTGCCCTACCTTTTGATCAATTAATGCTCAAGGCTCAAGAGGCACATAAAACCCATTTCCCTGAAGGTGATGTGGAGTTAGCTACCTTGTTATCGATCAAAACTGGTGGCTGCCCAGAGGATTGTGGCTATTGCCCGCAGGCTGCGCGCTATGACACCGACGTGAAGGCTGAGAAGTTAATGGGCCTGGAGGAGGTATTAGAGGCTGCTAAAGCTGCTAAAGCTGCAGGATCAAACCGTTTCTGTATGGGGGCGGCTTGGCGAGAGCCCAAAGATCGCGATATTGAAAAAGTCACGGCAATGATTAAGGGAGTGAAAGCTTTAGGCCTTGAGACCTGTGCGACCTTAGGGATGTTGGAAGCTGATCAAGCTTTAGCGCTTCAAGAGGCTGGCTTAGATTTTTATAACCATAACCTCGATACCAGCGAAGATTTTTATCGCTCAGTGATTTCTACTCGCGGTTATCAGGATCGCTTAGATACTATCTCCAATGTTCGTGCAGCCGGCATGTCTGTTTGCTGCGGCGGCATTGTGGGTATGGGTGAGACCCGTGAACAGCGAGCTGCTTTCTTAGCCCGCTTGGCAAATTTAAGCCCTTATCCTGAGTCTGTTCCCATTAACCACTTAGTGCCTGTTGCTGGAACACCCTTGGCCGATCAGAAACCTTTAGATCCTTTGGAGTTTGTGAGAACCATTGCTGTAGCTCGCATCACCATGCCAAAGGCTCGCGTGCGTTTATCAGCTGGCCGCCAACAATTAGGCAGAGCTGTTCAGGCTATGTGTTTCTTGGCAGGTGCCAATTCAATCTTCTATGGTGAGCAATTACTCACTACCGGTAATCCAGAGGCGGAAGAGGACCGTAAGCTATTGGCGGAGCTGGGATTAAAGACCAAGCAAAGCTGTAAAGCTGAAGTTCTGGTTTAATTTTCCATATATGACCCCAATAGACCGCTTCATTGTTGAATTTGATACCGCCCTGCGTTCAGTTGTTGGCGGAGCAAATGCTCAAAGGCCTACTCCTGGCTCAGAATCTGGAGCAAATGCTGCGTTAGATTCAGAGCAACGAAAACACGCAGCGGGGTTGATGCGAATTAATCACGTTGGCGAAGTCTGCGCGCAAGCTTTGTATCAGTCACAAAAATTAGTTGCCAGAAATTCAGAAATTAAAGAGATGCTTGATCACTCTGGTCAAGAAGAAATGGACCACTTAGCTTGGTGCGAAACTCGCCTGAAAGAGCTTGGCTCACATACGAGTTATCTCAATCCATTTTGGTATGCAGGATCCTTTGCGATCGGCTTGGCAGCAGGCTTAGCGGGTGATAAGTGGAGTTTAGGTTTTGTTGCTGAAACTGAAAAACAGGTCGAGAGCCATCTTGAGAGCCACCTCAAAAAATTACCTACAGAAGATCATCGTTCACGTGCAATCGTTGATCAAATGCGAATGGATGAGATCGAGCATGGGCAAGCAGCCTTGCATGCTGGTGGAGCGAATTTGCCAGAGCCAATTCAGAAAATTATGCAAGCAATGTCCAGGGTAATGACAACAACTGCTTACAAAATTTAAAATGGATATTTGCAATTTAATCTGAATAAATCCAGAGATTTAATTTCAGATTAATTTTCATCTATTTTTTCAAGCACTACTGTTTTTAAAAACAGTATATTTGGGTATTATCTAGTTATATAGCTAAGACCTATTCTTAAGTATATTTTCCAAGCCATTGTTTCAAGTAGCTATTTTACTATCATCATTTTCTGAACATATGACGCTAAGTGTTTGTAAACACTAGAGAATTTCCCAAAAAAATACCCAAAAACACTTGACCCCCTTATTGCGATCCTCTAAAGTGGGAGGAAGTGTGAAAAAGTGGGGTAAATAGTGTTTCAAGGTGCGTCATCACTCAATTTGGATGCAAAAGGTCGAATGTCGGTTCCGGCCAAGCATCGTGACGCCTTGTTGGTTCAAGGCGATGGCCGCCTCACGCTCACAAAACATCCAGATGGCTGCCTTTTGCTATTTCCAAGACCCGAATGGGAAAGTTTTAGAGCAAGAGTCGCTCAACTACCAATGGATGCGCATTGGTGGCGCAGAATTTTTCTCGGTAATGCCTCAGAAATTGATTTAGATAATGCTGGCCGAATTTTGGTGAGCCCCGAATTACGTGCAGCAGCAGCAATCGAGAAAGAGGTGATCTTGCTTGGCATGGGCAGTCACTTGGAATTGTGGGATGCCGCAACATATGCTGCAAAAGAACAGGCTGCCATTTCACTAGGCATGCCTGAAGCACTCAAGCAATTTAATTTTTGATGACAGGGTGCTATGAACATAACTCATCGCCCAGTGTTACTGGCCGAGGCGGTGACGGCGCTAATCAGTGGTCCGCTCATTCAAAAACAAAACGCAGCGAAAAATATTCTAGTCATCGATGGAACGTTTGGACGGGGTGGTCATACTCAGGCCTTGCTCAAAGAGCTTCCTTCATCTGCGCGCATGATTTCTTTCGACAAAGACCTGGATGCGATTGCGGTAGCACGGCAAATCAACAATCCACGTTTAACGATCGTGCACGACAGCTTTGCGCAGATGGATCAATACGCGCAAGCAGAATCAGTCGATGGAATTTTGTTGGATTTAGGAATCAGTTCGCCACAGGTAGACCAAGCGCATCGGGGCTTTTCCTTTCGACGCGAGGGCCCACTCGATATGCGGATGAATACAGAGCAGGGCTTAACAGCTGCAGAGTGGTTGGAGCAGGCGCCGCAGGAGGAGATCACGCACGTGATTAAGACTTACGGAGAAGAACGTTTTGCATTTCAGATCGCTAAAGCTATTGTGGCAAAGCGCGAAGAAGGTTTGTCTCCACAAACCACAACGCAACTAGCCAGCTTGGTTGCTAGCGTGGTACGAACACGTGAAGCTGGTCAAGATCCAGCTACCAGGACCTTCCAGGCACTCCGTATTTTGATTAATCGCGAGCTGGCAGATTTGGAGCTAGGCCTAAAAGCTGCTATGAATTTATTAAAGCCAGGCGCAAGACTTGCAGTCATTAGTTTTCACTCGTTAGAAGATCGCATCGTGAAACAGTTTTTACAGGCGCACTCAAAGGTAGAGGTACCTCGTGGTTTACCTGTGCGCGAAAAGGACTTGCCACAAAGCGCTTTAGAAATCATTAGCCGCGTTAAGCCAAGTGATGCTGAGATTTCAGAAAATCCACGCGCTCGTTCAGCCATCATGCGTGTTGCCGAAAAGCGGATGGATGTATCTGCATGAATCGCGCTACCTTGACTTTGCTCGCTTTATTGTTAATTTGCTCTTTATCCCTAGTAGCAGCTCAGCAACGTGCACGTAAATTATTTATTGCTCAAGAGCGTGCCCAAATTGAAGAGCGCAAGTTAAATCAAGATTTTCTGCGCCTGGAGTATGAGCAACGCAATCTTTCGAAGTCTGCGCGTATTCGTGATATCGCGCGCAATCAATTACGTATGTCCCCAATTTCCCCTGAACGTACTTTGTACTTGAAGGAGGCTAAATGAGGCCGGTTCGTTTTTCCACTACACCAAATTTAGTATTGCGTCTGCCAATGTGGCGGTCACGCTTAATGCTATTCCTGTTGTTTTTTGTGTTCATGTTGCTATTACTGCGCGCCTTCTGGATTCAAGGCCCTGGAAATGAATTTTATGAAGCTAAGGGAGTGCGAGGAACTCAGCGCGAGTTAGAGTTACCTGCAAGTCGTGGAAAAATTTTGGATCGTAATGGTCAGGTGATTGCTACAAGTTTAGAAGCAAAGTCTGTGATCGCCTACAACGACACAGTTCCAGATGACTTATCTGCTGAGAAAGTTAAAAAACTTGCCAGTCTGCTCAAAATGACTGAAGCAGAATTACGTAAGAAGTTAAAAGAAGAGCGCAAGCAGGTTTTCTTAAAACGTCAAGTTGAGCCAGCAATTGCACAACAAATTAAACAATTAGAAATTCCGGGCATTGGCTTGAATAACGAATATCGCCGTTTTTATCCAGAAGGCGAGGCCATGGCGCACGTCGTCGGATTCACTAACGTTGAGGATCGTGGCCAGGAGGGGATGGAGCTCTCTAGAGAGAAAGAGCTTGCTGGCCATCCAGGGCAAAGGCGTGTAGTAGTTGATCGCTTGGGTCGTGTTGTTGAGGAAATGGCGATCTTGCAGTTGCCACAAAATGGCAAAGATTTAAATCTGTCTATTGATAGCAAAATTCAGTATCTCGCTTACAACGCTGTGAAGGATGCAGTTGAGAAGCACCATGCAAAAGCTGGCGGCGCTGTAGTTTTAGATACGCAGACGGGTGAAATTTTAGCTTTAGCTAATTACCCAAGTTACAACCCAAATGATCGTAAAAATCTCACGGGTGAGCAGCTACGTAATCGTGTTTTGACAGATACATTTGAGCCTGGCTCAACAATGAAGCCATTAACAGTTGCGATTGCTTTGGAAAAAGGCTCGGTAAAGCCCGAGACCAATATGGTGATTGGCGCTAAGTATCTTGTTGGTCCAAAACCTATCACCGACACTCATCCTTATGGAAATCTGACAGTTTCAGAGATCATTCAGAAATCTAGCAATATCGGTACTGCAAAAATTGCAATGAACAGCCTGTCATCAGAAGAGATGTGGGATTTTTATACTGCAGTTGGTTTAGGTCAGACACCAAAAATTGGCTTCCCCGGTGCCGTTGGGGGGACAGTGCACCCCTTTAAAAAGTGGATGCCAACCGATCAAGCGCGTATTGCGTTTGGCTATGGAATTTCTGCATCTCTCTTTCAGGTAGCCCGTGCTTACACAGTATTTGCGCGTGATGGTGAGTTAGTGCCACTCACCATAGAGCGTAGTCCTAATTTCAAGCCGGGCACTAGAGTTCTTTCTGCTAAGACTGCAATTGAAATGCGCACCATGCTTGAAACAGTTACTGAGCCCGGTGGCACTGCAATCAAAGCGCAGGCTGAAGGCTTTAGAGTTGGTGGTAAGACAGGTACAGCTCATAAATTAGTTGGTAAGGGGTATGGCAATAAGTACCGCGCTTACTTTGCAGGCTTAGCACCAATTAGTGCTCCGCGAATTGTGGTAGCAGTGATGATTGATGAACCAACTAACGGTAGTCACTACGGTGGCGATGTTGCTGCCCCAGTGTTCTCAACTATTGTGAGTGAAACACTCAATACTCTCAATGTATTACCTGATAACAAAGTGAAACAAATGGTTTTGCAAGATAAGAGTCCTGAAGAGATTCGTACTGCAAATTTACAGACGCAGCAGGTGATTCTGAAAAGATGAGGGTAGCATTGAATATAGAACCCAATCACCTGATTGAGCACTTGCATAGCCTAGTAAATAGTACTGCTAAGGTCACTGCAGATAGTCGCCAGATCCACTCTGGCGATATCTTTTTTGCCTATCCAGTTGGTCATGGCAATGCATTACGTGATAGCCGTCAATTTATTGATGCTGCATTAGGGAATGGTGCAGCTGCAGTCGTATTTGATCCTGCAGGCCCTGGCGCTCAATATGTAGATCACCCACAATGTATTGCAGTTGAAAACCTGGCAGAAAAAGTTGGTGAATTATCTGCAGAATGGTATGACCATCCAAGCAAACAATTAAAGGTAATTGGAGTAACGGGCACAAACGGTAAAACGAGTATTTCACAATGGTTAGCTCAGGCCTTGGATGGGCCCAATCACCGCACAGTAGTGTTAGGTACCTTAGGCGCTGGCTTCCTAGATTCTTTAGTACAAACTGGCTATACAACTCCAGATGCACCCAAGCTACAAACTCAACTTAAAGAGTTGCTCAATGCGGGTGCTAAGCAAGCGGTAATGGAGGTGTCATCTCATGCCTTAGATCAGCATCGAGTAGCTGGTACCCAGCTAAATTGCGCGGTATTTACAAATCTGACACAAGATCATTTGGACTATCACGGTAGTATGGCTAACTACGGCGAGGCAAAAGTAAAACTATTTGCACTGGCAGGGCTAGAGCATGCCATCATTAATTTAGATGATACATTTGGCCGTGAGATTGCCATAAAGCTTTTAGCTAAGGGCGGCATTCAGGTTTGGGGATACACAATTGCCCAAAGCGCTCTTCAGGGATTTGAAAAATTTGGCGATCGTCTAAAGCGTATTTACGCAAAAGATAGCATCTTTAATAGTGCTGGATATGACTCCCTCTTTAGCTATGAGGGAGTCGGAAGTAATAGCTTGCATATTCCTGTATTGGGCGAGTTCAATTTAAGTAATGCACTTGCAGTTTGGACGGCATTACTCAGTCAAGGTTTCAGTTGTGATGAGGCAAGTAAGCGAGTAAGTCAATTGCGACCTGTTCTTGGGCGTATGGAATTAATTCAAATAGGTAAGCAGCAAAAATCAGCGAGTTTATTAGTGGTAGTTGATTACGCACATACCCCCGACGCCCTCCAAAAAACCCTACAAACCTTGGCACCCATAGCAAAGCAGCGTGACGGAAAAATTTGGTGTGTATTTGGTTGTGGTGGTGATCGTGATGCTGGCAAGCGATCTGAAATGGGTACAGTGGCTCAGCAATACGCTGATCACATCATTATTACTAGTGATAATCCAAGGTCTGAAGAGCCGCAGGCAATCATCGAAATGATTCGTAGCGGTATCAGTCAGGAGTATTCAAATATTCAAGTCATTACTGATCGCTCTGCAGCGATTATGGCTGCTGTACGTCATGCTGCTTCTCAAGATATTGTTTTGGTTGCTGGCAAAGGTCACGAAACGACCCAAGAAATCAATGGTAAGAAATTTGATTTCTCTGACCAAGAGCATGTTCGCTTGGCTGCTGGAGGTATCGCTTGATGTCTGCCATGACAACACTTGCTCAAGTGCATGCCATGTTACCTGGTAGCTTACTGCTAAATATTTCTGCACAAGATGCCCAGTCAGTCAACATTTCAAGGATTGGAACGGATAGTCGTCAGATTGACGCTAAAGAGTTATTTATAGCTTTATCTGGCGAGCGCTTCGATGCGCATGATTTTTTATCGGATGTTGCTAAGGCAGGAGCAGTGGGAGCACTCGTTAGTAATAAGGATAGGTGCCCTACAAATCTACCTGCTATTTTAGTTAACGATACTCGTATAGGTCTAGGAGCATTAGCAAAAGCTTGGCGCGCCAATCATCCTATTCCATTGGCTTTAGTGACTGGTAGCAATGGTAAGACGACCGTTAAAGAAATGATTGCCTCTATTTTTAGAGCGACAGTTGGGGAAGCGCATACCTTGGTTACTAAAGGTAATCTGAATAATGATATTGGCTTACCGCTAACCTTGTTAAGGCTGCGTTCGACAGATCAGCTTGCCGTAGTTGAGTTGGGCATGAATCATCCAGGTGAAACTACGCAGCTAGCCAATATTGCGCAGTCCAGTATTGCCTTGATTAATAATGCACAGCGTGAGCATCAAGAGTTTATGACTACTGTAGCTGCGGTAGCGCAAGAGCATTCCGATGCGATTCGTGCTTTAACAAAAGATGGCATTGCAATCTTCCCCGCAGACTCTGAATTTGCAGATGTTTGGCGTGAAGCTGCTGCAGCACGAAAGATCATCGACTTTATTCTGCTGTCCGGTCAGTCCACATTAAGGGCTGCAGTGATGGGACGACTGTTAAGTAACGGCCACCTCCAAGTGCAAACAGATTCAAGCTCTATAGAAGTTCAACTGAATACCTTGGGTAGTCACAATGCACGTAATGCATTGGCAGCCAGCGCTGTTGCTATAGCTGCCGGAATCAGTCTTGAGAAAATTAAGGAAGGTCTTGAAGCATTCTCGCCGGTAATTGGGCGCATGCAAGCGAAGAAGATCAATCTCAATCACACCTTAATTGATGACAGCTATAACGCTAATCCCGATTCAGTGAGAGCTGCAATTGACGCACTAAAGCAGTCAGGTAATAAATCTTGGTTGGTTTTAGGTGACATGGGTGAAGTTGGTAATCAAGGGCCTGAGTTTCATCGCGAGGTTGGCGCCTACGCTGCCGAGCAGGGGGTTGCCAAATTATTTGCTTTGGGTGAGCAGTGCCGATTTGCTATTAAAGGCTTTGAAGACATTCAGAAAAATAAAACCCCAATTGCTAGTGCAAAACATTTTTCTGAAATGGATGGTCTGATTGTGCAGTTGAGAGATGCATTACATGCCCAATCAACTGGTAGTAATGAGCATTTAAACATTTTGGTCAAAGGTTCACGTTTTATGCGCATGGAGCGTGTAGTACAAGCCTTGTTAGAGGAGGCTAAAACATGCTCTTAATCTTAGCGCAATGGCTGCAGGATGATTTTGGATTCTTCCGAGTCTTTAACTACATCACTTTTCGCGCAGTAATGGCGACAGTGACTGCCTTGTTAATTGGCTTAGCTGCTGGCCCATGGGTCATTCGTAAATTGACCGCCTTGAAAATGGGTCAAGCTGTACGCACTGATGGACCACAAACCCATTTAGTCAAATCAGGCACTCCAACAATGGGTGGAGTTTTGATCTTGATTGGTATTTTTGTTTCTTGCATGTTGTGGGCAGATTTAAGTAATCGTTTTATTTGGATTGTGATGATTGTCACTTTCGGATTTGGTGCAATTGGCTGGGTAGATGACTATCGTAAGGTTGCCCATAAGGACCCTAAGGGCATGGCTTCTAAGGAAAAATTCCTTTGGCAAACTTTGATTGGTTTATTTGCAGCGATTTACTTGGCATTCTCAGTATCGGAAGTAAACAACCTTAAAGTACTCCAACTTTTCTACGAATGGCTGAGGAGTGGTTTTGCTTTGGATCTTCCAGCAAAAACGAACTTGCTATTGCCATTTATTAAAGAGGTTAGTTATCCACTTGGGATGATGGGCTTCATCATCTTAAGTTACTTGGTGATTGTTGGTAGTAGTAATGCGGTAAATCTAACTGATGGCCTCGATGGTTTAGTGATCATGCCTGTCATATTGGTAGGCGCTGCATTGGGTGCATTTGCTTATGTGATGGGTAATGCCATCTATGCCAAATATTTATTGTTCCCCTATATCCCGGGTGCTGGTGAGTTACTGATCTTTTGTGGCGCGATGGGTGGAGCGGGCTTAGCTTTCCTTTGGTTCAACGCCCATCCAGCACAAGTCTTTATGGGTGACGTTGGAGCACTTGCTTTGGGCGGAGCACTTGGAACTATTGCAGTAATTGTGCGCCAAGAGATTGTGCTCTTTGTCATGGGCGGAATATTTGTTGCAGAAACAGTTTCGGTAATGCTGCAAGTATTTTGGTTCAAATTAACCAAAAAATATTCGGGTGAAGGTCGCCGTATTTTCCGTATGGCTCCACTTCATCATCATTTTGAGTTGGGTGGCTGGAAAGAGACGCAAGTGGTTATTCGTTTCTGGATTATCACCATTTTGTTGGTATTAATTGGCTTATCTAGCCTGAAATTACGGTGAGCCTAAAAGTAAATATGCTGAACTTACAAAATACTTTTGCTAATCCTACTTTGGTAGATGATGCAGGCTATCAAGCCCCTCACCGATTTTTGATTATGGGGCTGGGTGAGTCCGGTGTTGCTATGGCTAAGTGGTGCCTGCTTAATGGAGTCACCGTTCGCTTCATAGATACGCGTGATCCATCTCAGTTTTCTGAGCGCCAGAATGCTTGGCTTGATGAATTAAAAATAGCTGGATTGAAAGATATTCAGTTTGGACCATTTAGCGATGAGCTATTGGATGATATTGATGTTATTGGTATTAGTCCTGGCTTATCCCCACTTCAAGAGCCAACTAAATCATTCTTGGAGAAGGCTAGAAAAGCCAGAATTGATGTTTGGAGTGAGATCGAATTTTTTGCGCGTGCAATTGCCAGTTTGGATCGTATGGCACAAGTAAATCATTCTCCTTATTCATCAGCAGTGTTGGCTATTACTGGTACGAATGGAAAAACAACTACTACTGCGTTAACAGGACAACTCTGCGAGCGAGCTGGCAAGAAGGTTGCAGTCGCCGGAAATATTAGCCCTGCAGCATTAGACAAGCTGATGGTCTGCCTAAATGACTCTGACCAAATTGAAGACATGCCCGATATCTGGGTACTTGAATTATCTAGTTTTCAATTGGTTTACACAAATAGTCTCAATGCAACTGCAGCTACTGTTCTCAATATCACACAAGATCATTTAGATTGGCATGGTGATATGCATGCGTACGCAGATGCAAAAGGAAAAATATTTGGTGTGGACACGATTTGCGTCTTAAATCGCGATGACTCTGTAGTGATGAATTTGCTTTCTGATGATCAAAAAGCAGAAAAGTCGATTGTGACTTTTGGTTCTAATAGCCCCGATGAACAGGGCGCTTTTGGCATCGAGCATGACTTACGAGCTGGCGGAATTGACTGGCTGGTATGGGCGGAGATAGATGAAGATGTTGAGCCAAAGCCTAAACGTCGTCGTAAATCAACTGCCATTGAAGAAGATGAACCGTTACGCTTGAGGCGTTTAATTCCGGCTGATGCACTCAGAATTCGTGGTCGTCATAATGCATTGAATGCACTGGCTGCACTAGCATTGGCGAGATCTGCCAACTTGCCTATGAATGTTCTCCTGCATGGTTTGCGCGATTATCACGGTGAGCCACATCGTGTTCAGAGCGTTGCGATTGTGAATGATGTGGAGTATATCGATGACAGCAAGGGTACCAATGTTGGTGCGACTGTAGCTGCGCTGAATGGATTGGGTAGTAATGAGTCTGCTAAGAGGATTTGGTTAATTGCAGGTGGTGACGGCAAAGGACAAGACTTTAGCCCATTACGCGAACCTGCCCTACGTTTTGTTAAGGGTGTTTTCTTGATTGGCAAAGATGGCGCTGCAATTGGCGAGGCCATTGGCCAGGAAGTTCCTTGCTCAATAAGTGGCAGCTTAGAGGTTGCCGTCAGGACAGCTGCAGAACAAGCGCAGTCTGGTGATTTGGTCTTACTTTCTCCAGCATGTGCGAGTTTTGACCAATTCAAAGATTATGTTGCCCGTGCTCAGGCATTTGTTGGTGAGGTTGAAGAATTAGGAATGCGTTTTGAGGGAGTGCAAGCGTGAACCTAAAAGACAAGTTTTTTCCTGATAACCGCTTGGGCTTAGATCGGTTCTGGAATTTTTCTCGAGGTGGTATTGATAACTTCCGTACTGGATTGAGAGATGCGGTATCCGGTGTTGAGCAAACTCGCTCACGCATGATGGAATACGATCAATTGCTTGTATGGGCAGCTCTCTCCCTTATGTTGATTGGTTTGGTAATGGTGTACTCAGCATCTATTACTTTGGCTGATGGTCCTAAATATGCCAACTACAGTAGTAACTACTTTTTGATTCGCCATTTAATCTCATTAGCTATTGCTGTTGTTGTAGGTATTTCAGTGTTTAATATTCCAACCAAGATGTGGGATCGTTATTCCCCTCTGATTTTTGGTTTTACTGTACTGCTATTAATTGCAGTTTTAATCCCAGGTGTTGGCAAAGGCGTCAACGGGGCTAAGCGCTGGATTCCGCTGGGCTTAATGAACTTCCAACCATCTGAGTTAATGAAATTTGCAGCGATTATTTTTGCAGCAAGCTACACAGTTCAACGTCAAGAATATTTACACTCTTTTGTTAAGGGCATGCTGCCAATGGGTATTGCGGTTGCCTTAGTTGGTGGCCTCCTGATGGCTGAGCCTGATATGGGCGCATTCATAGTAGTCGCTTTAATTGCATTTGGCATTCTGTTCTTGGGCGGCATTAATGCCAAGCTATTTGGTGGCTTGATTGCTGTTGGAGTTGCCAGTGCAGTCACGATTATTGCACTCTCTCCTTTTAGACAAAAACGAATTATGGCTTTTGTTGACCCATGGCAGGCAGATAACGCAGCTAATAAAGCTTATCAGTTAACCCATTCCTTGATGGCCTTTGGCCGCGGTGAGTGGTTTGGCACTGGTCTTGGTGGCAGCGTAGAAAAATTACATTATTTACCTGAAGCACATACCGATTTCATCATGGCGGTGATTGGGGAAGAGCTAGGCTTTGTTGGTGTAGTTGTCATGATTTTCTTGTTTTACTGGATCGTACGACGTGCCTTCTTAATTGGGCGTACCGCTTTGCAATTAGATCGGAGTTTTGCTGGTCTTGCAGCTAAGGGTGTGGCTATCTGGATTGGTTGGCAAGCCTTTATCAATATGGGCGTGAACTTAGGCCTGTTGCCAACTAAAGGTTTGACATTGCCATTAGTGAGTTACGGTGGATCCGCAATTTTGATGAATACCATTGCGGTTGCAATGCTGCTGCGGATTGATTATGAGAATCGTATTTTGATGCGCGGAGGGAAGCTGTGACAAAACCCTCAATATTGGTGATGGCTGGAGGTACTGGTGGGCATATCTTCCCAGGTCTTGCTGTCGCTGAATATTTGCGGATCTGTGGCTGGAATGTGTCATGGCTAGGAAATCAAAATGGTATGGAATACCGTTTAGTGAAGTCTTGTGATTTTCCATTTGAGGCTATTGAGTTTGGCGGTTTACGTGGCAAAGGGCTCAAGGCTAAATTAATGCTGCCAATGAATTTGATACGCGCTTGTTTTCAGAGTTGGAAGATCATGCGACGCTTAAAACCATCTGTAGTCTTAGGTATGGGTGGTTACATTACCTTCCCTGGCGGTTTAGTAACCAAATTATTAAAGCGTCCTTTAGTGTTGCATGAAGCTAACTCTGTAGCTGGCAGCGCTAATCAAGCCCTTGCCAGAATTGCAATGCGCACATTAACCGGCTTCCCGAATACGATGGCGAATGCTGAGTGGGTAGGCAATCCGATTCGCGAAGAATTTGATCACATGCAAAAACCAGCTCTGCGTTACGAGCGGCGTCAAGGCCCTTTATCTATTTTGGTGGTGGGTGGCAGTTTAGGTGCGGCCGCTTTAAATGAAAATATTCCCGCAGCATTGAAATTGATTTCTAAAGATGCGCGCCCTAAGGTCATTCATCAAGCAGGTGATAAGCATTTGGCTGACTTACAAAAGCGCTATGCTGATTTAGGGGTTGAGGCTGAGGTTCTTCCCTTTATTGATGATATGCCCTCTGCGTACGCACAAGCAGACCTTGTGATTTGCCGTGCCGGAGCAATGACGGTGTCAGAGCTAGCTGCTTGTGGCGTTGCCTCTTGCTTAATTCCTTTTCCATTCGCAATTGATGATCATCAAACTGCTAATGCAAAATTTTTAGCTGATTCAAATGCAGCTATTTTATTGCCACAGCAAAATCTCAATCCACAAGATTTGGCATTGATGATTCAAAATTTTAATCGTGCGGACCTTAAAGAAATAGCCTTGCGTGCGCACGCTTTAGCTAAACCACATGCAACCTTGCGGGTGGCTGAGGTTTGCGCTGATTGTGCAGGAGTGGGCGTATGAAGCATATCGTGCAGCAAATCCATTTCATTGGCATTGGCGGTGCCGGCATGAGCGGCATAGCTGAAGTGTTGCTGAATTTAGGTTATCAAGTATCTGGATCTGATTTGGCTGAAGGTGTAGTAACCAAGCGCTTAAAGGAGTTAGGCGCAGTCATTCATATTGGCCATGATCCTAAGAATATTGGTACTGCAGAAGCGGTGGTGATTTCTACTGCTGTAGCCGGAAATAACCCAGAGGTTCTAGCAGCGCGCGCAGCTAAGATTCCGGTGATTCAGCGGGCGGTGATGTTGGGTGAGTTAATGCGCCTAAAACAAGGTATTGCTATCGCTGGCACACACGGTAAAACTACCACAACCAGCTTAGTCGCCTCTGTGCTAGCTGAAGGCGGCCTTGATCCAACCTTTGTCATTGGTGGCAAGTTGAATTCTGCAGGTGCTAATGCCCGCTTAGGTCGCGGAGATTTCATCGTGGTCGAAGCGGATGAATCTGATGCCTCATTCTTGCAGCTTTTCCCAGCCATGGAAGTAGTTACCAATATTGATGCAGATCATATGGATACCTATCAGCATGATATGGCGAGATTGAAGCAAGCCTTCGTGCAATTTATTCAGCGTATGCCTTTTTATGGGGTAGCAGTGTTATGTATTGATGATGCTAATGTGCGCGACATCATTCCATTTGTATCTCAGCCCGTGTTACGTTACGGGTTATCAGAAGATGCAGATATCAGAGCTAGTAATGTTCGCGCCGATGGCACGCGCATGCACTTTACAGTAGATCGTCGCACCGTTCGCAGGCATGGCAATAAACCTGGAACTTTAAATGTGACACTGAACTTGCCTGGTTTGCACAATGTACGTAACGCCTTAGCTGCAATTGGTATTGCTACAGAACTAGGTGTTGGCGATGAGGCTATTACCAAAGCACTCTCTGAATTTAGCGGTGTTGGCCGTCGCTTCCAGCGTTATGGTGAAATCCCCTTGGCCTCTGGAGGCAGTTTTACATTAATCGACGATTATGGGCATCATCCAGTAGAGATGGCGGCAACCTTAGACGCTGCTCGTGGTGCCTTCCCAGATCGTCGCTTGGTATTGGCGTTTCAGCCTCATCGATTCACCAGAACACGGGATTGTTTTGGGGAATTTGTACAGGTCCTCAGAAACTTTGATTCTTTGGTGTTAACCGAAGTTTATCCAGCCGGTGAGGCAAAGATTCCAGGTGCAGACGGTAAGAGTTTGATGAAGGCGGCGCTTGCAGAAGAGAAGGGTGCAAAGCGCTCCTTAAATTCTGCTGCGGTCGCCTTTGCAGCCAACATTACTGAGATGCCAGAAAAGTTATCGCAGGTGTTAAAAGATGGCGATGTCTTAATTACGATGGGTGCAGGATCAATATCGGCGTTGCCGCATACCTTGGCGGAGGCAAAGAGTGTCTAAGTTAGATACAAGCCTTGGTGCGTGGGGTGATCGCGTGAAGTCTCAGCTATCCAAGTTGGATATCAAATCACTTGGGCGCGTTGGGGTACTATTAGGCGGCCGTTCTGGTGAGCGAGAGATATCTCTGATGTCGGGTAATGGAGTTTTGGAGGCTTTGCTCTCTAAAGGCGTGGATGCGCATGCATTTGATCCAGGCTTGCGTTGTCCAACAGAGCTAGCAAAAGAAAAATTTGATCGCGTATTTATTTCTTTGCATGGTCGCTATGGCGAAGATGGAACGATTCAAGGTTTATTGGATTTATTGAATCTACCTTATACCGGTAGCGGTGTATTGGCCTCTGCCTTAGCAATTGACAAGATTGCAACCAAACAAATTTGGCTAAGCAACGGTTTATCAACTCCAGAGTTTGAAGAGCTTACTGCAGATAGTGACTGGAATGCAGTCGTTAAAAAATTAGGACTGCCTCTAATTGTTAAGCCAGCGCATGAGGGCTCTTCACTTGGCTTAACTAAGGTGAAGTCTGTAGATGAGTTACCTACTGCCTATGGACTTGCTGCAGGATTAGATAAAAAAGTGATTGCTGAGACTTGCATTGTGGGCGATGAGTTAACGTGCCCATTAGTTGGTCAGGGCAACACAGCAGAAGCATTGCCGGTTATTAAAATTATTCCACCGCAAGCCAATTACGACTTTCATCATAAGTATTTCTCAAATGAAACCCAATACTTGTGCCCCACTGGGCTTGCTCCTGAGGTCAATGAGCGCGTTCAAGCATTGGCTTTAGCTGCCTATAGAGCTTTGGGTTGCCGTACATGGGGCCGTGCTGATGTGATGCTAGATCAAAAAACTGGCAAACCTTACTTACTGGAGATGAATACTTCACCAGGTATGACTTCACATTCCTTGGTGCCAATGGCCGCTAAAGCTGCTAGGGTTAGTTATGCGGACTTGGTCTTGTGGTTACTCAATCAAACCATGCAACATAAAGAGGGCGCTACTGCATGAGTACGCTTCTAGACCGATTCGGAGATATCTTCTCTGTCATCATGTCTCCTCTTTGGAACCATGCTGAGCGCATGCAAAAGCTTAGTCGTTTCTTGATGCGCTGCCTCATTGTGATGGTCGTAGTTGGAGTCTTGGTTTGGTTAAGTCAGAGGCCTGTGTTCACTTTGAAGCAAATTCAGGTGGAGCCTGTTGCTGGTCAAACACTTCAGCATGTTAATAAATCCCTCGTGAAGCGTCAGGTAATAGAAACCGTGCAAGGCAATTTCTTTAGTGTGCGTTTAGAGGATGTGAAACGGGGTTTCGAGAGTATGCCTTGGGTACGACACGCTAATGTCCGTAGAGTTTGGCCCAATGGATTGATTGTCAATATTGAAGAGCAAAGGCCATTTGCTACTTGGGGTGGAGAGGGCAGCAGTACTTTAATGAATTCACATGGCGAACTATTTGCCGGTCGTGTTTCAGAGATTGTGGATGACAAACACCTACTAGATTTTTCGGGTCCAGATGATGCTAGTAAAGAAGTGATGAGTCTTTATGAAAAGGCCAATAACTGGTTTAAACCTTGGAATGCTGAAGTCGTGAGTCTGGCATTAACTGAACGTTATGCCTGGCATGTCAAGTTATCCAATGGAATCAAGGTGGAATTTGGACGTGATGAAGAAAGCTCTGATAAGAACTTAACTGAGGAACGGATTGCACGCCTATTTAAGTACTGGCCTCAAGTACAAGAGAAATGGGCAAATCGAATTGATGCAGTAGATCTACGCTATGTAAATGGTTTTGCAGTGCATCTTGCTTCTGGAAGTATGAAAAAGAATGACCTAGATGGAAAGAAAAGTGAGTTGAAGCAATGAGGAATGTGAATGAGCAAAGATAATCGCGACCTGCTGGTGGGTTTAGACATTGGAACTTCCAAGGTAGTTGCTTTGGTAGCAGAGTTAACTCCTGATGGTCAATTCAATGTAGTTGGCGTGGGACAAACAACATCTAAGGGTTTAAAAAAGGGTGTCGTCGTCAATATTGAGGCAACTGTTCAGTCGATTCAGAAGGCGCTAGAAGAGGCTGAAGTGATGGCTGATCGACAGATTGTTCAAGTCTTTACTGGCATTGCCGGAAATCATATTGTGAGCTTTAACTCGAGCGGTATGGTTGCAATACGTGACAAAGAAGTAGTTGCGGGTGATGTTGAGCGTGTATTAGAAACAGCTAAGGCGATCAATATTCCAACCGATCAGCAAATTTTGCATATCCTAGTCCAGGAATTCATTATCGATGGCCAAGAGGATGTGCGTGAACCCATCGGCATGAGTGGTTTACGTTTAGAGGTGAAAGTTCATATCGTGACTGGCGCTGTCAGTGCCGCACAAAATATTGTGAAATGTGTCCGTCGTTGCGGTTTAGAAGTCAACGATTTAATTTTGCAGCCTTTGGCATCAAGCTTAGCCGTCCTCACCGATGATGAAAAAGAACTTGGTGTTGTTTTGGTTGATATTGGCGGGGGTACTACAGATATCGCCATTTATTTCCAAGGATCAATTCGTCATACAGCAGTGATTCCAATTGCAGGCGATCAAATTACTAACGATATTGCAATGGCATTGCGGACGCCAACGATTGATGCGGAAGATTTGAAAATTGCACATGGAATAGCACGCCAAGAAATGGCTGATTCAGGTGCCATGATTGATGTTCCTGGGGTGGGAGACCGTGAGCCACGTCCAATGTCTAAGCAAGCACTTGCCGCTGTGATTGAGCCACGTGTTGAAGAACTCTTTACTTTGGTGAGGGGTGTAGTGCGTGATTCTGGGTATGAAGATATGGTTTCTTCCGGAATTGTGCTCACTGGTGGAACTTCACTAATGCCGGGCATGGTTGAGCTAGCTGAACAAGTCTTTTTGAGACAAGCTCGAATTGGTACACCTGAATATCGTGGTCACTTACATGAAGTTCTTCGTAGTCCTAGATACGCTACTAGCATTGGTTTGCTAATGGAAGGCCAAGCGCAATTTTTGCGTGGTCGTCGTGCTTCTCAATCAGGTGCGCTGCAAGGAGTGATGTCGCGCATGAAGGAATGGTTTGCAGGAAATTTTTAAGTTTTTCGTCGTCGTCAATGTAGTAAGTTATTTACCTAGGAGGGTATATGGAATTTGAAATGTTAGATCAAGATACAGCTGGCAAAACCATTATTAAAGTGGTTGGAGTCGGTGGGGCTGGTGGCAATGCTGTCCAGCATATGATTCGTCGCGGAGTGAATGGAGTAGAGTTCATTTGCATGAACACCGATGCTGGCGCCTTACAGCGTTCTGAGGCATCTGTGAATTTGCAACTGGGCTCTAGCGGATTAGGTGCTGGTGCAAAACCTGAAATTGGCGCAGCTTCTGCGCAAGAGGCGCGTGCTCGTATCGCTGATACTTTGCAAGGTGCTCACATGGTGTTCATCACTGCTGGCATGGGTGGTGGAACCGGTACTGGTGCAGCCCCAATCGTTGCTCAAGTGGCCAAAGAAATGGGTATTTTAACTGTTGGCGTTATCAGCAAACCATTTGATTTTGAGGGCGTAAAGCGCTTAAAAGTTGCAGAAAATGGCGCTGCAGAGCTTGAGGCTTATGTTGACTCATTGATTGTTGTTCTCAATGAAAAGCTCTTTGAAGTGATGGGTGAAGATGCTGAGTTTGATAAGGCCTTTGCTTGTGCTGATGATGTATTACATAACGCAGTCTCTGGTATTGCAGAAATCATCAATGTTCAAGGTTTGATCAACGTTGACTTCGAAGATGTGAAGACTGTGATGGGCGAGCAAGGTAAGGCCATGATGGGTACAGCAACCGTTTCTGGTATGGATCGTGCTCGTTTGGCTGCTGAAGCTGCGGTTGCATCTCCACTACTAGAGGGCGTTGATTTATCTGGAGCGCGTGGCGTATTGGTGAATATTACTGCCAACCGTTCATTGAAATTATCTGAAACTCGCGAAGTCATGGCCGCCATTCGTGGCTATGCTGCTGATGATGCAACTGTGATCTTTGGCACTGTGTATGACGAAAGCTTGGGCGATGCATTGCGCGTGACTGTAGTTGCTACTGGCTTGAATAATCCGCAGGCCCGTCACAACCATCAGCCAGAAGTAGTGTGGAGACAGGCTACTGGTACTAGTGATGCAATGCCAACAATGGCTGACCTGAATACTTTTGCCCCTACTAGCGCTTCTGCTGCTATGAGCAAGGTAGGCTTGGATTCAGTGATGAGTGTTAGTGCAGGCATAGCCTCGACTAGTTCTGGCGTTACACCAGCAATGTCAGCGCCAGCAGCTAGTAGTGCCGTTAATTACAGTCAATATGATTTGCCGCGGGTATTCCGAAGTACCCGTGAGGCCTCTCCAGCACCAACTTTAGGTGCTGATAGCTCTCCTCAGGCCAAATCCATGTTGGATAAAGGGGCTGATTACTATGAAATCCCAGCCTTTTTACGTAAACAAGCAGACTAAGTAAACCTCAATACAATAGGTAATTGCGAAATGCCAGCGCGGCGACCCTCCGGACGACGAATCCTGCGCTTGCGTTGGCATACTTACTAACAATTACTTATTGGAGATGTCATGATTACTGTTGGACAAAAATTACCGAACGCTACTCTTTATGAATTTTTTAATGAAGAGAGCGAAGGCTGCTCCTTGGGGCCAAATGCCTTTGAAGTTGAGAAGCTTGTCGCTGGCAAAAAAATTGTGATCTTTGCATTGCCTGGCGCATATACGCCAACCTGCTCTGCAAAGCATGTACCTGGATATGTTGAGCACTATGATGCGATTAAAGCAAAAGGTGTTGATGAGATCTGGTGTATTTCTGTGAATGACCCTTTCGTTATGGGCGCTTGGGGCCGCGATCAAAAAGTTGGCAAAAAGATTCGCATGATGGGTGATGGTAGTGGCGAGTTCACTAAAAAGATGGGTATAGAGCTGGACCTGACTGCTCGTGGTTTAGGTATGCGCTCAGATCGTTATGCCATGATTGTTGAGGACGGGGTAGTGAAATCTTTAGATCGCGAAGCTCCTGGTAAGTTTGAGGTGAGTGATGCTGCATCTATTTTGAAAAAACTGTAATTCGTACTAAGTCATTAGCTAATACCCCCCTGAATTTAGAGACATCACCATGATGAAACAGAGAACAATTGCCACTACAGTGAAAACTGTTGGCATTGGCTTGCACTCTGGCCGCAAGGTGACCATTTCTATTAAGCCTGCACCGGCAAATTCAGGGGTTCAGTTTGTCCGTATTGATACTGCAGAGCAGTCGGTAGTTCCCGCCACTGCTTTAGCTGTCTGCGATACCAGGCTTGCATCAGTTATTCAGAAGGATGGTGTGCGCGTCTCAACCGTCGAACATTTGCTATCTGCTTGTGCTGGCCTTGGTTTGGATAATTTATTGATTGAGCTTGACGATGAAGAAGTGCCCATCATGGATGGTAGCGCTGCTTCGTTCTTATTTTTAATTGAATCGGCTGGAATTGTTGAGCAAGATGTAGCGCGTCAGTATGTTGTGATTAAGAAGCCTGTTGAAGTGCGCGAGGGCGATAAGCTTGCGCGCTTAGAACCTTTCTTTGGATTTAAGTTAGATTTCACAATTGACTTTAAACATCCGGCAGTAGATAAAACTGGCCAACGTTTTATTGTAGATTTTGCAGAGCATGCTTACCGAAGTGAAATTGGTCGTGCACGCACTTTTGGTTTTGCCCATGAAGTAGAGGCCTTACGTGAGATGGGCCTGGCTCGCGGCGGCAGTTTGGACAATGCGATTGTTTTAGATGAGCACCGCATCTTGAATAACGAAGAATTGCGTTATGAAGATGAGTTTGTGCGTCACAAAATTTTGGATGCGATTGGGGATCTGTATTTGGTAGGCCACCCCATTGTGGGGGCTTATGTAGCTGAGAAATCAGGCCATGCCCTCAATAACGCTCTATTGCGTAAGCTTTTAGAGGACCCAAGCTCTTATGCCATCGAGTGTTTCTCGGAAGCCAAGGCTCCAGCAGCCTATTCTCAAGAGAGCCAACCACTCTTTTTCTAGAGTGGGTTAAAAATTCTTTAGTTATTTAGATTTATTTTGTAGAAGGCGCTCAACCGCACTTCGCAGCTCAGAGCCTGGCGGAAGTTTTTCAATGAGTTCTTGCAATGACTTTTTTGCCACTGGATTCAAGCCTCTAGGAGGGATATTTTTGAAGTTTTGTCTTGGCTTCACTTCCCAGTCTGAGGAGGTCGGCTTAACTTTGACTTTAATGGCCTTGCAATGAAGTCCAATTTTTCCTAACTCATTGATTAAACTAGGTAAAAATTGCTGTAGGCGAGTTCCAATACTGGCGCTGCCAACCAGAAAAAAAAGCTCTTCTTGAGCCCCTGAGCGCCATCCAACTTCAATTTTTGGGCTCAAGTGCCCCATATCTAGCGACTCTAAGGCCAAAAAGAGCTTAGCCTTGAGTTTGGCTAGATCCTCTGTTTTAGCCAGAATACCGCCAAGACCATTAGATTCGCGTAGGTATTCCATCCAGTCATGGGCAGAATGGTTGCGAGACGGTTTAGGGGCAAAGTTCATAAAAAATGGGGTTGCGAGTGATAAACTCAAAGACTTCATTTTATTCAATATCCCATGGTAATCGGTCTTCTTAAAACCCTGGTCGGCAGTCGTAACGACCGCCTCTTAAAACAGTATCGCAAAGTCGTTGCCAAGGTTGCTGCTTTTGAAGCAAGCCTGCAATCTTTGGATGATGTTGCGCTTGCTGCTAAAACAGGCGAGTTTAAAGCTCGTCTAGCTGCAGGAGAGACTTTAGAAGATATTTCTGCAGAAGTATTTGCGGTGGTTCGGGAGGCTAGTGTTCGTGTCATGAAGATGCGACATTTCGATGCGCAGATTATGGGTGCCCTCGCCTTGCATCAAGGCAAGATTGCTGAGATGGGTACAGGTGAAGGAAAAACCTTAACGGCAACACTACCAGTCTATTTAAACGCCTTAACTGGTAACGGTGTGCATGTTGTCACAGTAAATGATTATTTGGCGCAGCGTGATGCCGAATGGATGTCTACCTTGTATAACTTCCTGGGCATGAAGGTCGGCGTCAATCTATCTCAGATGGATCACAAGACCAAGCAAGAAGCCTATGCAGCAGACATTACCTACGGTACTAATAACGAGTTTGGTTTTGACTATTTGCGCGACAACATGGTTCAGGACTTGGATCAGCGTGTACAACGTGGTTTGGCGTATGCGATCGTTGATGAAGTTGACTCCATTCTGATTGATGAAGCGCGTACACCGCTGATTATTTCTGGCCAGGCCGAGGATCACACCGATCTTTACATCAAAATCAATGCGCTTCCTTCTTATTTAGAGCGTCAAATTGGTGAAGAAAAGGCAGATGGCACTGGAGTTGAGAAACCTGGAGATTATTGGGTAGATGAAAAGTCACAGCAGGTCTATTTGACCGAACGGGGTCACGATAAAGCTGAAGAAATCTTAGTGCAGTTGGGCGCCTTAAATGATGGTGCGTCTTTGTATGCCCCACAAAATATTACCTTGATGCATCACGTTTATGCAGCATTGCGTGCGCACTGTCTGTATAACCGAGACCAACACTATGTTGTGCAAAATAAAGAAGTCATCATTGTTGATGAGTTCACTGGTCGATTAATGCAGGGTCGCCGTTGGTCTGATGGTTTGCACCAAGCAGTTGAAGCGAAAGAGGGTGTCGCGATTCAGAATGAGAATCAGACCCTTGCCACGATTACTTTTCAAAATTACTTCCGCATGTATGGCAAGTTGTCTGGTATGACAGGTACTGCTGATACTGAAGCATATGAGTTCAAGGAGATATACAACCTTGAAACAGTAGTCATTCCACCTAACAGAATTAGTCAGCGCAAAGATCGTCAAGATCAAATCTTTAAATCTTCTCGCGAGCGTTATGACGCCGTCATTAAAGATATTGAGAATTGCTATGAGCGTGGTCAGCCAGTATTGGTGGGTACCACCTCGATTGAAAACTCGGAGTTGATAGCGAAATTACTAGACCAGCGTAAATTACCGCATCAGGTTTTGAACGCTAAGCAGCACGCACGTGAGGCGGAAATTATTGCGCAAGCGGGCCGTCCAAAAATGATTACCATTGCTACCAATATGGCTGGCCGCGGAACGGATATTGTGCTTGGTGGCAATGTAGGTAAACAATCCGCCTTAATTCAAGCCGACTCCGCTCTATCTGATGCAGAAAAGGCAAGCAAGATTAAGGCGCTGCAAGATGAGTGGCAAGGAATTCATGATCATGTTCTTGCTGTTGGTGGTTTGCACATCATTGGTACAGAGCGTCACGAAAGTCGTCGTATTGATAATCAGTTAAGAGGACGTTCTGGCCGTCAAGGCGATCCAGGTTCCTCCCGCTTCTATCTCTCCTTAGATGATTCGCTCTTGCGTATTTTTGCCGGCGATCGTTTGCGCTCTGTCATGGAACGACTGAAGATGCCTGATGGCGAGCCAATTGAAGCCGGTATGGTGACTCGTTCGATTGAGTCAGCGCAGCGTAAAGTTGAAGGTCGTAACTTTGATATTCGCAAACAGTTATTGGAGTACGACGACGTTGCGAACGATCAGCGTAAAGAAACTTATCGCCTAAGAAATGAAGTTCTCGAAAGTAAAGATATTGGTGACTTAATTGCCAATTTGCGTGAAGATGTCTTACGTTCAGTTTGCTCCCTCTATGTTCCCCTTGAATCTATGGAAGAGCAATGGGATTTGGCTGGGCTTGAGAATGCCTTAGCAAACGACTGGGGTTTAACGATCGATTTGCGGAATTGGATTGAAAATGCTGAGACAGCGGATGACACAGAGATTGTTGATCGCGTACTGCAAGCGGCAAAAGATGAATATGACGCTAAGGTTGATCTATCTGGTCGAGAGTCTTTTGCTGGATTTGAGCGCTCTGTGCTTCTCTATAGTCTTGACACCCATTGGCGTGAGCATTTGGCAGCACTAGATCATTTGCGTCAAGGCATTCATTTGCGAGGCTATGCTCAAAAAGATCCAAAACAAGAATATCGTCGCGAAGCTTTTGAACTATACGGCGAGTTACTGAGTGTTATCAAAAATGATGTTGTGAAAAACATCATGACGGTCAAGATCAGAAGCGCTAGCGAATTAGATCAAGCTGCTGAATCGATGAATGATGATTTGGCTAAATTAGCCGATGTCCAATATCAACATGCGGATCCTGATAAAGAAGTAGCTGGCTCAACCGGTGATCGTGGTGATGCGATTGAGATTTTGCCTGCACCTGTGCGAACAGGACCAAAGATTGGTCGTAACGACCCTTGTACTTGCGGTAGCGGCAAAAAATATAAGAATTGCTGCGGCGCCTTAAGCTAGAACCACCTTAAAGGGATTCGTTAGCACCCCTTTAAACCCTCATCTACAATTGTCAGACTATGACAGTTAATCTACCCCTCCCCCAAAAAGCTGATCTCAAGCCCGTTAAGGGTTTTGAGATGGGCATTGCCGAAGCTGGAATTAAGAAGGCAAATCGTAAAGATTTGTTAGTAATGACCTTAGCTCCTGGATCTCAGCTTGCTGGCGTCTTTACCCTCAATCGATTTTGTGCTGCGCCCGTACAGATTTGCCGTGAGCATTTAGCGCAAGAGGGTCGTAATGGAGAAATTCGTGCCTTAGTGGTGAACACTGGTAATGCAAATGCTGGAACTGGCGAGTCAGGTATGAAACATGCTCTCGAAACTTGTGCCGCTCTAGCCAAAGAGCTCAAGATGAATCCAGAACAAATTCTGCCATTTTCAACTGGCGTGATTCTGGAGCCTTTACCAATTGAAAAACTGATTAGCGCTTTGCCAAAAGCAGTTTCAAGTCTGGGTGAAGATAATTGGTTTGATGCTGCTCAGGCCATTATGACTACCGATACTCAGCCTAAGGCAACTTCAATGACGGTATCAACGCCAGCGGGGCCAGTAGTGATTACCGGTATTTGCAAAGGCGCTGGGATGATTCATCCAAATATGGCGACCATGTTGGGCTTTATTGCAAGTGATGCAGGTTTTGCACCAGGTTTATTGGGTAATCTCACTCGTGAAATCGCTGATCTTTCTTTTAATGCCATTACGATCGATGGTGATACCTCAACGAACGATTCATTCATTGTTATCGCAACCGGTCAATCTGCAGTACAGATTCAGACAGTTACAGACCCAAGTTATGTGGCGGTACGTGATGCCTTGATTGCTCTGGCTAGAAAGTTAGCGCAAATGATTGTACGTGATGGCGAAGGTGCTACGAAATTCATCACCATCGAAGTGCTTGGAGGTAAGACTGAGGAAGAATGCCGTTTGGTTGCAAAAGCTGTCGCTCACTCACCTTTAGTAAAAACCGCTTTCTTTGCAAGCGATCCAAATTTGGGTCGTATTTTGGCAGCGATTGGTTATGCAGGTATTGCCGATCTAGATGTGAGTCGCGTGCAAATGTGGCTTGGTGATGTTTGGGTTGCTAAAGATGGCGGCCGCAATCCAAGCTATCAAGAGGTTGATGGCCAAAGAGTGATGCAGGCCCCTGAGATTACTGTCAAGATTGATTTAGGGCGCGGTAATGCTGCTCAAACAATGTGGACATGTGACTTATCACATGAATACGTTTCAATTAACGCCGACTACCGCTCTTAAAAGTTAAGAACAATATGAATGAAAAATTAGAGCAACTCTTAAATCATCTTGAAACTTTTCTGCCAAAACCCTTAACTGAGAAGGAGTGGGATTCTTCTACTGCATTTAGATGGCGCCGCCGCGATAGTATTTTTGGTAGCATTGGTTTCTTGCAGCCTGTTAAGCATGTCTCAGACATTACTTTTGAAGACCTAAAGAATATTGACCGACAGCGGGATGCCATTCGGGACAATACTAAAAATTTCATTCAGAAAAAACCAGCCAATAACATTTTGCTTACTGGCGCTAGGGGGACAGGTAAATCATCTTTGATTAAGGCGAGCTTACATGAGTTTGCTGCTCAAGGCTTGCGTTTAGTTGAGGTTGAGAAAGAGCAATTAGCAGACTTGGCTGATATTACTGATATCTTGGCTGAGCGCCCTGAATATTTTATTATTTTTTGCGATGATTTGTCATTTGATGAGGGGGAATCAGGCTATAAAGCAATGAAATCAGCCCTAGACGGCTCTGTTTCTGCCCAAGTTGATAATATTTTGATTTATGCCACTTCTAATCGCCGCCATTTATTGCCTGAATACATGAAGGATAACGAAAGTTATGCTTATAGCGATGATGGCGAAATTCATCCAGGCGAAGTGGTGGAAGAAAAGATTTCTTTATCTGAGCGTTTTGGCTTGTGGCTCTCTTTTTATCCACCGAAGCAAGATGAGTATTTAGCGATCGTTGCGCATTGGTTAAGTCATTTTGGTTTAAGTGCAGCGCAAGTTGAATCTGCACGTTCAGAAGCCCTAGTTTGGGCGCTGGAGCGCGGCTCACGTTCTGGTCGGGTTGCATGGCAATTTGCTAAACACTGGGCAGGCTCACATACCTAAGATGATTTATTTCTATGAATGAAATGAATCGCCCGGTTACTGTCGTTGCTGCAGGGATATTGCTAGATTCAGAAAATCGCTATCTTTTAGGTCAAAGGCCTGAAGGTAAGCCATACGCTGGTTACTGGGAAGTACCCGGTGGAAAAGTTGAAAAAGGTGAAACTGTTTTTCAGGCTCTACAGCGTGAACTTCAAGAAGAGCTTGGTATCGATGTTCAGTCTAGCGAAGAATTAACAGTCTTAGAGCATGACTATCCACATGCTTATGTTCGTTTATATGTTAGCATCATCCGTGATTGGAAGGGCGCGCCTATAGGGCGTGAAGGACAAGCTTTATCTTGGGAGTCGATTAGTGCACAGGCCCCGAGTGTTGGCCCCTTGCTGCCGGCCGCCTGGCCAATGCTAGAGTGCCTTCGAAGGTCTTTAGCTTAGAACTGGCAAAGCGTTAGCTTAAATGGCACATCTGCATTAACAAGCTGTGCTTTTTTGTCTCGATCGGCCTTGAGGAATCTTACTGAGAGTAGATATTTGTTGGCGCTGATTTCTGAAAAGAGAGCGTCATCTTCCAATGTAATGCGCATTAATTGATATACCTTGCCAGAAGGTGCTTGCTGAAATGAGCCATTGTGAGCCAGCACATCTTTTGCTTCTCCTGATTGACGTAATAGGCGCAAAAATAATTGACATGCTTCCTGCCAAGGTAGAAGTGGACTGATGTAACCTTCTAAAAGTTTTCGGCGCTCAGTCGAAGGGCTATTTTTCCAAGCATGATAGCTAGGCAAATCAATTGGACTTGTTCCGCCAGGAATATTGAGTCGAGTGCGAATCGCATTTAACCATTCACTCTCAGTAATCATTGAATTAGGTCTACCGGTAGAACTGTTAACCTTGCTGGCAACAGCATCAAGTTCAGAAAGAGTTTGGGATAGGGTTTCTTGATCTACCTTCTGTGATGACTTGAGGCCGTTGAGATTATATTTTTGCCGCTCAAACTCTTTGAGTAATAGAGACTTGATATCACCCCTAGCACCAATATCACCAAGATCAAACAAAATAGCGATGGCGTTATGGTGAAGCTCTGGATCATCTGAGCGAAGGAAGTGATTGAAACGGGCGAACAAATACTCCAGCCGAAGCATGCTTCGGACTAATTCGTTAAATGGGTATTCGTAGACAATCACAAGCCCATATTCTATGACGAACTGGACTTGTCTTTCTGAAACCGTAAGATTTTTTGGTGCAAGTTTTCTACTACTACTTCTAAGTCCCTCAGACTTCCCTGATTTTCAATCACCACATCGGCATGCTTGAGGCGCTCTTCTCGGGTCGCTTGAGCCGCCAGAATTCGTTCAACCTCTTCTCGGGGTAAATTGCTGCGCTGCATCACTCTTTGAATTTGGGTCTCTTTGGGGCAGTCCACAAGGACTAGACGATCAACGAGCTTGAGCCAGGAGCCAGATTCAACTAGCAAAGGCACAACGAATACTAGGTATGGAACACCCTTTTTACTTAAACCCAGGGCTTGTCTGAGAGTTTCTTGGCGTATCAGTGGGTGGGTAATCGCTTCTAGGGATTTTCTGGCTTCGGTCTTGGTAAAGACTAAGGAACGCATCTTATCTCTATGGAGTGCCCCATCGGCTGTAATGAAGTCTGGACCAAATTGCTTTTCAATCGGCGCGATTGCGGCTCCATGAGGCGCTGTTATTTGGTGGGCAATGAGGTCTGTGTCTACGATGCCAGCACCAAGCTTTGCCAGTAAGTCGCTAACGGCCGTTTTACCAGAGCCAATTCCACCGGTTAAGCCAATCAGGGGGATGTGTCCCTTCAGTAGGCTTAAGTCGGATTGCTCAGGAGTAGGTGTTGGAGCAGCTGGGGCCATAACAACTCCATGATGCCAGCAAAGATCAGAAATGGCCCAAAAGGAAATGGTGAGCCATGCTTTTGTTTATGTAGCCTAAGCCAAAGCATTCCGCCAATGATTCCCAAGGCTGATGCTATGAACAGGATGCCGGGCAGAGCATGCCAGCCGAGCCAGGCGCCTAGACCAGCCAAAAGCTTGGCATCACCCATGCCAACACCATCTTGCTGTCTTAGATATCGATAGATGCGATTCAGTAGCCATAGGAAGAGATAGCCAAGCAGGGCGCCAAGGATAGATTCTTGCGGACCTACAAATTGTAGGTTGGAGAAGCTGTTAAAACAAAGGCCTATAAAGATGAGGGGCAGAGTAATGAGATCGGGCAATCGAAAGGTCCGTAAATCAATGTAGGCCAAATAGACCAATACAAAAATTAACAAAAGCCGAATAAGGTCAATGAGTGCTATAGAGCCCATTACACAATCTGTCCTAAATTAAAGATTGGGAGATATAAGATTATGACAAGACTACCAATAACAATCCCAACAAACATAATCAGCAAGGGCTCTAAGCTTTGACTCAAGGTATTAAGGCGATTACTGAGCTGGGCGCCTAGTGTATTTGCTCTTTTGCCTAGCATCTGAGGAAGAGTTCCGCTTTCCGAAGCAATTCTCAGCAATTGTAAGGTTTCAATATCAAACAAAACATGTTTAGGGTCAGCGCGGATCAGCGCATCACCCAGTGGCCAGCCCCTAGCAAGGTGTTTGAATACTTCAGCACTAAAGTCATGGCTAAGCCAATGATTGGAGGATTGCGCAGTCACGCGAAGCGCATCGGGAAGAGCTAAGCCTGACTCTAATAAATGCCCCAAGGTTCTGCACCAGTAGGTCAGGGTTGCTAGGCGAAACAATTTACCCAACATCGGAATGCAAAAAATCAGTTGGTCACATTTTTTCTGAAGGCGCGGTATTTTGAGCCAAGCGATCAGAAATAATCCAGCGCTACTAATTAGAAGGGCGCTTATTTCTAAGAAAAAATATTCAATGATGGTAGATGCTTGAATGAGTGCTTTGGTTGGCACTGGTAATTCAGCCTGAAAGTGGGCAAAAACATCTTTAAATACGGGTACAACCCAAATCATCATGACCAGAATTAGCAGAAAAGAGCTGGCAAGAGTGATGGTGGGGTAACTTAAAGCCTGCTGTACTTTGCGGCGCAATTCAATTTGCGCCTCAAGCTGCTGACAAATAGTTTGTAGTGCCAGTTCAATATTTCCGGTGCGCTCACTAACCCGAATGAGATTAATAAATTCTGCTGAAAATTGGTTTCTCTGTAATAGTAAAGCTTGAGAAAAGCTTTGCCCCTGCCTTAACTGCTCACATAAATTATTTAAACAGCGTTGCCATTGCTTTGGGCTAGAGGTAAGTATGAGCTCCATGGCATTTAAGAGTGGGAGACCAACGGTTAACAGTGATAGGAGCTGTTGTGCAAAAGTCAGTTGATCAGATTTACTTAGTGCCATGTACCGACCTCAGTCTGTAAATCGCTTTCTTGAATCAAGCCTGTCTTGACGTAATGAAGGCCAGCCTCATACATGCTTGGATGCTTTAAGGATGGATCAAACAAATGGTTTGCACTCAAGACTTCATGTACCCCAATACGCCCATAGCTACCAGCGCCCTTACAGACAGGGCATAAGCTAGCCTCTTCAATAGTTTGACCCAAACATTGTGGACATATTTTGCGAACCAAGCGTTGCGAGCTGACGCTACGCAAGCAACATTCGAGAGACTCTTGGTCAATACCTAAACTTTTTAATCTAGTGAGTGCACCTCTAGCGTTGCGGGTATGTAGCGTGCTTAAGACAAGATGGCCAGTTTGCGCTGCTTGTATGGCAAGCTGTGCGGTAACGCTATCTCGAATTTCACCAATCATGATGATGTCTGGATCTTGCCGTAATAGGGCACGGATGATTGTCGGAAAATCTAAGCCTGAACGAGGGTGATAGGCTACTTGATTTACTCCAGGTAGGCGAATTTCAATGGGGTCTTCTATAGAACAAAGATTGCGATGACTTTGATTCAGTGTGCGCAAACAGCTATAGAGCGTTCTAGTTTTGCCGCTACCGGTAGGACCAGTCACCAATATCAGACCATTGGCTTGATTGAGAGCGTTCCGAAATATTACTAACTGTTCTGGAAGTAAGCCAACTTGTTCGATAGCAAGATCATTAATGCAATTGGGCAAAATCCGGATTACTGCTTTTTCTCCATGCAGTGTCGGAATGACTGAAACTCGGCAGTCAACATTGGGTTTGGAAAAATCAGGCCCAATTAAGAGTCGGCCATCTTGAGGGAGGCGTTTTTCAGCAATATCAAGTCGTGCCAATACCTTGATGCGAGTGATTAATCGCTCATGAAGTGCAATCTCAAATTGCGCTTGCACTTGTAGCAAGCCATCCACTCGAATACGGACTAAAGTAGCCTGTGATCCAGCTTCAATATGAATATCACTCGCCCTAGATTCCAGCGCATTAATTGCGATTTCATGCCAGGTACGAATAATGAGTGAGTCATCTTGGGTGTTGCTCAATCTTGCTCTTGAGCGAGGGTGGGTCGATAGAGTTTGACAGTCTTTACGCCTTGCTCATCAAACTGCACAATCTCCATCACAATGCCTGCAATTCGTAAGCTGACATCGTGATCCGGTATTGCCTCGAGCTTTTCTAGAATCAGACCATTTAAAGTGCGAGGGCCATCTAAAGGCAGATTGAGATTGAGTAAGCGATTGAGATCTCTTAGAGATGCAGTACCACTGGCTAGGTAGGTACCATTTGCTAGCCATTGGGGATCAGTTGAAAGATTAGAAAAAGAGGTTGTGAATTCGCCAATGAGCTCTTCCACGATATCTTCAAAGGTGACTAAACCCAGGACTTCACCATATTCATTGACGACCAGACTTAAGCGTTGTTGATTGTCTTGAAAGAATTGCATTTGTTGTAAAACTGGCGTCCCACTCGGGATGAAATAAGGTTCATTTAATAGGGCCTTAAAGTCTTGATGTTTCAGGTCTGTATCACCCAATAGTGACAAGGCCTTCTTAACGGATAGGATGCCAACAATTTGTTCAGAGTCACCATCGCAGACTGGTAGCTTATTGTGATAGCAGGTTTCTAATTGTTGAACAACTTCATCAATCGGCCGCGCAAGATCCAAAATTTCAATTTTTGATCTTGTGGTCATTACATCATCAACCGTAATATTTTCTAAGTTAAATAAGTTCAGTAAAATAGTGCGATGATGGTTTGATACGAAGCGATTCGATTCCAGAACCAAGCTACGTAATTCTTCTTTACTCATAGTTCTGCTATCTGAGGAGGATTGCAGGCCGAAGACCCTCATCAGCCCTGATACAAAGCTATTAATAAACCACAGTAAGGGTTTTAAGAAAAAAGTCAGCGGCAAAATAAACCAGCCGACTCGAGAAGCAATCTTTTCTGGAAAAGCTGCTCCTATGACCTTCGGAGTAATTTCACTAAAAATAATAATGAGCAAAGCAACCACTAAAGTAGCCAAGGAAAGTACGAGCCCACTATCTCCAAAGATATGCAGTGCAATTCCCGTTACCAGAATCGGTAGGATAGTATTAATCAGGTTGTTGGAAATTAAGAGAACTGATAAAAGCGAATCAATCCGCTTTAAGAGTCGCTCTGCCAAGGCAGCCCCTTTATTGCCACTACTAGCCATGGCGCGTAGGCGATGACGATTCGATGAAAGCATGCTGGTTTCGGCCATTGAAAAAAAGCCAGAAAGAGCTAGTAAAAAGAGGACTAGAGCAACTTGGCTATAAAAAGGCCAATCGTCAAAAAAGGTGTCCATGATGTCTGCCTGCAAAAAGTAAGAATGAATCAATATAGCAAAGTGGCATTTCGCAAGCTATAGATATGAAAGAAAGTAGTGTCGTCTTCAGTGTTTAATTATGTGAGAATCACTTTCTATGACCCCAATCAAAAAACAAGCTGCCTCAGATAGCGCTCAATATTGCGTCATTGCAGCCCCTTTTGGGGGTTTGGGGATTTTGACTGAGTTGGTTGATGGTAGTTTGATGTTGTCTAGAATTGAGTATCTACCTGCTACCGCTGCCCTAGTAAGCCCTAAAAATCAATTGGCAAAAGAGGCGGAAAAGCAGTTCAAGGCCTACTTCCAAAATCCGCATCATCCATTTGATTTGCCCCTAAAGCCATCAGGAACCAATCATCAGAAAAGAGTTTGGAGTAACATTCAGACGATACCGGTTGGTAAAACTAAAACCTATGGCGAGATTGCAAGCCAGATTAAGAGCGGCCCACGTGCAGTGGGCACAGCCTGTGGCGCTAATCCCTATCCTTTAATCGCACCTTGTCATCGAGTAGTTTCTGCGCAAGGAATTGGTGGGTTTATGAAAGAAGATGCGCCTGGCCTATATCGTCAAATCAAATTATGGCTTTTAAAGCACGAAGGCGCGCTGTAAGTTCAGATTTCTTTTCTGAGCGATTGAGAAAACATTCTAAAAAAAGTCTGCATGAGTACATCGCTCTTCACAGAAAATTTTGTAAAAGTGTAAAAGGCCATTACTGTTTTTCTACTAAGCTTTACCTCATCTTTGTTGCTAAATTCGTTTCGCTTGGCTATCTTTGAGAGTGTCATTACTGCTAAGCCAAAAGCCAAGAAACAAAAGCGCCTCATTCCAAGTTCTGTTTTTGGAATGAGGAGTATGTAACTTAAGGAGTCTTGGAGCTTCTGATAGGAAATCTTTAAAAGCTCTTTCTCGCTGATATTGGCTGGCTTCCAAGATACGCCGCGTGCATGATCTTCGGGGGAGTCTTTGAGGATATTGGTCATTTGCAGGGCCTGGCCAAAAGCAACAGCAAGTTCATCGTGACCCTTCATACTCTTTGCAAATGCAGACGAGTGATTACTAAAAATAGTGGTGAGAAGCTCTCCTACTACACCCGCAACAACATAACAATATTTCTCAAATTCGCTTAAGTCTTTTAGACCTACCTGAGTCTGTTTGCCATGAAAATAAGACATGCCCTCTGACATGATGGAGATGCAACGACTCACTGCTGCTTGATCATCTTTTGAGCAAGTATGCAAAATACGTAAAACGGTTGGGGTATGGGCAATGAGATCTAACTCATCTAGATTGCCATACTGATCTAGCGCCCTAAGGCAAGGCTCTACAAAAGACTCAACAGATGATTTTTCCAGAACTGCATCTAAAAATAGTTGAGAAAGCTTTTGTTTAGTCTCTGGGCTTAAATCTGCTGCATCTTCAATGGTGTCCACAATCCGGCACAGCAAATAAGTATTGCCCACCACTTTTTCAATCATGGGAGGCAACAGCGGAATAGTGAGAGCAAAGGTGCGGGAGACGGAGCCCAAAATGGCTTTTTGGTAAGCCAGATCTGTGCTTGGGTTCTCGCTAAGGCTCATTTGAGGTAAATTCACCCTTGAATTATGTCAGAGTAGGGTGCCCTAAATAGCTATAAATTCCCTTACTAGCAAAGTTGACATGGCCATATAATTTCACCAAATTATTGAAGGAGAAATAGGGCGTGCTCATTTGGTTCGTCATCATTTATTGGCTTATATCCATTGGCATTGGATTATGGGCTGCCTTACGGGTTAAAAATACCGCTGACTTTGCTGCCGCTGGTCATAGCCTTCCTCTGCCGATCGTTACTGCCACCGTTTTTGCTACCTGGTTTGGTTCTGAAACCGTTTTAGGTATTCCTGCTACATTTTTAAAAGAAGGTTTGGGCGGAGTTGTTTCTGACCCCTTTGGATCTTCCTTGTGTTTGATATTAGTTGGCCTCTTTTTTGCTCGCCATCTCTATAACCGCCGGATGCTCACGATTGGCGACTTCTTTCGTGAAAGATATGGACGCACTGTTGAAGTATTGGTTACGCTTTGTATTGTGGTCTCTTATTTGGGTTGGGTCGCTGCACAAATTAAAGCTTTGGGTCTCGTATTTAATGTGGTGTCTGAGGGCAGCATCTCTCAGACTGCTGGCATGATTATTGGAGCTGGAAGTGTGCTGATTTATACCTTATTCGGTGGCATGTGGTCGGTTGCAATTACCGACTTTATTCAAATGATCATTATTGTGATTGGGATGTTGTATATCGGTGGCGAGATGACCGCGCAAACCGGTGGCATCGGTGTAGTAATAGAGCATGCTGCAGCTGCGGGCCAATTTAGTAACTTCTGGCCGGATATGAATCTGGCCTCTATCTTGGGCTTTGTGGCTGCTTTATGCACCATGATGCTTGGTTCCATTCCCCAGCAGGATGTTTTCCAGCGCATTACCTCTTCTAAGAATGTCAACATTGCTGTGCAGGCCGCCATCTTGGGTGGGGTCCTGTATTTTATTTTCGCTTTCATACCAATGTATTTAGCTTATTCGGCAACGCTCATTAATCCAGATCTAGTGAAAGAGTATTTATATACTGATTCACAAATGATTCTGCCAAAATTGATTCTGAATCATGCGCCGGTGATTGCGCAGGTCATGTTCTTTGGAGCTTTACTTTCGGCAATTAAGAGTTGCGCTAGTGCAACATTACTCGCCCCCTCAGTAACCTTTGCAGAAAATATTGTGCGAGGATTTTTTAATCATTTAACGGACCATGAGTTACTAAAAATCATGCGCATCACAGTATTGTGTTTTGCTGTTGTAGTTACCTTCTTTGCAATTAATTCTGAGCTATCCATTTTCAAAATGGTTGAGAGTGCCTATAAGGTTACGTTAGTTGCAGCCTTTGTACCTCTAGCATTCGGGGTGTACTGGTCAAAAGCAAATTCTTTAGGCGGCCTCTTGTCGGTAGTCTGTGGTTTGACTGTTTGGATTAGCTGTGAAATTTTGGCGCCAAATGCCACTTTGCCGCCACAGTTGGCAGGTTTACTCGCCAGTATTATGGGGATGGTCTTAGGCAGCCATGTATCTAAAGACCGCTTAAAAACAGTTTAGATACTCCTTGCCTAAAAATTAGGCAATCAAATTTGTTGTGTCGGAAAATATTCTCATCTAGTATTTAAGTAATACAAAAATTTTATTCTGATGGGATCCCTATGAAAATCTGTGTGATTGGCGGGGGTGGCGCTATTGGCGGCTACCTAGCAGTGATGTTGGCGCGAGCGGGCAATGAGGTAACCGTTGTGGCACGCGGTGCAACTTTAGCTGCAGTTAAAGAGCGCGGTTTGGCATTAATCATGGATGACCAGCCCGAGCCTCTAGTGGCCCATGTCAAAGCGGTTGAAAAAATTGCAGATGTTGAAACACCAGATGTAATCATGCTAGCGGTGAAGGCGCATCAAGTTGATCCAATCATTCATGACTTAGCAGCCATCATGGGCCCAGAGACTGTTTTGATTCCGATGCAAAATGGCATTCCTTGGTGGTATTTCCAAAAGCTTGCTGGCGAGTATCAAGATCACTCGGTTGAAACAGTAGATGCCGGTGGTGTAGCAAAGAAAGCCATTAATCCAAACAATATTATTGGTTGCGTTGTTTACCCTGCAACCTTTACTCAAGCTCCTGGTGTGATCCGACACGTAGAGGGCAATCGTTTCCCATTGGGCGAGTTGGATGGTAAGCCTACTGAGCGTATTCAGAAGATCTCTGAGGTGATGGCCGCAGCTGGATTTAAATCTCCAATTTTGGAAGATATTCGTTCAGAGATTTGGCTCAAGCTGTGGGGCAATATGACTTTTAATCCAATTAGTGCTTTAACGCATGGAACCTTGGAAGGTATTTGCCAATATCCATTGACCAAAGAATTAGCGCGCAACATGATGGCAGAAGCTCAAAGTGTTGCAGAAAAGCTGGGTGTAACTTTCCGGGTTGATATTGAGCGTCGTATTGCTGGCGCTGAAAAAGTTGGTAAACACAAGACTTCTATGTTGCAGGACTTAGAGGCTGGCCGTAGCCTAGAGATCGATGCACTTTTGGGCTCTGCAATTGAGCTAGGTCAGATCACTCAAACACCAACACCTTGTTTGAACGCTGTATTTGCTTTGACAAAGTACCTAGATGAAAACGTGCAAGTCTCCAAAGGTAGTTTAGCTTTGCCATCAGTTTCAGGTTACTAAGCATTACAACAATAAACTGAAGGCATTAAAAGCCCTTGCTATCTAGTTGCAAGGGTTTTTGTTCTTAAGGCAACTACTTTTTTATTCGAAACGATTATCGAGGCGACCAACGCCATCAATGATGATGCTGACATTGCTGCCCGGCTTCATTGAACCAACACCTACTGAGGTTCCACAAGCAATGATGTCGCCCGCTTGCAGGGGAACATCTTGCGAAATTAAGCTGACTAATTTCGCGGGCGGGAAAATCATATCTGCAATCGGATAGTTTTGACGCTCTTGATCATTCAGAATTGTCTTGATGCTTAATTTGCTGGGATCTACACCGGTAGTGATGTAAGGGCCAAAGACACCAAAGGTATTAAAGCTCTTCGAGCGTGTCCATTGGGCATAACCTGGATCACGATTCAGAATTTCAATAGCCGTCACATCATTGATACAGGTGTAGCCAAAAATCGCTTTTGCAGCTTCAGCTTCATCAGCCTCATGGATATGCTGGCCGATCACAATCCCAAGTTCACCCTCATAAACCACTTTGCCTGAGTAGGACTTAGGCATGCGAATAGTTTGATTGGCAGCTAAGAAAGAGTTATTCCCCTTTAGGAAGTACAAAGGTTCAGCAGGTACAGCATGCTCTAGTTTAGTCACTAGCGCATGGAAGTTGTCCACCATTGCAACCATTTTGGATGGGGTGCAAGGGATATCAATCGTGATATCTGCTAGTTTGAGTGTTTCACCCGTTGGTTTTGGATCCTTGAACAAGTCGCCCGCATAAACCAGAATTTGGTCGCCCTGCACCTGACCTAAACCACTTTTCCCCTGATGCTGAAATCTAAGCCATTGAGCCATAATGAGTTCCTATAAAGTGAATATTTGTTAGGTAATATCTTACAGGGATCAATGGATGTCTAAGGCTCTAGAGCTTATTTTTGCACCAGAAATGGATCAGCCCATTCGCTATATGGAGCGCACCCGAAGCTATTACCTTGGCTTGGGTTATGACAACCCATACATCTGGGCTCATTACATAGAGGCGCCCTTTGCGCCACTCCAAAAACCACTAAATCAATTGGTCTTGGGCCTCATTACTACTGCTGTGCCTTATGACCCCAATAAAGGTCTTCAAGGCCCAGGCGCCCCTTATAACGCTGCTGCCAAGTTTTACCAGCCCTATCAAAACTCTGTGACTGGTGATATCGATTTACGAATTGCCCACGTTGGGATCGATCGTAAAAATGCCAATATGGAGGATAGCGATTGTTGGTTTCCGTTAGCGACAGCTAAACAAGCGGTTCAGTCTGGAAGGATTGGAGCGCTATCACCGAATTTTTATGGGCTACCGACTAATCGTAGCCAACGTCACACTCTAGAAATTGATGCACCTCTTATTTTGGAAATGCTGCGCGTAGATAAAGTGGATATTGCAGTTTTAATTCCGAATTGCCCGATATGCCATCAGAGTCAAAGTTTGCTAGCACGGTATTTAGAGGCAAACGGTATTTCTACGGTTGTGATGGGTGCTGCGAAGGATATTGTTGAATATTGCGGAGTACCGAGATTTTTATTTAGTGATTTTCCTCTCGGAAATTCAGCGGCAAAGCCTCATGACTCCAGCTCCCGAACGCTGAATTTTGAATTAGCGCTAAGTCTTTTAGAAAGCGCTACTGCGGCGCGCACGACAGTGCAGTCACCCTTGATTTGGTCTACTGATCCAAGCTGGAAGTTAGATTATTCGAATCTAGAAAAATTATCTCCAGCAGAGGTTTCACGTTTAAGTGAAGAAGCAGAGCGCGCGCGCATTACTGCACGCGAGTTAAGAATGAAAAGCGTTGGGGGCTAATTACTTTTTAGGTCTGGCGTGCGAGTGAGTATTCACACAAGGCGCGCAATGCTGATGTTGCTTCGTTAGCTGGGAAATCTTGAATACATGCCAAAGCCAAGTCTGCTTCACGTTTGGCCGCAGCTTGGGTGTAATCTAAAGCACCAGAAGTTTGCACAGCATTCAAAATTTGGACAAATACATCATCAGGTAAATCTTGATTTTGTTGAATGGCTGCTCGCACTAAAAGACGCTCTTCACTGCTGCCGTTTTCTAGTAAATAAATGAGAGGCAATGTCGGTTTGCCTTCACGTAAATCATCGCCAGCATTCTTGCCCATCTGCGCAGCGTTGGCCGTGTAGTCCAGTAGATCATCCATGAGTTGGAATGCGGTACCAATGTGGCGACCAAAAGCCGCAGCTTGTGCACACTGTAAATCTGTTGCATTAGCTAACATTGCGCCCAACTCGGTAGATGCTTCAAATAGTTTGGCAGTTTTGTAGCGAATCACTTGTAAGTAGCTTGCTTCGTCTACCTCTGGGTCATTCATGTTTAACAATTGCAATACTTCACCTTCGGCAATCGTATTGGTGGCATCTGACAGAATCTTCATCACGCGCATGTCATTTGGATCAACCATCATCTGGAAAGCTCTAGAGTAAAGAAAATCACCTACTAGAACGCTGGCAGCGTTGCCAAAAGCCGCATTTGCGGTCTCCCGACCCCTTCTAAGGGTGGACTCATCTACAACATCGTCATGCAGGAGGGTGGCAGTATGGATAAATTCAACTACTGCCGCCATTTCTAGGGTGTGTGAGATTTCTTTGCCATTGCCAAGGGCTTTGGCCACCAGCATCAATAGGGCGGGGCGTACCCGCTTACCACCAGCCTGGATGATATATGAGGAAATTTGGTCAATTAAGGCGACTTTTGAGGCCAATCGCTGGCGAATTACCCCATCTAAAGCCTTGAAATCTAAGGCAATTGGGGCCAGGATTTGGCTTAAGTCATTGATTTTGACAGTACTTGGCATGCAAGATATAATAATGGGCTTAGCTGATCCAGGGTGGATTAGCTTAAATGTAGATATTAATTGAGGTTTCAAACCATGTACGCGGTCATAAAAACCGGTGGCAAACAGTATAAAGTTGCTGCAGGCGAAAAATTGAAAATAGAACAGATACCAGCGGAAATCGGCAGCGAAATCACTCTTGACCAGGTCCTCGCCGTTGGCGAAGGCGCTTCACTGAAATTAGGTGATCCATTGGTTAATGGTGCAGCTGTGATGGCCACTGTCGTCTCCCAGGGACGTCACGATAAAGTGACAATCTTTAAGATGCGCCGTCGCAAGCATTATCAAAAGCACCAAGGCCATCGTCAAAATTTCACTGAAATTTTGATCAACACGATTAAAGCCTAATTCAGGGTAGGAGAAAGATATGGCACAGAAAAAAGGCGGCGGCTCAACACGAAATGGTCGCGACTCAGAATCGAAACGCTTAGGCGTTAAGGTATTTGGCGGCGAGCAAATTAATGCTGGCAGCATCATTATTCGTCAACGCGGCACTAAGGTTCATCCAGGTGTAAACGTTGGTATTGGTAAAGATCACACTTTGTTCGCCTTAATTGACGGTCAAGTGCAATTCGGCGTTAAGGGTGCTTTGAAGAAGGCCCTAGTTTCAGTCTTGCCTCGTTCATAAGGCGCCTGACTGAGATCCGTTTGATTCAGATTTATTGCGAATTTAACTCTTAGGAACAGGCCTCGCTAAGCGAGGCCTTTTTTATTCATGAAATTTATAGACGAAGCGCGTATTGAAGTCATAGCTGGCCAAGGTGGCGCCGGGAGTGCTTCTATGCGCCGTGAAAAGTTCATTGAATTTGGTGGACCTGATGGCGGTGATGGCGGTAAGGGCGGAAGTGTATGGGCTATAGCCGATCGCAATATTAATACCTTGATTGATTACCGCTACGCTAAAACACATACTGCAAAAAATGGTGAACCTGGTCGTGGTGCAGATTGCTATGGCCGCGCAGGGGATGATATTGAACTGCGGATGCCAGTTGGCACAATCATTGCTGACTACGAAACTGGTGAACCGATTGCCGATTTAACAACCCATGGTGAACGTCTATGTCTTGCACAAGGCGGTGTAGGTGGTTGGGGCAATATTCACTTTAAGAGTAGTACGAATCGAGCACCACGTCAAAAGACTAATGGCAAGCCAGGTGAGCGTCGTAAGTTAAAGCTAGAGTTAAAGGTATTGGCTGACGTAGGTTTACTGGGCATGCCTAATGCCGGTAAGTCAACTTTGATTACTGCTGTTTCTAATGCGCGTCCAAAGATTGCTGACTATCCATTTACTACCTTACATCCTAATTTGGGTGTAGTTCGTGTAGGGAGTGAGCGCAGTTTTGTGATTGCCGATATTCCAGGTTTGATTGAGGGCGCTGCTGAAGGGGCTGGCCTGGGTCATCGCTTCTTACGTCATCTGCAACGAACAGGCGTGCTATTGCACTTGGTGGATATTGCACCTTTTGATGAGAATGTTGATCCTGTGGCCGATGCCAATGCAATTGTCAATGAGCTGCGTAAGTACGACGAAGCTCTAGTTGAAAAGCCGCGCTGGTTAGTTTTAAACAAAGTGGATATGATTCCCGAAGAGGATCGTCAAAAGGTGGTTACAGACTTTGTGAAAAAGTTTAAGTGGAAAGGCCCCAAATTTGAGATCTCTGCTTTGACTGGTCTTGGATGCGATAAGCTTTGCTACGCACTACAGGATTATTTAGATTCTGTGCGTCGCGATCGTGATGAGCAAGACGAACGCGCTCAAGATCCTCGCTATAAAGATCAGCTAGAAGATAAAAAACCCGATTAAAGTATTGATTCAAATTTCTCAGTTTTTATGAACGCTAAACAAACCAAACGTATCGTTGTCAAAGTAGGCTCTAGTCTAGTTACCAATAATGGTGAGGGCTTAGACCATGCTGCAATTGGGATGTGGGCCGAGCAAATGGCAGCGCTATTGAAGTCTGGCCACGAAGTGTTGATGGTGAGCTCAGGGGCAATTGCTGAAGGTATGCAGCGTTTAGGTTGGGCTAAGCGCCCACAAGAAATTCATCAACTTCAGGCTGCTGCTGCGGTTGGGCAAATGGGTTTAGTTCAAGTTTACGAGAGCTGTTTTGCCCGCTTTAATTTACACAGCGCGCAGATTTTATTGACTAATGCCGATTTGGCAAATCCTGAGCGTAATGCGAATGCGAAAGCAACCTTAGAAACTTTGTTAAAGCTGGGCGTTATTCCAATCATCAATGAAAACGACACGGTAGTAACCGATGAAATTAAATTTGGTGATAACGATAGCTTAGCCGCTTTAGTCACAAACTTAGTTCATGCTGATCTTTTGATTATCTTGACTGATCAAGGTGGTTTATATACTGCCGATCCTCGTCTCAATCAGGATGCAGCCCTACTAAGCAATGCTGTTGCGGGTGATCCTGCTCTAGAGAAGATGGCGGGTGGTGCAGCCAGCGAATTGAGTAAGGGTGGTATGTTAACTAAGGTATTAGCCGCAAAGATTGCAGTACAAACGGGAGCATCTACAGTGATCGCTTCTGGTCGTGAGTCTAATGTGCTGACTCGTCTTCTAGCGGGTGAAAAGATTGGTACCTGTTTAAGCGCTAATTAATCCAAGTTAAGTAACTCTTTTATTGAATACCGTTTGAGTTGGTTGGCTTTTGTCCACCAATAAAGCCATTAGGATTTAGCGAACTCAAGATGGTGTTGATATTTTTCTCTTGAGAGTTGAAATTACAAAATGCCCCTTGCGCTAAGGAGGCTTGATACCGATTCGGTATATCACGTTCAATAGCTTTCCAGCTAGATAGAGGATTTTCTCTCCAGCCGCTACTTTCATAGACCCCGTAGAGACGCCATTGAAAGGAGTCGCAACGAATCCCCTCGTATTGGCTTTGTTGGCCACCACTTGGATTAGTGATTACGACGATGTAGCGCGTGATTCCATCCGCACCAATGAGGATAGAGTTAGTGTCTACAGCAAATTTGAAGATCGTGGTTTGAGTAACATAAAAGGGCTGTAGGGTAGATTTATTGGGTGGATTTAAAGGCATAGTGGTTGTACCCTCCTTAAATACCATCGGAGCGAATGGATCTAAACCACTCTGTAGTGGGTCGCCTGTGCAAGCTATTAAGCTTCCGCCGATTGAAATGCTAATCGCGCAGGCGCTAATTTTGCGTAAGGTGGCATTCATTTTTCTTTATCCGATTTGGTGGGTGGTTTGTATTGATCCTCATGATCAGCGTAAAAAGCCTGAATGAGATCGAGTGGCGTTCCCCAGGCAAGTTGCTGCATTCTTAACCCCCTAGAAAGGTAGCGAGCGAGCTCTGAAAGGGCTAGCTCATAAACTTCGCGCTTGAAATCAATGACTGAATCTAACTGAATCCAGAATGGGACCCAGCGCCAGGCATCAAATTCTGGGTGATCTGAGGCACGTAATTGAATATCGCTGTCTAGACCTACTAAGCGCAAAAGGAACCAAATCTGTTTTTGGCCTCGATAGGCGGTACGGTGGACGCGAGTGGTGATTTGACGGCGCAAGTATTCCTCAGGAACGTCATAACGAAGCCAGTCCCTAGTTCGTCCAATAATTTGGACATGCTCCGGCAGCAAGCCAACTTCCTCATGCAATTCGCGGAACATGGCCTGCTCAGGGCTTTCACCATGCTGAATCCCACCTTGTGGGAACTGCCACGAATGCTGCCCAACGCGTTTTCCCCAGAAAACCTCGTTACGGCCATTCAGGAGGACAATGCCGACATTGGGGCGATACCCTTCACGGTCAAGCATGATCGTGCCTCAAATCCTTTAAAATCAACGATTTGATTATATCCATTCATGAAAGTATCACAATCATTTCTCGCTACGCTAAAAGAAGCCCCCTCTGACGCAGAGGTGGTTTCGCACAAACTCATGGTGCGGGCAGGTTTAATTCGCAAGCTTAGTGCAGGCATTTATAACTATTTGCCACTGGGTTTGAAGGTAATTCGCAAGGTCGAAAATATTATTCGCGAAGAGATGAATCGTGCTGGTGCAATTGAATTGCTGATGCCGATGATCCAGCCTGCTGAGCTATGGCAAGAGACTGGTCGTTGGGAAAAGATGGGCCCTGAGCTACTTCGTATTAAAGACCGTCACGATAGAGACTTTTTAATTCAGCCGACTTCTGAGGAAGTGATTACTGATTTAGCACGAAATGAGATTAAGAGTTACAAGCAGTTGCCTGTCAATTTCTATCAGATCCAAACAAAATTCCGTGATGAGCGTCGTCCCCGTTTTGGCATCATGCGTGGTCGTGAGTTCAGCATGAAAGATGCTTACTCATTCGATCGCGATACTGAAGGATTAAAAAAGTCTTATCAAATCATGTTTGATGCCTATACCCGCATCTTTCAGCGGATGGGTTTGAAGTTCCGAGCGGTCACGGCTGATAACGGTGCTATTGGTGGATCTGGTAGTCAAGAGTTTCATGTGATTGCAGATACTGGCGAAGATGCCATTGTCTATTGCCCAAGCTCAGACTACGCAGCCAATTTAGAGGCAGCTGAATCACTTGCATTGTTAGCAGTAAGAGCTGCTGCAACTGCCGCTATGAGTAAGGTACCAACGCCAGAAAAGACGAATTGCGCAGATGTTGCGAAGTTTCTGAATATTCCTCTTGAGAAGACTGTGAAGTCCTTACTGTTTGCAGTTGAACAAGAAAAAGGCCCTGCCAAACTGTTTATGTTGTTGGTGCGCGGCGACCATGATCTGAATGAGGTGAAGGCAAGCAAAGTGCCTGGTATGACAGAATCTCGTTTTGCTACTGAAACTGAAATCAAGCAAGCCTGTAATGCGCCAGCAGGCTATTTGGGCCCTGTTGGAGTAAGTGCTGATGTCACGGTGGTGGCAGATCGAACTGTAGCCAATATGTCTGACTTTGTGTGCGGCGCCAATGATGCCGGTCACCATTTGACGGGAGTGAACTGGGGCCGCGATTTACCTGAGCCTATAGTGCTTGATATCCGAAATGCAGTCATTGGTGATCCCTCTCCAGATGGTAAAGGCGTTGTAGATATTTGTCGTGGCATTGAAGTGGGTCACGTATTTCAATTAGGTACCCGTTATTCAGAAGCAATGGGTTGTACCTACCTTGATCAACAAGGTAAAGCACAGCCAATGGTGATGGGTTGTTATGGTATTGGCGTGACGCGCTTGTTAGGCGCAGCTATTGAACAAGGTCATGATGAGCGTGGCATTATTTGGCCAATTTCCATGGCGCCATTTGAGGTGGTGATTTGCCCAATGGCTTACGACAAGTCAGAGGCTGTTAAGGTAGCATGCGATCAATTGCATGATGAATTGCTTGCTGCTGGTATCGATGTGATTTTGGATGATCGCAATGAGCGGCCGGGCGCGATGTTTGCTGACTGGGAATTGATTGGCGCACCGTTCCGTGTAGTGATTGGTGATCGTGGCTTAGCCAACGCTGAAGTCGAATTTAAAGGTCGCACAGATGCAGAGTCCCAAAATATTCCGTTAGCCGATATCAAAGCAAAGGTGATTGCCGCTATTCAAGCAGCGAAGAACTCAATTCATTAAGCTCTTCGCACTATTCATCCAGTTTATTTTTTAAAGAGTCCGCCAATGCCTTTGGCGGCTCCTTTTGCAGCCATGGTTGCCATGGTGCGCGCCATCTTTCCGCCCTTGAATTGCTTCATCATGGTTTGCATTTGCTCAAACTGAGCAAGCAGACGATTGACTTCTTGGACCTCCACTCCCGCTCCTGCCGCAATACGCCGTTTGCGACTGGCTTTGAGTAGTTCAGGTTTGCTGCGTTCACGCGGGGTCATGCTATCGATAATGCCGCGCATGCGCGTTGTTTGTTTATCTGCATTGCTGAGATTTGTTTTAGAAGCTGCTTGAGCAACCTGACTGGGCAACTTATCCATCAGGCTCGCCATACCACCCATCTTTTGCATTTGCATGAGTTGATCACGAAAATCTCCTAAATCAAATCCACCTTTAGAGATCTTCGTTGCTAATTTCTCGGCCTTAGCAACATCAACATGTTCTTGTGCTTGTTCAACTAGAGCCAGAATATCGCCCATACCCAAAATACGATTGGCCATCCGCTGTCCATCAAAAGCTTCAAGCCCATCCATTTTTTCAGCCACACCAATAAATTTGAGCGGCACACCAGTCACTTGGCGCACAGAAAGGGCGGCGCCACCGCGAGAGTCGCCATCTAGCTTGGTCAGAACCACGCCAGTCAGCGGAAGTGCTTCATGGAAGGCTTTCGCAGTATTGACGGCATCTTGACCGAGCATGGCATCAACTACAAATAGTGTTTCGATTGGGTTTAGGCTCGCATGCAAAGTTTTAATTTCTTGCATGAGCGCTTCATCAATGCCTAAGCGACCCGCGGTATCAACCAATACGACATCAAAATAATGACGGCGAGCCCAATCCAGGGCAGCCAGTGCAATATCATTTGGTTTTTGATTAATATTGCTTGGAAAAAATTCCGCACCAACCTGTTTGGTGACAGTTTCAAGCTGTTCAATAGCGGCAGGGCGGTAGACGTCACAAGAAACGGTCAACACTTTTTTCTTTTTCTTTTCCTGGAGCCATTTAGCCAGCTTGCCAACAGAAGTGGTTTTGCCGGCACCCTGTAAGCCTGCCATCAAAATCACTGCTGGCGGCTGAGTGGCTAGGTTGAGTTCGCCACTTTGATCGGTATCGCCCATCATCACTTGGGTTAGTTCACGCTGGACTACGCCAACCAGAGCTTGGCCTGGACTAAGGCTACCAACCACTTCTTCACCAAGGGCTTTAAACTTAATCTGCTCTAGTAGAGACTTCACTACTGGTAGCGCTACGTCAGCCTCCAATAAGGCTAGGCGGATCTCTCGCAGCATTTCAGCAGTGTTGGCTTCAGTGAGGCGGGCTTGCCCCCGCATTGTTTTAACAACGCGTGATAGGCGATCGGTGAGATTCTCTAGCATTTATCGATTAGACTTTCCATATGGATATTTTAGGTTACTCAAGTTCCGGCTGGCTCCCCCCAGTCCTTTATTTACTTTTGTTGCTCTTTTTGAGCCAGAGGGCTAGGGCTGGCAAGGAATCCCCGCTCTCAGCTGGGATAATGCAGGCCTGTATTTTTGTGATTTTGATACTTCACGGCATTGAGTTGCATGACTCCGTCTTTACATCTCAAGGCTTCGTTTTTGGGTTTGCTCAGGACTTATCCCTGATTGCCTGGGTAGGTTTAGCTTTTTATTGGTTCCAATCCTGGTTTTTGCCAATCGCTAGCTTGCTTTGGATGTCAATATTATTTGCTTTAGTTTGCTCTCTACTTCCGATTTTTTTCCCAGGGGTCTTAATTTCGCCTGTGGCTGTTTCGGATCCTTGGTTCAAGGCACACTTCATTGTGGCAACCATTTCAGTGGGTCTCTTAAGCTTAGCAGCGATGCAGGCAATGTTGATGAGTGTTTATGACCGCGCCTTGCATCGTCAATTAGCAATTGTTCCCAATAGTCGCCTGTCTCATTGGTTAGAAGATTTACCGCCACTCATGATGATGGAGGGCTTGCTATTCAATTTGTTGTATGTTGGTTTTGCACTCCTAACAATGACTATTTTTTCTGGCCTATTCTTTTCACAAGTTTTATTTGGTAAGCCCTTTGTGTTTGACCATAAAACTATTTTTGCGCTTGTCTCCTGGATCTTGTTTGCTGGTTTACTGATAGCCCGTTGGTGGGTTGGTTTACGGGGTTGGGCGGCAATTCGTTGGGTATTGAGTGCTTATGTTGTTTTACTGCTCGCCTATGTTGGTAGTCGCTTTGTATTGGAAGTGGTTCTTCAGAGAGTATGACCTTTGCTTAAGTGGCTTTTACTATTTGCCGGAGCAGTCCTTTTATATTTTTGGCTTAAGGGAAAAAAGCAGGCGAAATTTGATGGGAGTAAATCAAGTAACTCCAGTCCTAGCAAGGATCAGAGCTTGACGGAGCCTGAGGCAATGGTGCAGTGTCAGTATTGCAAAGTACATCTGCCAAAAACCGACGCCATTACTGATGACAATCGATTTTATTGTTCAATGGAGCACCGCAATGCTTTAGATGAACAAGGATGGATTGGTGCCGCAGCTTGGCGCGTCTCACCAAACAAAGATACAAGGCCAGATGAAGTAAAGCCCGACTTACTGGTGATTCATCACATTAGTTTGCCGCCCGGCGAATTTAAAAGTCAAACCTCTAGTCAGAATATTGTGAGTTTTTTTCAAAATACATTAGACGCAAATGCTCACCCCTATTTTTCTGAGATCGCAAATCAAAAAGTTTCCAGTCATTTCCTGATTGCGCGCACAGGAGAATTAATCCAATTTGTTTCGACTCAAGACAGGGCGTGGCATGCTGGTGCATCGAATTTTATGGGCAGAGAAAGATGTAATGATTTTTCAATTGGTGTTGAGCTGGAGGGTGATGGCGACACGCCATTTGAGGATATTCAATACAAATCATTAGCAAAGCTTGTTCAGAAATTACAACTGACTTACCCAAATTTGCAATTTGCAGGACATAGCGATATCGCACCAGATCGAAAAACAGATCCCGGAAAATATTTTGATTGGGAAAAGTTCCAAAAAGAGACAGGTATTTCGCAGGAAAAAATACCGTACGGATTAGTTTCTCGCTAGACCAAATCTTTGTATGTGAGCATACGCTCACTTTTTTAGCCTTTATCTAAAAAGGACTAGAAAATCCGCACCAAAATGAGCTCTAAATTACTGTAAAACTTAGTAAAAATACTAATAAATATTGGTCAGAAAAAACTTACCAAAAACTAAATATTTCCCTATACTTAGTACCCAATGCGTTTAAAAACACTAGATGTAGTGTTTGAATACAGCAATACCCCTTTGTTTTTTAACGATATTTTGTCCAAATAACTATATATATAAGCAGGAGTAACATGACATACGCCAATCCTCAGACAGCAGGCCAAGTAACTGGAGCTAATAATCCAGGAATGGGTCCTGCGGGAGTCGTTAACCAAACTCCTTCCGCCGGCTTTGTAGCTGGTGGTGTTGGTGGTAGTCAGGCGACCCAGTTGTCCGATTACAAAATCATTCGCCGCAATGGTTCTGTTGTTGCATTCGAGCCATCCAAAATCGCCATTGCAGTAACTAAAGCATTTTTAGCAGTTAATGGCGGCCAAGGTGCTGCATCTGCCCGTGTACGTGAACAAGTTGAGCAGCTCACTCACTCTGTGGTGCGTGCTTTATTGCGTAGCCGTCCAAACGGTGGCACTTTCCATATTGAAGATATTCAAGATCAAGTTGAGTTGGCTTTGATGCGTAGTGGTGAGCACAATGTTGCTCGCGCCTACGTTCTCTATCGCGAAAAGCGTAATCAAGAACGTGCAGCTCAGCAAGAAGCCTCACAAGAAACTCAAGTAGCTAATCAGGCTGGTGAGTCTGGTATTAAGGTTACCGACGATGGTCAAGAGAAGTGGCTCGATATGGCTGCTTTGCGCACTGTGATTGAAGCCGCCTGCGAAGGCTTGGGCAATCAAATTGATGCAAGCCCAATCATCACTGAAACAATTAAGAATTTGTATGATGGCGTACCAATGGCACAAGTGTATGACTCTGCTATCTTGGCTTCCCGAACTCTGATTGAGAAAGATCCTGCATACAGCCAGGTGACAGCTCGCATCTTAATGCACACGATCCGTAAAGAGATTTTCGGTAAAGAGGTATTACAAGGTGATACACAGGCTGAATACAACACTTACTTTTCCAAGTACATCAATGAAGGTATTTCTGCAGAGTTGTTAGACCCACGGATGCGCGAGTATGACTTGCCACGTTTGGCTGCAGCTTTGAATGCAAGCCGTGACCTGCAGTTCAATTACCTTGGCCTGCAAACTTTGTATGACCGCTATTTCTTGCACATTGAAGAGCGTCGTATTGAAATGCCACAAGCATTCTTTATGCGTGTTGCAATGGGCTTAGCTTTAAATGAGATGGATCGTGAACGTCGTGCGATTGAGTTCTATGAAATTCTCTCTACATTTGATTTCATGTCCAGCACACCCACTCTATTTAATTCAGCAACAACTCGTCCACAGCTCTCTAGCTGCTACTTGACTACAGTGGATGATGACCTTGATGGCATCTACGAAGCTTTGAAAGAAAATGCTTTGCTTTCCAAGTTTGCAGGTGGTTTGGGTAATGACTGGACTAATGTCCGCGCCTTAGGAAGCCACATCAAAGGGACTAACGGTAAATCACAAGGTGTTGTGCCATTCTTAAAAGTAGTGAATGACACTGCAGTTGCTGTGAACCAAGGTGGTAAGCGTAAGGGCGCAGTTTGCGCTTACCTAGAAACATGGCACCTAGATATCGAAGAGTTCTTAGAGTTGCGCAAGAATACTGGCGACGACCGTCGCCGTACGCATGATATGAATACTTCTAACTGGATTCCTGACTTGTTCATGAAGCGCGTCATGGAAAATGGTGATTGGACGCTGTTCTCACCATCCAATACCCCTGATTTGCATGACAAGTTTGGTAAAGCCTTTGAAGAAGCTTATGTTGCCTATGAGCAAAAAGCGGACCGTGGTGAGTTAAAGCCATTCCGCAGAATCCCTGCGCAGCAGTTGTGGCGCAAGATGCTTGGTATGTTGTTTGAAACAGGTCACCCATGGATCACTTTCAAAGACCCTTGCAATATTCGTAGTCCACAGCAGCACGTTGGTGTAGTTCATTCCTCTAATTTGTGCACAGAGATTACTCTGAATACAAACGAGACCGAGATTGCTGTATGTAACTTGGGTTCTGTGAACTTAACCGCTCACATGACGACTGATGCCAACGGCAAGATGATTTTGGACCATGAGAAGCTTCAGAAGACTGTTCGTACTGCGATGCGCATGCTAGATAACGTGATCGATATCAACTACTACGCAGTTGCTAAAGCACGCAATTCCAATTTGAAGCACCGTCCAGTCGGCATGGGCATCATGGGCTTCCAAGATTGCTTGCATATGCAACGTATTCCTTACGCTAGCGATGAGGCTGTGAAGTTTGCCGACTCCTCTATGGAAGCAGTTTGCTACTACGCTTACCAAGCTTCATGCGAATTGGCTGAGGAGCGTGGTGTTTACAGTACTTACAAAGGTTCCTTATGGGACCGCGGCATTCTCCCGCAAGACTCAGTAGCGCTGTTAGCTGAGGAGCGTGGTGGTTATGTAGAGGTGGATAACTCCTCTACGATGGATTGGAGCGGTTTGCGTGCCCGTATTAAGCAACACGGTATGCGCAACTCCAATTGCGTAGCGATTGCGCCAACAGCCACGATTTCCAACATCATTGGTGTTTCTGCTTGTATAGAGCCTACTTTCCAGAACTTGTTCGTGAAATCCAACCTTTCGGGTGAGTTCACGGTCGTAAACGAGTACTTAGTGCGTGATTTGAAGGATCGCGGCCTTTGGGATGAAGTCATGATCGCTGATCTAAAGTACTTTGACGGTACTTTGTCTAAGATTGATCGCATCCCACAAGATTTGCGTGATTTGTACGCAACTGCCTTTGAGGTTGAGCCGAGCTGGTTAGTTGAAGCAGCTTCTCGTCGTCAGAAGTGGATTGACCAAGCTCAGTCATTGAACATCTACATGGGCGGCGCATCTGGCAAAAAATTGGATGACACCTACAAGTTAGCTTGGTTGCGTGGCTTGAAAACAACCTATTACCTCCGTACTATGGCTGCAACTCACGTTGAGAAATCAACTGTTTCTAGCGGTCAATTGAACTCCGTTTCTAGCGGTGGTGGGGTAAACGGTACAGATGCAGCTGCGGCAGCAGGTGCTGGCAGTGCAGTTGAGGCGGATGGCCCAGCTTGCACAATGCGTCCTGGTGATGCTGGCTTTGAAGAATGTGAAGCATGCCAATAAGCAATTTGCTCATTGGCCAGAAATAGAAGGATTGAGGAGAAAGTTATGTTGAATTGGGAAGAGGAAGTTGCTCCAGTACTAGCGAAAGCTGGTCTTGCACCGCAGCCGGTTGCAGTGGAGCCACAACGTCCACAGCCAGACCAAGTAGCTATGGCGCCAACTGCGGCACCTGCGTCAATTGAGGCCGCTCATTTATCGAGCGGCACAGCCTTGCGTGTAAACGCTGCTGATAAGCGTGTGATTAATGCTAAGACTGATGTAAACCAGTTGGTTCCATTTAAATATAAGTGGGCTTGGGAGAAGTATTTAGCTGGTTGTGCAAACCATTGGATGCCACAAGAAATCAATATGAACCGCGATATCGCGCTTTGGAAAGATCCAAATGGTCTGACTGAAGATGAGCGTCGCATCATTAAGCGCAACTTAGGCTTCTTTACTACCGCTGATTCTTTGGCGGCAAACAATATTGTTTTGGGTACTTATCGCCACATTACTGCTCCAGAATGCCGCCAATATCTATTGCGTCAGGCTTTTGAAGAGGCAATTCATACCCATGCATACCAATATATCGTTGAATCTTTGGGTTTAGATCAGTCCGAAATCTTCAATGCGTATAACGAAATTGAGTCAATTCGCGCCAAAGACCAGTTCTTAATTCCTTACATTGATGTATTAACTGACCCAAATTTCAAGACTGGTACATTAGAAACTGACCAAAAATTACTTCGTTCGTTGATTGTTTTTGCCTGCGTAATGGAAGGTTTGTTCTTTTATGTTGGTTTTACGCAAATACTTGCAATGGGTCGTCAAAACAAAATGACGGGTGCTGCTGAGCAGTATCAATACATCCTTCGCGACGAGTCAATGCACTGCAATTTTGGCATCGATTTGATAAACCAAATCAAGCTGGAGAACCCGCAGTTATGGACTTCCGCGTTCAAAGACGAGATTAAATCCATCTTCGAAAAAGCAGTCGAATTAGAGTACCGTTATGCCGAAGATACGATGCCTCGAGGAGTGCTTGGATTGAACGCTCCGATGTTCAAAGGGTACCTAAGATACATCTGTAATCGTAGATGTTTGCAAATAGGACTTGACGCGATGTTCCCAAATGAAGAGAATCCATTTCCATGGATGTCAGAAATGATTGATCTTAAGAAAGAACGAAACTTTTTTGAGACACGCGTTATTGAGTATCAAACCGGTGGTGCGCTAAGTTGGGAGTAGTGAGGTAAGTCTTAAGCGTATAGTCGGTTAAATAGGAGATTAGACGGTTGGATAGTTTAAGAAGTCAGCAAAATCAGACTCAAATCCGAAAACCCTTACTCAAGGGTGTCTGGGCTATTCTCTCCATTTTTTCCAGCACATTTAAGAAGCCGTTGTCCTTCGGGGCCACGGCTTTTTTTCCAGGATTCATTAGCGTGCAGCACTTAGCATCAAGCCGCGCGCCGATGAATGGCTCGCTCGTCAGATCCAATCGGTTGCAAAACCAGGCGGAAATGAATGGTCGGGTCTTCTTAATCGTTAGTTCGTACTAATCCTCACGTGAAGGAGTAACACACATGGCAACAAAGAAAAAACCTGCTGCAAAGAAACCAGCTGCTAAGAAAAAAGTAGCCGCTAAGAAGCGTCCAGCTGCTAAGAAAAAAGTAGCCGCTAAGAAGCGTCCAGCTGCTAAGAAGAAGCCAGCCGCTAAAAAGCGTCCAGCTGCTAAGAAGAAGCCAGCCGCTAAAAAAGCTGCTAAAAAGAAGCCAGCCGCTAAAAAGCGTCCAGCTGCTAAGAAGCGCGTAGCTAAAAAAAAGTAAGTAAACCTGCTGCGAAGAAAGCGGGCTCTGCTGTAAAAAAGCCCGCGGTTAAGAAAGCTGCATCAGCGCCTAGTGCACTGAATCCTGCCGCTGCTTGGCCCTTCCCAACTGGCGCTCGTCCTTAAGTTTTAACTTTAGACGGGTGGTAAGTAGTTCAAAGGGGTCTCTATGAGACCCCTTTTTTATTGCCTAAAAAGCCCGGCTCGGGATAGTCTTGCGAAGCTCAGAGCCTGAATCCAAATGCTGACTTGAATTGCTCTGTAATCTGAGATTTGCTCAATTGGTGGTTTTGTGGACCTTGATGACTAATTTTGATTGAACCCATCAAGCTTGCTAGACGGCCCGTAGTTTCCCAATCCATGCCATTTTCAAGACCAAAAAGTAATCCTCCACGAAAAGCATCCCCGCACCCAGTAGGATCAATGATTTTTGCCGCTGGCACTGGTGGAATAGCAATGCATTTACCATCAGAGTAGATATCGGCACCTTCTGCGCCTTTGGTCACAATCAAGGCTTTCAGTCGTTCAGCGACTTTAGAAAGACTTAAGCCAGTTCTTTGGGCAAGCATTTCGCCCTCATAGTCATTGACAGCCAGGTAGCTTGCAATATCAACCAATTCAAGAAGCTCGGGACCATTAAACATGGGCAAGCCCTGGCCCGGATCAAAAACAAAAGGGATGTTGGCATTTGCTAATTGACGACAGTGCTCCCACATCCCCTGCCGACCGTCTGGTGCAACGATTCCGAATTTAGTAGCACCCTTGGCGTTTTTGCTACGCTCGCTAATCACTGCAGCAACTTGGTTTAAATGGGATTCATTCATGGCGCCCGGATGAAAGGCGGTAATTTGATTATTGGACTGATCGGTTGTAATCATCGCTTGCGCAGTAAATGCATGTTCAATTTGGCGAATATGGCTGACATCAATACTCAATTGCTTGAGTCGATCTAAGTAGGGCTTGGCATCCCCGCCGACGGTTGCCATGATGATCGGATCGCCACCTAAAAGGCTGAGGTTATAGGCGATATTGCCAGCACAACCACCAAACTCTCGGCGCATTGTTGGTACCAAGAAGGCCACATTCAGAATATGAATCTGCTCAGGCAGGATTTGATCAGCAAATTTGCCTTCAAAGTTCATGATGGTGTCGTAGGCGACAGAGCCGCAGATCAAGCTAGCCATAAATTACTTTCTGTAAGAGATAAACAAGAATCAAGGTTAAGAATAAATAAAAAGCCCAATTGGGGACGTTTTAGGGGTAAACCACTTTCACCCGATAGCCAGCAGCATTCTGTGGCAATGGAATTGGTAGTTGAGCTTGGATTAACTCTCCGGAGGCGATTCCCAAGCGCAAAAAATCAAGGTGAGATTCTTGCCAAGCAATAGGTAACCATTCTTTTGGAGTAAAGCGGATTGATTTGATCTCAGATTCTTCTGCATCAGTGAGCGTAATTTCCAAATTAGGGGCTAAAACAGCAAGTGCAAGACGATTTTGTATTTCAACTTGCAGTATTGATTGATTTGCGTCGCTTTTAAGGCCCTCTCGGGCATTTTCGGGCGTTAGCGTGGCGGAAGTTATTTTCCATGCAGCAAAATCGCTTACGGGGCTATTTACGCATCCTAATGCGCCACATATTTTTTCATCTATGGATTGCAAAATGGCAAAGGCGGTTACCGAAAAAGCATTTGATGTGCCATCAACACGCGGCGCTAACGCTGGCAGTAAAGAATTTCTAGAGAGGTGCTCACTAAAAACTACTAGCAGAGCAAAAAAGCTCGCTAGTAAAGCGAACTTCACCCCTCTTTTTTGCGCAGGTGCAGCAAAATAAGTTTTTTTACTACCCCCTTCATTTTTAGAGAGAGTTCCGTGTAGGCAAACCCAGCCATCATTCTCTTTCCAGACAGAGAGTTTGAGCCATTGACTGTAAGTGGCAATGACCTCATCAGCTTGACGCGCCAGCACACCAGATAAAACAATTTGTCCACCTAGCCGTATTTTATTGACCAACGCTGGAGCAAGTACTTGAAGTGGGTTAGCCAAAATATTAGCCATCACAATATCGTATTTTGTTTCTGCTGCAAGCTCTGGAGCATTGTCATTTGGTAAAACAAACTCAATTTCGGTATTGTTGATTTGGGCATTACTTCGAGCCGCAACCATCGCCTGAGGATCGATATCGGTGCCTACTACGGGATTGCAACCCAGTTTTGCCGCTGCAATGGCGAGAATGCCCGAGCCGCAACCGTAATCGAGCAAACTCTGATTTTTTAGATTGGCATACTCTTCTAGCCACAACAAACATAAGTGGGTGGTAGGGTGGCTACCTGTACCAAAAGCTAAGCCTGGATCAACCGCCAAACAGATTGCATTTGGATCGGCGGGGGCATCATGCCAGGATGGAACAACCCAAATACGTTTGCCAATGGGAATGGGTGCAAACTGACTTTGGGTAAGTCTTACCCAATCTTGCTCTTCAACAATTTTTTCTTGGGGGGCTGACAACTTAAAACCAGACTCTTTTAAAGAAGCAAGTAATTCAGGGATAAATTGCGCGCTAGCTGAAGCATCAAGCGCTGGGTTAAAAAGAGCGGTTACTGAAGATCTATCCCAGGCCTGCACCTCTGGTGAAAGACCAGGTTCTCCGTAAAGTGGGTTCTCATCATAGCCGCCAGCTGCATCATCTTCTACGGTGACGGATAGCGCCCCTAACTCCAAGAGCGCATCACCTAATGGTTCTGCTGTTTCAGCAACTACCGTGAAGACCAGTTCACGATAAGACATAAGGCACTCGCATCAGTTAAGATTTACCGCGGCTTGCGGCTTGTTCTTCTAAGCGATGCTCCAGGTAGTGAATGCTAGTACCACCTTCCATGAAGTTGGGGTCCAGCATTAATTCGCGGTGCAAGGGTACGTTCGTGGTGATGCCATCAATCACCATTTCAGAGAGGGCAATTTGCATACGGCGGATCGCCTGTTCACGAGTATTGCCATAAGCAATCAATTTGCCAATCATCGAGTCATAGTTTGAAGGAACAACATATCCACTATAGGCATGAGAATCTACTCGAATACCTGGACCGCCTGGCATATGGAAAGAGCCAATTTTGCCTGGGCTAGGCGTGAACTTGAACGGATCTTCTGCGTTCAAACGACATTCGATTGCATGGCCACGGAACACGATATCTTTTTGCCGATAACTTAACTTCAGGCCAGCAGCAATTCGAATCTGTTCTTGAACAATATCTACGCCAGTAATCATTTCAGTGACGGGGTGCTCAACTTGAACGCGGGTATTCATCTCGATAAAGAAGAATTCGCCATCCTCATAAAGGAACTCAAACGTGCCTGCGCCACGATAACCCATTTTTCGACAGGCTTCTGCACAGCGTTCACCAACTTTAGCGATCAAGCGACGATCAATACCTGGGGCAGGAGCCTCTTCTATTACTTTTTGATGGCGGCGCTGCATAGAGCAATCACGTTCACCCAACCAAATTGCATTGCCATGGGTATCAGCCAAAACCTGAATCTCAACGTGGCGAGGTTTTTCTAAAAACTTCTCCATATAGACTTCTGGATTTCCAAAAGCACGGCCCGCTTCTTCTCGCGTCATATTGACAGCATTGAGGAGGGCCGCTTCGGTATGAACAACACGCATACCACGACCACCACCACCACCAGCAGCTTTAATGATGACTGGATAGCCTACTCTCTTGGCAGTAGCAAGAATTTCTTTAGGGTTGTCTGGTAATGCACCTTCGGATCCAGGAACACAAGGAACACCTGCTTTAATCATCGCGCGTTTAGCGGAGACCTTATCGCCCATTAGGCGGATTGTTTCCGCTTTTGGCCCAATGAAGGCAAAGCCAGATTTCTCAACGCGCTCAGCAAAGTCAGCGTTCTCAGAGAGGAAACCGTAACCTGGGTGAATGGCTTCGGCATCAGTTACTTCAGCCGCAGAAATAATTGCCGGCATATTGAGATAACTCTGCGGCGAGGGGGCTGGTCCAATACAAACGGCCTCATCAGCCAACTTCACGTACTTTGCTTCTTTATCTGCCGTGGAGTAGACCACTACAGTTTTAATTCCCAACTCACGGCATGCGCGTTGGATACGGAGAGCAATTTCTCCCCGATTGGCAATCAGAATCTTATCGAACATGGCTGCTCTGAGTTAGGTAAAAATGGTTTGGTAGGGGGAGCTTAAAAGATTAAGCAATGATGAATAGCGGTTGGTCAAATTCAACTCCTTGACCGTTTTCACACAAAATCTCTTTCACGACACCTGCGTATTCTGACTCAATCTCATTGAGTAATTTCATCGCTTCAATGATGCAAAGTGTTTGGCCTACTTTTACCGTATCGCCAATGCTGACAAAATTTGGAGATTCTGGATTTGGGGCACGATAGAAAGTGCCCACCATTGGGGAGCGAGCAACAGAGCCAGATTCAGCAGCAGGTGTCTCAGCAATCGGAGTAGAGGCTGGCGCAGGTGCTACAACAGGCGCAGCTTGCGGAGCTGGAGCGGGTGCTGGATTTGCATGGACTATTTGGCCAGCAGGGGCCGCAGAGCCAGAGTTAACGATACGGACACGGTCTTCACCTTCATTAACTTCTAACTCAGAAATGCCCGACTCAGAAACGAGGTCGATTAAGGTTTTTAGTTTTCTCAGATCCATAGGAGTACTTCCTCTCTTGTAATACTTTAAATAGACTTATTTTTGCGAATGGGCTATCGCCGCTTGCAGTGCCAATTCATAACCAATTGCGCCAAGACCACAAATCACCCCAGTAGCGATATCAGATAAATAGGAATGTTTACGGAACTCTTCGCGCTGATGAATATTAGATAGATGGATTTCTATAAAGGGGATAGCCACCCCAGCTAAAACATCTCGTAAGGCAACGCTAGTATGGGTAAATGCGCCCGGGTTGATGATGATGAAATTCACCCCATCTTGTTTCGCTTTTTGAATGCGGTCAATTAACTCGCCTTCATGGTTACTCTGGTAGGTGCTCAGGTCTACAGATTGAGCTTGAGCCTGATCTTCCAGCTTTTGATGAATTTCTTTGAGGGTGGTTGTCCCATAAACCCCTGGTTCACGAGTGCCTAGTAGATTAAGGTTTGGACCCTGAATTACGAGAATTGAAGCTTTTTTCGACATAGATCCCTGTTTTTAGAGGCAGTTTGATGTTCATTGCATCGAATGCTATGGAAGGAGTATACCTTCTCAAGATTCTGAAAAAAGAGACTTCGATGATTTTTGGGGTGTGATTTTGAGGCTAAATACCCTAATTGCCTTGTTTTTGAGCAATAAAAAGGTCAATCTGAATCTAGAAAAATCAGTATCAGTCTCTATAAAGCATCTTTAATTACTTTTCTGAGCTCTTCTTCGCTTATCTTACCTAATTTTGTATATGTTGCCTTACCCTTAGGATTAATAATCACGGTGTAAGGAAGGGCGCCCTGGGTATTGCCCATTTGCTTGGAAAGATTGCTGCCCTCTAGACCACCAATCACAATCGGATAGGAGACGGGGGTACTTTTCAGAAATTCGCGAATATTAGAGGGTGAATCGATGCCGATACCGACAAATAAGACATTTTGTTGTAAAAACTCTTGCGAAAGCAGGTCCAAAGTGGGCATTTCTTCAATGCAAGGGGGGCACCAGGAGGCCCAAAAGTTCACAACTAGTACTTTTCCCTGCCATTGGGCTGGATTGATAGATTTTCCATCTGGAGTTTGCCAAGGATTAGCAAAAAAAGCTTTTACAGAGGGTTCGCTAGCTAAGCCAGTTTTCGAAATCCATTGCGAAGTGAGCACGCCTCCCAGCAGCGCCAAAAGACTAATTCCGCAGATAGTCAGTAATTGTCTTCGGTTCATTGCTACTCCTTCGCTAAAATTCGTAGATGCATATACATATCTTGGGCATCTGCGGCACTTTCATGGGCGGCATTGCCGCAATCGCTCGGCAAGCCGGACATCGTGTAACTGGTTGTGATGCTAACGTGTATCCGCCAATGAGTACACAACTTGAGGCTCAGGGTATCAAACTGATTGAGGGCTTTTCACCAGATCAATTATTGCAGTTTGAGACGATGCCTGATTTATTTGTGATCGGCAATGTAGTTTCTCGCGGTAATCCCTTGATGGAGGCCATTTTGAACCAAGGACTTCCTTATATTTCTGGTCCGCAGTGGCTTGGCGAGCAAGTTTTATATGGCAGGCATGTTTTGGCGGTTGCCGGAACGCATGGTAAAACAACAACATCAGCCATGCTTACATGGATCTTAGAATTTAATGGTTACAAACCAGGTTATTTGATTGGTGGTGTGCCTCTCAATTTCACCGTATCTGCACGCTTAGGAGAAAGTAAATATTTTGTCATCGAGGCTGATGAATACGACACTGCTTTTTTTGATAAGCGCAGCAAGTTTGTGCACTACAGGCCACGCACTGCTTTGTTAAATAATTTGGAATTTGATCATGCCGATATTTTTGCTGATCTAGCGGCCATTGAAACCCAGTTTCACCATTTAGTTCGGACCGTTGCGAGTGATGGTTTGTTGGTGGTGAATGGCGAGGAGCCCGCCTTAGCAAGCGTGATTACTCGGGGCTCTTGGGCGCCTGTAGAGCATTTTGGTCATGAGTCTAACAACGAGTGGTCATTCATTTCTCAAGAGGGCGATGGATTTATTGTGCGCAAATCTGGCAAAGAGGTGGCTACCGTAAAGTGGGCTGTAGATTCTGGGGTGATGGGTCGACATAATCAACTCAATGCTCTTGCAGCAATTGCATCAGCAAATCATATCGGCATTTCCCCAGCGGATTCCGCACGCGCTTTGGCGGAGTTTAAAAATGTCAAACGACGTCTTGAAACAATCGGTAGTGCAAATGACATTACCGTCTATGACGATTTTGCCCATCATCCAACTGCGATTACGACAACTGTGGATGGTTTGCGTCGTCGTGTTGGCAAAGCCCGTATCTTGGCGGTATTAGAGCCTCGCTCTAATACGATGAAGCTTGGTGTGATGAAAGCGCAGCTTCCTGGCAGCTTAGAACAAGCCGATCAAGTTTTTGCCTATGGTGCTAACGCTGGTAAGGAGTCTTTAGGTTGGGATTTGGCCCAAGTGTTATCGCCACTCAATACAAAAGAGCAGTGTAAGGCGCACGCTTTTGATGATCTGGACTCCTTAGTGAGTGCCATCGCAAAAGAGGCGAAGCCTGGAGATCATATTCTGGTGATGAGTAACGGTGGGTTTGGTGGCGTACACCAAAAAATATTAAAAGCGATTAGCGCTTAATCGGCACAATCAAAGTAAATCAAAATACAGAGAGCTAACAATGGGTGACAGATTAAAAAATAAGGTAGCAATCATTACAGGCGCGGCAAAAGGAATTGGTTTTGCTACGGTGCAACGCTTTGCACAAGAAGGTGCAATCGTGATCATGGCGGATATGAATCTAGAGGCTGCAAAAGGCGCTGCTGCACAAATCCCGAATGCAGAAGCTTATGCCATGAATGTGACCGATCGGGCCAGCATTCAGGCGGCAGTAGATCAAGTGATGCAAAAACATGGTCGTATCGATATCTTGATTAACAACGCTGGTATTACGCAAGATGCCCGCTTGGTGAAGATGACAGAAGCGCAATTTGATGCGGTAATTGATGTCAATCTCAAGGGCGTATTTAATTGCACGCAGTTAATTGTTCCCCATATGTTGGAAACTAAATCAGGGGCGATTGTCAATGCGTCTAGTGTTGTTGGTATTTACGGTAACTTTGGTCAAACGAATTACTCGGCTACTAAATTTGGCGTAATTGGTTTTACCAAGACTTGGGCTCGCGAGCTCGGCCCTAAAGGGGTTCGGGTGAATGCGATTTGTCCTGGATTTATTGCAACTGAGATGGTTAAAGCGATGCCAGAAAATATTTTGCAGGATATCGAGAGGCGCAGTTGGCTTGGGCGCCTTGGTACTCCGGAGGAAATAGCAAATGTGTATTTATTTTTAGCTAGCAATGAGGCCAGCTATATCAATGGAGTTGCTTTAGAGGCTAGTGGCGGAATCTCACTCTAAGCATGAATCTTTTATACGAAGAAGGCGGCGACATTAAGCTTGCCACAGTGCAGGCTTCATCAGGTTCGGGTGATGCCGAGTCTTGGCAAGCCACTAGTCTTTCGGGAAAAAAGATTAAGCTCAAAGCCAAGGAAGTTTGGCTACGCTTTGAAAAGCCTGAAGCTCAGGCCGTCATGGATGAGGCCACTGTTTTATCTAAAGACATCGATTTGCAATTGCTTTGGGATTGCGCTCCAGAAGAAGAGTTTGGTCTCGTCGATGTCTCACAAGAATATTTTGGTGAGCAAGCCACTATTGCTCAGCAAGTCTCCTTGGGGATTGCTTTGCAGGGAGCCCCGGTATTTTTTCGTCGCAAAGGGCGTGGGCGTTTTCAGAGGGCGCCACTGGAGCAATTACAGGCTGGCTTAGCAGCATTGGAGCGCAAGCAAAAAGAGTTGGAGCAGCAGTCTGCTTGGCAGCAAGAATTAGTGGCTGGTACCTTCCCGGCAACACTTCAGTCCTCGGCTTCGCAGTTACTATTTTCACCAGATAAAAATACTGCAGCATACAAAGCCTTGATGGCTGCTTGCACACAGACAAGCGAGTCGCCTGCACAACTCATGATTCGTTGCGGAGCAATTGATTCTCCTCTGGCTTATCACCAAGGCATGTTTCTCAAGGCACATTTTCCTAATGGAGCTGCGCACAGTCAAAATATCGCTATTGACCAAGCCAATTATGCTGCTGCTATCGCAGAGCTTCCTCTTGCGGATGTAAAAGCTTTCTCGATTGATGACGCTGGAACTACAGAGATCGACGATGCCTTATCGGTAACAGAGCTCGTTGACGGGGGTCATCGTATTGGCATCCATATTGCTGCACCTGGTTTGGTGATTGCTAAAGATGATTCCTTGGATCAGGTGGCGCGCAGTCGCATGTCGACGGTCTATTTCCCAGGTGACAAAATTACGATGTTGCCTGACTCTGTCATTGAGCAATTTTCTTTGGATGAAGGCGATTCAAGGCCTGCCTTATCTATCTACATTGATATCGATGCGCAAGGCGTGACAAATAGAGATTCGTTACAAATGCGTGCCGAGATGGTGCCCATGGCTGCCAATTTGCGTCTAGAGGATATTGAGCATCTTGTCAGCGAGGAAAGTTTGGCTGATGAAGCTACTACTTATCCTTATCGCAACGAGCTCTCTATTTTATGGAAGGCTGCCCAGCTTCTGCATGCTGATCGCCAAGAAAAGCGCATTGCTAATGGTCTTCGCGCAGAACAGTTAGGGCTTATTGATCCCAATGCCTTAGCAAGAGATTTTCATTTCCAGATCAAGGATGTTAAAGGAGTAGAGCGCGTAGAGATTGTGCCGCGTCAGCGTGGATCTATTCTCGATACGATTGTTGCCGAATGGATGATTTTCTGTAACAGTGCTTCCGGCCAGCTCTTGGCTGACCATGGTTTACCAGGGTTATTCAGAACCCAGAAGGGTTGGGGCCCGTTGCGCACGCGCATGCAAACTACTCCAGGTCCACATGAAGGCTTAGGTTTAGATTATTACGCGTGGTGCACATCGCCGCTGCGTCGTTATTCTGATTTGGTAAATCAATGGCAGCTGATTGCCCTCGCTAAGCATGGCGTGACCGCAAAGATGGTTGCGCCTTTTCCGCCGCGCGATGCTAGTTTGATGGGTATTGCAGCAGACTTTGAGTCTTGCTATCAAACCTATGGTGAATACCAAGATAGATTAGAAAAGTACTGGTGTCTGCGTTGGGCTAGTCAAGATGGTGAGTCTAAAAATGTACACGTACGTCATTTAAAAGAGGGTATGTCTCGACTGGAGTTGGTTCCATTGCATCTCCCTATTCCAGAGCTGGCAAGCCATCCGCGCATGACTCGCGCTGAGGTGGTGCTGTCAGATATCGATTTATTACAGTTGAGTGCTGCTGTTAGGGTGATAGAGATCGAAGCTAAGGCTGAAGTGCCGCAAGTGAGTGCGCAAGAAGATGGTAGCGCAGACTAAATTGGCAGAATTTGTGATGCCTGAAAAATTAAGTAAAGCAATGCTTTATCTTCAGACTGCTTGGCAGCGCCATCCATTCCGCTTGGCGCTTTGTATATCACTTTTAATTCACATTATTTTTTTATCGGTACGTTGGGGATTTGGAGAGATTGAGAATCGTCGCCTCAATACCCCTCTTAGCGTTGTCTTAGTCAATGCTAGCAACAAAACAGCGCCTAAGGAGGCCAATAAATTAGCGCAAGCGGATTTACAGGGCGGCGGCAAAACGGAAAATCGAGATGCAACTGCATTACATCGTGCTCGTTTGGGTGCAGAGGCTCGGCTTGAGGTCTTGGAGAAACAGCAAAAGCAAATGTTGGCAAAGTTGACTGAAGAGCGACTTCGTTCGGGTGGACGTAAGAGTGGGGATGATCAAAAAATGACTCCCCAACTGAATTCTTTAGAAGCAGAACTCGCTAAACGTTTGCAGGCAGATGGACGAGAACCACGTCGGAAAGTCTTAACGGGTAGCAATACTAAAGCAGTCACTTTTGCGCAATATTATGATGCCATGCGTCAGAAGATCGAGGCTTATGGAAGTACATTTTTTCCGCGTGCCAATGGCCGCCCTTTATACGGTAGCTTGGTGATTGTGGTCAGCGTAGATGCCCAAGGACGAGTTACTACCAATGCTCAAGGTAATGATGGCCTATCAATCGGTCGCAGCTCAGGCAACCCGGAGTTAGACAGACAAGCAATTGCCATCGTGAGAGCTTCCGCTCCCTTTGGGCCATTTCCTACCGAAATGCGTAATCAGATCGATGTATTAGATTGGATTTCTACCTTTGAGTTTGCTCGCGATGGCGGTGATCGTCTGGAGTTGAGACATTAATTTTGAAAAATATTTCATAAATTCGCTTATTCTGTAGTCATCATGAATTCTCCTAACCCAGCTGATCTACATACTGATCCTAGTTTATTTACTGGGGTGGATGTGTATGCTGTTGCCGGCAATCCAATCGCTCATAGTAAGTCACCTGTAATCCACCAAAGCTTTGCAGAACAAGCTAGACAAAAAATGCACTATGGTCGCTTGCAGCCTGATATCAATTCATTTGCGTTGACAGCAAAATCATTTTTTGTAGCTGGTGGTAAAGGTATGAATGTCACTGTACCGTTTAAATTGGATGCACAAGTATTTGCTGATGTATTAAGCTCGCGCGCTCAGTTGGCGGGCGCTGTAAATACCTTGTGGATAAAAGAAGGCAAGGTTTATGGTGATAACACTGATGGTGCTGGTCTAGTGCGTGATTTATTGGCACAAGGTATTGCCATTCATCAATCCAGAATCTTGCTCTTAGGTGCCGGTGGGGCAGCCCGCGGTGTGATTGGGCCATTGCTGGAGCAATCACCAAAGTGTTTAGTGATTGCCAATCGGTCTTATGCAAAAGCGCAAGAGCTGGTGAAGTTATTTGCTGATCTTGCGGTCTCTAGAGAGGTTGCTCTCGAGTCTAGAACCTTGGCTGAACTCGATGATGCTATAAAAACACCATACCCATTTGATTTAGTCATTAATGCCACCGCTGCTGGTTTAAGCAATGAATCTCCTTTAAGTATTCAGGCAGTGACTAATATTTTTGTGCCAAGCTCTTTTGCATACGATATGGTTTACGGAAAATCTACCGCCTTTATGCAGCAAGCTTTGCAAAAAGGCGCAAGGGTTAGCGATGGCCTAGGAATGCTAGTAGAGCAAGCTGCTGATGCATTCTTGTTATGGCGCGGCGAACATTTAGCCACGGCGATTGATCCACGCGCAGTGTTAGCCAAACTTCGTAGTTAATTGACCTATTTAGCTTAATTGTTCGATGCGTTGGCTCACTTATTTAGTCAAATGCCTGCTCTGTGGTTTTGTAGCAATGCAGGCCTACTTTGCGATACAGATCGCCTTATGGCTCGTCATTAATCCTTCAAGTACTGCGTTTCAAAGGGCAGAGCGTTGGCGCTTATGCTCATGGCATTGGTCTTGCCCTGTCTATTCCGAGTGGACACCTTACGATAAGATTTCTAATAATCTCAAACGGGCTGTATTGGTTAGTGAAGATGATATTTTTTTTCAGCACCAAGGCTTTCGCTTTGAAGATATGAAAAAAGCGTGGGAAAAGAATCAGCAAAAAGCGCAGACAGGAAGTAGTTCTAAGACAGCTTTGCGTGGCGGCTCAACTATTACACAGCAGTTGGCTAAAAACCTCTTTCTTTCTTCGGAGCAAAATTATTTTCGCAAAGGACAAGAATTCATCATTGCAGGACTTTTGGAGTTAACTCTCTCAAAGCAGAGGCTGTTTGAGATTTATCTCAACTCCGTGGAGTGGGGTGAGGGTATTTTTGGAATAGGATCTGCTGCCCATTACTATTTTGAAAGAACTCCGGCTACATTAGACCGAGATCAATCTGCAGCACTAGGTTCGGCATTGCCCGCGCCGAAGTGTTTTGACAAACCTCAATATTGTCGTAAGGCGAATATTCACTTTCCAACTCGCCAAGAATTCATCTTAGGAAATATGGATCGCGTTGCTTTGGCCCCTTATCCGATCCCTAAGGGTAGTAAATAAATCAGCCAAATGATTTCTGGGCGCTATGTTTATTTAGCGGCTGCAGACCTCAGCGCATCGCGCGTGCTTTGCGCTACATTTCTTGCGGCTTGAACAAAATCACTGCCAGCGCTTGCATACAAAATCGCTCTTGACGAGTTGATCATCATTCCAGTACCAGGCGCATTTGGAATGCGACCCGCTTTAATGGTTGCATCAATGTCACCGCCTTGAGCGCCAATACCTGGAATCAGTAATGGCATCTCGCCAACAATCGCGCGAACCTTAGCAATTTCTTCAGGAAAGGTGGCGCCGACTACGAGACTAATCTGACCAGAGCTATTCCACTTCTGCGAGGCAAGTTTGGCTACATGCAAATAGAGTGGTTCGTCTAAATTCACATTCAGAAATTGCAAATCTGAGCCGCCAGGGTTGGATGTGCGGCAAAGCACAATGACCCCTTTGCCAGCGTGCTTGAGGTAGGGTTCAATGGTGTCAAAGCCCATGTAGGGGTTCACGGTGACTGCATCTGTCCCATAGCGTTCAAAAGCCTCTAGGGCGTAATGATCCGCTGTACTACCAATATCCCCGCGCTTGGAATCAAGGATCACGGGGATATGGGGATACTTATCCTTCAGGTGCCCAATGAGTTTTTCTAGTTGGGCCTCAGCCCTTTGGGAGGCAAAGTATGCAAACTGGGGTTTAAATGCGCATACTAAATCCGCAGTGGCATCGGCAATTTCTCGGCAGAACTCAAATATCCCCTCAGGTTTGCCTTGGAATGGTGCGGGGAGGCGCTTGGGGTCGGGGTCAAAACCAACACACAGCATGCTGCCTTGGGAAGCCCATGCAGACTGGAGTTGCTGGTTAAAGGTATTTGAGCGAGAGTTCATTGGATTTGGCTTATTTTAGTGAAACTGTCATGTTGTATAGGATAAACTAGCGCACATTCCTTAGGAGTTCACCATGATCAACTTGTTCGTCCTGCAAAATGGCCGCCTCTCTCAAGAGCAAGTCGAAGATCGCAATGAATTGTTGCAATACGCTAATCCTATCTGGATCGACGTCGTTGATCCAGAGGAAGAGGAACTTATTTGGATTAAAGAGGCATTTGGAGTGCTTTTGCCCGAGTTGGATGACTTGGGCGACTTGGAAGCCTCTGCTCGCTATTTTGAGGCCGACGATGGCCATCTCCATATTCGTACTGATTTCTTATTGGATGAAGAAGAAACTTCTCGCAACGTGCGAGTTGCTTTTGTCCTGACCAAGCAAGTATTGTTTTCGATTCATGATGAAGATTTGCCAGTGTTCCGCTTGGTTCGACTGCGTGCTCGCTTGCGACCTGGTTCGGTCAGCAATGCAAAAGATGTATTGCTTGATTTGTATTCCACTGATGCTGAGTACTCTGCTGATGCCTTAGAAGAGGTGTATGAAAACCTCGAACAAGCAGGCAAGCGCGTGCTATCTGACAGCATTAATGATGCTGATGCTGCAGAGGTTTTAGAGACGATTGCGAAAGAAGAGGATACCAATGGACGCATTCGTCGTAATGTGATGGATACCCGCAGAGCCTTATCTTTCCTAATGCGCAGCAAGTTACTATCTGATGAGCAGCAAGAAGAGGCTCGTCAAATTTTGCGCGATATTGATTCTTTAGAAAACCATACTGCATTCTTGTTCGATAAAATTAACTTCTTAATGGATGCAACGGTCGGTTTCATTAACTTGAACCAATCGAAGATTATCAAGATCTTCTCGGTGGTATCGGTTGCCTTAATGCCACCTACCTTATTGGCAAGTGTTTGGGGTATGAACTACAAACATATGCCCGAGTTAGATGCAACTTGGGGTTATCCAATGGCAATTGGCGCGATGATTATTTCAGCTGTTATTCCGCTAGGCTACTTCTACAGCAAAGGCTGGATGAAGTAATTAGTTATTGAGGAGTGCAAGCAAGCCAACTAACGCATACTCAGCGGCTTGTTGCCGAATTGATTGTCTATCACCGCTAAATAGTTTGGTTTGACAAGTGGTGACATGCTCCCCTGTAGCGTTTGGTATGGCCCATCCAAAGCAAACTGTACCCACAGGCTTTTTTGCTGTGCCCCCTGTGGGCCCAGCAATTCCAGTAATTGAAACACCGACGTTGGCACCTGCATTACGCAGTGCCCCCTGTGCCATAGCCCCAGCCACTGGCTCGCTCACAGCCCCATAAGACTCAATCAGCTCTGCAGGAACCCCTAAGCACTCTGTTTTAGCTTGGTTGCTATAGGTGATGTAGCCGCGCTCGAACCACTCGCTAGATCCTGACAATTCTGTCAGAGTGGCACAAACCAGGCCGCCCGTGCAAGATTCAGCGAGTGCCAGTTTCCAGCCTCTAGCAATTAAAAGTAGGGCTAGTGTTTTAGCGTGATCCATCGAGCTCATATTGAAATCATCTTTTGTATCAAGGCAATTGCCAATAATGTGAAGAAGGCTGCAGCAAGGTCATCGACCATAATCCCAAATCCTTGCCATAGTATTTGCAATATAGAGGATTGAGAATCATCACCACCCTCCATCTTTTTAAAGTAACGATCAATCATTCCAATCGGCCCTGGTTTGATGGCATCAAAAAAACGGAAGAGTCCGAAAGAGATTACCTGCATCCAAATATTAGTTGGCATGATAAAAATGAGAACAATCCAAAAGGCAATGATTTCATCCCAAACTATGCCGCCGAAATCTTTTCTACCTAACTCTTCGCTCACCTGACCGCAGACCCAGCACCCTAAGAGAGCTCCACCGCCAATAATCCAAACAAAGTCCTCGGTGGAAAAGAAATACTCGCCCAGCAAGAAGGCTGCCCAAGCCCAGAGGGTACCCGCAGTCCCCGGTGCGACCGGGCTTAGACCGCTACCAAAGCCAAAGGCGATAGTGCGACTTGCGGTTTGCCTCACCCACTTAAAAGTGGGGGTAGCTAGATTGAGATCTTGCGCAGTGTTCATTTTGCAAAGTGGTCAAATGATTTCAGTAGTGCAGCTGATTTGATCTCGTCTAGTAAGTCACCATTTTTATTGAGTAAAAATAGTTTTTCAGTTGTACCCACTTTTTCTGTAATGCTACCAATTCTAGTAATGGGCAAATTGAGTGCTGTGCTGATCTTATCAATAGCATCTCTCTTTTCAATTGGAGCAGTGAAGCAGATTTCATAATCATCTCCACCGCAAGCAGCAAATTGATTTTGAACATCCTCACTTTGTTTTTGCAAAATTTCAGATTTTGGAAGTTGATCTAAAAAGACTTCTGCGCTCACTTGAGATTGTTTGAGAATATGCTGTAGATCTCCAAGCAAGCCATCCGATATATCTAAGGCGGCGCTTGCAACCTCTCGTATTTTCATGCCCAGATCTACACGCGGAGTTGGGTTATGCATACGATGTTCTATTTGCTTTAAGTCATTCTCAGGAAGATTCATTTCATGACGCAGTGCAGCAAGAGCAAGTCTTGCATCACCAACTGCTCCAGAAACCCAGATATCGTCACCCTTTTTTGCGCCAGATCTGTGTATGGATTTTCCGGATGGGGTACTGCCGAATGCCGTAATGGAAATCGTCAGGGGGCCAGCCGTGGTGTCGCCGCCGATGAGTGGGCAAGAATACTGATTTGCAACCGCAAACAGACCTTTGGAAAAAGCTTCAAGCCAGGCTTTATCTACTGTAGGTAAGGCGATTGCCAAAGTGAATCCTATGGGCTTTGCCCCCATCGCTGCCAGGTCTGAAAGGTTGACTGCTAGGGCTTTGCGGCCTAGAAGCTCAGGATTAGCACCCATAAAAAAATGCCTGCCTTCGACCAGCATATCGCTCGTAATCGCAATTTCTTCTCCTGCAGCTGGATTGAGAAGGGCGCAATCGTCACCAATGCCTAATGCAATTGTTTTTTCATCATTGGGGCGCATTGCATCTGCACCCGCTTTAAAAAAACGCTGGATGAGGTCAAATTCACCAAGAGGGCTAGATTCAGAATGCATGTCTCATTTTATGGCTCTTGGGGGGCGGGTGCTCGAGAGGAATAGAATTAGATCCTTGAATACGCCATACCAAAGAGCACGCTGATGAGTAAAGAAAACAATAAAGAGCAGCAAATTGCAGCCCTAAGAGAGGCTGCCCTCCAATATCACGAGTTTCCAACTCCAGGCAAGATTGAGATTGCTCCAACCAAGCAGCTGACGAATCAACGGGATTTAGCGCTTGCTTATACGCCCGGTGTTGCCTTTCCTTGCGAAGAGATTGTTAAAGATCCTGCAAATGCATTCAAATACACCGCCCGCGGAAATTTAGTTGGCGTGATTACCAATGGCACCGCTGTTCTCGGTTTGGGAAATATTGGGCCGTTGGCAAGTAAGCCTGTAATGGAAGGCAAAGCTGTCCTTTTTAAAAAGTTTGCAGGCATTGATGTTTTCGATATTGAAGTGAATGAAAACGATCCCGATAAATTAGTGGAGATCATTGCTGCACTAGAGCCAACATTTGGGGGTATTAATTTAGAGGACATCAAAGCACCTGATTGTTTTATAGTCGAACGCAAGTTACAAGCCCGCATGAAAATTCCGGTCTTCCATGATGATCAGCATGGCACTGCGATTGTGGTTGCGGCAGCCATCATCAATGGTCTCAAGGTAGTTGGCAAAGATGCAGGCAATGTGAAGTTGGTTACTTCTGGCGCTGGCGCTGCTGCATTGGCTTGCTTGGATTTATTAGTCGATCTTGGTATCCCCCGTAAAAATATTTGGGTAACCGATTTAGCTGGTGTTGCCTATAAAGGCCGCAAAGAATTGATGGATCCGGAGAAGGAGCCGTTTTGCCAAGAGACGCAACTACGAACATTGGATCAGGTAATCGAAGACGCTGATATTTTCTTGGGCCTATCTGCTGGCGGCGTATTAAAGCAAGAGATGGTAAAGAAGATGGCCCCTAAGCCATTGGTTTTCGCCTTAGCAAATCCAACCCCAGAAATTCTGCCTGAAGAGGTGAAGGCAGTGCGGCCAGATGCAGTGATGGCCACCGGCCGCACTGATTATCCTAATCAAGTAAACAACGTTTTGTGCTTCCCATTTATTTTCCGTGGCGCTTTAGATGTAGGCGCTACCACGATTACACGTGGTATGGAAGTGGCTGCAGTAAAAGCGGTTGCTGAGTTGGCACAAGCAGAACAGAGCGAAGTAGTTACCTCGGTATATGGCATTGATAATTTGTCATTTGGCCCAGAGTACTTAATTCCAAAACCATTTGATCCACGTTTGATTACGGTCATTGCTCCTGCCGTTGCAAAGGCCGCTATGGAGGATGGTGTGGCAACCCGCCCCATAAAAGATTTCGAGGCTTATCGCAATCAGTTGCAGCAGTTTGTCTACCACTCTGGTACCTTGATGAAACCGCTCTTCAATATTGCGAAGCAGACACCAGCAAATCAAAAACGTATTGTGTTTGCCGAGGGCGAAGATGAGCGTGTATTACGTGCTGTTCAAATCATTATTGATGAAGCCCTTGCTACCCCAATTTTGATTGGTCGCCCAGCCGTGATCGAACACCGCATTGAAAAATTTGGCTTGCGCATGAAGTCCGGCAATGACTTCGAGATCGTTAACCCTGAAAACGACGCTCGTTTTCGTGAATTCTGGCAAACCTATTTAGGCCTGACAGAGCGTAAGGGTGTTACAGAGTCTTTTGCAAAACTTGAGATGCGTCGTCGCAATAGTTTGATTGGCTCAGTCATGATCAGTAAGGGTATTGCGGATGGCATGATTTGTGGAACGATTGGCAATTCTGCTACGCATCTGAAATATATTGATGAGGTTGTGGGTCGTGAGCCAGGTGCAAATGTATATGGTGCGATGTCGGGATTGATTCTTCCAGGTCGCCAAGTATTCTTGGTGGACACGCATCTTAATATTGATCCAACAGCGCAAGAGTTGGCCGAGTTGACTTTGATGGCCGCTAGTGAAATGCGTAAACTTGGATTGATTCCAAAAGTCGCGCTTCTTTCGCACTCTAACTTTGGATCTAGTAATGCACCTTCCGCCATCAAAATGCGTGAAGTATTGGCATTAATTCAAACAGCAGCACCTGATTTAGAGATAGATGGTGAAATGCACGGCGATACTGCCTTGGATGAAACAATTCGGGCGGGCGCGGTAACCTCATCCCCATTGAAGGGCAGCGCAAATCTCTTGGTTCTCCCAAATATTGATGCCGCTAACATTTCTTATAATTTATTAAAAACAGCAGCAGGCAACGGCATTGCTATTGGACCTTTGTTATTGGGCGTAGCTAAGCCAATCCATATTTTGACCCCAGCAGCTACTGTTCGCAGGATCGTTAATGTGACGACCTTGGCAGTAGTAGAGGCCGCTAGTAACGCTAGAGGGATTGCCTGAGTCATTTAAATATATGTAAGTCAGTAATAACTTACATATATTTATCCTTTATAAATCAATGGCTTGTATAAAATGCCCTGTATTTGGGCTTGATTTGATGGCGTGTTACGGGTAATCTAACACCCATCATGAATAATCGCACTGACAACACCGATTTAGCCAGCTTTGAAGAACACAGCCGGGCTGAAAGTTGGGACAGTAATGATCGACTAGAGACTGAATCATCTGCTGCCAATGTATACGCCCAGGGTGGTTTATCTCGTTTACAAACCTATGCAGCAAATCAAGTTTCAGGGAAAAAAGTGACAGCTTCTTGGCGTGCCGCCTTGGCCGTTCGCGATGCCGGACCGCCGGCAATGTTGCGCAGCGTGCGCACTAATATCGTGCAATCAATTCGTGCTTTCCGTACTCCAGATTTACAGGAGGCGGCTACTGAACTTGGTCAACATTTCATTTATGCAAACTGCGCAAATGCAATGACCAAGGGTGAGGTGTTGGAAGCAATTGCAATTGCTTACTCATTTACAAAACAACAGGCCAAAAATTTTGATCCTTTATTAGATGCATTGACGACAACAATTGATAAGACTGGTTCACAGCCTGGATTTGTTGTGGTGCTTGAAGGTTTGCCTTGTACTCAGAAATTCGATAAAGAAGCCCGCGAAACTTTGTTAGATGTTTTCCGTGATGCTGTAGATTTCTGGGCCGACCGTCGCACGCCTTATAGAGTCTTCTACTCCTTCGCTTGATCGCCAAAGTAGCGTAAGCCCCTGGAATCGCCTCTATTTGAGGCGATTTTGCATTTCAGGATTCCAAATGCTGTGAACAGTTGTAATGGCAACTGTTCCGGCAGTTTCGGTGCGCAATACGCGTTCTCCAAGAGAAACGATTTGATAGCCTGCTGCCTCTGCTTGAGCCTCCTCTTCTGGCGAGTGACCACCTTCTGACCCAATCATGAGAACAATATCTTGAGGGGCACTTTCTATGAGAGCTGAATACATGCTTTTAGTAGCATCCGGACTTAAGAGTAGTTTTAATGCTGGCTTTGGGTTTTTCTTCAGATACGCTTCAAAAGTTTGAATGGGTTCTAGGGTGGTAAATACCGTACGATCACATTGTTCACAAGCTGCTTGAATGATTCCTTCCCAATGCGCATGGCGCTTTTGGGCGCGATCCTGATCGCTAGAGCGTGTAAGTTTGAGGATTGAGCGTTCGCACTGCATGGGTGCAATGATTTGAGCTCCAGTTTCAACAGCCTTCTCCACGATCCAGTCCATTTTGTCGCCTCCAGCTAAGCCTTGGGCCAAAGTAATGGCATAAGGGGTCTCGCGGTGAGTATCGGTACGGATATCTTTGAGCTGAACTTGACCCGTTTTCCCGCTCAAAGATAGGAGTTCAGCTTGGGCTACATGCCCCTTTCCATCAAATATGGGAAAGGATTCCCCGGTCTGGATGCGTCGAACACGCAAGTGATGGGCGACCTGCGCAGTGAGGGTAGTTGGCTTTTGGGATTCCCATGGCCCGGGAAGATAAAATTGAGGCATTACTGAAATATAGCCAATTTATTTTCCTCGAGACCAATTTTACGATGTCAAACCTTCAAATCCGCATGGCCAACGCAATTCGTGCTTTATCCATGGATGCCGTTCAACAAGCAAATTCAGGCCATCCTGGCATGCCAATGGGTATGGCAGATATCGCTGTTGGACTTTGGAACGAACATTTAAAACATAATCCAACCGATCCTCATTGGATTGACCGTGATCGTTTTGTTTTATCTAATGGCCATGGTTCAATGTTGTTGTATTCACTCTTGCACCTCTCTGGCTATGACTTGCCAATTACAGAGCTTAAGAACTTCCGCCAACTGCATAGTAAAACTCCAGGACATCCTGAGTATGGAATAACGCCTGGTGTTGAAACGACTACTGGTCCGCTTGGTCAGGGAATTTCCAATGCAGTAGGCATGGCCCTTGCTGAAAAATTATTAGCAGAAGAATTTAATCGCCCCGGTCTGAGCATCATTGACCATTACACCTATGTTTTTTTTGGCGATGGTTGTTTGATGGAAGGTATTAGCCATGAAGTCTGTTCCTTGGCTGGCACATTAAAACTGAACAAGTTGATTGCGCTCTGGGATGACAACGGCATCTCGATTGACGGCAAAGTAGTTTCTTGGTTTAACGAAGATACGCCAAAGCGCTTTGAGGCATATCACTGGAATGTGATCCGCAATGTTGACGGCCATGATGCAGAGGCTGTATCAGATGCGATTGCAAAGGCTAAAAAGAGTGATAAGCCTACACTGATTTGCTGCAAGACTGCGATCGGCAAGGGCTCACCCAATATGGCTGGCAGCGATAAAGTGCATGGTTCACCACTAGGCGTTGCTGAGATTGCCCAAACCCGTGTTGCTTTGAACTGGCCTTATGCACCTTTTGAAGTCCCAAAAGATATTTATGATGCTTGGGATTTTAAAAAGCGTGGACAAACTGCGGAGCATGAGTGGAATAAAGAATTTCAGAAATATAAAACCAAATTTCCAGAGCTTGCTTCTGAATTGCAGCGTCGCATGCAAGGTGACTTGTCAAAAGACTTTTCAAGCACACTGAGTGCGTATTTAAAAACTTGCCAGTCCAAAGCAGAAACTATTGCTACTCGTAAGGCTAGCCAAAATGCGATTGAGGCTTTGGCACCTGCTTTGCCAGAATTTATGGGCGGCTCTGCCGATCTCACTGGTTCAAATTTAACTAACTGGTCTTCATGCAAGCCAGTGCGTGGCGATCAATGGGGAAATCATATTAATTATGGTGTGCGCGAATTTGGTATGAGCGCCATCATGAATGGTATTGCCCTACACGGCTGCTACATTCCGTTTGGCGGTACCTTCTTAACTTTCTCAGACTACAGTCGTAATGCAATTCGCATGGCTGCTTTGATGAAGTTGCGCAGTATTTTTGTTTTCACCCATGACTCTATTGGCCTTGGTGAAGATGGTCCAACCCACCAATCTGTGGAGCACGTGGCCAGCTTGCGCCTGATCCCGAACCTGATGGTTTGGCGTCCCTGTGACACTACTGAGAGCGCTGTGGCTTGGGGTTCTGCCATTGAGCGTAAGAATGGCCCTAGCGCCCTGATCTTTAGTCGCCAGAACTGCCCATTTGTTTCTCGCAATGCTCAGCAAATTAAAGACATTGCACGCGGCGGCTATGTATTGCGTGACCCGCAATCTGGAAAGATCAATGCAGTCATCATCGCTACTGGCTCTGAAATAGCCCTCGCTTTACAAACGGCAGAACGTTTAGAAAAAGAGAGCGCAGGAAAAATTGGTATTCGAGTAGTTTCAATGCCATCGACTACGGTATTTGATCAGCAAGATGCTGCCTATAAAGCGAAGGTATTACCAGCCAAGATTCCACGTATTGCGATTGAAGCGGGTGTGAGTGATTTCTGGTGGAAGTATGGTTGTGCAGCGGTGCATGGCGTAGATACCTTTGGTGAATCTGCACCTGCAGGTCAGCTATACGAATATTTTGGTTTAACGGTTGATCAAATTTCGAAGACTGTTTGGCAATGTATCGCACAGAAATAATCATTCAGAATTTAAAATTAGCAAGGGGTAATAAATGACAATTCGTGTCGCAATTAATGGTTACGGACGTATCGGGCGTATGGTATTGCGAGCCCTTTATGAAGATCAGGTCAATGGTAAGCCACGGCGTGACATCAAGATTGTTGCGATTAATGCGATGGGCGACATCGCTATCAATGCCCATCTTACCCAGTATGACTCAGCTCACGGTCGGTTCCCTGCGGACGTTTCAGTAGATGGCGATTACATGGTCGTTAATGGTGATCGCATCAAAATGTTCTGTACCCGTAATCCTGCAGAAACTCCATGGGGTGAATTGGGCGTCGATTTAGTTTTAGAGTGCACTGGCAAATTTACTTCTAAAGAAAAAGCCATGATTCATGTCGAGCAGGGCGCAAAGAAAGTATTGATTTCTGCTCCTGGTGAAAAAGATGTAGATGCAACGATTGTGTATGGTGTAAACCAAAATGTCTTAAAGCCAACGGATTTGGTGGTATCCAATGCAAGTTGTACAACTAACTGTTTAGCCCCCTTAGTAAAACCATTGCTCGAAAAAATTGGGATTGAGTCTGGTTTAATGACGACTATTCATGCGTTTACAAATGATCAAGTATTAACGGATGTTTATCACAAGGATATGCGTCGTGCGCGTTCTGCTGTGACCAGCATGATTCCAACGAAGACTGGTGCAGCAAAAGCAGTTGGTTTGGTATTGCCAGCACTAGCGGGCCGCTTTGATGGTTTTGCGATGCGGGTGCCGGTGATTAATGTTTCCGTAGTTGACTTAACGTTTGCGGCAAGCCGCGCTACTAGTGTGGATGAAGTCAATTCCATTCTGAAGGCTGCGAGCGAGGGTGAGCTCAAAGGAATCCTGGGCTTTAATACTTTGCCTCTGGTTTCAATTGACTTTAACCATGACCCACGCCCAAGTATTTACGACGCATCCCAGACGCGCGTTTCTGCCGATGGAAAGTTAGTGAAAGTTTTGGCTTGGTATGACAACGAGTGGGGTTATTCGGTGCAAATGCTCAATGCAGCTGAGGCATTAATGGCCGTAAGGTAACTTAAAGTGCTTAAAACTCGTTAAAAGTAGCTAAAAATTAGAAAAGACCTCAATTTGAGGTCTTTTTTCATGACTATGCTGCTGAAAAGCGCTTATTTTTGCTTATTTTGACAGTTTTTCTTTTGACAATGACCATACATTGCTAAGGAGTGTTCCTGGAGCTTAAATCCCAGATTTTTAGCAATATCACGCTGCCTTTTCTCAATTGCCTCATCTACAAACTCCTCTACATGGCCGCAATCAAGGCAAACCAGGTGATCGTGGTGCTGACCCTCATTAAGTTCATAAATCGCTCTACTATCGCCTTTACTAGACTCAAAATGGCTGCGTAGAAGAAGCCCCGCCTGTTCAAATTGGGTAAGGACACGATAGACCGTAGCGAGACCAATTTCTTGGTCCTCTTTAGCCAGAGCCATAAAAACATCCTCAGCGCTAAAGTGGGTGCCGCCATTCTGATGAAAAAAATCCAGAATTTTCATACGTGGACCGGTAGCCTTTAGGCCAATGTCGCGCAAATCTGCTGGAGTAGGGTTTTGGTTCGTATTCATGGCTTTGGGAGCTAAAATCAATGTCTTAATGATACGGCCAGCCATGCAAAATTGCCTTGAACTTTTTAGTCGTTTTTTGAACCCTGTTTTTAAGGGGTTTTATGCATCCGTACGCCTCGTGTTCGCCGCTTTTGCTATGGCCGCTTTATTAGGGCTATCTGGTTGCACTTCCGCAGTTGATAACACTCAGCGCGCCTGGATGAATAAAGTGTTTAGACCTTATGTTCCGGACATTGTGCAGGGCAACTTTATTTCTAGCGAACAATACGCGAAGTTGCAATTAGGTATGACTCGCGAACAGGTGCGTCAAATTTTAGGCACACCTTTGCTTGCAAGCTATTTTCATGCCAATCGCTGGGACTATGTTTTTGAATTTAAACGTTCCGGACAGCGCGTTGCCAAAGAACGTCATGTCACTGTATTTTTTGATGGCGACAAAGTAGTGAAGTTTGAAGGTGATGCACTGCCAACAGAAATCGAGTTAGTTGCTGAGATCGATAACTACGCCAAAACAAAGCGCTCTTTTTGGGATGTGATGACGGGATCTAATAAGCCGCCAGTAACGCCGCCATTACAGCGGCCAGAGTTGTTGGTGGCAAGTCCAACAGATAACTTGCCTAAGGGGGTTGCTATACCTCCTGCTCCTGCCGCGAATCAAGGTTCCTTCT
>NZ_JACVPY010000005.1 GCF_018881635.1 Polynucleobacter sp. UB-Piko-W3
TGGTTTTTACTAGAAATGGATGCTGTTTTTCAAAAGCAAATCCCCAATTTAAAACTGGGCGATCATCGTAAGTAATGAGCTTACGTGCTGATTCTGGAAAAATTAAAGGCAAGAGAGCATGAGGATCGGTAGCGCGTACATCTTTGAGAAGATTTGATTCGTAAGAAATTAAAGCGTGATCTGTAGGAGAAAGAATTTCTCGAATAGGTATGGACAATCCTTTGTTGATATCGAAATATAGGCCGCCTCGTTCACACAGAATGCAGTATCTCCAAATATCTACTTTCATGGCACCATATTGGGCGCCAAAATAAACATCTTTAATTGGATGGTTAGCGTAGTACTCGTTCATGTACTGATCCATCGCTTTGCCATCATAAAAATGAAAGTTGAAATCCTGATTCAGATCCCTGAGGTGACTTAGCCCAGCAGCATGCGTTTTACCAAAATGATTTTGATCCCAAGTTTGATAGACATCATTTGGAATAACGCCATGCCATTTGCTTAAGCCCTTGCAAGAAATTTCATTCACGGAAACTAAAGGCCATTCACCGCTGATTTTAGCCATGAGCCGTGGCATTCTAAAACGTGAGGAATTTAGCGCTTTAGTGAGAAATGACCTGATTGGCATGAATATTTAGTCTCAAAATTAATGTATTAAATAAACGCTAATTTTATACCCCTAAAAAATTTCTTATGGTATCAGCAATTTGAGTCTATAAATTACCACATTAACTCCCATTTGGTATTTTGACGTAGAAGTGAGCGTAGTTTAAAGATCATCAAAATGATTAAAGTGAGGTAGGCCAAGATGCTTGAAATGAAAATAGAGTACATGCCAAGAGATTCACTTCCAAGCCATAGAAATAATAATCTGATTGCGCAGGCTGCTAAGACAATTGGGAGTATTTGAAAATTGGTGCGAGGACCCTGAAAAAACAATTGCATATAGACTGCTAGGCACAAAATAATAGCTTGGCAACCAGCGAGACCATACAAAATAGGAGAATCAAGCGTAAATCCAGACCAATAAAAAACAAATACCTCTCCAAAGAGAAGCAATCCAGCCATATACGATAGGCCAATTAAGATAATAATTAAAAATGCTTTTTTCACATCACCAAATATCCAAGAATTATCCTCTTTCGTCATGCGGTGAATATAGAGCCCAAAATAAGGAAGCAGACCGGCGCTAAAAATTCCTACACTCAGTCCAACTAATTTGTTGAGGATAGTGACTGTTGAAACATCATCATTTGATAGTAGCAAGCCAGCATAAAAAATGTCTGGCGCAAGAATTAAAACAAAGGCCAACTGGTTAACCCATAATAGGGTGCCATTCCTAATTAAGGAGCCCATAGTGGTGAAAATTTCAGAAAACTTTGTCGTGATTAGGCCCCACAACTGAATTGGGCTCCATCGATGTAGATATAAAAAGATTATTGCGATGGCAGGAACATAGAGTATTAATAGCAAGTAGTACAGTAAAGCGCTTGAAATGATATCTAGGTCTAAAAAATAGATCAACCCAATAACAATGAGCTGGGCTAGCGATCTCGCAAATTCAATGGCACCTACAGCCCCGGAATTTAACATCGCTAGTAGTGCATTTGCGCAAACAGTTCCTAAAATTGAAAACGTAGAAGCGAAGATAACCCAAGCCACTAAAACAGTTTTTTCAGGAAGGGGGTCTACTTGCACAAGCCAATAGATGCCCATGAAAACAATGAGTAGCGTAAGGATTACAGCCATCCCCATTATTCCGGCCATAAAAATTGTTTGTTGCTTAATAAGTTGCTGTTGAGCGTATTCTTTTCCTAGCCATACCCGCATTGCGGAGAGAAGGCCAAAATCCTGAGAGGTGATGATTACAAAGATTGAAAAGAGCCAGTTCCAAAGGCTAAAATCATTAATATCAAATAGCCGGCTAAATACATAGACACTCAACAATCCGGAGCACATCTGCAGTATTCGGGCTGCAATATTGATGGCAGAAGGCCAATGCATTTTTCTTACCATGTAGCCTTAGATATAGTGAATGATTTGCAACTGTATTTCAAATATAAATTACCAAAATAGTAACTTCAAAGGATCAAATTGATTAACCTAAAATCCAATCATTCAGCCATTCTAATCGAAGGTAAAGAATTCCAGATAGCACAAGGGCGCCAACCAGTTTGGCTTTATTAGATCCGATATTTCCAGCCAACAGCACCAGTGGAGCGATATAAAATTCAAACATGCGTGTTTGAATGGTTGGGTTAAATGAGAAGAGCCAAGCTAAGAAAATTGCAAGCGAGATGCTGGCCCCAACAATTCTACTTAAGCGATCTTTTTGGAGATTATTACCCCAGCATAGCCAAAGCCCAAGCGCTAGTATTGGGAGATAGCCCAGTGGAAAAATTTTGACATTAATGTATTCACCGCTAGCATTCATTGCAAGATAGGCGCCAGCACCAGACTTGGTAATATTCAACTGCTGCATCAATTCAAAGCTTGGAAAGAAGCCGGTATAAATTAGCACCAAAAAACCCACTACAGTAATCGGCAAAACCCACTGACGTTGATTGAGCCATGTAAAAGGGATGAGGCCAATGCTTGGCGCTGCCTGAGCATGTAATGCAAAATTGCTCACTAGTAAGCTTCCTGCTATCCAATCCTTGTATCGATATAAAAGGAAGATCGCTAAAAAATACCAAGAGACAGCAAAGCCCGCTCTAAGCTGAGTGAAGTCATATTGAATGTAGGTAAGCGGTATTAAAAGAACGAGCGCTAGAAGGCGTTGCTTGCAGAGTTGATCAATGACTAACAGTTTGATGGCTACGCCAATACTCGCTAGAAGCATTAAAGACTGCTCATTGCTGAAAAAAGACTTCAAAAAAGATATGGCGAAGTACCAGCCCCAATCCCTTAATCCTTGGATGGAGAGCCCGCATTCTCTAATAGAGCAAATGGATTGGGCAATTTGAATGTAGGCCGCATCATCTCTAGATAAGGGTAGTGGGCGTAAGAATGTAAAGCCAATTAACCCCAAGCCGAATGCCCAAAACACTGCGCGATCTAAGCCAGGTTTTTGGTAGGCAATGTAAGTACTGGAAAGTGCTGCAAAGATAATAAAAGCAAAGCAAAAAATACTGTAAAAATGAGCCGAAAGGGCCGTAGGAAAAATGATATTGATATCAGGCATTTAGCGAGATTTTCTCATATTTTCCCATTATTTGGCTCATTGAAAGGCCTGGCCAAATAAATTAATCAACTGACCTTAATAGCTTGAAAATCGCTAAGCTCTAGTTTTCTTGAGGATCACCACTAGATTATCTGAGCAATAATTTCGTTTTTTATAAAACACCAAATATATAAAGCCATTAATTATTTTTTTGAAAATAATGGAGACCACTTTTCGTAGAGTTTTGCTTAAAGATTTCTCGAGCAGTGGTTCGCGCTCACCGCGGCAGGTTATAAGATCCAAAGATGCTTGACTTGCAAAAAACTTGATCTTTTCAGAGCCAATCGCGGTGACATGAGTTACATCACCGTTTTGATTTGCAAGTCCAAAGGGTGAATCACCATTTGGAAAGCGCAATAAACAAATACCATCTTGTTTTAAAACCCTTTTGATTTGGGTCAGAAAGAAAATAATCTTATCTTGGGGAATGTGTTCGAGAACATCAAAAGCAACCACTAAATCAAATTGCTCATCTGCTAGTTCAAGCAAATTTTCAGAGAGGACCGCATGAAATCCCTTTTCTTTAGCAATCTGGACCAGCAGAGGATTAATCTCTGTGCCGGTAATATTCCACCCAAGATCTACGCAGTATTGCAAAAACTTGCCGTTTCCAAAACCAATCTCGAGGATCTGAAGAGGAGGACTTCCATCCTCTATTGGCAAGCTCTTGAGTTCTGAATCAAAATAACGCTTATCGAATGCGCTTAGTTGAGCAAAATTATCAATGCTCCATTCTTTCCAGTTTAGGTAATCGCTATTAGAGTTATCTTCCGAAATAAGGGGCATGGATTTTAATTATTTATTAAACCAATAAAGAATTTCATATTTACTTTATCAGGTTTGCGGTCAAAAATGTATGGGTAAAAGCCTGAGAGATACGATCTTCTTATGCTAATTACCCGGCTATAATAATAGAATAGCTAGCTTTTCTTCTTTCAGAATTTCAATAATGATTGATATTTAATTAATTCAATAGTTGGATTGTGACTACGATATATGAATAATGCCGACCGTTACAACAAAATCCTCATCACTGGTGGCGCTGGTTTCTTAGGCTCTCATCTAACTGAGAAGCTTCTCAAAGAAGGTAATGATGTTTTGGTGGTAGATAACTATTTCACTGGCACAAAAGAGAACTTAGCGCATTTATTGCCTAATCCCCGTTTAGAGCTCATGCGCCATGATGTGACTTTCCCGCTTTATGTAGAAACCAATCAGATCTATAACTTGGCTTGCCCAGCCTCCCCGGTGCACTATCAATATGATCCAGTGCAAACTACCAAGACCAGTGTGCATGGCGCCATCAATATGCTCGGCCTTGCTAAAAGAACCCGGGCTCGCATTCTGCAAGCCTCTACGAGCGAAGTGTATGGTGATCCAGAGGTCCATCCTCAGCCAGAGGAGTATTGGGGCAAAGTAAACCCAATTGGCATTCGCTCATGCTATGACGAAGGTAAGCGCTGCGCTGAAACCCTCTTTTTTGATTACAACCGTCAGCACAACTTAGATATCAAAGTCGTGCGTATCTTTAATACCTATGGCCCCCGTATGCACCCCAATGATGGCCGGGTTGTGAGTAACTTCATTGTTCAGGCTTTACAAGGCAAAGACATCACCATTTATGGCGATGGCCAGCAGACCCGAAGCTTTTGCTATGTCGATGACTTAATTGATGCCATGGTGAAGATGATGAACTCAGAGCAAGGATTTACGGGCCCAGTTAATATTGGCAACCCTGGTGAGTTCACCATGCTCCAATTAGCAGAAACTGTGCTCAAGCTTTCCGGTAGTAAATCAAAAATCATTCATCAGCCATTACCTTCCGATGATCCGAAGCAGCGTCAACCCAATATCGAGCTAGCTAAGGCAAAACTGGGATGGCAGCCTAAGGTTAATCTAGAGGATGGCCTGAAAGAGACGATTGCTTACTTTAGGAAGGTCGTAGCTTAAGTTGACGCAGCAAGAATCACAAGCAACAGAAAAACGTTTTGACCGTATTCGTTCTTTTGTTCTGCGAGCTGGCAGAACAACTGTAGGGCAGCAACGCGCTATAGATGAGTTGGGCCCTCAGTTTCTACTACCTTTTCAAGATGCACCACTAGATTTAATTACTGCATTTCAGGGATCTACCAAGTCAAAGATTCTGGAAATTGGATTTGGGATGGGCGAGACAACCGCTAAGATTGCAGCTCTTCGAACGCAAGATGATTTTCTGGCAATCGAGGTTCATACCCCAGGTGTAGGAGCGCTTCTGAAGCTCATTGGTGAAAATCAGCTCACTAATTTGCGTCTCATACGTCATGATGCCGTTGAGGTCTTAGAAAAAATGATTCCTCCAAATTCTTTGGATGGCATTCATATTTATTTTGCCGACCCTTGGCATAAAAAGCGCCACCATAAGCGCCGCCTGATTCAGACACCATTTGTGGAATTATTAGTCACCAAATTAAAGCCAGGAGCTTATTTACATCTAGCAACCGATTGGCATAACTATGCAGAGCAGATGATCTTGGTCTTGAATGCCCAGACTGCTTTGCAAAATACTTCTACCAATAAAGTCAAAGTAGAAACTTTTACTAAGGAAGATGCGGCCAAACCAGATGAAATTGCCAATGAATTTAAGCCCTCTCTTGAGCAGCTGGGTTCGGAGCATCTGGGCTATGTTGAAAGACCGTCTTATCGGCCTATTACCAAGTTTGAGACACGTGGCATCAAGCTAGGACACGGTGTTTGGGATTTGGTCTACCGGAAAAAGTAAACCCGCACGTAATGTACGCTAAAGGCTTTAACTTGTCTTGGTCTCCGCGCTACGTAATGTTTGAGCGAGCAGATCAAGAACACCATTCACATACTTGTGGCCATCAGTACCGCCAAAGGTTTTAGCTAGCTCTACTGCTTCATTGATGGCAACCTTGTAAGGCACAGAAAGATCTACGGCTAATTCATAAGTGCCAATTAAGAGCGCAGCATGCTCTACAGGAGAGAGTTCATTGATTGGGCGATCCAGTGCTGGTGTGATGAGCGCTTCTAATTCATCTGTACGCTCTAAGACGCCTTCAAAGATGCCCTGAAATAAATCTTGCTGGCAGCGACGAAATGCTGGATCTTCAGCTAATTGTTTTGCAATAGCTGCACTATTTGGCAAGCTACCTGCGCGGCGCACTACAAGACTTTGATATACCCCTTGCAAAGCGTATTCACGAGCACGACGACGCGGGGTCAATGAGCGCTTAGGGGCTGCTGACTTCGCTTCTTTTGTGGCTGCAGGGCTAGAAGAGTTAAGACTGGAGTTCGGCATGAGAATAATTACTCTTCTTCGCTAGGATTGATTTCGATATCAATATCAGGGGTGAGCGCTAAAGCCAGGTTAGCCATTTCTACTACTGTTCTAGCACAATCTGCGCCTTTTACTTTCACGCGAGCTTGCGCTTGCTCATCGGTATCGCATGTCAAAACACCATTTGCAATTGGTAGACCTGAGTCAATAGAGATACGAGTAATACCTGCAGCAGATTCATTTGAGACGAGCTCAAAGTGATAGGTTTCACCACGGATCACGGCACCTAAAGCAACTAAGCCATCAAACTCGCCAGTCTCAACGAGTTTTTGTAGAGCAAATGGGATCTCTAGGGCGCCAGGTACAGTAACCAATTTGATATCAGCCTGCGCAACACCCAAAGTAATAAGTTCCTCAATACAAGCATTGGTGAGGGCCACACAATGATCTTCATTAAAGCGTGCTTGCACGATACCAATCCGAAGATCTTGACCATTGTGGTCTGCTTCCAGTACGCCTACAAAGTCATTATTAGAGCTGGTCATGATATTTTTTCTAGATGAATTGCTAAAGAGTTTATGGGGTAGCAGGTTTATAAGGTTGGTAGCCTGTCACTTCTAACTTATAACCAGATAGATTTGGAACTGGGCTTGGCTTAGAAAGCAAACGCATTTTGCCAACACCAATATCTTTCAGAATCTGGGCACCAATACCATAGCTTCTGAAATCCGTTTTACGCGCTAATGGCTTTTTTACTTCATCTTGGGATTGATTGAGCTTCTGAAACTGAGCTAACCAATCTTGATCATTCGGTGCTGCGATACCTGAAGCATTCAGTAGAACTGCAACGCCTACTGGAGCAGCTGCAATCTCTTTGAGTGCTTGCGCAAGTGGCCATGAGTGATTACTAACCTGTGAGTCCAAGAAATCCAATACTGTTACCGGTTCATGTACGCGCACTAATGTCTCTTGGTCTTCAGAGGGTTTGCCATGCACTAATGCGATATGCACACATGAGCTTGGAGTATCGCGATAAATAATGCCTGCGAACTTGCCCCAGGGGGTAATAAATTCACGGGTACCTTCGCGCACTACGATACTTTCGTTTTGACTACGGTATTTAATTAAGTCAGCAATGCTGCCGATCTTGAGTTGATGCTCTTTGGCAAAACTGAGAAGATCTGGTAGGCGAGCCATACTACCGTCATCTTTCATGATTTCGCAAATCACAGACGTTGGTGAGCATCCAGCTAGTGCAGCAAGATCGCAACCTGCTTCAGTATGACCAGAACGAATTAATACGCCACCGGGTTGAGCCATCAAAGGAAAGATGTGGCCCGGTTGCACTAAATCGCTTGGCTTAGCGTTAGGAGCAACAGCAGTTTTAATAGTTAAGGCGCGGTCAGCAGCAGAGATACCAGTAGTGACTCCGCTAGCAGCTTCAATTGAGACTGTGAAATTGGTACCCATCGAGGTGCCGTTATCGCGCACCATGAGTGGCAGATTTAATTGCTGACAGCGCTCGCGCGTTAGGGTGAGGCAAATAAGACCACGACCATGCTTTGCCATGAAGTTCACTGCCTCAGCAGTAACGTGATCTGCTGCTAGAACGAGATCCCCCTCATTTTCACGATCTTCTTCGTCAACGAGAACAACCATCTTGCCGGCGCGCAGGTCGGCAATAATTTCTTCTGTGGAGGCGAGAGTGTTTTGCATAGCCCACTATTTTAAGCTGAGCAGACAATTACTGTGAGCTACTACAAGAATATGGCAACTTTCGGACAGGAGGAGTGCGCATAAGGTCTTTTAAGGGCTCGCAGACCCCCTGAAAATGCTTCTATGCCCCAGCTACGCCAAGTTACCTATAAATACCTGTCAGATCATCAAATTGATGCTTCTCAAGGCTTTGTTTTATTAGAGGTCATCGTGGCGATGAGTCTGATCTTGGGTTCATGGATGGCTTTGGTCGGCACTTATCAAAACTTAGCCTTGCGCACTGCTGAAACAGAAAGCAAAAGAGTCCAGCTCAGAAGGGAGTTTGATGCTTTTGAAGTGAGTGAACAGGCCCGGGCAAGTGTCAGCACAAATACTAAAGGTCAAAACTATGAATCTTCTCGAGTGTCTCATCGCCATCGCACTCAGCATGCTACTGCTCAACCCCCTTCTAAAAACAAGCGCTGATTTGGCAGCTAAACAAATCGAATATGAAAAGAGACAATCACTCACTGCCGAGGCTGAGCGTGCATTTGAGCTCATTGGGCGCGCAATCAGAATGGCAGGATACCGCAATATCCATTCTACAGCGCGACGCAAGCAAGAAGACCAATGGATTCAAGTTTATAAAAAATCAGGATATCGAGGATCTGATTCTTTAACTGTTCAGCATGAGATTTCTGCTGCAATGGATTTTGATTGTATCGGTAATGCACTCAGTAAAGAGCGCAGTAAACACGGTTTAGCACGCCAAGGGTTTTTAGTAGATAGACAGGCTGGGATTGCTAAAGGCGCAAAAGTAAATGGTGGATCCCTGATTTGTCAATCACTTGACCGGCAAGGCCGTCTGCAAAACACGACTTTGATGAACGGTGTGAGCTACTTAGCAATCGAAGAGATGGCTACCCCAGAAAAAATACCTGCACAAAAACTCTTTAAGGTGAGATTGCAGATGACCGACGGAGCCCTATTAAACATAGATCTAGAGCGTATATTTAGCACTAGGAATCTGCCATGATTTTAGCTTGGGTACTTTCTTTATTGCTTTTGTGTGCCTCTCTCATAGCCCAACTAGAGCGCTTAACTGCACTGCATATCGTTGAAGTTAAAACGATTGCTCTCGCGCAGAAAAATTTTATTGCCGCAGAAAGAGCTGTATTAGATTGTGAGAAAAACCTTCCGACGCATTCAGTATTAACTGAGAATAATTGTTTGATTCAGCCGATTAATAAAAATATTTGGTTAATTAGTAGCAAACAAAAACCCGCAATTCAGGTTCATGTTCTCCTAGATGCAAAGTCTGGCACGACTACACGTTTAAATTGGCGCCAATCATTTGATTAATAAAAATCATCATCATCGATCCTATGGTGGCAGTTTGCTCGAGTTAATGGTGGTGATCTTGATCGTGGCTATTATTGTGATGATCACAATGCCGCTTTTACAAAATCAAATTGCTGCACGAGAAATAGATTCAGTTGCAAGGCGATTCATTACACATGCGCATTTTGCTCGGCAGCAGGCTTTGCATCTAGGTGAACAAGTATTGCTGGCACCAACAACGGACAGTGGCTGGGATGATGGCTGGATTGTGCAAAGTGGATGCATTGCTAAAGGAGTCAAATCAAGTTGCCGACCTCAGCATTGGTTTTCTCAGGGGGCGATAGATCCTATTTACTTTAAGGGCGGTGGCAAACAGTTTGTGGATCCCCATTCTCAAAAAAGAGGTATTTTGTTTACTGCTGCTGGGGCTGCTAAAACGGGGCAAGGCGGGTTTGTAGCTAATCGGCTTATTTTGGGTCACGATAGGGCCCCCAGTCTTGAGCGCCAACTGATTTTAGGCAGCGGGGGCCGCTGGAGAATCTGTGACCCAGCCAGAGATGCAAAGCGATGCCATTGAATGCATTGAATGGTTTAATAGAAGTATGTATAGCGCAGTTGACCACCAGTTTATGGGCGAGGCTTTGGCCGAGGCTCAAAAAGCACTTTATTTATCCAACCCTAACCCGCGGGTAGGCTGTGTCATCGTGAAAGACGGCGAAGCGATTGGTCGTGGCTTTACTCAAAAAGTGGGCGAGGCTCATGCAGAAATCCAAGCATTGGCTGATGCTAAATCTAAAGGCCAAGATATAGCGGGCTCAACCATCTATGTCACGCTCGAGCCTTGCAATCACACCGGTAAAACACCGCCTTGTATTGATGCCTTAATTGCTGCCAAGCCGGCTAAAGTCATTGCTGCTATGAGTGACCCCAATCCTTTGGTGGCTGGTAAGGGGTTAGAAAGATTAAAAGCAGCAGGCATTGAGGTGCATTGTGGTTTATTAGAGGCCCAGGCTCAGGAGCTTAATCGTGGATTTATTTCTAGGATGACAAGAGGCCTGCCTTGGGTGCGTATGAAAATCGCTGCTAGCTTAGATGGCAAGACCGCATTACCTGACGGTAAGAGCCAGTGGATTACTGGACCTCTGGCAAGAGCAGACGGTCATCACTGGCGCGCGCAAGCTTGTGCAATTATCACGGGCGTTGGTACCGTCAAAGAAGACGACCCTTCTTTAAATGTGAGAGAGGTCGCAACCCAGCGTCAGCCCTGGAGAATCATCGTTGACTCTAAATTAGAGACTCCGCTAAATTCTAAGATTCTCAATCAAGCTGATCAATCGGGTGTTCTGATTGTGTGTGCCGAGCTAGATTCTCCTGGTAATCGTGAGAAAGCTAAAGCTTTTACAGAGCGCGGTATTGAGGTGATTACTATGGCCAATGCATTTGGCAAGGTGGATTTACCAAAACTCTTTTCTTATTTAGCTAAAGAGCGACAAATGAATGAGATTCATATTGAGTCTGGTTTCAAGCTCAATGGATCGATGCTGCGGGAAAACTGTGTCGATGAGTTATTGCTCTATTACGCACCATTTTTTATGGGCGACGGTATTGGGATGGCAAATGTGTCCACTCTCCCCACATTAGATACGCCAAAGAATTGGAAAGTCATTGATCAGCGCTTAATTGGCCCTGATTTGAGGCTCAACCTGGTTAAGAACTAAAATCACCCTATGTTTACTGGAATTATTACTGCCGTTGGTCAAATTACAAGCGCTCAAGCCAAGGGCGATGGCCTGCAATTAATGGTTGAGGTACCAGCAGGCTACCTAGATGATGTTGCCTTAGGCGACAGTATTGCGATTCAGGGTGCTTGCATGACTGCAACGCAATTTAAAGACAATTCGTTTACTTTGGACATCTCTCGCGAGTCTCTCAATAAAACAGTAGGTCTGGATAAAGTAGGTCCTGTGAATCTTGAGAAGGCAATGCGTTTGAATGATCGCTTGGGCGGCCACTTGGTTAGCGGGCACGTAGATGGTGTTGGCAGGGTAGCGCATTTTTCGCAAGTGGCTAACGACGCCTATGGTTCTTGGCTGCTGCGCATTGAGGCCCCAAAAGAATTAGCCCAATTTCTAGCTTATAAGGGATCGATTGTTGTCAATGGCGTTTCACTGACAGTCAATAAAACAGAAGATAGTCTAAATGCTTGCATGGTAGACATCAACCTCATTCCGCACACGCTTCAAAGTACTACTCTAGGTCAGTTGCAGCAAGGCGATGCCGTGAATCTTGAGATTGATTTAATTGCGCGTTATGTGGCGCGCATGCTAAATAAACTCTAGAGCTTTTCTAATTCAACCTTAACTGTGAGCCCGCCTTTTCTGGAGCGCGCTATTTGGATAAGCAATGCATCATCTATAAAACCTTCGCTAGGTTTGGGTGTTTTTAAGGCTCTTAAACGCTTTACCGTTTTTAGATCATTATTCGGTGCGGAGGCTTTCTTATTAATTTGTTTCATTTTCTAGCCAAGCACTCTAAATGGTTAGCTATAGACTTCCTTAGCATCTATTAAGACTTTTAGATATTGACCATTTTCTTGTCTTGGGTAAATGCCCATGTTGACAATAGTCCCATTATGGGACTATAATTGCAAGATGAGGGTAATTGCTAGAAAGTACTTGGTAAAGTTTTGGGAAAGCCATCGAAATGCGGAGCAGCCTCTACGGGCTTGGTACGATGAGGCGCTAAATGCTAAATGGACTACACCTCAAGATATAAAAAATTCTTATAGAAATGCAAGCTTTATTGGAAACAATAGAGTGGTTTTTAATATTAAAGGTAATGATTACAGATTAATAGTAGCAGTTGCGTATCAGTATGGAGCTGTGTACGTAAAGTTTATAGGAACGCATGCAGCATATGATGGCGTTAATGCAAAAACAGTAAATATGGAGGGCATATGAAAGATTTGAAGCCCATTAGAAATAAAAGTGAATACAAGGCAGCGTTAGTTGAGGCCTCAATTTTTTTTGATGCTGAGCCAAAATTTGGCAGCAAAGAAGCTGATAGATTTGAAATTATATTAATGTTGATCGAGGCTTATGAGACCAAGCATTATCAAATTTCTCCACCCGATCCTGTAGAGGCCATTAAATTTAGAATGGAGCAAGCGGGGCTAAAGCCCAAGGACTTGCAACCAATGATTGGTGGATTAAATCGCGTCTATGAAATATTGAATCATAAGCGCCCACTAACACTAAGAATGATTTGGAACTTGCATTCTATGTTGGGTATTCCAGCTGAAAGCCTTATACGGCCAGATGATGAATTGCGAGCAGCCTAGTTTAATTCTTAAGATATCTAGTCGGATCGCTCACATTGGCTTGCTTAAAGCCCGCCTGTCTTAGGCGACAAGATTCACATTCTCCACAAGCTTCGCCTAAATCATTAGCTTGATAGCAAGAAACGGTTTGGGAATAATCTACCCCCATGGTGCTGCCAAGCTCAATGATTTGCGCTTTAGTCAAATTGATGATCGGCGCATGTACTCTGAAGCGATTCTCATCATTGATTGCTTCTACTCCAGCTTTAGTGGCCAAGTTAGCCATGTGCTCAAAAGAGGCAACATATTCAGGGCGGCAATCAGGGTAGCCTGAGTAATCAACAGCATTGGCACCGTAGAACACATCTAAGCCACCCAATGACTCAGCCCAACCTAAAGCTAGCGACAAAAGAATCGTATTGCGTGCAGGTACATAAGTAATTGGAATCTCTTGATCCTTGCCGAGAGTGGTTGGAACTGCAATGGAGGAGTCAGTTAATGCAGAACCGCCAAAGCGCGTGAGATCAAGGTTGACCACTTCATGGCGGATGACGCCAATTTGTTTTGCAATATGTTTGGCTGCTGCTAACTCAGAAGAATGGCGCTGACCATAAGCTACCGAAAGTGCGTAAGGCGAGTAGCCTAAGTCTTTGGCCAAAGCAAGAACAGTCGTGGAGTCTAGGCCGCCAGAGAATAAGATGACTGCAGGGGCGCCAGGTTTGCGTGGTGCTAGATTCTCAAATGCAGCAGAGAGCTTAGACATAAACTAGTTGATATTACTTAGTAGTAGCCAGAAGTTGCTGTGCATCTTTAGCCGCTTCAGTATCGGGATACTTGGAAACGATTTCAGCAAACGTTTTTCTAGCAGCTGTTTTATTGCCACTCTCTAGTTGAGAATTACCCAAGGTGACCATTGCCGCAGGAACGCGGGGGTGATCAGGATATTTTTTAATCAGGCTTTGCAATTGACTGATTGCACCAGCGTAATCTTTATTGGCATATTTACTATTTCCGCCCCAGTAAAGTGCTAATGGCAGGTAAGGACTTTTAGTGTACTTTGCCGCAAATGCAGAGAAAGCTTCACTCGCTTTTTTCAGATTACCCGCCTGAAATGCTTTTAAGGCATCGTCATAGGCTTTTTTCTCCTCAGGCTGGACTATCCCACTGACGCCTTCAATCGTGATTGAGCGTGGCTCAAAATTACCTAGGCGATTATCTAAATCTTGGTAGTAGGTTTTTTGACTGGAGTTGATGTCTTCGCCTTGCTTCTGAAGATCTTCAATTTTGCCGCGTAGTTCAGCGTTATCTGCTTTGAGCTTTTCAATTTGGCCTTGCAACTCCAGTTGGGTCGTGGCAAGTGTCTTACGTAGATCTAGGATGGCCTTACGCGCTTCATCATCCGAGAAGAGGGCCCAGGCGCTATTCGATGTGCTTAAGCAGATGAGGGCAGCACTTAAACAAAACGCTCGTGAGAGCGTTTGTTTTGTAGAAGTGAAAAGCATCTTCATTTAGTTGGTAATGTAAACAATGTCAGCGCGGCGGTTTTCTGACCAAGCTGCTTCGTTATCACCTTCTGCCTTTGACTTTTCTTTGCCAAAGCTGACAGCTTCCATTTGCTCATCCGATACGCCCATCAAGTTCAATGATTTACGTACTCCATCAGAACGACGTTGACCCAGTGCCAAGTTGTACTCAGCAGTGCCGCGCTCATCGGTATTACCTTGAATGATGATCTTCTGTTTTGGGTTCGCTTTTAAATAGCTTGCATGCGCAGACAACATTTTTTGGTATTTAGTCTGCACGGTGTACTCGTCAAAACCAAAGTAAACACTTTTCTCGAAGAGTGGGCTCTTTGGGTCATTCCATGGCTGTGAGCCAAAGTTGCCACTACCACCAGTACCACCACTGCCGCCAGCGCTATTAACGTCATCTAATTTCACGCTAGAACAAGCTGCTAGCAAAATTGCAGTTGCTCCGATCAAGATAAATGTGGCGGCACGGCGTGAGAGAGAAATCTTCATGGTCTTTCCTTTTCTTACAAGCTAATTCAATAACCCAGTCAATATCTGAGTCTATGGACAATATTATGCCTCTAAGAGTATGAAAAGTAACGATTTCACCCTAAAAAGGGGATGCTAGAAAGGTTTTATGGATTAGGGTCGAGTAAGACTTAATCCATGAAGGGCCCCCAGGATGGCTGACGGACATCTGAACCCGGAATGCTCAGAACTTGTTTGGAGTTTCCATCAACAGAGACAGCGGCTAGTACACGTTTGCCATTGACCTTAGTGGAGTACAGCACATAGTGACCATTGGCGGCAAAAGAGGGAGACTCATCGCTTGTGCCATCAGTTAAAGCTTGCGCATCACCAGTCGCTAAATTCAGAATGTAAAGGCGATAGGCGCCACCAATATTAGCGATATATGCCAAGAACTTTCCGTCTGGAGAGATGCGTGGTGACGTTATAAAACCTTGTTTGTAAGTAACTCTCTTGACACCTTCAGCTTGTTCGCCTTCAACACTCATGCGATAGATCTGTGGATTGCCACCGCGATCGCTTGTGAAGTAAATGTAACGACCATCGGCAGAGTACTGTGGCTCGGTATCAATAGTATTGCCACGAGTTAAGCGCTGTAAGCCTGTGCCATCTGCATTAATACTATAGATTTGGGTATTGCCATCTTTTGAAAGTGAGATAGCCAGTTTTCTACCATCAGGTGACCATGCTGGCGCGCTGTTATTTCCCTTTTGATTTGAAAGAGCGATGCGACGACCAGTTGCTAGCTCATGAACATAAATCACTGGCTTGCGATCTTCAAAAGATACATAAGCCACCTTCTTGCCATCAGGCGACCATGAAGGAGAAATGATTGGCTCGCCACTATTCATGGCATTGCGAATATTCTGGCCATCTGCATCGGAAATCACTAAGCGATAGCGCTTGCCATCCTTGATGACGTACGACAGGCGGGTTGAGAATATGCCGCGTTCACCCAATAATTTGAGAACAATATCATCAGCAATTTTGTGGGCTACCGCACGCAAATTGTCGGCGCTTGAGTTGAGCTTTAAGCCGCCCAAACTTTCAGATTTTCGAATATCAAATAATTTGTATTGAATCTCGAACTGCGATCCACTCGATTGCACAACCGAACCAACTACTAAAGCATCAGCACCACGTGCAGCCCAAGATTTGTAATTCGGTGTGCCTTCATCACCCTCAGTGGCGTTGCCATTTTCAGTATTCTTAAAGTAACCGCTACGTGCTAAATCTTGGCGAATGATTTCAGTAATACTGATCGGTAACTTTTGCTCATCTTTAAAGCGCATGACAGCGATGGGGTAGAGCGATTGACCAACACCAGTAATCTCGATATTCATCTGAGCAAATGCTGGGGCAGATGCGCCAATCATTACAGTAGCTACAACCGTAATGAGTAGTAGAGATCTCGAAACAATTCTTTTGATCAACTGCAGCATGCATTAGTCCTTAGGTTTAAAGGTCAGCTTTACTTCGCGTTGTGGAATTTTGCCATTGTCATCTTTTGGCAAGCTTTCTGCACGAGATAAGGCTAGCAAGACCGCACGATCCCAACTGGTATTGCCGCTCGATGTGAGGACGCTTGTACTCAAAATAGAACCATCTGGAGCTAGGGTCACCTGAATGACTGCCGCAGGATTGCCGCTGACTGATTCCGCATTAAACACAATCAATGGCTTTACTTTTTTAATGACCTTGTCAGTCCAGCCTGGGGGCGCATTACCACCTCCACCCACACCGCTGCCAACCGTACCTCCGCTGCCACCCTCAGCTCCTGCAGCTGCTCGTAGGCGGGCTAATTGATCAGCACGCACTTTTTCCGCTGCGGCATTGGCTTTCATTTCTGCAGGAGTAAGCGCTTTGGGAGCTTCAGCTTTTTTAGGCTGCTCTTTTTCCTTCTCCTTTGGCGGAGGAGGTTTAACTGTTTTTGGAGTCTCTTTCACTACTTCTTTTTTAGGAGGCTCTTTTTCCACTTTCTTTTTCTTTACTGCAATGTCAGCAGCCTCTTCTTTGGCTACCGTTTTCATTTCTGGTTCAGGTGTGCTTTGTACTTGTGGCACAGAATCCCATAACTCCACTTCAACTCCAGAAGGAGTGCTGTTATTCCAGCTAATACCGATGACCAAAAAAGCCAGCAGGCCTAAGTGCGCAACAAGTGAAAGACTGAAGGCGCGTTTAGTGCTTTCTGCTTTTGTGAGACGCCCCCGATTAAATGGAGAAAGGCCTGGCTGCAAACTTTGGGCGCTATTCATGGATAAATAAAGAGAGCTCTCAAATTACTTTATTGACTCTTGACTGCAAGACCAACGCGTTTGACACCGTTTTCTTTGAGCTTAGACATCACATCCATGACCACTTCGTACTTAATGGATTTGTCAGCTGCTAGCACAACAGGTTGCTCTGCAGACTTTTCTGCTTGTGTTCTAGCAAATGCTCCAAGCTCAAAGCGGTTAAGGGTTTGAACCGGCTCACCATCTTTGCGCACGATGACATTTTCATTGGCATCAATCGTTAAAAAGACAGGAGGTAATGCCTGCACCTTAGCTCCGCCAACAGTAGGCAAATTGACGACACCAGGATTGACCATCGGCGCTGTAACCATGAAGATCACCAGTAGTACCAACATCACGTCGATGTATGGAACGACATTAATGTCGGCCATGACTCTACGTTTTCTACTTCTCCCTAGTGATGATCCAGCCATGCTTATTTTCCTAAGCCTTGACGCTGCAAGATATTAGTAAATTCTTCGATAAAGGTTTCAAAGCGAATCGAGAGACGATCAACATCAGTAGCAGCGCGGTTATACGCAACCACTGCAGGAATCGCTGCGAATAAACCAATTGCTGTTGCAACCAGTGCTTCTGCAATACCAGGCGCTACAGCCGCTAAGGTAGCGTTCTGAACGTTTGCTAATCCACGGAAGGCATGCATGATTCCCCATACGGTTCCAAAGAGGCCAATGTAGGGTGACACAGAACCGACAGACGCTAAGAAAGGGAGGTTGGCCTCCAAAATATCCATCTCACGTTGGTAGGTCGCTTTCATGGCGCGACGGGCAGCATCGATTTCGCGAACTTTCATGAACTCTTGCATACCAGCTTCAAAGATATGTTCAAGGACGGCATCACTGCGAGTATTACGCTGGGCAGACTCTAAAAGGGTATTGAGGTCCCCACCAGCCCAAAAGTCACGCTCAAAGCGTTCAGTATCGTGTCTCACCCCTCTTAAAACAGCTGTTTTCTTGAAAATAATGGTCCAAGAGGCAATGGACATCCCTAGTAATAACAACATTACCAACTGGACTAATAGGCTGGCATTGAGGATAAGGGAGAGAAAGGAGAGGTCTTGTGTAGTGGTCATGGTGGATTTTGTATGATGTAGGTTGATTTTACTAAGTTAATTCACTCAGCAATCGAACTTCATCAGGATTATCACTATGTTTGACCGTCAAAACACTTTAGCCAAAACCGACCCAGACTTATGGGCAGCCATCCAGAAGGAAAATAAGCGCCAAGAAGACCATATTGAGCTTATTGCCTCTGAAAACTATGCCTCACCAGCAGTAATGCAGGCACAAGGCTCTCAGCTGACCAATAAGTATGCTGAAGGCTATCCAGGCAAGCGTTATTACGGCGGCTGTGAATTTGTAGACGTTGCTGAGCAATTGGCGATTGATCGCGTCAAGGCGCTGTATGGTGCTGAGGCAGCAAACGTGCAGCCCCATTGCGGTGCATCTGCGAATCAAGCCGTTTTCTTGGCATTCTTAAAACCCGGTGACACTTTCATGGGCATGAGTCTGGCAGAGGGCGGTCACTTGACTCACGGCATGGCCTTAAACATGAGTGGTAAATGGTTTAACCCAATTTCCTATGGCCTCGATAAAAATGAAGCGATTGATTACGAGCAAATGGAGCGTTTAGCTCGCGAGCACAAACCGAAATTGATTATTGCTGGTGCATCTGCATACTCTCTCGTGATTGACTGGGAGCGTATTGGTAAGTTGGCCAAAGAAGTTGGTGCCATTTTTATGGTGGATATGGCGCACTACTCTGGTCTGATTGCTGCTGGTGTTTATCCAAATCCAGTACCTCATGCTGACATCGTGACATCTACAACCCATAAGAGCTTGCGTGGCCCACGTGGTGGCATCATCTTGATGAAGGCTGAGCATGAGAAGGCGATTAACTCTGCGGTATTCCCAGGCTTACAAGGTGGCCCTTTGATGCATGTGATCGCTGCTAAAGCTACGGCATTTAAAGAAGCGCAAGAGCCAAGCTTTATCAATTATCAAAAACAGGTGATTGCGAATGCCAAAGCATTGGCTGAGACATTAATCTCACGTGGTCTACGAATTGTTTCTGGCGGCACAGATTCACATGTGATGTTGGTGGACTTACGCGCTAAGAAGATGACTGGTAAAGAAGCTGAGCGAGTTTTGGGTGATGCGCACATTACTTGTAATAAGAATGGCATTCCAAATGATCCAGAAAAACCAATGGTGACAAGCGGTATTCGTTTGGGTTCACCAGCAATGACAACACGTGGCTTTAAAGAAGCTGAGGCAAGACAAGTGGGTAACTTCATCGCTGATGTTTTGGATAACCCAAATGACGAAGCAAATATTGCTAAAGTGCGCGCGCAAGTAGCTGAGCTAACTAAACGTTTCCCGGTGTACGGTTAACCTAAAGTACTAAAGAAAAGAGCCCACATTGCGCTGCCCTTTTTGTCATAACGAAGATACCCAGGTTCTTGATACCCGGATGTCAGACGAAGGCGATACCATTCGTCGCCGTCGCCGTTGTGCCAAGTGTGACAAGCGCTTTACAACCTATGAGCGCGTTGAATTAGCCCTGCCAGCCATTGTAAAAAAGAATGGTAGCCGCGTTGAGTACAGTCATGACAAGTTAGCGGGCTCTATCAAACTGGCCCTCAGAAAACGCCCAGTCTCATCAGACTCTGTAGATGAATCCATTGCCAGGATTGAAGAGAAGCTATTGAGCCTTGGTGAAAAAGAAATCCCCAGTGAGCGCGTAGGTGAGCTGGTCATGCGAGAACTCAAGCGCTTAGATAAGGTGGCCTATATTCGCTTTGCTTCAGTCTATAGAAGCTTTGCAGATATCGAGTCTTTTGAGACCGCGCTCAAAGAGTTGAAGTAGCTTAGCTACTGCACTACTGATTTTTTAGCGCTGATATTTCTTGGCTTGCTCAGCACACATCATCTGAATTACCCCATCAATATCAGTTGGTTTTTTCCAGCCCAATACCTTGATTGCTTTTTCGGGGTTGCCAACGCTAGAAGCAATTTCATTGGGACGAAAGAAGCTCGGTTCAATCTCAATGTATTTTTGCCAATCTAAATCAAAATATTCAAAAGACTTAGCAACAAAATATTTCAGAGATTCTTTTCTACCAGTAGCAATAACAAAGTCATCTGGTGTATCGAGTTGCATCATGAGCCACATCGCCTCGACATATTCTGGTGCCCAACCCCAGTCACGTGAGATATCCAAGTTACCCAATTGCAGTTTGTCGAGTTGACCCGCTTTAATTTTGGCAGCACTGGTAATAATCTTTTGGGTTACAAAACGCTCAGGGCGTAAGGGTGACTCATGGTTGAACAAGATTCCAGTGCACGCGTGCAGACCATAGGATTCGCGATAGCTATTAATTAGCCACTTGGCAGTAGATTTAGCCACAGCATAAGGGCTGCGCGGTGCAAATGGAGTTTGTTCATTAGCAGGAGTATCGCCAGTATCACCGAAGCACTCGCTTGAGCCAGCATTGTAAAAACGGACTGGTTTATTCAGAAGGCGAATCACCTCCAAAATGTTGAGCGTACCAATGGCAATGCTCTCAATCGCTTCAACGGGTTGATCAAATGAGAGGCCTACTGAGGTTTGACCTGCCAGGTTATAAATCTCATTGGGATCAGCCTGCTGTATTGCATTAAACACGCTTCGAAAGTCGTTAATCGAAACAGAAATTAATTTGACTTGATTGCGGATGCCAAGAGTATTGAGATTATTGAAAGAAGAGGCCATCACATCGCGTGATGAGCCCGTTACCGCATATCCTTTGGATAAGAGATGCTTTGCTAAGTAAGCGCCATCTTGCCCTGTAATGCCGATGATTAATGCTTTTTTGACTGTCAATTTACTTGAGTACTGCAAAGATAGAAGCGGTGATGTTATCTACGCTACCGGTACCATTTACCTTGCAATAAGCAGGCGCTTTTACTTTATCAGCGGAATTGGCTTGCGCAGCCCAGGAGGAATAGTACTCAACCAATGGACGGGTTTGATCGTTGTATACCTGGAGACGTTTACGAACGGTTTCTTCTTTATCGTCATCACGCTGAATTAAATCATCGCCAGTCACATCATCCTTACCAGCCACTTTTGGTGGGTTGAACTTAATATGATAAGAGCGACCTGAAGCAGGATGAACGCGACGTCCACTCATGCGATCGATGATGGCATCAAATGGCACGTCGATTTCTAAAACAAAGTCGATTGGCACACCAGCATCTTTCATGGCTTGTGCTTGTGGAATGGTTCTTGGGAAACCGTCAAATAAATAACCCTTACTGCAATCGGGCTGCGTTAAGCGATCTTTGACCAAGCCAATGATGATGTCATCTGACACTAGACCGCCAGAATCCATAATTTTTTTGGCAGCAATGCCTAGCTCTGTTCCTGCTTTGACAGCGGCGCGCAACATGTCGCCGGTGGAGATTTGCGGAATGGCAAATTTTTCACAAATAAACTGAGCTTGAGTGCCCTTACCAGCACCTGGTGCTCCAAGCAGGATTAACCGCATTATTTTCCCCTTACAAGATCTGTCATTGTCCCGTGTTTTGTCGGGATCCTTTATCTTTGATAACTAGGATTATCCCCGAGAAACCCATCGAAAGATGGAGGTTGAACTTTAGCTGCTTCCCTAAGCCTCAAGTAGCCTTCTGACCCGCTCTAGGTCCTCTGGAGTGTCTACGCCTGCTGGAGGTGCCTCTGTGGCAGTGTGAACTGCAATCTTGTAACCATTCCAGAGGGCACGAAGCTGCTCTAAGGCCTCTGCTTGTTCTGGGGGTGCAGGCTCTAAGCGCATATAGGCCTGCAAAAAGTCAGCTCGGTAGGCATAAATACCCAGATGACGTAAATGCGCTATTTTCTGAGTGCTTTGCGAGTCTCTCACAAAGGGAATCGGCGCTCTTGAAAAATACAAGGCCTCACCAGCGCGATTAAGAACAACCTTGACCACATTAGGATTATTAATTTCAGATGCATCGCTAATCGGTACTGCAATAGTCGAGATAGCGCATTGGACATTGTTAGCTAAGGTTTGGGCAACTTGATTGATGAGTTCTGGTGGAACAAGTGGCTCATCACCTTGTACGTTGACAACCAAGGCATTGGCTGGCAGTTTAAGTAACTGCGCTACCTCAGCTAAGCGATCAGTGCCAGTAGGATGATCAGCGCTAGTCAGTAAACACTCAATCCGGTGCTCACGACAAGCCGCCTCAATCTCTGGCGAATCAGTTGCCACTACTACGCTTTGTGCAAGCGATTGCTGGGCGCGCTCTGCCACTCGAACCACCATGGGTTTGCCGCCAATATCAGCCAGTGGTTTGCGTGGCAATCTGGTAGAGCCCAGTCTTGCGGGTATGACTACCAAGAATTCTGGAGTTTTATGGGCGCTCATGCAAAAAAAGATTGAATCAATTATTTAGAGAACTTCATCGGCGCTAAGGGCGCGAGCTTCATCTACTAACATGACAGGCACATCATCACGAATAGGGTAAGCCAAGCGGTCAGCTTTACAAATGAGTTCGTTCTTGGCGGCATCGAGATGCAAAGGACTTTTGCATAGAGGGCAAACCAAAATTTCCAATAAACGTTTATCCATGATTTTCTAAAGTATTAAAAGTAAAAGCTTGGTGCAATAGGGTTTGCTCAGTTTAGCGCTTTAATGAATTTAACTTAGAAGAAGGTTTTATAAGTTATAGCGATGCGGGTCAGGCCGCTGCAAAATCGATTGCATCCAGTCTACCAAGTTATCTGGCAGATTCAGATTCATTGGCACTACCCAAATGCGCTGATCCTGAATAGCGGAGCACTTCACGGCGTCTTTTTCGGTGATGAGGATGCATTGACTCTGGATATCATTAAAAAACTCCGCGGTATAGCTTGCGTGATCTGGTAGTGGGATCGATTTGCCAGTAATGCCTTGTTTTTGGAGAGCATCAAAAAAACGTTTTGGGTTACCAAGTGCAGCTACCGCACTAATTTGGTTTGGCAAAAACTGTTCTGCAATTTGTGCAAGCGTTTGAGTATTAGCTAAATTATTGAGTTGATATGGGACCCCCAAAGTGCCTAGCAAAGTAAATGCACGTCGACCCACAAAATATTCTTCCAATAAGCCACTCTTATTGCCACCCATAGACTCGGTCAATAAAGTGGCATCACGTCCGCGATCGGCAGATTCACGAAGTGGCCCTGCTGGCAAGAGAAAGCTATTGCCTTCACCACGACTATCTCGTACTACCAATTCAATATCGCGACCACCTTCTCGTGCAGGCCAGCGCGACAGCCCGCTATGTTGTAAGCCATCGTCGCTAATGATGACGTTGACACCAGGTGAGTGCTTGAGTAATGCCTTGATACTTTGCCGACGTTTTGGAAATACCCAAATCGGAAATTGATCATGAGTACGTTTTGCAATCAGAACGGGCTCATCTCCCACTTGCATCGGATCTGAATCGCTCCGTACTTGAGTGGGGGATATTTGAGTAGACCCATAGCCTCTGCTGATAATTCCAGGGCTCCATCCTAGTTGCGCTAGGCGCTGCGCAATTGCAATCACAATAGGCGTCTTACCTGTGCCGCCCACCCGAATATTGCCGACGATGATGATGGGAACTGGTGAAGCTTGATGATTGCCCACCCCTAAGTCGTAAATGAGTTTGCGAATTCTCAAGACCAAACCGTAAACCCAGGATAGTGGCCAGAGCAATAGAGCCGTAGGCCCTCGTCTTTCCCAAAATCGGGGTGCTTTACGAAAAAAAGAAAGTGCCATAAAAGTATTATTCTCGAGACTTACTTTTTGGTTTGGCTGCTAAAAACAATATTAGATAGATTAGCATCACGCGCCGCTTCAAGAGCGCTCATGACAGCTTGATGCGGCGCCTTTGCATCCGCATCAATATTGATTTGAATATTGCTGATGCCATCTTTTGCAGTAGCGCCTTGATTACTCAGTTGCATTAATGCGTTAGTCAATTGACTACGATCAGTCACCCTGCCATTGATCGCAAAGCGACCGTCACGACTGACTGCAATGTGTACTTGTTTATTGTCTGCCGCACTCTCACTTCCGTTAGCAGTAGGTAGGGTAATGGCCAATTCTTGATAACGAGTAAAGGTGGTGGAGATCATCAAAAAGATCAGCACTACCAATAAAACGTCAATAAAGGGAATGAGATTGATTTCTGGTTCGGCAGAAACGGGAGCAGTCCCGAGAGAAAAACTTCTCTTAGACGGTGAGTGCAAACTTAACCAGCTCATTGAGGTGAAGCAGGATAGAGTTTTTTAAATAACTGGCGCGTGAACTCTTCGCACTCACGTTGACGCTGGTTCGCAATAGCTTTTAATCCACGCCATGCTGCAAGTGCTGGAATAGCAATGAGCAATCCAAAGGCAGTGTTGTAAAGCGCAACTGAAATTCCATGAGCCAATTGTTGTGGGCTACCGGCGCCACTGATGGCACCTTGACTACCAAAGATTTCGATCATGCCAACGACAGTGCCAAATAAACCTAATAAGGGAGCGATGGTGGCAATCGTTGCCAGAATCCCAAGGTAGCGATCCAGTTTGAACCAAGTCATTTGAGCTACTGCTTGGAGCTCTTCTAGGGCTACTTCAGAACTGCTGCCATTGAGCTTCTCTTTTAATACGCAGCTTAATAAGGGACTTGCTGGAGAGAGATTGGCTAGATCACCAATCTGCTCATCAGAGGGCTTATTGTCTTTAAGCAATTGATTGCAAAGACTAAAAGCAGTTTCTAGGCAACCTTTGGGGAAAATATGGATTTGGCGCAAATACCAGCTACGTTCTAGAACAATAGCTAAGCCAATAATCGAAATAATCAAAAGAGGCCAAATAGGCCAGCCAGCGGATAGTAAGATTGAGTACATAAGCTCAGTACTTTAGCTGAATTAAGAAGCCTGTTTCAGAAAGCTAGCCTGTGGATAACTCTGTGCAAAACTTTTTAGAGATAGCGCTCTAAGTCCTTGATTGATGGTACGAAGGGTAAGAATTGGCCTAAAAACATCGGGTTGAAGCCAAAAAATTCGCTATATAAATCAATGACTTATTTTTTAGCTGTTGGATTAATGAGACGTTTTGGGTCAGTAATTACTTACTTTTAGCTACTAGACTAAGGGCGTATATGCTTCTGTGGATATTTATTGCCGTCTAGACCAAGCGGCGCTGTGAATAAAGAGAAAAAATGTCTGAAATATCAAGGGAAATTCTGAGTGTTGGCGATCTAAACCGCGCCATTGCTGCTTCTTTAGAAGATCGATTCGATACCGTTTGGGTTAGCGGGGAGATTTCCAACTTCAAGGCTTATGACAGTGGGCACTGGTATTTTTCACTCAAGGATGAGGAAGGGCAGATTCGCTGCGTGATGTTCCGCGGTCGCAATGGTCAAGTTGGCTTTATGCCTCAGTCAGGCGATTTGGTGGAAGTGAGCGCCAGCTTGGGAATGTATGTTCCCAGAGGTGATATCCAGCTGACTATTCAAACGCTGCGTCGCGCTGGTATGGGCGGCTTGTATGAGGCCTTTTTAAAACTCAAAGCCAAATTAGCCAAAGAAGGTTTATTTGATGAAGAGCGTAAACGTGAAATTCCGACGCATCCTAGATCGATTGGCATCATCACTTCACCGCAAGCTGCTGCATTAAAAGATGTTCTTTCAACTTTAGCAAGACGCGCACCACATATTCCGATTGTGATTTATCCAACACTAGTGCAAGGACCTGATGCACCTGCCGGAATTATTGCGGCACTGAAAGCTGCACAAAAAGAAAATACTGTCGATGTCATTTTGCTGGTGCGCGGTGGAGGCAGTATTGAAGATCTATGGGCCTTTAACGATGAGCAACTTGCTTATGCTATTGCAGCTTCACCCATTCCGGTTGTGAGTGGTGTGGGTCATGAGACTGATTTCACGATTGCAGATTTTGTAGCAGACCTACGGGCGCCAACACCAACGGGCGCAGCAGAGTTAGCAGCCCCACGCAAAGATCAACTCTTGCAAGAATTAGATGCGATCAAGCAAGCTTTACTCCAGCGCGTGAATCAACGGGTAGAACGTGAAGCGCAAACACTTGATCAATTAGCGCTAAGACTGAGGCATGCCTTGCCAAATCCCGATCGGATGCGCGAGCAAATCACCAGTTGGCAACTACGCTTAAATCAAGCGTGGTCAGTACGCATGGAAAACTGGAAGCGCAATCAATCACACCATCAATCGCAACTGGAGATGCTCAATCCCCAAAGAACACTCGAGCGAGGTTATGCAGTAATCCTGAGTAAAGATAAGGAGAAATTGCAGGCAGTACGCAAGCCCAGTGAGCTTAATACCGAGCAGGGCTATCAAGTGCAATTAGCAGAAGGTCAGGCAGAGGTGACGTTTGCCGAGGTGACGGGTAAAGGGTTATAAATTCAAGTTTGACAAAACGTACGTTTTTACGTACTATAACACTTGGAGGGATTTATGACTACATTAACCGCAAGTGAAGCTAGGGCAGGTCTTTACCGCTTGATTGATCAGGCCGCCGAATCGCATAAGCCAGTCATCATTTCTGGAAAACGAGCTAACGCCGTACTAATTTCCGAAGAGGACTGGAGCGCAATTCAGGAGACGCTATATCTTATGGCGATACCTGGTATGCGAGAGTCAATTAAAGACGCTATGGCAGAACCTCTTGCCAAGAGTAAAAGGGCCTTGAAATGGTGACTTGGAAATTGGTATTTTCCAAGTACGCATTAAAGGATGCAAAAAAGTTATCAGCTGCTGGGTTAAAAGAAAAAGCGCAGGCTTTGCTGGATATTCTGGAATTGGATCCACTGCAAAAACCTCCACCCTATGAAAAATTAGTTGGAGATCTTAAGGGCGCATATTCCCGTCGGATAAATATCCAACATCGTTTAGTCTATGAAGTCTTCCGTAAAGAAAAGATGGTGAGAGTATTGCGCATGTGGACTCATTACGATTGATGCGCTAAAAAATATTGGGCTCAATCTCTAAGCTCACACCAAACTCTTTGTGTACTTTGTCTTGAATACATTTTGCAAGACCTAAGATATCTTGCGCAGTGCCATTGCCATGGTTTACTAAAACAAGGGCTTGGTTTTCATATACTCCAACATTACCCATGCGCTGACCTTTAAAACCGCATTGGTCAATCAGCCAGCCCGCAGCAAGCTTACGTTTACCAGAGACATCTGGATAAGACACTAAGGCTGCATATTTTTTTAGGAGTGTTTCGTATTGCTCATTCGGAATAACGGGGTTCTGGAAGAAGCTACCGGCATTACCAATCACCTTAGGGTCAGGTAATTTGTGCGTACGTATTTTGCATACCGCTAGAAAGATCTCTTCTGGGCTTGGATTAGGGTTGCTCTCAAACTGTGTTGCTAAATCTGCGTAATGAATCTTCGCTCGCCAGGACTTAGGTATTCTAAAGACGACCTTTGTCACGATAAAGCGTTGGGGATGCTGCTTGAAGTAGCTATCGCGATAGGCAAATTGGCATGCGTCTTTACTCAGAGTGACAAAGGCTTGCTTCTCTATATCAAACGCCTCAATGTGATCTATGTAATCGGCAATCTCAACACCATATGCCCCAATGTTCTGGATGGGTGCAGCGCCAACTGTTCCGGGAATAAGCGCTAAATTCTCTAGGCCCGGTAAATTATTTTCCAAAGTCCAAGCGACAAACTCATGCCAGTTCACTCCGCCACCCACTGCAATCACAGTAGCATTCTGCTCAGAAGAAATGATTTCTTGTCCAGCGATATTCATGAGTAAGGTAGCGCCAGGTAAGGCTTTGGGCAAAATCACATTACTACCACCCCCTAATACTCGCCATGGCAGATTTTGTTCATTAATTTCCTTCATCACCATCGCAATTTGCTCTGGGGCGGTAATTTCAAAAGCGATATCGGCTACAGCATCTAGACCAAAGGTATTGCGGTCCTTAAGACCCAAATTGGGCAGCGATTTTGCTGGTGCGGGAACATTTGGGGTCGAGTTCATGCCACAATCTTATTCGAATGTCTGCCAAATCCGCAGATAATTGCCAGAATAGTAATGAAATTACCCATAGCTCATAGAAATAGATAAGGAGTTAGAAATGCCCTCATTTGACGTAGTTTGCGAACCCGATATGGTGGAGCTTAAAAATGCCATCGAGCAGGCCAATAAAGAAATCAGCAATCGTTTCGACTTTAAGGGCTCTGATAGCCGCGTAGAGCAAAAAGATGAAACCTTGATTTTGTTTGGCGATGATGACTTTAAGTTAGGTCAAGTACGTGATGTACTTTTTGGCAAGATGGCCAAGCGTAATGTAGATGTGCGTTATCTCAAAGACGATAAAAAAGAGACTATCGGTAGCGACAAGCGTAAACAAACCATGAAGATTCAAAAGGGCATTACTCAAGAGCTCGCTAAAAAAGTGGTGCGTATCATTAAAGATAGCAAGGTCAAAGTGCAAGCTAGCATCCAAGGTGATGCCGTGCGTGTTACTGGTGGTAAGCGCGACGATTTACAAGAAACCATGGCTTTGCTGAAAAAAGAAGTAACAGAAGCGCCATTGGGCTTTAACAATTTCCGTGACTAATGCATCCTTAGCAATAGCCCCAGCAAGCCAGGAAGCCATTGAACGCTTTTGTGATGCTTGCTGGCTAGAGGATGGGCTGGCACAAAATAGTCTAGCCGCATACCGCAGAGACCTGTTGCTGCTAGCGCAGTGGCTCTACAAAAATCATTCTTCTGATCTATATGCGGTGACAGAAAAAGATCTCACTGCCTACATCGCGCATCGCCGTGCTGATAAAGCCACTACTGCTAATCGACGCTTAACCGTCTTCAAACGTTTTTATCGCCATGCTCTGCGCATTAATTTAGTTAAGAGTGATCCGTGTATTGGACTGCGCGCCGCTAAGCAAGCATTGCGCTTTCCGAAAACTTTAAGCGAAGATCAGGTGACTGCATTACTCAATGCTCCCGATATTGAGGCACCTTTGGGATTGCGCGATCGCACGATGTTAGAGCTCATGTATGCCAGTGGTTTGCGTGTTTCAGAAATCGTCTCCCTGAAAACGGTAGCGCTAGGTTTAAATGAAGGCGTTGTGAGGGTGGTAAACGGTAAGGGCGGCAAAGAGCGTCTTGTGCCATTTGGTGGTGAAGCGGGGCAGTGGTTACGACGTTATTTGGCAGAGGCGAGAACGCCCTTACTAGAAGGAAAAACGTCTGATGCGGTTTTTGTAGGACGCCATACTGGCACGGGATTAACTAGACAAGCTTTTTGGGCTTTGATTAAGCGCTATGCAACTCTTGCCGATATCTCGGTAGCTCTATCGCCTCACACTCTAAGGCATGCATTTGCTACCCATTTACTCAATCATGGGGCCGATTTAAGGGTAGTGCAGCTGCTTTTAGGACATGCTGATATCTCAACTACTCAGATCTATACCCACGTGGCTAGAGAGCGCCTTAAATCGATTCACCAGCAGCACCATCCGCGTGGCTCATGAGTGCGGATTCAAGCTGGCACTCAGTGATTGACGATAAGTGATTAAGATAGCGATATGACTTTTCATCCAAATGTATTGCTCATCCCCATTGCCTATCTCATAGGCTCTATCTCGTTTGCAGTGGTAGTGAGTAAATGCATGCGTTTACCAGATCCCCATACCTATGGTTCTGGCAACCCCGGCGCCACGAATGTATTGCGCACGGGCAATAAATTAGCAGCAGCACTTACCTTTCTTGGTGATGCACTAAAGGGTTATTTTGCTGTGATGTTGGCACGCATCATCTTGGGCGATCAATCCTTAACTTCGACGCTCAGCTCTTGGGTCTTATGTGGCGTTGTGATAGCCGTATTTCTAGGGCACCTCTTCCCCATCTTTCATGGCTTTAAGGGTGGCAAAGGTGTTGCAACTGCCTGTGGCATTTTATTTGGCGTCAATGTGATTTTGGGTATAGCCACTTTAAGCACTTGGGTCATCGTGGCAGTATTTTTGCGCTACTCCTCTTTAGCGGCCTTAGCGGCAGCAGTCTTTGGGCCAATCTATTTTGTATTTTTGTTTGGCTTTCAGCCGATGGGTATTGCGCTATTGGCAGTTTGTTTACTCCTCATTTGGCGTCACCGCAGCAATATTCGCAACCTCATGAATGGCACTGAGAGTCGCATTGGTTCTCAAAAAGATTCCAAACAGAAAGCACAGTAAAAACCATGACTATTGCTTATGCCTGCGTACTCTTGATGGGTTTATTTCCTTATGTGGCTGCTGGTATTGCCAAAAAAGGCTTTGAGAATTTTGACAACAGCATGCCAAGACAATGGCTTGCTCAGCAAACAGGCTTTAGAGCTAGAGCGAATGCAGCTCAAGCCAATCTTTTTGAATCGCTCCCCCTCTTTTTTGCAGCAGTGATTATCGCCAGCATAAACAATGCACCGCAAGCTAGAGTCGACCTGCTTGCTATCGGCTTTGTATTAGCACGCATCGCTTTTTTGATTTGCTATCTTGCCAATTGGCCAACGACCAGAACGATTGTTTGGGTCCTGGGATCGATTTGTGTAGTGAGCATTTTTTTTCAGATTTAACTAATTAATCACAATCAGCAAAATACGATTCAACAATACGAGACTACTAAGACACCATGCCAGCTAAAAAATTACCTATCAAAAAAGTAGCAACCAAGGTAGCAACTAAAGTAGCCACTCAGGCTGCTACCAAGGTTGCAAATAAAAAAGAGGATGTTGGTACGCCTTTGTCAGTTGTTATTCGCCGCCGCATTGAAGCCCAAAAAGCGCGCTTTCATGCCAATGACAATATTTCGGCATTTATTAAACCAGGCGAGCTTGAGGGCTTAGTTGATGAGGTTGCCCAAAAGATGCAGGCAGTGCTTGAGAGTTTGGTCATTGATACGCAGAGTGATCACAACACCAAAAATACTAGTCAGCGCGTAGCCAAGATGTTTGTAAAAGAAGTCTTCAATGGCCGCTATGTAGAGCAGCCTACACTTACCAAGTTTCCCAATGTCAGTCGCCTCAATGAGCTCATGATTATTGGCCCCATTACTGTGAGAAGTGCTTGTTCCCATCACCTTTGTCCTATCATGGGACGCGTTTGGATTGGGGTATTGCCTAGCAAAGCATCGGCCTTGATCGGCCTATCAAAGTATTCACGCTTAACTGAATGGGTAATGTGTAGACCACAAATTCAGGAAGAGGCAGTAGTAGAGTTAGCCGATATGCTAGAGAAAAAAATTAAGCCAACAGGTGTAGCCATTGTGATGGAAGCAGATCACTTTTGTATGCAATGGCGTGGTGTAAAAGATCGCGACTCAAAAATGATTAATAGTGTGATGCGTGGCGCATTCTTAAAAGATCCTAATTTGCGTCGCGAGTTTTTATCGCTACTAGAAAAACGTTGATTGCGTGTTGGGCATGTAAGCATTTAATTGGTTTGGCAAAGCAGGTGTCTATGTTTGCACATCCCTTTTAATCAGTTTGATGTTGGGGGCATGTGTTTCAGCACCTCCTGAAAATCAAGATCTCACCAAAAATAACCAAGCTACTTATCGCAAAGATTTGCGTGATTGTCGGGAAGTTTATCCAGAGACGGGGTCTGGGACGCACCTGCGGCAATGGGCAAGCTGCATGAATCTAAAAGGTTGGCGCTAAGTGCAGATCTGCCTGAGAATAATTCTCAACTATATTTCTATATAAATCATTGGCTTACGGGGTCCCTAGCAGCATTAATTCATCTCCACTATGATCACCTAAGTTTCTTAGAGGTGTGGATCGCTTGCACATCATTCGCTTTTTATTTTTTGGAGAATCCATGAAAAATAGTCGTCGTCAATTTATGATTTTGTCCGCTGCTGGTGCTTGCACCTTGGCATTGAACGGTAAGGTTCAAGCTCAAGCAATGGTTGCTGAAACTGATCCACAAGCCAAAGCTTTACAGTATGTTGCCGTCTCTAAAGTCGCTGGCAAGTATTGCAATAATTGCGCTCTCTACCAAGGCAAAGCAGATTCTGCTGCGGGCGGTTGCTCATTGTTTGCTGGTAAGCAAGTGGCTGCTAAAGGCCATTGCAGTGCTTGGGCCAAGATGGCTGGTAAGTAAAAGACTAGCAGGATATTTAGCATCACATGGACTGCTAGTTTCGAGCCCATTTGATTGCCTAGCCAAAAAAGCCACTCATGCATTGAGTGGCTTTTTCATTGGGTATACCCAAACTCTATAGCCGCAGTAAAGAAGGTAAAGTAATTCACTCATGAGGCACACCTTTAGATTCTGGATTAAGCGCTGCTCCTTTTATTTGGGAGGGGATCAACCCCCGGTGAGCTGGACTGAGCGTTTCAGAGCATGTGGCGGCGCCTTGATTGGCTTATTACTAGTCTTGAGTTTTGCCAAGTTTTTAGGTGAACTCAGTGGAATTGATGAGTGGCTCATAGCATCCTTAGGAGCCAGTGCTTTGTTAGTATTTGCCTTGCCGAGCAGCCCTATGGCTCAGCCTTGGGCTGTGATTGCGGGTAATACACTTTCGGCCTTGGTTGGGATTAGTGTCACGATTGTTATTCAGAATCCTATGCTGGCTATGCCGATTGCAGCCAGCTTAGCAATTTTGGGAATGTTCACTTTGCGCTGTTTACACCCACCAGCAGCAGCGGTTGCTCTGATCGCAGTCCTGGGAAATGTAATACATTACCGCTATGCATTTTTTCCGGTAATGATCGATTCAATCTTGCTTGTGATTGCGGGGGCGATTTACAGCAATGTCACCGGTAGGTCTTACCCAAATAGACTGCAGTAGAAATTTTGGTATTTGGACAGATATAGCACCCCCCTGGATAAGGCTATTTTTGGGAAAATATAGCCTTATATTGCACTTTTGCTAATGTGAAGCCACTTTATAAGAAGTTAGCCACTGATAAAGCGATAAAATCTAGGGTTAATTGCTTTAAAACCGTAAAATTACACAATACATTCAAAAGGTTAGCTATTTGCTTATGACGCAAGTTTTGCCCGTAATTCTCTGTGGGGGGTCTGGAACTCGTCTCTGGCCGCTTTCTCGCTCCGGATTTCCAAAACAGTTTTTGGTGCTCTCAGGTGACGGCTCAAATCAAAGCCTATTTCAGCAAGCCATTAGTCGAATTCATTCGGTAGCAAACCAACATGTTTCATTGGGCAAGACCATCATCGTTACCAACGAAGAACATCGCTTTTTAGCGCTTGATCAACTTCGTGAATTAAAGAGCGACTCCAAAAAGATGGAAGCCACTTTATTGCTCGAGCCTTCTGGTAGAAATACAGCCCCCGCAATTACTCTCGCAGCGCTCTATGCGCAGGATCTTGCAGCTGGTACTCATGAAGATCCAATCTTGGTAGTGACCCCTGCAGATCAAACAGTTGGCAACCCTGCGGCATTTACTAAGGCTCTGCAAGACGCTATTCAAATTGCACAAGAGGGCGCGATTGCCATCTTAGGTATTACACCAAATGCACCTGAAACAGGTTACGGTTACATCAAAGTACAGGGTGGCTTAAAAGATGGTGGTTTAGTAGTCGAGCGCTTTGTTGAAAAACCGAATGAAGCGACTGCCAAACAATACTTGTCTGAGGGTGGCTACTTTTGGAATGGTGGCATGTTTGTCCTAAAGGCCAGCGTATGGTTGGCTGCCTTAAAGGAATATCGCTCTGATATTTTGGCTGCAACTGAAAAAGCTTGGCATGCAAAATCCTTGGACGCTTCTGGTGATGTTGATTTCTTCCGCCCTGCTAAGGAATTATTTAATGCTATACCAAGCGAGTCGATTGACTATGCGGTTATTGAAAAGTGCCCTGGCTCAAAATATCCCATCAAGATGGTGGAGCTGAATGCCGGCTGGAATGATCTCGGTGCTTGGGATGCAGTATGGCAAGTGGGCAAGCAAGATCAAGCTGGAAATGTGACTAGTGGCGATACCTTGCTGACAAACTCCAAAAACTCATTAGTGCACGCTAGCAGTCGCTTGGTTAGTGCAGTGGGTGTTGAGAATCTCATCATTGTAGAAACTGCTGATGCGGTTTTAGTAGCGGATCGTAAAAATAGCCAAGATGTGAAAAATATCGTAGGTCAATTAGAGGCGCAAAAGCGTGAAGAGAAAAACCTGCACCGCAAAGTATCCCGCCCTTGGGGTTGGTATGACAGCGTAGATGAGGGTGAGCGCTTTAAGGTCAAGCGCATCCAGGTAAAACCAGGAGCCAGCTTATCCCTTCAAATGCACCACCATCGTGCTGAGCACTGGATAGTGGTGAAGGGCACCGCTGAAATTACCAATGGTGACCAAGTGCTGCTGCTTACTGAAAACCAAAGTACTTATATTCCACAGGGTCAAACGCATCGCTTGGCTAATCCTGGTAAGACCCCTCTAGAAATTATTGAAGTGCAGTCAGGTAGCTATTTGGGTGAAGACGATATTGTGCGTTTTGAAGATACCTACGGTAGAAGTTAAGTGCAGATTGTGAAGTACACATTAATAAACAGATCGTTTTAAAGAGAGATCCTATGAGTAAGCAAAAAGTTGCATTAGTTACTGGTATTACTGGTCAAGATGGTTCTTATTTGGCTGAGTTCTTATTAGAAAAAGGCTATATCGTGCATGGCATCAAGCGCCGCGCATCTTCCTTTAATACTGAGCGCATTGATCATATCTACCAAGACCCGCATATCAATCACCCAGACTTAATTCTTCACTATGGTGATTTAACTGACACGAGTAATCTCGTTCGTATTATCAAGCAGTGCCAGCCAGATGAGATCTATAACCTGGGCGCGCAAAGCCACGTGGCAGTTTCTTTTGAGTCTCCTGAATACACAGCTGACGTCGATGCAATGGGCCCACTACGCATGCTAGAAGCCATTCGGATTTTAGGTTTGGAGAAGAAAACCCGCTTCTACCAGGCATCTACCTCTGAGCTCTATGGCTTAGTCCAAGAGATTCCACAAAAAGAGACGACTCCGTTTTATCCAAGAAGCCCTTATGCAGTAGCTAAGATGTACGCTTACTGGATTACTGTGAACTACCGTGAAGCTTATGGCATTTATGCCTGTAACGGTATTTTGTTTAATCATGAGTCTAAGCGTCGCGGTGAAACCTTTGTGACTCGTAAAGTGACTCGTGGCTTAGCGAATATCGCTCAGGGTCTTGAGAAGTGTCTCTACATGGGTAATATTGATGCCTTACGTGACTGGGGTCATGCCAAAGACTACGTGCGTATGCAGTGGCTCATGCTGCAGCAAGAGCAGCCAGAAGACTTTGTGATTGCCACCGGTGTGCAGTTCACCGTACGTGAATTTATCATCCGCAGTGCTAAGCAACTGGGTATTACGCTCAAGTTTGAAGGCAAGGCAGAAAATGAAAAAGCGATCGTAGCTGCCATTGAGGGCGATAAAGCGCCTGCACTTAAAGTGGGTGATGTAGTGGTACAAATCGATCCACGCTACTACCGTCCTACGGAAGTAGAAACCCTCTTAGGCGATCCGACTAAGGCTAAAGAAAAGCTTGGTTGGGTTCCAGAAATTACCCTAGATGAAATGATTGTGGAGATGGTAGCAAATGATTTAGATCAAGCTAAGCAGCATGCTTTATTACAAAAGCATGGTTTCTCAGTTGCGGTTGGTAAAGAGAATTAAAAGTCTATTAAATTCAATAAAAGATAAAGAAGCCGTTTAGATGCCATCAGATTTGAACCAAAAGATCTATGTAGCAGGCCACCGCGGCATGGTGGGTTCTGCCATTGTGCGCAATCTGAAAGCTAAGGGTTACAAGAATATTGTGACTCGTACGCATGCGCAAATGGATTTAACCAATCAATCTGCAGTCAAAACATTTTTTGAACAAGAAAAGCCAGATCAGGTGTATTTGGCTGCTGCTAAGGTGGGCGGCATACATGCAAACAATACGCTTCCTGCAGAATTTATTTATGACAACTTGATGGTACAAAACAATGTGATCCATCAAGCTTTTGTGAATGGCGTCAAAAAACTGCTGTTTCTAGGTTCAAGCTGTATCTATCCAAGGCTAGCTCCTCAGCCTATGAGTGAGGATGCTCTGCTGACAGGTAAATTAGAGCCTACCAATGAGCCTTATGCGATTGCTAAGATTGCAGGCATCAAGATGTGTGAGAGCTATAACCGTCAATACGGCCAATCACACGGTGTGGACTATCGCTCTGTCATGCCTACTAATTTATATGGCCCAGGTGATAACTACCATCCAGAAAATAGCCACGTCATTCCGGCGCTGATTAGAAGATTTCATGAGGCTAAGCTAAGCAATGCTCCAGAAGTGGTCATTTGGGGTACAGGTACGCCTAAGCGCGAGTTTTTATACGTCGATGACATGGCTGCAGCCTCGGTGTTTGTGATGGAGTTGGATAAAAAAATCTACGATGAACAAACTGAGCCAATGCAAAGTCACATCAATGTCGGATTTGGTTCAGATGTCACTATTGCAGAATTAGCAGCTGCTGTCGCAAAGGCGACCGCTTATGAAGGTAAGGTTAGTTTTGATACTTCAAAGCTAGACGGCGCACCACGCAAGTGGATGAGTTCAACCCTTTTAAATCAATTGGGCTGGAAACCCCAAGTTCAGCTTGAGCAGGGCCTTGTAAATGCTTACGCCCAAATGTTGACCCAAGCAGAATTTTCAGCAAGCTAAATCAATCTCGATGAGACTGGCTTCTAGCGGCACCTCAAGCAAGCAAGATTACCTTGGTAATGGATTAATTTTCTTAAACGTCATCTTGCTAGCTATCTGGGCTATCAAAGATACGATTGCGCTACGCAATATTGTATTGGTCTTGGGGGCTATCATCTCAATCATCTACATTATTCACGATTGGCGCTTTGGCAAGCTAAAAAAGCAGTTGCACTCAATAAATGTTTTACCCATCATTTGCGTTATAACGATTTTTGCTTGGGTACTTATCCATTTTTTTTGCTTTTCACAAGATCCAGCCAATCAATTTCAGGAGTTAAAGAGCACTTGGTTGCGAGCGCTTCTCGGTTCAATCTTGGCTTGGGGTACAGGCTTGGCGATTTTGCGCAAGCCGCTGCTAATAAACTACCTCTGGCTCGGAATTCTGGCTGGAATTTTGGCAGTCTATGCACAGTACATTCCAAAAGCTTTAGCGGCTAAAGCGTTTTTTGTTCCTGATTACCATGGTTATCTTTTCGACGGCAAGATTAATGGCGTCTTAGTGGGTACTGTACTCATTGCTGGCTTAACAGGAACAGTATTGGATCTATTTAGGCGCCAGCAACTGAGCAAACATCTATGGGCGCTACTCTTTTGGTTTGTAGGCATTGTGCTCGTAATGTATTCGTACGTGTTTATTTACGATACGCGCAATGGTTTTGGTTTAGCTGCCATTCTATTTGCCGCTCTGATTATGGGTACATTGGTATGGGTTGTAAAACGCATCCTGACTCAAGGCGCTACAAAAGAGCTCAAGATTGTCATACTCTTTATTCTAGCGGCTGCAATTGTGGCATCACTGTTTGCCTATCAACAAATGCAGCGCAATCGCGGCTGGGTAACATTGATAGAAGATGCCAAAATTGCAGTACAGATAGATAAGTATCCTCACTGGCAGAAGTCAAATGATGGCGGTGCGTATCCTAAAACTGATGCTGGCCGCGAGGTAGTGGGTAATAACTATGAACGCGTGGCTTGGGCGGTGGTAGGGGTCAGGCTAATTGGACAGCATCCCATGGGCATCGGTATCTTATATAAGCCTTTTAATAGGCTTTTACAGATTGATTATCCAGGCGCCACGCCTTATGCAACCCACAGCGGGTGGATTGATTTGGGATTATCGTTTGGTATTCCAGCGCTATTACTCATGTGGATGGTTTTGGCTAGCGTGTTTTATTTTGGCCTGCAGTCAAATGGCCCATTTAAACTGACTGTGCCAATGATGGCGGGAATGATTTTCTTACTGTATCTGGTCGGTGAGCTCAACGGCAAGCATGCAGTAGAAATCTTGTTTTACTGGTTTGCGATGCTCACGGCTTTACAGCTCCCCCAGAAGCAGGAGTTACCTGAGGCAATCCATGACTAATTTGAAGGCATAAGTCATTATGAATATTCTCCTAACGGGTGGGCTAGGTTTTATTGGTAGTCATACTGCAGCAGTGCTAGCGGGCGAGGGCCACGAGGTCGTGATCATCGATAACTTATGCAATAGTCAAAGACAGACTTTGGGTAGCCTAGAAATGATTGCCGGTAAAAAATTCCCTTTTTATGAGGGTGATGTTCGAGATCTGACTTTAGTCAAAAGTATTTTGCAAGATCACCAGATTGAGTGCGTCATTCATTTTGCTGGTCTCAAATCTGTTGCTGAATCTGGCGTAGATCCACTCAAGTATTTTGACAATAATGTCGGTGGATCTATTACGCTCATGGAGGCGATGCAAGCTGCCAATGTAAAAAAGCTCATCTTTAGCTCTAGCGCTACCGTTTATGGCATACCGCAATATCTGCCTTACGATGAAGAGCACCCTTTATCACCCATGAATGTCTATGGTAGAACCAAGCTTCAAGTAGAAGAGATCTTGCAAGATCTTTCTAGATCCGATCCTGACTGGTCGATTGTTTGTTTACGTTATTTCAATCCCATTGGTGCGCACGAATCAGGTCTGATTGGTGAGCTGCCTCAAGGCATCCCCAACAACCTCATGCCCTATATCTGCCAGGTAGTTTCTGGAAAATTACCGCATCTCAACGTCTTTGGCGATGATTACGATACTAAAGATGGTACGGGTGAGCGTGACTACATTCACGTTATGGATTTGGCTGAAGGGCACGCTGCAGCGCTGGCTTTCACGAGGGATCACAAGGGCTGGGAAGCCATTAACCTAGGTACGGGTATTCCGTATAGTGTGTATGACCTGATTAATGCTTTTGAGAAGTCTGCCAAGCAGGCAATACCCAAGATGGTGAAAGAGCGCAGAAGTGGTGATTTGCCGATTTACTTTGCTAAAGTAGAAAAAGCTAAGAATCTACTGAATTGGGAGGCTAAGCGAGACTTGCAATTAATGTGCGATAGCTCTTGGAAGTATCAGCAGGGTGCTAAGCGCTGATTTGCTTAGTAAGCATTTTTACTAACAAATCCTTTGAAAACTGTTAGTAAGATAATTTTAAGATCGAGTCCAATAGACCAGTTTTCAATATAGTAAAGATCGTATTCGATCCGCGTGGCAAGATCGGTATCGCCTCGCCAGCCATTTACTTGGGCCCACCCTGTAATTCCGGCCTTCACTAAATGCTTTTTCATATAGTCCGGAATTTCTTCCTTAAATTGCTCTACGAACATGGGGCGCTCAGGGCGCGGCCCAACAATAGACATGTCGCCTGAGAGAACATTCAAAAATTGTGGCAACTCATCTAGGCTCGTTTTACGAATCAATTGGCCAAAACGGCTGGTTGCCTTTGCAGCAGAGCCGCCCCATTGCACCCCAAATTTTTCAGTATCTACTGGCATAGAGCGAAATTTGAGCATATTAAATGTTGCTCCATTTAACCCAATCCGTTCTTGCCTATAAAACACTGGGCCTGGAGAGCTTAACTTGACTCCAATAGCCAATATCAACATGATTGGACTGATGAGCAGAAGAATAAGACTTGAGAGTATTTTGTCTTCACACCACTTTAAGAATTGATTGACTCCAGTCATTGGCGAGGTTGATAGGTCATACATTGGTATGCCCAAGATATCGCTGACGCCGTGATTAACAAGTCTGAGGGTAAAAAGGTCAGGAGCAAAACGGATAGACGCTGTACTGTGGCGCAGTGCATGCAGGGTATCTCTAATGGCAGTCTCATTACCCAGGGGTAGGGCAAGCCAAATTTCATCAACTGAATCTTTAGCCAATTGTTCTAGCTCTGCTTTATCGGTATTAGCGATGACTTTTGAAAGACTGTATCCAGACCAGCCTGCAGAAGAAATTCGAGACTCTAGATTTTTAGCAGCCGATCCAGAGCCGATGATGGCGACATGGCGCAGATTAAATCCGCGACGGCGTAGGACTCTCAAGAATACATAGAGCGCAAGCCTCTCAATCCACAGCAAAATAACACCGAGCGATACCCAAACACCAAACCAAACCCGCGAAAATTCACTAGATGTTTTAAAGATAAACAACCAGAGCAAGATGATGCCAACCACCAATAGCCATCTTCCGGTAATGCGCGCAAGCATTGCAGGCATTAATGCCCCGCGCCAAGAGCGATATACCCCACCTGAAAGAGTTGAGAATAGAAGTGCTCCTACGGCGATTAAGCTGTAGTAGCCGGATAAATTTGAAGGAAATTCGATTGGTAAATTGAGTACTTGGCGAATATTTAGCGCAAGAAGGCCTGACACCAAAATAACAAGACCGTCTCCAAGACGAAGCATGTAAGAGGCTGCTGGAGAAGAGAGTCGTATATTTCTAGCCACAGCGTATATTAAATCAGTTATTTACGACTGGGTAGCATCTAATTACTGGGGATGATTTAAACGATTAATAGCATCGATTACCTGGGAAACGGCCAGCTTATCGAGAGAGTAGGCGGTTTGATCATCTTTTGGGTATTCAAAGCCATAGTGCAGGTACGCAGATAGACCTGAGCTAGGTAGTAGCGAGATCGATTTGGAGCCTAATGGGCCCCAGCGATTTGGGTTTGTAGGGCCATGTAAGCCGATTACAGGAACTCCTTGGCTCGCAGTTAAATGCAAAATTCCAGTATTTACACAAACAGCAAACTCGATATCGCGAGCAATCAACTTTTGAAGACCCAATAGATCATATTTACCAGCGATATTGACCAACGGTAGGTTTGATTGAGCAATAAACTGCTCGTTTCGCAATGCATCCGCAGGGCTTCCACTGAGATAGATACTGTAGCCCTGAGAAGAGAGGTGTTGCGCTAACTCTAGCCAATTGGCGATTGGCCATTCTTTTAAATAAGAGCGTGTGCCTGATGGCCAAAGATGAAACAGAATTTTTTTAGTACTGTTTAATGGTTTTTGTTCATAAAGCGTTGGTGCCAGTATTTGGATATCGGCATTTGATGAGATCAAAGGTTTTGGGGCTAAAAGATTGATAAAGTTCCCAATTTCGTGCAGCTTATTCGAATGCTCAACTACATACGTGTAGGCGCTGTTGCGTAAATAGCTTGCTGTATGAAAACCGATGGTTTGGATGTCGCTTCCAAGAAGTCGGGCAATGCCACTTTGGATCGGCCCAATATTTGCCCATTGTGTACTATCAAAGATCAATTTAATTTGATGTTTTTTGCAAACATTCAAAAGTGATATTGGCGAGCAGATATCAATGATTTCAATTCCAGCATAAAAATCTTGATATAGATCAGCGCAAGCTTTGTTTGAGCTTGTACAGGCTAAGTAAACCTTTTTACCCTGAAGTTGGATTTTAGCTGCTTGCGTGAGCAAAATCAGATCGCCAATTGCCCCAAAGCATACGAGGAGACAATTTTCTGTATTGGAGGATCTCTGCGAAGATTTGGATTGGCTAGATGAAAAAAGACTGTTAGTAATACTGCAAATAGCTTTATGGATAGTAAATGACAGTGATAAAAACAGTAAAAGAATACTGCCGATATATCGATCGATATTCTTGAGAAGACTGCTTCCTCGTTCTTTGCTCATTAATCGCCTATCGCTATTGCTCTTCAATGACTTTTATTGGGTGTCAATAAGAGCATATTCAATTTTTCTAGCACTTGATTGACCGAAGAATTTTGCATGCATATATTGTTATTGCATGCCGCATAATTTTTTCCGTCATAACATGGACTGCAAGAGATTTCCTTGCCTGGCTCTAATATAGCGGTCTTAATACGGGTGCTAGAAATGACTGCGCTAGCTGGGGTCGGCCCAAAAATCGTTATTAGCGGTGTATTAGTGATGCTAGCTAGATGCAATGGGCCGCTGTCATGACAAATTGTTGCTTGAGCTTTATCAAGCAAATGAACCATATCCAGAAGATTGGTTTTGCCAATCAAATTGCTCACGGGGAGATCCTCAAAATATTGATTAACCCATTGATCATCTGGGCCACCCAAAAGAAGTATATTTTTTCCGGATGAGATTAAAGCTCTTGCTAGCTCTACATAAGAGGCAATAGGCCAGCGCCTAAGAGGATCATCCCGTAAAGTATTCTTGGCTCCGCCCGGCACGATTGCAATATATTCCAATGGCAGGTTTGAGCTAAGCTGGCTAGAGTAAGCGCCACGGTAGCTTGAAAGAGCAACAAGACCCAGGTTTGCTATGGCTTTATCTACAGAAACATCGTCATTATTCTGAGAATTGAGAGGACTCGAAGAAGTGAGCTTAAGTAGACGAAGGTATTCTGAAGTGCGATTTTGGGTAGTGATAAAGCCGCGACCATTCTCTAAGTCTTGAGGGGTAATGCGTTTTTTGGTCCCAACAAATACGCTCAGTACGTTATAGCGCCAGTCGGGATGGGCAGTTACCAGTACATCATATTGAAGGCGAAATCCAAGCTTGAACTGAGCTTTGATTAAGCCAATACAGCGAGAGAAGATATTTCCTGTCAGAAAGGATTTGGAGTTAATGCCAATCACCTTATCGGCAACCCCGAAAGACTGAATTAACCCCACATAAGCTGAGTCGATGACCCAATCAATCGTGATATCGGGATGCCTATCTTTAAAAATACGTAAGGCAGCCGCCGCTTGAATGACGTCACCAATCGCTCCAAGTCGGACAAAAAGCATATTCATTGAGTCAGCATTCGATGGGTGGCTGTTAGAACATCTTTTGGCTCTATCTTAAGCAAACAAGGTCGTTCCATGCAAGGTCTAGTATGGCATGGTGAGCATGGCATGGCATGCGTCAGAACAAATGCTTTATTTCCGGAGGGCGTCCAGCGAGCCACTTCCCCAATCCCAGAATAGATGCCGATAAAAGGCTTTTCTAGCGCTGCTGCGATGTGACCAGCAGCAGAATCTACACCAATGATGACATCAGCCCTCTGAATGGCAAAACACCAGTCATTGAGATTGATCTGATTTGATAGATCAATACCATTTACTTCCGCTGCAATTCTTTTGCAAAGAGTGGACTCTCCATCTCCATGACCAGTCAGTACTAGGGTATGACCCTCCTCACTCAGCGTTTTTCCTAACGTAATCCAGCGCTCAATTGGCCATTCCTTATGTGGGTTTCCGGTGCCTGGGTGCAGCAAGATAAATTTCTGGGGCAGTTCATCTTGTATTACTTTGCTTAATTGAGCTTGGTTTATCTCAACCCAGCTACTTGAAGGGCCGTTCATATTAACTGCATTCAAAAGCTGTAGCTGATTTACTTGTTCAGATTGATTGGGCTTTGGAAGACAGATGTTTAGGAGTGGACCACCCCCAGAGCTGACATAACCTATGGTGAGTTTGCAATTGCTAGACCACAATAAGCTCGCGAAATTGGGAAAAAAGCTATTTAACAAGATGGCAACGTCATATTGCTCTTTACGAATGGCGTGATACGCAGCCCACCATTGTTGCCAGTAGAGAATCATCTTAGAGAGTTTTGAGGTTGCTGAGCGATTGAGGCGCCAGTGGTTCGCGGGGTAAAAATGATCGACGCCAGGATGCTTTTTGAGTAAGTCAGCGCCCCATGAGCCTGCTACAAATCCAATTTCTACTTGCGGGTTTACCTCTTTGATGCGCCTAATCACTGCTGTTGAAATGACTAGGTCGCCTAAATGCGCACCATTTACCAAGAGAATTTTCTTAGGAGCAGTTATATTTTCTAGATTTCGAGACAGTAGCGGTATTTTTAGACGGCAGAGTTTTTCAAGAGCCCACCAAAAACAATCGGCCAGACCAAGATATATCAGCGCAGCAGGGCGCCTTACTTCATAGCGATTTTTAAGGTATTGAAAAATCATGCCTTGACCAGCTCATCATAAAAGCCAATAAATCCTTGGGCAAATGTATTTGCATCACCCTGTTTGGCGCGATCATATAAGACTAATTTTTGGGTATCAGTTTTCGATTGTGCAGCCCGCACTGCAGAGCAGATGCCTTGAATGTCACCCTCTTCAAATGTGCAGTCATGCTCTTCTATCACATAGGGTATGGCACCAGAGCGGCTACCTATTACAGGAACTGTTGCTGCCATAGCCTCAACTAATACACGGCCATACTGTTCTTTCCAGAATGTTTCGGTATGCGAGGGGAGTGCTAATACATCCATAGCGGCTATGTGTGTTGCTAATTCATAGGCGGGCATAGGTGGCAAAATGATTAATTGCTCAGAAACTTTGCAATCTCTTGCCAATGCCTCATAAGCCGCTTGCTCTGGCCCAGCGCCAATACAAACGAGTAAATATTGACTACCCAAAACCTTTAGAGATTGAATAAGGTCGGCAACTCCCTTTTCAGGTACAAATCTTCCAACAAAGCCGATTACGGCTTGATTGCTTGAGGCCCCCCATACTGCTGGACGCGTCTTAAATTCTTTCTTTGCCCTTGAAAATAATTCAACATCAACTCCCCACCACTGCTCTTTGATTGGTAATAGTGGCCAGTGTGATTGATGAATGACTTTTGCACATTCTTTATAAGAGACAAGTGCCCCAGAAACTACTTTCTTGCGAATGGGGTGGAGTAGCCTATCCACCAGTAGGTATCGCAATGTTTTGCGCACAAAGATACGTAAACCACTCAACCCCTTTTTCTTTAGCCAGCCCCATGGTGGTATCTGATGAATATTTTCAAAACCATAACAAACTACGGGCGCCTTTAACTTTGCGAGCTTAACCGCAATGCCTGCAAATAGGGTGTTGAGGTAAAGGGCTTCATCGAGCACAATGACGTAGTCAGGTTTTTCGGATTTGATAGCCTGTAATAAAGCCATAAAAGAGGCCCATTTTGGTCTGAGCCACATGCTTTTAAGTGAGAGCATTTGATAGGGAAGCGAATCAAAATCTTTGTTGGTAGCTAAGGCGGGAGAGTTTGATTGAGCAGAAAAAATGACATCTTCCCCCCTTGCTTCCGGATAGCAAACTGTCAGCTGCGATACCCTAGGTTGATCGGAGAATGCTTTGAGTAAGTAGCGGGAATGGGGTAATGCAGCATCGTGAAAATAAAGAAGAATTTTCATTTAAGAATCATGCAGTTTTTAGCGCGAACATAGGAGCGTTTGCTTGCAAACCGAACCCAGGATCCTGGCATGTTAGGGATGCCATAGCCATTAAAATCAATACCTGCCTGAGTAAATGGGATGTCTGGATTCTCCTGGAGGCACTGGTATATGGAGCGCATGAGCATATAGGTGGTTAGCTCCAGAATGGCATCCCTTGCACGTACAAAGACCTTTCCTTTGTAATGACCTGCATTTTTTGCAATGTTATTG
>NZ_JACVPY010000006.1 GCF_018881635.1 Polynucleobacter sp. UB-Piko-W3
GGCTCTGGCAACGACTCCTTAGATGGTGGTTTAGGTGATGACACCTTAATCGGTAATGGCGGTAACGATACCTACACCATGACCTTTGGGGTCGATTCTGTGATTCGCAATGGTGTGAGCACACTGGTCAGTACCAGTGGTAGTGATACCTTTATTGATTACGCTGGCACCTCAACCGTTAAGGTCAATCCAAACGGCTCGCAAGTAGGCTTTACTTTTACTGAGCGCGGCACCGATGGCAATATCTACACCCGCACTTATGCCGATGGCTTTGGTAAGCAGTTAATTGCTACCCAGACTCTGATTGGTAACTTTGCCAATGAGGGTACCCAATTTAGTATTGGTGTTAATGGCTATACCGTTAATGGTTCTACTGGTAGCCAAACGTATCAATCGTTTACCGAAGTATCTGGCAATACGGTTTACTCTTATAACGCTAACTTTAACCAGAACAACCTGTTAATCGGTAGTATTTATAACGAGTCCATGACGGGTGGTGCTGGTAGTGATTGGCTTGAAGCAGGCTCTGGTAATGACACTATCTTTGCTAGTGGTGGATATGACCGCATTGATGGCGGCTTAGGTTCAGATACTGCTGCTTATGGCGCGCTCGATAATCTGAGTGCAGGCGTTAAAGGCGTTATGGTGCTCGCTACCGATCAAGGTAATGCTGCATCACTTAATGACTACTTTGTCTTTAAGAACCAAAACTATACAGCCGGTAGTTTTTCTGCGAGCACTTTGCTAGCATCTGGTAGTGCGGATTATTTGCAATCAGTCGAGTACATCGCTGGTACCGCGCAGTCTGACCTCTTTGTTGGTGGATATTCTAGTGATTGGTTTGCTGGTCGCGGCGGCCTAGATACTTTTTATGGTGGCTCCTCAGTAGAGCGCGGTACCGACTGGGTCGATTACCAAAGCTCCCTCTTTACGATGGGCATTACTGCCAACTTGGGTGGACTAAGCGCTGGTACTACGACCAACCTCACTTTAGGTGGTATTGCAATTGGTACTCAGTACAACACGATCACTGGCACCGTCAACACTCAGATGGGCCCCGATACGCTTTACAACATTGAAGGTATCCGCGGCACTAGCTATAACGATACTTTGATTGGTTCTACCTCTGGTAACTGGCTACGCGGGGGTTTAGGTAATGACGTTTTAGTCGGCATTAGTAATGGTTTTCCTGGCGCACTTGCTGAGGCTGCTACTGACTGGGCTGATTACCTTAATAGCGCTTACGGCGTTACTGTCAATCTAGGTGTTGGTAGTAATGCAGCATCTTCTTTAAGTTTATCTACTGTTGCAGGCATCTCTATTAGTGGCATGTCTTATGGCACTGCTACTGGTGCTGATGGCAACGACATCTTGATCGGTATGACCGGTGCGCGTGGTGGCGATGGTAATGACATCCTTATTGGTAGCTCTGGTGCCGACTGGCTTGCTGGTAGCCAAGGCAACGATACCTTAATTGGTGGCGGTGGCAATGATTGGGCATCGTACAAGTGGGCTAATGGTAGTGTCACCGTGAACCTGGGCGCTGGTACGTATAACTACTCAGCGTATAACTACGGAAGTGGTATCGACTTTAATGGTCAGATTTGGGGTACTGCCTCGGGCGCCGATGGTTACGATACCTTGATTGGGATTGAGCGTGTAGTGGGCTCACGCTTTGATGACACCTTAACGGGTAGTAGCGGTGATAACGTCTTTAGAGGTCTAGACGGTAACGATACGATTGATGGCGGCGCAGGTAGTGACTGGATTAACTACTCCGAAGCATTGATTGCCAATAACAACGCGACCAGAAGTACTACCGGTATTACGGTAGATCTATCAGCCGCTAAAGATGCTAATGGATATGTGAGCGTCACCGTAGCAGATGGTAATGAGCTATTGGGCAGCGCTAGCACTGACCTACTTAAAAATATTGAGAATATTACTGGTACGATTTACAACGATACCCTGATTGGTGATGCGGGCGATAACAGCTTGCAAGGCTTCGGTGGTTCTGACACCTTAATGGGTGGTAGTGGTAACGATACTGCTGACTTTAAGTGGAACTACTCTGGTATTACTGCAACACTAAATGATGCTGGTCTGAATAACGATTCTGTACAAGTTGGCACTGTTATTAGCAGCCTTGGTAACAGCGTACTTTACGGTATTGAGAACCTGCGCGGCACTGAGTATGCCGACATCATTACGGGTAACCGTGGTGCGAACACCATTGATGGTGGCTATGGCGATGACACCTTAGATGGTGGTGGTGGTAATGACACGCTCTCATATCGCTCTGCCTCTGGTGGTGTGACGGTGAACCTTGGTAATGGCACTACTAGCACAGTGACTGGTGCAGCCGGTACTGATCTCATCACCAGCTTTGAGAATCTCTTGGGCTCTGCTTATGCCGACACCTTGACCGCATATACCGGTGGCAGTGTGATTGATGCTGGCGGTGGTAATGACACCATCTTTGGTAATGCGGGTGACGACATCTTGCGTGGTGGCACTGGCAATGATCTGATTGGTGGCGGCGCTGGCATTGATCGTGCCTTGTTTAGTGGTTTATATACGGACTATAG
>NZ_JACVPY010000007.1 GCF_018881635.1 Polynucleobacter sp. UB-Piko-W3
GTTCCGCCACCACCATCTAAGACATCATTACCAGCAAGGCCGAGTAAGGTTTGGTTAGCAACAGAGGTACCGGTCAGGATGTCGTTGGCGGTGGTACCGGTGATGGTGGGAGCTGAACTACCCACTTTTCCGACACCATCACTCACGAAAATCGCTGTGCCGTAGCGTACCGATTGGGCCACATCCATCACCACGCCACTAGAATTATCAAATCCGATATATTCAACATCGGACATCACAATATCTTTGCCGTCCGGGCCGACAAGGGTGACGCCTGCAACTGCATCCGAAGTATTTGCTACGTTAATGATGTAGCTATAGTCCGTATATAAACCACTAAACAAGGCACGATCAATGCCAGCGCCGCCACCAATCAGATCATTGCCAGTGCCACCACGCAAGATGTCGTCACCCGCATTACCAAA
>NZ_JACVPY010000008.1 GCF_018881635.1 Polynucleobacter sp. UB-Piko-W3
CCTTAATCAACAACTGAGATACTCACTCACTAAACCTGATGCGTTCCAAAATAGTCACTATTACTTTGCATTGGATGCGTTAGATCATTAGAGAGATTGATCGCAAAGCTAGATGCATTGATATTGGTTGCCGCGGTATAGTCATTGGCGCCGTTAATAATGAAGGATAGGTTGGTATTGCCGTTATCGCCTGCATAGGTCCATTGACCACTACCAGCGCTCGTCTCATGCTGGAACTCAATTTGCAATAAACCAGATCCTGGATCATAGGTGATCATCGCCTCTGGTGTGCCATCACTTTGGGCCGAGTCATTAATAAAGCTAGCACCATAACCCACGTTCAGTTGATAGTGGAAGCCAGTACCAGTGCCCCCCGCTAAGAAGTTGAGTAAGAAGTGATCGTTCTCACCATAGCGGTTAAAGTCCATGATCGTGCCACCAAAGCCGTTTAAGGTCGATGGATCAATGCTATGGGTTGGATCTAAAGTCAGTCCAAATAGATCATCGCCATAGCCACCATAAATGGTGTCATCACCACCATAGCCAGCAATGGTGTCAGCGCCGCCATTGCCAACCAAAGTGTTATCACCCGTATTACCCATGACTACGTTATCTTGCTCATTGCCATAGAGATAGCTTGGTAATGACATCAGATTCGGTGTGGCGCCAGGCATATTCGCTAAAGCCGCCCTCTCAATGTTAGCGCCCATATAGTAGCCATTAGCAGTCACTATCACGCCATCAACACCCTCGTTATAGTTCTCAGCAATATACTCATTACCGGTGTACAGATAGGTATCATTATCAGCGCCGCCATAGAGCCAGTCGTAGGAACCACCGCCGATGAGCACATCATTACCAGCACCACCATACAGATTGTCATAACCTGTGCCGCCGTTTAGAACATCATTACCTTCGGCGCCATTGATGTAGTCATTACCATCGCCACCAAGCAAGGTATCTGCGCCATAAGAGCCCATCAAACTATCATCACCATTCTCACCTAAGAGCGTGCTATTGCCTGCACCAGTATAGAGAGTGTCATTACCATTGCCACCATAAATGGTATCAAGATCATGAACACCATCGGTGCCAGCTAAGATGCCATTCTGTGAGCCATTACCGTATAACAGGTCATTACCATCACCACCGAACATCACATCATTGCCATTACCAGCCATCACATAATCATTGCTGGTGGTGCCATATAAAGTGTCATTGTTATCCGATAAACCAATGCCCTCAAAGCCCCAAGCGGTAATGGTGCCAAGACCATTACCGCCGTTGGTGATAAATGTGCCAGCACTATAGGTGGCACCATCGTAGTAAGCGTTCGCTACAGTACTCAAGCTTGCTAGGTTAATCACTAAAGCAGTACTTTGAGACTGATATTTAGACCAGTCCAGATTCACGACAGTGTTATCAGCCAAGCGCATTGCGCCAAGGTCAACGGTTAAGCCGTAGTTCGAGTTAGCGCCCAAACTGACCCAGTCAAAGCCGCCGGCGCCAACTAAGGTGTCATTACCACGACCACCTTCAATCCAGTTATCGCCATCAGTACCCACAATCGTGTCATTAAAGTTAGTACCCACGATGCCATCGAAGTTGTACACCAGGTCGGTACCCGCATTAACGTTAACGCTACCAGTAACCGTGTAAGCCTTAATGAGGTTGTTCGCATCAAAGCGGTAGTCATAGTAATTGAGGTTGGCCTTAATACCATCACCATTGTGATTGGTTAGGGTTGCTAAGAGGTTGTAACCATAACGACCATCATTCTTGCTAATGGTGTCAGCAATATTACCGGTACCGTAGATGAGTATGTCCATATTGCCGTAGCTACCATCTAAAGTGTCATTACCCGTGCCACCCGTAATCACATCATTACCACCACCACCCGTCATCGTATCATCACCCGCAAAGCCATTAATCCAGTTGTCGTACTGATTGCCCGTGAGGATATTGCTATATTCTGTACCGATGATGCCTAGGTAACTAGTGCTGTAATAGTCGCTACCGCTCATGGTGAAGGCTTGCGCACTATCAACTAAGCGCACGTTCTCAATATAGCGGAAGTGTGAGGTATCACTCATATCTACGGTGGCGCTGGCATAAATCCAATCCACACCACCGGTATTAATCAGGCCACCATTAGAGCCCGCTGCTAAGTTAGCGGCATCGATTGCGTAGTCACTAGCAGAGTCAACGTAGTAAGTATCGTTACCCGTGCCACCGTACATGGTGTCGTTACCGGTGCCACCATCGAGCGTATCATCACCCGATTGGCCCCAGAGCACGTCGTTGCCGGCACCACCAATGAGGTAATCACTCGTACCGCCAGCCATGCCATCCGATAGTAAGAGGTTAGCAGTATCGCCATACAGTGTGTCATTACCAGCCCCACCATCTAGTGTATTGCTGCCCGTGTTGCCAACTAGGACATTGGCCAAACTATTACCAGTACCGTTACCGCCAGTCACGCCAACAAAGGCCAAGCTCTCCACGTTGTCAGCCAAGGTGAACGAGCCATTCGAAGTAATAACCGTGTCATTGCCTTCGTTGGCGTATTCGATCATCTTTGAATAAGGCATGAAGTAGTTTTCGTTGATGATATAAATATCATCACCAGTACCGCCATAGAGGGTCTCATAATAGCCGGTGCCCGGATCAATGATGTCGTTACCAGCGCCGCCATAAATAGTATCTAGACCTGCATTGCCATAAAGGGCGTCATTACCATCGCCACCATAGATGGTGTCGTTGCCATTACCGCCAGACAGATAATCATTACCCGATAAGCCGCTCAGAACATCATTACCATCGCGGCCATACAGTTTGTCATTACCAGCGCCGCCAGTCATCGCATTATCTAAGTTATTACCTAAACCTAAATAGGTGAGCCCACTATTAAAGTAGGTCATGGTGAGGTTTTCGACGTTAGTCGGCAGGATATAACTCACGCGTGCTTGCACCGTATCCGTACCAGCGTAATAGTCTTCGATAATCTTATCGGCGTACGAGTACACCACATAGGTATCGTTACCTTGGCCACCCATCAGGGTATCGCCACCAGCACTGCCGGCAGCAGTTCCGCCACCACCATCTAAGACATCATTACCAGCAAGGCCGAGTAAGGTTTGGTTAGCAACAGAGGTACCGGTCAGGATGTCGTTGGCGGTGGTACCGGTGATGGTGGG
>NZ_JACVPY010000009.1 GCF_018881635.1 Polynucleobacter sp. UB-Piko-W3
TTTGGTAATGCGGGTGACGACATCTTGCGTGGTGGCACTGGCAATGATCTGATTGGTGGCGGCGCTGGCATTGATCGTGCCTTGTTTAGTGGTTTATATACGGACTATAGTTTTGTGGTGAACAGTGCTGATTCATCAGGAATGCTTGCTGGTATTACCCTAAGCGGAACTGATGGCCTTGATATTGTTGCTAGTGGCGTTGAATTTATTCGGTTCGACAGCTCACCAAATTACGATATTGATGTCGTACAGAGCATTAAATATGGAACCATTGTTCTTGCGCAAGGTAATGGTAATTTTTTACCCAACCCCACCATCACCGGTACCACCGCCAACGACATCCTGACCGGTACCTCTGTTGCTAACCAAACCTTACTCGGCCTTGCTGGTAATGATGTCTTAGATGGTGGTGGCGGAAC